>CAJTQO010000042.1 GCA_910578405.1 uncultured Lachnospiraceae bacterium | reverse complement strand
ACCCCTTGCCTCCCCTTTTCACGAAATCAATTGAGGGCAGCGCGCCGCCTACATACACGAATCCCATTGGAATTGCGCCCATCCGCTTAAAACATCAACAGACTTTTCAAATAATAATACAACTCCGGATTAGAGCCCAGCACATTTACGCTCAAATCCCCGTTCCCCATCACAACCCCAAGGCCATACAGCCCCTGCAGTACGCAAATCCCCCCCAAAAGCATCATGAAACTCCTGCGTCTTCCTGCGCCATTGCTCACCTCCCACAGCGAAAACAGCACAAACACAGACACAAACAATATTCCCCAAACCATATCCACCATATAACGCTGCAAAATCCCAGCCCCGGTCACATCCACAACCCCCAGCGCCGCCGACGCCGCCAGATTCACCAGCGCAAACGCGTAAATCCCTTTGTGTTTCAATATCCTTTTCTCACGCCCCAAAAGCGCCAACAGCCATGCAAACGCATTGCATACCAGAATCCCCCCATAGGTATATTCCGCATTCAGCCTGCCCATATAAGTCCCCGACGCAATCTGTATCCCCTGCAGGAACGGGAATTCGCTCTCCACCACAGGAGGCTTCAGGAAATAATGCCATACCCCAAGCAAAGCCTGGTGCAGGCTGAAAGTCCGCTTTGTCATATCATTGCTGGTTAAGCTGTAAGCCGCGCCAAAATCAAAGGGCGACCCAAACCGTATCGCATTGTAATACATAATCCCCGCCGCCACCAACGCATAAGGCAGGCAAATGGAAAAAGTTTCCAAAAGGTTTCTTTTTCCAAACAGCTCCCGTCTTTTCACTGTCTCTTCCCAAAAAAGAGGCACGGCCAGGAAGGAAAACAGCAACATCTGCGGACGGCAGCCCGCCACCAACGCCATGCACAGCGAACCGGACAGATAAGCGATTTTCTTATGCTTAGGATGCAGCGTATATTTTCCTTTAATCCAAAGCCACAACCCTGCAGCCGTAAACATATTGGCTGCCATAATCGGTGTGTCATACAAATCAGGCCGGGCAATGACAAATAAATAATTCCCGCTGCAAACAGTCAGGGCACAGGCCAGTATATAGAGAAAAAATGGGGTATTCACAAACCACTGTTTGACCACTTCCCGGTAAAGCGCAAACACTGCCAGTATAAATCCGCTGTAAAAAAGAAACACCGCCATATAATTCGGCAAATGACGCCCGGTCAGCAGATAACATGGCAGATAAAGCAGCAGTTCCGGCACAATCCCAAAATAAACATAATACTTCCCTTCATAAAATGCATAATCGGCCTGGTATGGAATCCCATTGGCTTGTAAGTAAATCGTGTCATACGGGTTTTCTGCCTGTAGCAGCTCTTCGGAAGGCTGTGCGGCCAGGCTCACCTTTCCGTCTGCCAGGGCCTCCGCCAACTCCTGGTACTGCTTATGATGCGGCCAGGGAGACTCCACGCAGATTGGATTCACCTGGGTCAACGCCCATGCCATGCCTATTAACAGCAGGATTGCAGCCGCCGTCACCGCCCTTTGTCTCCCGGACCCAATCCACTTCCCGGCTTCCATGCTCCCTCTTCCCACTGCCCTGGCATAATATGTCAACAACAAAGCCACCCATGCCAGAACCACCCTCACCAGGCGGAATGCAAACGGCGCCCTAACATTGGCGCAGACGCTTTCCACCGCCACCAGACATCCGGCGGGAACCGTAAGCTGTATACTCATTCCTGATACTTTCCCGGCCGGATGCAGACGGACATAATGGGTTTTCACAAGCCCAGGCGCCCATATCCGTTCCGGCAGGGAATAAGGATAATAATTTCCCTCATCGGAAAGGCTCACCGTATATGGAATCATCGCCCCCGGCTCGGAAACCGCAAGCTCCATCCGCAGATTATGTATTTTCCGGTCGTTTACCAGGTCATCTATATACAGCGTCAAAAGTCCTTCCGCCGTTTCGTACGCCGGCTCCTTACTAATGTCCGACGCTACCTTTGCGCCGCCTTCCACCCGTATATCCCTAAATTCCATCCCATCCCGGGCGAACAGACTCCTCCAGGCCGAGAAATTAAACAGAAATATTTCCGCCGCAAATGCCATTGCCAGCAAAACCAGCCATGCCTCCCACGGCTTCCTGCCTCTGCCCCATGCTTTCCATTTTCCCTTTCCTGACATCATATCCCACGCTCCTCCATTCCCTTCCCACTGCCTCCGTTCCCCTCTTACCGCACGCGCCGCATTCCCATTCCTTTCCCACAACCCGCTCTCACGATTCCATTCCTTCCGTTCCCACCGCACGTGCCAAGCTTCCCTATCCCTGCCAACCGCCTGCACACGCGCTCCAAAAGCTCTGCATCATATCTTCCTGTGTAAAACATCACCCACGAAAAGAGGAAGCGTCCGCCCCGCCCCGTCTTCCTAACATCCGCCTTTCGCACCATTGTATCAAAAACGCCGCTCCAATCCCGGCGAATACATACACCCACCGGAACGCCTCCACGCCTCCCGGCACATACACATAATTGACGTCCGCCAGAAATGCCGCTTTGTCAAAATCCCCACACCAAGGCGTTAAAACGCTGATTCCGTACAAAATCCCCTTCACTGCCAAAAAACCGAGGATATGGTGCATCATCACCCCATATGTGTTCCTGCCCACCCATTCCACAAACGGCAGCCGTTCCAATAACGGCGCAAGAATCCGCGCCACACGCAGCCAAAGCGCAATGCCTGTCACAATCGTAAGATAAGGCGTTAACGGCCCGTTGGCAAATCCCGTACACCACACCGTACTGTACGCCAGCCCGCCATTTGTAAACACAATCGCCAATTGCAGCGCAAACACCCCGGCAAAATAGACTCCATTGGGCAGAATATCCCATTTTTCCAGCCTGCTTTTATAAAAATGTCCCATCTGAAAACAAGGAAGCATAAAAAGAAGCCTCCCCGGAAATTTGTAATATCCCCATACATGCCCGCCTTTGGCAAGCCAGACCGTCCCTATCCCCATCATAAGGCATACGGACAAAATTATCCACTCTTTTTTCAAATGCAGCCATTCCAGCGCTTTGCGCATCCCCAGGTTTATCATCTCCACACTAAACAAGGCCGGCACAAACCACGCCGGAAAATTCCATCCAAACTGATGCCCGCCCAAAAACGGCTCTAACAGCAATGTTTTCCACCCTATCCCCTGCCCCACTGCAAATCCGCCCCTGCGCAATGCCCCGGCAAACAGACCATAAAATACATTCCATATGTAATAAGGAAGCAGCAACCTCCATAACTTCCTTTTACAATATCCCCCAACCGCCTTTTGAGCCTCTTCCTCATAAAAGTACCCGGATATAAACACAAAAAGAGCCACATGAAAAGAATAGTAAGGAAATAGCCCTCCTAAATCAAAGACAGGAAAATCCGCATGTCCCGCCACCACCAGCAAAATACCCACCGCAGACAGCGCACGCAATTGCACATTTTCCTTCTTTCCCCCAAAGCTCCCCCCTTTAGCTCCTTCCCCACTCTTTCCCCAGAACGTTCCCTTCTCCATCATACCTCCATTCCATTGCTTGCGCGCTATAACATAATGACATATCAGAAGCAAATGAAAACAGCCGAAAAATTTTTCCTGTTTTTATCATTTCTTATTATACAAAAAAATTAAGAAATATGCTATAATGAAACGAATTATATCACAATTTGACAATTCCTCCTGCCGCCTTGTGCAGTATAACCTCTGCCGCCCATACCCGGCAGCCGGAGCCAGGCAGAGAAACAGGCAGAAGGCAGGCCCCATGCAAAACTGCAAATTATAACAAAATGCATCCGTTATGCACCTGGGCCATATACCATAAGATACAGAAAGGATTTAACATTATGCCGCATAAAACTCTCTCCCAAAAATCCTCCCCATTCCACAAAACCTCCCATTACCCCAAAGCCTCCCTTTCTAAAAAACCCTCCGCATTCCATAAAGCCTCCCGTTCCCCAAAAGCCCCTGTTTCCCGGAAGGCCAATGCTCTTTCAGCCAAACCTCAGACAGAACGTTTCTTCCTGCCCATGCTTCTGCTTTTGTGCGCCGTTACTACCCTTATGCAGGGCGTCCAATCCTTAGCCGCCCTCCCCGCAAGCTGCATCACAGGCGGTTGCCTGATTCTTTTTGCCCTCGCCTCTGCCGCTTTGCTTGTTTTTCGTTCCCGCCGCACGCTAAGCGAAGAACATGTTGTTTTCTTTCTTCTATTTTGTGGTATGCTGCTCCACTGCTGGTATGTTTTGTTGTCCGGCCTGTACGACAGACAGCATGATGAAGGCTTTTACACCGGCATTGCCAGCCCCCAAATCAACCCGGGGCACATAGGCTACATCGAATATATCTATAAATTCCATAAACTGCCGGACATAAATCCCTACCAGTATTTTTCCTATTACCACCCACCCCTGCATTATATCCTTTCCGGCCTTTGGCTTTTTTTCCTGACTTCCCTTGGCATGGCGGAAGACTTGGCTTTTGAAAACCTGCAGATCCTGCCGCTGTTCTATTCAGGTTTACTTATGCTGCTTACCTACCGTATCCTGAAACGAATAAACGCCACAGGCAAAGGGCTGTATGCCGGGCTTTTACTGGTTGCCATCCATCCTGCCCTGACCATTATGTCCGGCAGCGTAAACAATGACATGCTTTCCACCCTCCTGCTGACCGCCGCCATCCTCGCCACCCTCCGGTGGCTCCAGGACAAAACCTGCCTAAACCTGCTCCTTATCGCTATCTCCATCGGTTTAGGCATACTATGCAAAATCAATGCCGCCGTAATTGCCCTTCCCACGGGACTTGTATTCCTGTGCGACTTCCTCCATGAACTGCGCACAGGAAACAAGCCGGCCATCCGCCGTTGCCTTTTCCGCTACTTCCTGTTTGGCTGCACAGCCGGAACCATCGGCCTTAGCTGGATTGCCCGTAACCTGCTCCGCTTCCATGTAAAACCAGGGATTTCCTCCGCAACGGAGTCCTCTGTTATGTATACCGGAAACTATGGCATATGGTCCAGAATCGGCCTTCCCTCCCTGTCTGACTGGCATTTTGTCTTTCCTTTCCATGCCCTAAGCGGGGAGGCTAACCACAACATCTGGGTTATACTATTCCAGACCTCCCTCTTTGCGGAAGAATACCCCTCTGACCTGACCGGACTCCCCCTGCTTTTTTGTCAGGCCGCTTATCCTGCCGCCATCCTTTTTGCCACCGCCTGCGCTGCCCTCTTCCTCGCCGCCCAATGTCGAAAGGCTAAAATGGCGCAAAAGGAAATCCGGAAAGCGGACGCGGCAAAAGCCGGCCTTGAGGCGCTCTACCTCTCTGCCGGCTACCTTGCATTTTTATTCAGCTTCCTCTTATTTGCTCTAAACTATCCTTTTACTTGCAGCAGCGATTTCCGCTACATTGCAGTCTGCCTTGTATACAATGCCATCGGTTTAGCCGACGGCAGCCGCCTGTACGCCGCCGGAACCGTCCAAAACGCCGGCGCCCGCCTGGCGCGCGCCGGGGTTTGCGCCACTTTAGCCCTGATGGTCATCGTCTACCTCACCTGGCGCAGATGGTAAACGGCAAAGCCGCCCAGGCAGTCCGCCAACCTCATTGGGCGCCGCCTATCAGCCGGGACGCCGGAACGATTTCATACCCTTTCTTTTCCAACCCGGACAGCAAAGCGTCCAAAGCGTCCGCCGTATACCTGGCGCCGCTGTGACAGCGGATAATGCTTCCTTTTCCAAGCTGTTCGCTCTCCAGCACATTCTTTAAAATCGCATCCACCCCATAGTCCTTCCAATCATAACTGTCCACATCCCACAACACCGAAAAATACCCGCACTCCTTTGCATCCGAAATCACCTTATCGTTATAATCCCCATAAGGAGGCCGGAACAGCGTCATATCATACCCCGTCAGTTCCTGCACCCGCGTATGGGTCTTTTGTATATCCGCCAGACACTCCGCCGGGCTAAGCTGTGTCATATCTTTACGGCTCTCACCCTGGTTTCCAATATCATGCCCTGCTTGTGTCCGGATAATGACACTCCCTATCCGCCGCCCCAACCTTGCGTTCCCTCCAAAACAATAGTATAATAAGCAAAACTAAGTTGTGAGGTTGCCCCATGGATATCAAAACCCCCCTGCGCCGGATAAGCCTGCAGAAAAAAATCCTGGTTACAAACGTCATCTTTTTTGCGCTCCCCTGCTTAATTTTATCCTGGCAGATTATCTCCTTTGTGCAAAAAGAAGCCAACCAAAGGCTGAACCAGTCCAGGCTCGCTATTTTAAACCAAATCAACAACAGTATGGCCGACATGCTAAACAGCATTGTTGTCTACTCCGACTTCTTTTTCAGCAATTCGGAAGTAAACAGCCTGCTGTCCAAACGCAATTACGATAATGATTATGAAAAGATGACTGCTGACAAAGAAATGCAGGCATTCCTGCGCAACCGCTGGATATATTACGGAAATACCGGATATTACCTGGAAATTTTAGGGGAAAACAAGCGCAATTACTCTTCCCACCGGAATGAGCAGGCCGACTTCACCCCTTCTAATTTGGAAAACCTAAAAGCGGAAAGCTGGTATCCCGCCCTTGTCCAAAGCAGCCGCATCCAATATATCCCAACCTATAGGAGCAAGGAATTCAGCAAAGACGCTTCCAGCGCCGTAAGGGCTGTGCGCCTGCTCAAACATTTAAACAGCGGACGTCCCATCGGCCTGATGGATGTAAGCATTCAGCAGGAACAGTTTTTAAAACTCTTTGAGGACGCTGCGCAGAAAGAAAACCAGAAGATCTTCCTGATGGATGATACCGGATATATCATTAGCTGCACCGACCGTGCCCTGATTGGCAACTATGTCAGTTCCGAAAACGGCTTAAAGAAGCTGTTAGGTTACAGCTATGGATATTTTCCTTCCACTATAAATGGCGTTTATTCCCAAATATGCTTTACCACCAATCCCATTACAAACTGGAAAATCGTCATGTATGAATCCATGCAGCACAGCGCCTGGTTCAGCAACCGCAGCTATCTTTGGATTATGGGCATAGCCATTTTCTACTTCCTTTTGGCCGTTTTGATGTCTGTCTATAACGCCCGTTACATCAGCCGCCCGGTCCGAAAGCTCAAGGAAGACATGCGCACCGCCTACAACGGGGATTTAAGCGTCCGCACCCAGGTAGAGACAGAGGATGAATTCGGCCAGCTCAGCCAACAGTTCAACCAAATGTTAGACCGGATTGAAAGCCTAATCCAACAGTTAGGGGAACAGGAGGAAGAAAAACGCGTCCTGGAATTAAACGCCTTACAGGCCCAGATTAACCCCCATTTCCTCTATAATACCCTGGCCTCCATCCGCTTCCTGCTGGAAATGGAGCAGAAGGAAAAGGCAGACGATTCCCTCCTTGCCCTGGCCAAACTCCTAAAACGCACCTTCTCCGACTACAGGGAACTCATCCCGGTGAGCGAAGAACTGGAAGCGCTGCGAAACTACCTGGTTTTAATGGAAAACAGATACCAAGACACTTTCCGTTGGGAAATCAAAATGGAAGAAACCGTCCGGGACTCCCTTATCCCCCGGGTATCCATCCAGCCGTTAGTGGAAAACTCCATTTCCCATGGATTCGGCCAAATGGAGGAAATGGGCTATCTGTCCATCCATGCCGGAAAGGATGGGGACGACTTGCTAATCCGTGTCACGGATAATGGAAAAGGGGTTCATATGGATCAAATCCATCAATTACTGGAAACTCCCGGAAACCGCCAGGAAGGCCGGGTGCGGCACATAGGAATCCGCAATGTCCAGGAACGGATCCGCCTGTCCTTTGGCATACGCTATGGGCTTACCATCCGCCCCATGCCAGAC
Source organism: uncultured Lachnospiraceae bacterium (assembly GCA_910578405.1). Taxonomy (GTDB): domain Bacteria; phylum Bacillota; class Clostridia; order Lachnospirales; family Lachnospiraceae; genus Kineothrix. The sequence continues at coordinate 20,550 of CAJTQO010000042.1, read as the reverse complement.
GGCGGAACCGGAATCGACATGCGTATGCCCCTGCGTACCGCGGACGGGCTTGGAAAGGAAACGGATACGGCATGAAAATTATGATTATAGAAGACGAAGGCATCACCAGACAGTGGCTGCATAAAAAAATCGAGGAACTGGGGCCGGAATATGATGTGGCAGGAATCTTTTCCAATGGCAGACAAGCTCTTGCTTTCCTGGAAGCCGGAGAACAGACGGACGTTATCTTTACCGATATACGGATGCCCGTTATGGACGGCCTGGAATTTTTGGAAAAAATCGGGAAAATGGGCCTGGAACCTTATAAAGTCATTTTAAGCTCCTATGATGAATTCCAATATGCCAGACGGGCCATGAAGCTGGGCGCCCACGAATTTGTGCTAAAACCGGAAATTACAAAGGATACCCTGAAAGGAATCCTGGACGACGCCAGAAAGAAGCTGGAAATGGCGCAGCCAAAATCCGGCCCTGCAAAACAAAAAAGCGCGGAAGAAGAAAGGGGGATGCTCCTTTTGCGTCTCTTAGAAGACAACGGCTCCCCGGAAACCTCAATAACGGCCCATTCTGAAAAGGAGAAACTGCTAAAAGAAAAACTCTCAGAAATCTTTGGCGAACACTGTGCAAAAACCGGCCTCACCCAACTTGTCCTTGCCGATTTTTATTTGGAAAAAGAAGCGGACAAGGAAAAACTGTCAGAATTGATTTCCCTGTTCTTAGAACAGGAACATCTTCCCGGCGCATTTTACCTGACAGGCAGCCAGGAATTCCTTCTGGCCTGCCTTCCTCCAAAAACGGCAAATCACACGGAAAGTATAGACAGGCTGGTTCGTATCCTGCAAGTCCACCTTGGCGTTTGCGTATATACGGGCGTCAGCAGGATGCAGGGGGAAGGGAAAATACTGGAAATGCACCGTCACGCCACAGTGGCCAAGGAAAACCGGATTTTCTTTGGAATCCCCGGCTGCCAACAGTACGATGATATGCGGATTGGCGAACCATGCCATGACGGCAAGTTTTATTTCAGCAATGACATCCGTGACATCAAAGAATACCTATCGAAAGAAAATTATATGGCAGCCATTGACAGGGCCACTCTGTTTTTAGCCAGCGCAAGCAAAGCCCATTATCTGCCCCCTGCCTATGTGAAAGCATTGTGCAATGAAATCCTGTCGGCATTTTTGCATGAAATTTGGAAATACCCCTTGACTGAGGACGAAAAAAGCCATGTGGTGGATATGAACCTCCTTCCCGGCCATGCCGCCGCCCATTTCGAACAACTGGACAGCCTTATGAAGAAAGAAATGGACTATTTTCTGGCGTTCCTGCAGCGCAAGAAAAATCTCCACCAGTATTCCGCCCCTGTCAGGGAAGCCTTGGCCTATGTGGAAAATCATTTTGGGGAGCGCATTTCCTTAGAACAGGTTGCCGACGCCGTTTACTTAAGCAGGCCATATCTTTCCACCTTATTTAAAAAAGAAACCGGAAAAAAATTCAGCAATTATCTGCAGGAAGTAAGGCTTACCAAATCCTGCCCTATGTTAAAGGATACCAGCATGTCCATTGGGGAAGTCGCGGAAAAATCCGGATTTTTTGACGCCGCCCATTTCAGCCGCGCTTTTAAGGAAAAATATGGATGCACGCCGATTGATTACCGGAAAGCCAAAGCATAATTTTACACAAATAAAACAGCTCAAAATTGGGCAAAACGAACATAAATACAAAAAATATTACAAAAATACAAAAAACATCCTTATAAAATACAGCATAAATCACAAAATAGAAACAGGGTACAAGGACATGTTACTCACAAACATGGAGCTTGCACCCTGTTTCTATATAATAAATAGTGTAAGCATTCACATATAAAAGCGATAAAGGAGGATATTATTATGAAGCTGAAAAAAATCCTATGCGCCCTGCTAGGCGCCGCTATGCTCTTCCAGGTTACAGGCTGCGGGAATAACGGCACGGAAGAGCTTATTTCCGAAACGCCCACATCTGGAAACGAAGAAGCCGGCGCAGGGGACAGCGCCGCTTCTGACGGGAACGCCGCTTCCGGGGAACAAGTCACGCTGACTTTTTTAAGGGCTGGCACAGACGCCGAGAAAAAGGCGTTTTGGGACAAAGTCATAGCCGACTTTGAAACAGCCAACCCGGACATAAAAATTGAATATCAGGAATGCAGCTACGGAGATGACTTTGAAACAAAGTTAAACACCGGATTCGCTTCCGGCACTGCACCGGACGTCATTGATTTCACCTTGGCTTCCATGGGCACCCGCGTGCCGCTTGGCCAGTATGCCGCTTTGGATGATTATGCCGCTAACTGGGACGGGAAAGACGATTATATGCAAAGCGCCCTAAACCTTGGCACGATTAATGGGAAACTATACGGTATAGCGACCCAGCCGGACGTTCGTCTGCTCATTTATAACAAAGAACTGTTTGAAACAGCCGGACTCGACCCCAACAGCCCGCCCACAACCTGGGAGGAATTGGAAGAATACCATAAAAAACTTGTGATAAAAGAAGGAGACACCGTAACGCAGACAGGATTAAGCGTTCCCACCTCCGGTTCAAACCAACAGCATTACTTAACCATTTTCCTGCTGGCAAACGGGGAAAAGAATTTAGTGGATGAAGATAACAATACGGTTTTATGCAATTCCGAAAAGACCATAGAGGCCGCGGAATTCTTAAAGAAACTGGAAGACGAAGGCGTTATTTTCTGGGACAGCACAAGCAGTGACAATAACCCGTTCGGAAAAGGGCTGGCGGCCATGACTTACGCAAACACCACAGACTTCAATACATGGAACCAAGGCGCCCTTGCCGGGAAAATCGCGCTGGCAGCTCCCATCAAAAAAGAAAGACAAGCTACGTTCTGCGGCATGGGCTTTATGTTTATGAGCGGTGAAACAAGCCATCCGGATGAAGCATGGCGTTTTATGGAATATGTGGCTTCCGCAGAAACCATGTGGACACGCTATGAAATGCTTGGAGTCCCCCCTGTAAGGGAATCCTTAAAGGAACGCTACATTGAGCAGGACCCGGAGCCTAATGCAGCCATCTACGCATCCATTGAATGCGGGACAGGTTCCCCCAAGGTTGCCTACTCCAATGTGGTGTACAACGCGGTAAACGATGCTCTGGAGCGCATTGCCTATGGTGTGGAAGACCCTAAGACTGCCTTGGATACGGCGGCGCAGGAAATCCAGAAAGAAATTGACAACCAATAAACAAGCAACCCGGCCTGGCGCCATCTGCGCCGGCCTTTGCACCAACCGGAAGAATTTCCTGGCACAAACGTGACTGGAAATTCTTCCATTATCCGGAAAAGCTAATACAAATACAGAATGAAAGCAACTATCAGCATCCACTCTGGACGGCCCCGGGTGCGGGTAAGAACAAGGAAAAACCATAGAGCGGATGCAAAACTGGAACACTCTGTCAGCGTCTGCCCTGGATGGCCCCGGACGCGGGTAAGAACAAGGGGGCTTACGGAGCAGACGCAAAACTGGAATAGGAGAAAAGGAAAGTGGCGCAAATAGAAAAGAAAAGAAAAAATCGCACAAGATATGACAAATGTGCCTACGTCATGATATTTCCGGCTTACTTTATTTTTACCATATTTATACTGGTGCCCATTGCCGTAGTGTTTTACTACAGCATTACCAACTTTAATCTCTACAGCACGCCGGACATTGTAGGTTTCAAAAATTACATCAACCTTTTTACAGACTCAGACTTTTTAACATCCATAAAGAACACCTTATTCTATACCATATTCACGCTGTTCCCGCAGCTTGCCCTGGGGCTTTGCGTAGCTGTGCTTTTGTACCGCAAATCCAGGCTGCTGCCGATTTTCCGAACAGCCTTTTACATACCAAATGTTATGTCCATGGTATGTATTTCCATGGTATGGCTATGGATTTACGACCCAACCTTTGGCGTTCTTAATATCATCCTGAAGGCGTTTGGCGCATCCACCAAACAGTGGCTGCAGGATCCGAAAATGGCCATGTTCTGCATTATCCTTATGAGCATATGGAAAAGCTGCGGGTACTCCATGGTCATCTTCCTCTCAGGTTTGACCTCTATCCCGGATTCTCTGTATGAAGCGGCTTCCCTGGACGGCGGCACTGCCCTGCAGAAATTCTGGCACATTACCTGGCCCATGCTGCGGCCTACCACTTTCTTCCTGTTAGTCACAGGCGTGGTAAACAGCTTTTCCGTCTTTGAGCAGGTTAATATTATGACCGGCGGCGGCCCGTTAAAGAAAACAACTACCATTGTCCATCAAATCTACCGACGCGGTTTTCTGGAATTTAAGATGGGCTATGCAAGCGCCATGTCCGTTGTCCTGCTTTTGTTTTCCATGCTGATTACCTTTTTCATATTTAAATATGGGAGCGGCGGCCAGGATATAGATGTATCATAGGAGGAGCAGGATGAAAAAGAAAAAAACAAACCATATCTTATGGGCGGTTGGGATGTCTATTGCCTCTCTGATTATGCTCATACCAATTATTATGATGTTTATGACCTCATTTAAAACAATGGCGGAAATTCAGTCACCGGTTTTCCATTTATTTCCGGAACATTTTTCGCTGGACAATTACAAAGACGCCATGCATAATGGTAATTGGCTGGTATATTTTAAAAATTCCATTGTTATCACCCTGACTGCGGTCGCGCTTTCCCTTCTGTTTAATTCCATTGCAGGATATGCGTTTGCGCGGTTAAAATTTAAGGGGGCCAAAATTATGTTCCTTTTCCTGATGGTTGGCTTAATGATGCCGCCCCAGGTAACTATGCTGCCTACCTTCCTTATTATGGCGCGTTTTCCCCTGGCGGGAGGCAATAATCTCTTTGGCGCAGGCGGCACAGGCTTGATAAACACCTATGCCGGGCTGGTCATTCCCTTGGTATCCGGCTCTTACGGCGTTTTCTTATGCAAACAGTTTTACGAAAATTTCCCCCGTTCCCTGGATGAGGCGGCGGAAATCGACGGAGCAAATAAGTGGAAGACCTTCTTTACCATTTACCTGCCCAACTCCAAGGCCATCCTGGCCACGCTTGGGCTGTTGAAGGCAGTGGCCGTATGGAACGACTATATGTGGCCGCTCATTATGACGAACTCTGAAAATATGAGAACCATCCAGTTGGCATTGTCCATGTTTAAAACCGATTCCGGAATCATGTGGAACCAGATGATGGCAGGCTCCGTGCTTGTGGCCCTGCCCATGTTCATTCTCTTCCTTTGCGCCCAGAAATATTTCATTCAGGGCATTGTTACGTCCGGACTGAAATAAAACAAGCAATGCCAAACGCTGCCACGCTTGGCGGGCCAGCTTATTGTAACAGCAATGCCTGCCGCAAGGCAGAAAATACAGACATAAAACAAAGGCACAAAATGAAGCAAACATGCAGGCGCAAAACAAAGGCACAAAATATAAGCAAACAGGCCGACGCAAAACAAAGGCACAAAATGTAAGCAAACATGCAGGCGCAAAACAAAGGCAGGAAAATCATATCAGCCAGACAAACTAAAATAGGCTGTATGGAATACCATGTCCATACAGCGGAAAGGGAAAGAAGTAAAATACAAATTATGGAAAAACCAAATATTCTATTCTATTTTTCCGACCAACAGCGCGCCGATACATTAGGCTGTTACGGACAAAAACTAAATATCAGCCCTCATTTGGACCGTTTAGCGCAAGAAGGCGTCTTATTTGAAAACGCCTTTACCGCCCAGCCAGTCTGCGGCCCATGCAGGGCGCTGTTCCAAACCGGGCGCTACCCTACGGAAATCAATTGCTACCGCAACGCCCAACCCCTCCCCGCCAACGTCAAAACCGTTGCGGACTATATGGATGAGGCAGGATATGAAACCGCCTATGTGGGAAAATGGCATCTGGCCAGCTACCGGGATACCTATGGCACGCCTGCCAACCCCGACTATGAATGCAATCCAATCCCCCTTGCACAGCGCGGAGGCTACCGTGGCTTCTGGCGGGTTTCCGACGTACTGGAAGCCACCTCCCATGGCTATGACGGTTACATTTTTGATGAAAATATGCAGAAAAGGGAATTCAAAGGCTACCGCACAGACTGCATCACCGATTTCGCTTTGGAATATTTGGAACAATACAATGGGGAAAAGCCGTTTTTCCTCACCATATCCCATATCGAACCCCATCATCAAAATGACCGGGGCTGCTATGAAGGGCCTGACGGCTCCAAACAGCGTTTTGCAGAATACGAACTGCCGGAAGACTTGAAAGCTTTGGGCGGGGACGCGAAGGAAATGTACCCGGACTACCTGGGCTGCTGCAAAAGCCTGGATGATAATTTGGGGCGCATCATAGATATGCTGAAGAAAAAAGGGCTGTACGAAAATACCATTCTTATTTACAGTTCCGACCACGGCTCCCACTTTAAAACAAGGAATCGGGACGAACACCTGATGGGAGGGGACGACTACAAACGTTCCTGCCACGATTCCTGTTTAAAGGTGCCTTTGGTAATTGCAGGCCCAGGTTTCCGCGGAGGGAAAAAGGTCAGCGAACTGGTCAGTACCGCCAGCCTGCCAAAAACATTCCTCGCTATGGCCGGAACGGATGTGGGCAGCCGCATGATTGGCGAAAACCTGAAACATGTGGCAGACGGTCACACTGACGGAAGGATAAACCGGATTTTTGCCCAAATCAGCGAAAGCCGCACCGGTCGCTGCATCCGCACCGAAGATTACCTTTACAGCGTCTATGCCCCCGGTTTGGACGGATGGCAGGAAGGAAGCAGCGATTACTACGAAGAGGATTTCCTTTATGATTTGAAAAAGGACCCTTACCAATTGGAAAACCTGGTGCGTGACCCAGCCTATGCGGAAATCCGCCATGCCCTTTCCCTGCAGCTTTTGGAAGAAATCGAAAAAGCAGAAGGAGAAAGGCCAACCATCGCCCCAGTCAGCGATTCATAACAAACGCCGCCACGCTTTGCGGGCCGGCTTATTACGACAAAAGACACTGACCGCAGGCTATGGCCCGTACCTGCCTTTATCTTATATTTCTAAGACAGTTGCGGCAAAATAAGCTTGAATAAGAAAGCCAGAGGCGCTTTGGGGATATTCATCCCCAAAAGCGCCTCTGGCCTTATATCAGGCATTGCCGCCCCATGCATCCTGAAAAGCAAACACAATCTCCACCCTTTTCCCATCATACAGAAATATTTTTTCCACAAACACAGCCGCCATCTGCGCATCCAGCCCGCCTGCCAAGGCTTCGTTTATCCTCTTCCCCTGCCCTGTCTCCAACTCTTTTAGCTTTTCTTCCCTTTCTTCCAGTTCTTTCTTCCTTCTCTCCCAATAATAAATCTCATCCTCCTGTTTGCGTTTTTCCCTAAAGTACCATGCCTTCTTGCCGCCGCTGTCCTCCCCTTCCTTGCAGCCATTCCTATATTCCAGATATAGCCTCATCTTTGCGCTTTCTCCCTGCCGAATCCTGTCCTTTGCCATATGCAGTTCCCTTTGCACGCCGCCTAATATCCCTGCCGCCTCCTCTCCTTGCCTGCCACTCCATCCTGCTTTCCATTTTCCGGTAAAAATAAGCATCCCAAAAATTGCCTGATAAACCACTTCCTCCAGTCTTTTCTCGGAAACCGATTTCCCTTTGCATTCCGGCACGCCCCTTTCCTGGTATGTACGGCAGCGATAACGATAAATGCGGATTTTTCCATCCTTTCTTTTATAATTTGTCCCCATTCGCATGGCCATTATCCTGCAGTCTCCACAAAACACCTTCCCCTTAAGCAGGTTTGGGGGACGCCGTACTTCCGGCTCTGGCCCATCCTTCCCCGCCTTGTGATTCTCTGGCCCATGCCTCTGCGCCCTGTCCTTCTCTGCTCCATACCCCTCCGTTCTGTCCTTCTCTGCGCTATACTCCTCCGCTCTGCCCTTTTCTGCTCCATACCCCTCTGCCCTGCCCTTTTCTGCTCCATACCCCTCCGTCCTGTCCTTCTCTGCTCCATACTCCTCCGCTCTGTCCTTCTCTACGCCATACTCCTCCGCTCTGTCCTTCTCTATGCCATACCCCTCTGCTCCATTCTTTATCCTTCTCTTCTGCAAGATTTCCTGCACCTGAAGGAAATCTTCCTCTGGAATAATTGCCCTATGGGCACTTTGCGTCACTTTCCATTCCGTTTCTTCCAGACGGTATGGCTTTCGCCCATCGGCCTTAGAGCTTTTCCATTTATGCAGCGCCATATGCCCTGCATACGCCATATTCCCTAAAATATGTTTTACCGTCGTTTGGCTCCAATAGCTTCTTTCCTGCTTTCCGTCCCAATACAGCGACCCGGTATCCCGATAAGCTTTGGGCGGATTAACGCCCATCCGCGTCAGCTTCTTTACCACCGCTGCCGCCGAATCCCCCTCAAGCGTCCAGGCAAAAATCTTCTTCACTATCTCCGCAGGCCCTTCCTCTGCCACAAACTTTTGCTTTCTCTTGTCCGCAAAAGCATACCCATACGGCGCACAGCCGCCATCATACGCCCCGGCTTCCTGCCTGGCTGCATAACCGGACGCCACTTTGACGGAAGTGTCCTTTGACACATACTCATTGACCAGATTTTTTAATATAACGGCCAATTTCTTTTCCGCACACGCCGGCTCAAAGCTGTCATAGCCGTCATTGACAGATACAAACCTTACTCCGAGAAAAGGGAATACCTTTTCCAAATAATTTCCAACTTCTATATGATCTCTCCCAAACCGGGAAAAATCTTTTACCACAATACAATTTATCTTTCCTTTTCTCACATCGGAAAGCAAACATTCCAAAGCCTGGCGGTCAAAACGGGTTCCGCTCACGCCATCGTCCTTATATTCCCGCACCAATGCAAATTCTTCCTTCCCCTTTAAAAAATCCCGCATAAGCATCTGCTGGCTGGCAATGGAATCACTCCCTGCAGTCCCGCTGTCCACCGAAAGCCTGGCATAAGTCGCTGTGCGGAAAACCGGGACTGCCGTTCCTCTTGCCTGCCGCGTCCTGTCCTTTCTCCTTGCCATATCCCTCCTTCCTGATGCACAAGCCCATTGCACTCCCTCTTTGCGTGATATTTGCGCCAAATTCAGGTTAAATAGCCCACTTTGCGTCCTTCCTTTGGCAGAGCATTCATGCTCTTAGTCTCCCACAAATTGTAACGCACATCTGCCAGAAAGCAATTTTCAAACATGCTCTAGGGCAAACCCGCCGCCACTACATGCTCTATATATTCCTGCAGCCTGTCTGCCAGTGTCGCCTCTGTATCTGCAAACGTTACCTTCACCACATACTCCCCTTGCCGATACAAGTAAGGGTTCCTAATCTGCCGCAAGTATTCTGCCCGTTTCCCTTCCTCATCCATTTCCCTGTCTATTTCGATTTCCAGAATATCCGTCAGCTCTTCCGCAACTGCCTCACGAATATCCATTTCCTTTCCCTTTTCCATCCTCTGCACCATATCCGCCCATTCTAACGGCTCCGCCTGGCGGCTATCCATCCGTTCCCCCTTTTTAACCTTTTGTGCCTTTTCCTCCAATTCCATCACTCCTCCCCCACTGCTGCCTGTCACTTCCCATGTTTCAGCTCTCTGCGCTTCTTCCGGCGATTCCATCATGCCTTCCTTATGGCCTTCAAACAACCTTCCCGCTGCCCTTTTCCACAGCCATCCCTCATTTCCAAGTAGCATCATTATAACTCAACCACCCGCTGCCAATATTGCCTTCACTTCCTCCGGGTAATTCTCCACCCAGCCTCCTGTTAAGAAGAACGTAGCATGGCACCCATGCTTTTCCAATATGCCAAGTATCCTGGTTATATCTGCATTTCCCCCAGCCGTATCAAAAGTCAGCGCCACCTGTTTCTTGTCCGTCTCCACACGATAAACCGGAATCTCCTGCCCTGTCATACGGCTTACTGTAATCGTTCCGGGCAAAGCTACGATTGCGCCCCTGAGAACCGCTAAAGCCGCCAGCGCAAATAGCATCGCCCATATCCCTTTTGTCAGCCGAACCATCCTTTGCTCTTCCGGCTGCAGCCCAGGCTTCCCCTCTGTTCTTCCCACCCCCTTCTTCCCATCCTTTGTTCCCATATTTAATATACGTTTTCCGGACTGTTCCATAAGAAAAAACACCGCCATACACGAATTGTTACTCCAGTATATGACCGACTGCTTTTCCCATATTCTTATGTGTCCGGCAGGCTCTGTCGGTTCGCTCCCTGCCATATACCGCTGTCTTTTTTGTTCACATATTCTCCTCTTTTACATAAAAATCCCCCTTAAATAGATTTTGGTTATTTGCCTTGTCTATTTAAGGGGAATCCTATCATTATTTTCTATATGCCCTGACGCTGTATCATTATTCTGTTGTGAGTGCATTCTCTCTGTTCCGCCCCCCTATTCCCCGTCTTCTTTGAGCAGGCGCATGTATAGTGGGTGAAACATAAAAAGCCGTCAGTGAATTACCTCATAGCGTAATCTAAGATATGAGTTTTCCAAAACTACGCATTCCTGCAATTTCAACACACCTAATTGGGACAATTCGCTTTCTGACAATAAGGATTTTCCATCAATTAAAGTGGAGGTATCCTTACCGCCAATTAGTACAGGCGCTACAACAATATCAATATAATCTATCAGCTTTTCACGAAGAAACAGCCCGTTTAATGTACCGCCGGTTTGTATCGTTATTCTTTCACAACCATATTCTGTTTTTAGTTTTATAAGAACATCTTTCAGCGATAGTTCCTTTTGATATATCATATGAAGATTATCTTCTTCCATTCCAAATACCGGATGTTTTTCATTGGTTGTAACCAACACAAACTGTTTGGATAAAGCGCATAAATAACGTATGCCATGTTCCTTTAAATGCATATTATCAATTACAACAAAAGAGACGGGCGTTTTATTCGGCATATCCGCTGTGTTAATGCCGATTTTAGCCTGCACTCTTCCGGAATTGAGCGACCATAAATCTGTCGTCTGCTCTATTTCATAATATTGATGCAATCCTTCTTTAACCCCTGTAATTTTAGGAAAATCCTTATCCACGTCTAAATTATCCGACGCTCCAACGCTGATTTTGCCATCCACAGACATTAGCATAAATAATGTTGTAATAGGTCTGTCCATTTTATCCCTCCGGTCCCGCTTGTAATTTACTGTTTTTAAGCGCCATATTCGCTGTTATATTTTGCCACCAAATCCCCGCTGCCTTTCAAAGCGCAGTATATCGCAGATAGTCTTTCCCTTGCATTATATCTTCCCACAGGGCGCTGCAAACCATGATAAGGGGAAACATAAGGGAAAAGGCAGAATTATTTCAGTAAAATTTTCCATTCGTTATCTTCTATAACATATTGGAATTCATTTAAGCTCTCATTTAATATCACTTCCAGCAGTTCATGAAAATCACTTACCAAATTTACACTTAATAATTCTTCCTTATTTATCCAGTGCATCTCCCCTTCCTCTGAAGAAATGAGTTCACCTTCATATTTATCCGCACAAAAAAGGAAAACAAGATACCGTCCGTCCTGTATAGGAAATTGTTTCACTCCGCAAAGCCTTGGATTTAAAATTGTCAAACCCGTTTCCTCTTTCATTTCACGCACTACTGCGTCAACAATGGATTCCCCCTTTTCAATATGTCCCCCCGGCAAGGTATAGCCTTTCCAGTCTTCCTTCACCCGGTTCTGCAGCAAATAGGCATTTTCACTATGCACCAAACATAACGTTGTTAATTCAACTTTTTCGGTTCGTGCCATCATAAATTCCTTTCTATTCTAATTTGCTGATTTGTCCAACCCTGTTATTCTACTACAAAGGCACATACAATTCCATTAAATTTTTCCTAAACTTCCTTGGCTTTATTCTTTGCAGCTATCCTCCGCCTTTCCTGCTTGCGTTTTGGGCAGCAGCGTGGAACGTTTTTTCACTCTGTATCTTGCCCGCAGCCGTTATCTTATTCCATTTCCATATACAGGGCAATGCACCCCGTCTGCGCTACCATTGCGCTTACTCATAATCGGAGCCTGCCCGCAGTTCCTTCTCTAAAAACCGCTTTATATACGGATTGTTTTCCTCACTCAAGGTAGGCTGAAACGCCATGTAACGGCATTTCTGATACTGCTCGCCATCCATTGCAAAGGCATATCCCATTATACATTTCGGATTACAGTCATCGGGATTAATAAGCCGTTTGCAAACGGACGCTTTTTTGATTTCCTTTTTTACCTTTTCGGGCAGTGTGTTAAGAAAACTCTGGTATTCCCCTATATGTTCGGGATAAATGCGGAGCTTCATTCCCGTTTTCCGGGATACGAATGTTGCCAAAGTCCTTTTACTGCTGTTGAACGCATAAGATACAACATAGCCATAACCCCTCCGTTATCCCTTTTTCTTTGCAACGGGTATCCATACCTCATATTGCGCGTTCTGTGGGTCTGGGTTTAAGTAAACCTCGATATCGGGGGCGTTGGCATATTCATATCCAGAAGCCGGAAGCCACTCCGTTACAATCCGCCGCTCCAATTCCTGTATGGACTGGTTTGTGCCCGTTCCGGAAAAGATTGCCCAAGTGGACGCAGGAACGGTATATTCTTCAAACGTATCCTTTGTTTTTGCACTGGAAACGGCAATAAAATATTTCCATTGTTCCTCATCGTTGCAGACGCTTACGCCTAAAAGCCCCATTGGCTGCGTATCCATCATTCCTGCCAATTTCTGTATTGTCCCATTTGCAGACGCTTCCTGCCACATCTTAGGCACAACCATAAAGTTATTTTCGATTTCCTTATCAAGCGGCGCCGATACGCCAATAATGCGGAATGCTTCCTTTGTTTCCATTCTATAATTCATTTCCGCCGCTCCTTTCACAGCAATTCTAAACACAACGGGGGAAAAAGTTTTCACAGATACGCCCTCATCTTTCACAGACGAAGGGGCTATTCCATGAAAAGACTGAAACGCTCTATTAAATGCGGTTGGGGAACGGTAGCCGTACTTCTCCGCAATTTCAATAATCCGCTTATTTCCACTCTGCAAGTCCACCGCCGCCAAAGACATTTTTCTTTTCCGGATGTACTCTGCCAAAGTGACGCCCGCCATGTAAGTGAACATCCTCTGATAGTGATAAGCGGAGCAACAGGCAATCCGTCCAAGCTGTTCATAGTCAATTTCATCTGTCAAGTGTTCCTCAATATAATTTATGCTTTGGTTTAATCGTTCAACCCATTCCATGTGATACCTCCTTATTCGCACATATTGTGCTTTGTAGACATAAATTTGTCTATATCATTATAAATCTTGTCCTTAAATTTTTCCTCTCTATTCTTGCGCAAAAAAAGAGAGGCGGCTATCCATCACAGACATTCGCAGATAATGTCCAGAGCGTGTTTAACATTCATTCCTGACAATGCACGCCCCACTTCGTGTGATATTTGCGCCAAATTCAGGCAATATAGCCTACTATGCGCCCTTCCTTTGGCACAAACCTACCACAAATTGTGACGAACATCTGCCAGAAAGCAACGTCCAAACACGCTCTAGCGTTTGCTTTAGCGTTTCCATCAATGGCTTACAAATATACGCTTATCTTAATGCCAAAATATCTACGACGCTTTTTCTTAATAACGGTTGATTTCCTAATAGTATTAGGATACAATATTCCTAACGATATTAGGAATGGAGAATCGCTATGCCAAGGCAAGGTCTTAATACTGAAACGGTTGTGAAGACAGCGGCTTTACTGGTAGAGGAAAATGGCTATGAAAACCTGACTTTACATAAGCTGGCGTCAAAATTAAACGTAAAACCAGCCTCACTATACACGCATATTAAGGGAATTGATGAACTGTATGTATTCCTGGCTAACCTGGCGCTAAATCAGTTGGGCGCTATGATATCAGACGCCGCTGAGGGGAAAAAACGGGGAGATGCGCTTCGGGCAGTGTCTGTGGCATATTGCAATTATGTAACGCAGAACCCTGAAATGTATCAAATGATTATGAAAATTCCCCATACCAATTCCGAAGAGTTAATCAAAACAGGACGGATAGTTAAATCAGTTTTATTTCAGATATTATCACAGTACACAACAGATAACGCAAAAATTATTTTTTATTCCCGCTACTATCACAGTATTTTACATGGGTTTGTTTCATTGAACCGAGCCGGTTTTTTTCATGACACATTTTCTACAGACGCAAGTTTATGGAATATCATAGATAACTTTATTGAACAGCTCGAAAAGGGGGAAATTTCCGTATACGAAAAGCAACAGTTACAAAATAGGAATCCAGCAGAGAGGTGAAAAATGTCCGACAGCCGTTTATTTAAAATCTTATACTATCTTTTAGACAAAGGGCGCGCCACTGCCCCTGAACTGGCGGCCCAATTTGAAGTTTCCCAAAGAACCATTTACCGTGACATAGATGCGTTAAGCAGCGCCGGAATTCCGGTCTATACGGAACCGGGAAGAAATGGCGGAATCTGTTTACTGCATGATTTTATCCTGGACCGGGCCATCCTCTCAGAAAGCGAACGGCAGGATGTGCTGACAGCGGTGCAAAGCGTCTCTGCCACAGGCTTTGCTTCCGGCAAAGAGATGCTGACCAAGTTATCGGGGCTTTTCCGTACGGATACGGAAAACTGGCTTGAAGTGGACTTTTCACGTTGGTACAAATCCACCAGTGACAATGCTAAATTTGAATTGTTTAAAACAGCAGTTATACAACATCAAGAGGTGAAAATTATTTATGTAAATACCAACGGCGAAAAAAGCGAGCGCATCATCCAGCCACTAAAGTTAGCTTATAAATCCAAAGAATGGTACCTGAAATCCTTTTGCCTGACAAAACAGGATTTCCGGATATTCAAACTAAACCGCATTTTAAAAGCGCAGCTCCTGTCACAGACTTTTGCGCCGCGCCCCTATCCGCAGCAGGCGCCCAATCCGCAGTCCCCATCCTCTGAGGTCGTCCTTTTATTTCCGGAAGAAATCGCCTACCGTTTCTATGACGAATTTGACGAAACACAGATACAACAGCAAAAGGACGGCAGCTTCCTTGTCACTGCCCAAATGTTTGTGGATGCATGGCTTATTGGATATTTACTTTCCTTCGGCACGCAAATTGAAATCATCCGGCCTAAATATTTAAGGGATATCCTGGCAGAACAAGCAAGAAAAATTTATGAAAAATATAAATGCTGACAAAGGATGGCAGGATATGTGTGTTATATTGAATCCATAGCAATACAAAACCTTTCCGGCAAAAGCGGCCGCACCATAACTGTCTGGAAAGAAGCCAGAAAATAAGAAATGCATAGAAAAGATGGAGGTAAGAAAATGAATGGAAGGGAAGTAAACGCAGGAGTGGCAAACGGAATGGAAATGAATCAGAAATTTTGCCAATGCTGCGGTATGCCTATGGGGAATACGGATGAACAGTACGGCACAAATGCAGATGGCTCCAAAAATGAGGATTATTGCAAATACTGCTTTGAAAACGGCGGGTTTACTTTTCAGGGCAGCATGGAAGAAATGATTGAGATATGCGTCCCCCCTATGACTGCCGCTCATCCGGAAATGACAGAAGAAGAAGCAAAGAACCGTATGCGGGAATGGTTCCCTACCTTAAAGCGCTGGAAAAAATAATGCATGAAACGCACAGACGGAGACAGAGAAAGCGTTAAAATCAATAATAAAGCGCACAGGAAATGCCATAGCCACGCTCTATCGCGGCCACGGCATTTCCCATGCGTTTTCTAAGCCAACTCTCTTCTTCTCTGCAAATATGCAAACAAGCCTATCTTCCTGCGCCCTGTGCAATCTTCACTAACAGTTTCACCACCATTTCCATATCTTCCACACAGGCATATTCAAACCGTCCATGGAAATTCTGCCCTCCCGTGCAGAGGTTCGGGCACGGAAGCCCCATAAAAGACAGCCGCGCACCGTCAGTGCCGCCTCTGATAGGCGTAATCATAGGCTCAATTCCCAATTCTTTCATAGCCGCCACTGCATCTTCCACCAGATGCATATGCTTCTCTATCACTTCCTTCATGTTATAATAGGAATCTTTCATCTCCACTGCGAAAGCGCCTTCCCCATACTTTCCATTCAAATATTCCGCCGTACGCAGAAAGTTCTCTTTCTTTTGCTCAAACTTGGCGCGGTCATGATCACGGATAATATAATCCATTTCCGTCAACTCCACCGTCCCTTTTATGCCGTCCAAATGGTAAAAGCCCTCATATCCGGAGGTATACATAGGGTTTTGCGCCACTGGCAGCATTGCTTGGAATTCCTGGGCCAGAAGTATGGCGTTTACCATCTTATTCTTTGCGTCCCCTGGATGAACGCTGCGCCCATATACCTTCACCTTGGCGCCTGCGGCATTGAAATTCTCATATTCCAATCCCCCCAGCTTGTCACCGTCCACTGTATAGGCATAGTCTGCGCCGAACAGCTTTACATCAAAGTAATCTGCGCCAGCCCCCACTTCTTCGTCCGGCGTAAAGCCAATGCGTATCTTTCCATGTTCCACCTCCGGGTGCGTCAGCAAATATTCCGCCATCTCCATAATCTCCGCCACGCCCGCCTTATCGTCCGCCCCAAGAAGCGTTGTGCCATCGGTCACAATCAAACTCTTTCCCTTATAGGACGCTAACTCCGGGAAATCACACACTTTCATTACCACCTCTTTTTCCCGGTTCAGCACAATATCCCCGCCATCATACCGTTCCACAATCCTGGGCTTTACATTCTTTCCCGTCACTGCCGGGGAAGTGTCCATATGGGCAATAAATCCAAGCGTCGGCTCCCCTTCCCTCCCGGCGGAAGCCGGAACCGATGCATACAGGTAGCAATGCGCCTCATCCAGCGTCAGCTCCTGCGCCCCCATCTCTTCAAGCTGCCGGTACAGCAGCCTTGCTAACCCATACTGGCTTTCCGTGGACGGAACCGTATTGCTTTCCTCCGAAGACTGTGTGTCTATTTTTACATATTCCAAAAACTTTTCTATGACTTTCATTTCCGCGCCTGCCCCGCTTTCCATTTTTTACGCTAAGCGTTCACCCAACCTGTTCCATACTCTATTTCCCATATGTTTTCAACGTATCCGCCAACCGCTTAATATTCTTCAATATCTTAACGCATTCCTCCATACGCGCCGCCGCGTCCGCCGCCGCTTTCACGCTCTCTCCCGAAGAAGCCGCCACCTCCTGGCTGGACGCTGACAAATGGGTAATGCTGTCGGATATCTCCCCGGTTGCCTGCAGAATATCTCCAATGGCCTGATCCGTATGGCGGATGCTGTCCGCCAGCACTGCCACCTCACGGTCTATTTCCTCAAATTTTTCTTTCGCCACTTCTATCATTTCCGTCTGGCGGTTGATATATTCCACCGAATAATCCAGGCTATCGGACGCGCTTTTGGCGTCCCCGGTCAATTCCATAATAATCCTTGTAATCCGGGTTGTAGCTTCCTTTGTCTGCTCCGAGAGCTGACGAATCTCTTCCGCCACCACGGCAAACCCTTTTCCGGCGTCCCCTGCCCTTGCCGCCTCAATGGAAGCGTTGAGCGCCAAAAGATTTGTCTGTGAAGATATATTTAAAATATCGCCTACAATATTTTCCACTTCATTCACCCGGGCCGTGAGCCGGGCCGTTGCCTCTACCGTCTCCCGGCCTGCCGCTTCCACGCCCTGCGCCTGCGTTTTCAAATCACGCACAAGGGTTGCGCCCTCTGCCACGTTCTTGGAAGTTTCCCTGGCCACCTCTTCCACCCGGTTGGAGTCCTGTTCCGCCATGTCGGAGCTTTCCTGTATGGAAGCGCACATCCGCGCCTGTTTTTGTATCTGCTGCGCCGTACTTTCCGTACTGTCCGCAATATTTTGCATGGCAAAGTTATTGGCTTCTATGGATTCCTTTAACTTCTCCAACATTTCATTGGCGCTGTCAAAATCACTGCTGATTTCATCCGCCACCGCCATCATTTTCTCCGATGTCTCCGCCTGCTCCTTAGCCGCCCTCTGGATATTGGCCACGCTTTCCTCATTGTATTGCTGCACCGTCATCATAACGACAAAAGCAGCCAGGCACATCAGGATACACATCACCCACCGAATCATGGCAAACCCAATGTCCATCGTCCCTGCAGAAATATCCCGCGAAGTCCGTATCAAATTAGCAATAAGAATCACCGAAGAACCAACCACTGCAAAACGTTTGTTTAAATATAAAATAGAAGCCATCAGTATAGGGAATGCATATACATAAGTCAGTTCTTCCGCCCCCAGGCTCATCAAAACCAGATAGGCCAATGCCCCGGAACCTGTCAGGATGCTGCCGCACGGCCTGGTCCCTTTACAAAAAGCAAAACCTGCCAGACATACAGCTATCAATGCCACAAAAACCGCCAGCTGAATATAGGTTCCCGTGCCCGCTTCCTGCCGGACAATCGCATATAACATCGAAAGCGCCATATATGCCAGCGTAGCGCCCACCAGCATCAATACCCTTTTATCACTTCTTAAATATTGTTCTTTGGTCATTGCTCCCTCCTCACAAATCCAAATGAAAAATCTACCCCTCCTGATGCCACTGAAGCTCCACAGCCGGAATTACCACATAATTATCCGCCCCCTCACCTACCCGCAGGATGACATTTTTAATCCCCGCCTGAATAATCATCCTGGCGCAGATGGGACATGGTTTGGCCTTATGCACCGAGTAATCCCCCGGGTTCACGCCTGCCAGATACAAGTCGCCGCCCATCGTCTGTTCCCTGGAACAGTTTAGCAACGCATTGGCCTCCGCATGGATAGCCCGGCACATCCCATAGCCCTCCCCCTGGTGCAGCCCTCTTTCCATCCGCGGGCATACCCCAATATCGCAGCAATTCTCAAGCCCCCGCGGCGAACCGTTGTATCCGGTGGAAATGACCGCATCGTCCTTTACCACCACCGCCCCATACTTCCGTTTCAGGCAGGTACTCCGATAGGCAAAGTTCTCCGCACAGTTTAAATAAGCGTCCACCTTGGAAATCCTCTTATTCGCCTCCGGCACTACCATAACCGCCACCCCCTGTCCTTTCCCAAACAGTATCCTGATACCGTCCGGCGTATATTGCCATACTATATTCGCAAAGGAGACTGCCAAATCAATGATGGAACAGCCTTATCCCGGTAAACGCCATCGCCATGCCATATTTATCGCAGCAGGCAATCACATCCTCATCCCTAACCGACCCGCCGGGCTGCGCAATATACTTTACCCCGCTTTTGTACGCCCTTTCAATATTGTCGGAAAAAGGGAAAAATGCATCGGAGCCAAGCGTCACTTCCCGGTTCCCATCCAACCATGCCCTCTTCTCCTCTCTGGTGAATACAGGCGGCTTTACTTTGAACCGCTTCTGCCATTCCCCTTCCCGCAGCACATCTTCATACTCTTCACCGATATAGACGTCTATGGCGTTATCCCTGTCGGCGCGCCCCAGGGAGTCCACAAATTCCAACCCAAGCGTCTGCGGAGCCTGACGCAGATACCAGTTATCCGCTTTCTGCCCGGCCAGCCTGGTGCAGTGTACCCTGGACTGCTGTCCGGCGCCAATCCCGATTGCCTGACCGTCCTTCACATAACATACCGAATTGGACTGGGTATATTTCAGCGTAATCAACGCTATTTTCATATCCATCCGCGCCCCGTCCGGAATCTCCTTATTTTTTGTCACCACATGGGACAATAATTCATCACTAATCTCCAACGCATTTCTGCCCTGCTCAAAAGTAACCCCATATACCTGCTTATGTTCCACCGGCGCAGGCGCATAGGCAGAATCCATCTGGATAATATTGTAATTTCCTTTTTTCTTTGCTTTCAACAGCTCCAATGCTTTCTGTGAATATCCGGGAGCTATTACCCCATCCGACACTTCCCGTTTAATCAGCTTCGCCGTATCTTCATCACACTCCTCCGATAAGGCAATAAAATCTCCAAACGAGGACATTCTGTCCGCCCCCCTTGCCCTGGCATAAGCGCAGGCAAGCGGGGAAAGCTCTCCCAAATCATCCACCCAGTAAATCTTCGCCAGCGTTTCGCTCAAAGGCAGCCCCACTGCCGCCCCCGCAGGCGATACATGTTTAAAAGAGGCTGCCGCCGGAAGCCCTGTCGCCTCCTTCAGCTCCTTTACCAACTGCCACCCATTTAAAGCGTCCAGGAAATTAATATACCCTGGTTTCCCATTCAGTACCGTAACCGGAAGCCCGCTCCCGTCTTCCATAAAAATCCGGGAAGGTTTCTGGTTCGGGTTACATCCATATTTTAACTGCAGTTCATTCATTTTTATTCTCCTATTCCAGTTCCGCATCTGTCCTGGCCAAGACGCACTCCTACAGGCCAATCACTGGCTTTCAAAGCAGCCCTTGATTGACCTGGCGCCTTGGCCCGCACATCTGCGGTTTTCCAGTTCCGCATCTGTCCTGGCCAAGACGCACTTCCAC
>CAJTQO010000041.1 GCA_910578405.1 uncultured Lachnospiraceae bacterium | reverse complement strand
TTTTATTTTTAGGATACCATATATTACCATATTTATCAACCAGACATTACACTAGTTTATTTGCCTTAAAGAGTCTATGATTGCCATCAATCAATTTCTCTTTTCCTTTCTTTAACTCAACAACAATAAGGGGAACTGAAATATCGGTATCCATGGCATATTGTTCGCTGCCATAAAATGGATTTTCCTTAAACAATTCAAAAGCATTGTATTCTTTGATAACATATTGGGATATATCTTTTTTGATTTTTTCTATGTCCCACATTATATTTCCGCTTATAGCGCCTATTTGATATTTCTGTTCCATGGCCATATCTCCTACGAAGGTTTCCATAAGTATAACACAAAACATATGGGAATTGTGAGCCGATTGAAATGTTTTTCCAAATAAATGGGAGCAGCAAAGCAAAAGAACAACGGCATGGCGGTGACAGAATTGTCGCAATGGGCTGGTTGCGCTTACCGGGAAGGCAAAATCCGCGTTTCCTTGTTATCCGGGTTAAGTGATAAAATTTGATTGATAGAAAAGAAGAGATAAGATATGATAGTAGAGGGTGGGGAGTAAATGGTTACGATTCTATTGTTTAAGTTTTGGCTAAGGAATAGTTAAAAACAAATAATTTTTCGTATATTTTAAGAAAGAAAATAAATACAGAAATACATTTAAATAAGGTAGAAACAGAAAGAAAAGAGGATGGCAAACCAGAAGATGTTTGAGAATGGATAAGGCATCCATGGATATCAATATAGAAATATAGAAAGGCGGAAAACAAAGATGGATAAGGCTATGAAGAAAGAAAGCAGGGAAGGGGCAGGTAAGAGCTGTATGTTATGGAAAGGATATGATGTGGAAAAGGAGAGGGAACGTCTGGTGGCGCCGACTCACGATGAACTGCAATATTGCGGCAGGATAGACGATGAAGATCCGGATGCGCCGGTGTTTGCCATGCCGGCTGGTTTTGTGCGTATGGCGTTTACTGGTTCATCCTATGTGAAAGCGGTGGTTATAAACAAAAGGAATTATAACCGTTCTTTCCTGGGCGTATTAATGGATGAGACGCAAAGTAAGGTGGAACTTGACAGGGAATTTGACAAGGTTCCGGTAGTGGTGGAACTGGCAAAAAATCTGGATAAGGGGCAGGAGCATTTGGTGACGTTGTTTAAAAGGATGGACAATTGCCATGAATACGCGTTTCTTGGATTTTTGCTGGAATATGGAGCAAAAGCAATAAAGGCACGGCCGCTGCCGCGCAAGAAAATAGAGTTTTATGGGGATTCGGTGACGGCAGGGGAGGTGGCCGAAGCGGTGGACTGCTTTGGCAAGCCAGACCCGGAGAATGAAGGGGAATATTCCAACGCCTACTTTTCTTATGCCTGGGCGACGGCCCGCCTGCTTCATGCCAGAGTGCATATCGTAGCGCAGGGAGGGATAGCCCTTTTGGACGGCTCTGGCTATTTTATGGAAGGGAAAGCGGGGATGGAAAGCTGTTATGACAAAGTGCGCTTTTACCAAGAGGAGGGAGAGCGTAAAGCCTGGGATTTTAACCGCTATACGCCTCATGTGGTGGTAGTGGCCCTTGGGCAGAACGATGCGTGGCCAGAGGACATTATGCAAGAGGAGCAGGGAGAAAAGGCCAGGGAGTGGCGACGCAAATATAAAGAATGGATACTGGCTGTCAGGGAGCGGTATCCGAAGGCATGGATTGTGCTGGCAACTACCATTCTGCACCACAATGCGGGATGGGACAGGAGCATAGGGAAAGTATGCGCGGAACTGAATGACCCAAAGATTGTGCATTTCCTATACCATGAGAATGGAAGAGGCACGCCGGGACATATCAGGGTGCAGGAAGCGATGAACATGGCGCTGGAGCTGGGTGGGTTTATCAACGGCTTAAGCAGTCATATATGGGAGTAAGCGGCTGTTTTCAAGGTTTGTAAAGCGTAAAGTTATTTTTGGAAAGCGGCAGAGTAAATAAGTGTAAATTTTAAGGAAGGCAAAAAGATGTGGTTATTTTGCAGGTTGTCAAAATACACATCTTTTTTTCTTTTTCCTTGATTTTTTTGTACAAATGTGCTATTGTATATAAAGGCTGGGAAATATATAAGGTTAAACGGCTGAGATTAAAAAAACAGGAGGTTAAAAAAGTTATGAAATCACGCAGTAAGAAACTGGTTGCGCTCTTTGCAACGGTGGCGATGACAGCGTCTTTGCTGGCAGGCTGTGGCGGCGGCAACGCGCCGGCAGCAACGGATACACCGGCGGCAACCGATGGTGCGGCAGCGACGGACGATGCAGCGGCAACCGATGATGCGGCAGCGACCGACGATGCAGCGGCAACGGACGACGCGGCGGCAACCGATGACGCAGCGGCAACGGACGACGCGGCAGCCGGTACGGCAACCGCAGGTGATACGAACAGTACACCGAGAAATGAAACATTGTATTTTGCAGGACAGCAGTGGGGTACCATTAATGACTGGAATCCGTTCTCTACGAATTCCAACAATCCGATGTGCGTTCAGCAGAAGGATTCGTCACGTACTCTGATTTATGAAACGATGTTTATGTTCAACATGTTGGACGGCGAGCTTTATCCGCTGCTTGGCACAGAGTGGTCTTGGGATGATGACACTCTGACTTCTATGACTGTAAAACTGAATACGGACGCGCATTTCAGCGACGGGACAGCCCTTACGGCAAATGACGTTGCTTACACATGGGATGCAAATGTGAAGTATGAGTCTTCCCTTGGTATGGATTTTAGCAATTATATAGAGTCCATCACAGCAGTGGATGACGCTACGGTATCTATTAAATGTAAACTGGACGATGCAGGCAACCCGGCGAACCCTCTGAAAGTACAGCAGCTTCTGCAGCAGATGTACGTTATGCAGAAAGCATATTTGGAGAAGGTGGAAGCCAGGAATAATTCTGAAAAAGAGGCAATGAAACTTGACAAAATGGAAGATTTGGTTGCTTCCGGCCCGTATCTGCCTTTCTTTGATGACGATCAGAAGATTGTATTTATCAGGGATGAGAATTACTGGGGACAGGCAGCTTCCATGTGGGGCAAACTTCCTGCGCCGAAATACGTTGCGCATGTAATCTATGCAGACAACAACGCAGGCCAGGTTGCATTAGAGGCAGGGGACGTTGACGTTTGCCAGCAGTTCACAACAGACGTACAGAAGTTGTGGGAAGAGAAGAACCTTCCGATTACTACATACATTGACGAGCCTCCTTACGGCGAATGCGCTACGATGCCTTCCTGCTGGATGAACGTAGAGAAGCCGGGCCTTGACCAGGTGGAAGTAAGGAAAGCGATTGCAATGGCAACGGATTATGACCAGATTATTGCATCCGCTATGTCTAACCAGTCTCCGACCTTTACACAGGTTCCGCGTTCCATGATGAACCCTACGGATGCAGAGCAGGGGCTGTTTGACCACGATGCATTGAAAGAACTGCAGTTTACAGGCAATGATATCGAAGGCGCAAATGCACTGCTTGACGAAGCGGGCATCGTAGATTCCGACGGCGACGGTATCCGTGAATACAACGGCACACCGCTTTCCTTCAAGGCAGAATGCCCGGATGGATGGACGGACTGGATGGCTTCCCTGGAAATCGTTGCTTCTTCCGCTAAGAAGATTGGCATTGACATCCAGACTTTCTTCCCGGATACCAATACTTTCTATGATGACATTACAACCGGCAATTTTGAAATTTGTATGAACTCCCCGTCCGGTTCTTCCATCAGCAATCCTTGGGGACGCTGTATGCAGTTCTTAAGCAGCCTGTATGCAGACCTGGAAGTAAACTGGAGCGGTAACTGGAGCCAGTACAGAAATGATGAAGCAGATGAAATTCTTGCGAAGATTCCGCTGGAGACAGATGAAGCTACTCTGAAAGAATACTACACAAGACTGAACGAGATTTATCTGACAGACGTTCCTTCCTTTGCACTTATGTACAGACCGGAATTGTTCTACATTGTAAATGAGTCCGTATGGACCGGTTATCCGATGAAAGATGACGGAACGAACATTCCTCCTACCGATTGTACGGATGGTTACGGAATTGCAGCTCTTTACAATCTGACATTGGTTGAATAGGATTATGGGTAACGGCATTAAAAAATAATTCCTTGAAAAAACCGGGCGGGGCTGAGGCTTACCGCCCGGTTTTTATGAGCAAGGGGAATGGGGTGAGGCATTTGAAGGGATTTAAAAAATATTACGGCCAGAAAATTTTATGGTATTTGATTACATTATTCTTTGCCATTGTTTTGAATTTCGTACTGCCCAGGCTGATGCCCGGCGATCCGGTGGCAGGCATTGCGGCAGGCGCGGTATCCGGTATGACGGATACGACGGCAATCCAGAAAGTATATAACGATTATGCGGAAAAATTTGGCGTGAATGAGCCAATGATTGTACAGTTTGGGATTTGGGCCAAGAATGCGCTCAGAGGGGACTTTGGCGTTTCCTTCGGCCAGTATCCGAGGACGGTAGCGGATATTATAGCATCTTCCATCGGATGGACGCTGGCGCTGCAGCTTCCGGCCATTATCGTAGGATGGATTCTTGGGAACCTTCTTGGCGCTGTGGCAGCTTATATTAAAGGGGCGTTTGATAAAGTCATCCTTCCGGTATTTTTGTTTGTAAGTAATTTCCCCGCTTTTGGTATGGCTATTATTTTGCTTACCGTATTCGGCATTAATTTGAAATGGTTCCCTACCAGCGGCGGTTATGGCTTTGATTTAATCCCGAATATGAGCTGGGAGTTTGTGCGGTCTGTTATTTCCCATTACCAGCTTCCGTTCTGGTCTATCGTTTTGATTACCATCGGCGGTCAGGCGATTGGCATGCGTTCCATGTCCATATATGAATTGAATGCGGATTATGTGAAGTACAGCCGTTTTCTTGGGATTAAGGACAGCAAAATTGTAGGTTACGTATTCAGGAATGCTATGCTTCCTCAGATTACAGGTTTGGCAATGTCGTTAGGCACAATGATGGGCGGTGCATTGGTTGCAGAGATTATCTTCAGCTATCCGGGCATTGGCTCCACTCTGATGGCGGCGGTAAGGGGACAGGATTATCCGTTGATTTCAGCATGTACGCTGATTATCACAGTTATGGTGCTTTTAGCGAACCTGTTCGTGGAATTGATTTATGGTGTGATTGACCCTCGTGTCAAAGCGGCACAGCAGGATTAGGAGGTGGATTATGAAAAATACATTAAGACAGGTGTTCCATTCTCCCAAATTTGTAATTGGATTTGTGATTTTCGCAGCGCTTTTGCTTACAACGATTATTTATCCGCTGGTTGTGGCTGCAGACCCGTTGGAAATGGTAGGTAATGGTAACTTCTTTAAACCCGGCACTTATGTGTCTGTAAAAGATTCGGTGGAAGGCACCCATTATACCTTAAATATTGATGTGAAATCCGGTTCGCTGGATTCTAAAATCAGTGCGGAAGATAAAGAGTCTATGAAGGAATGGCTGACAAAATTTGGCGGCGTTGCGGAAGCGGACATCAACCTGGAAGATGTGGAAGGGTTAATTGGCCTGTGGGAAGCGAACTATTCCGAAAGCGCAGACCAGCCTGGGCTGACAGCTTCCAGAAAGAAATATTTTGCACGTCTGAACAAAAACATTGACGGTATTTTGGCAGACAGTGATTTAATCCTGGCAAGGGAAAACCCGGATACCGGGGAGTTGGAGGAAAGCGCTACCATCGGTTCCAATGAATTTGTGAATACAAAGGATGTGGCAAACAGAAGGACATTTATTTTAGGCACGGATAACTTCGGGCGCGATGTGCTGACGGAGTTAGTGGACGCAACCAAAACTTCTTTGCGTGTAGGTCTGATTGCAGGGGTTGTGGCGACGATTGTTGGTTTGTTCCTTGGCTTGATTTCCGGTTATGTAGGCGGTGTAGTGGATGACCTGATTATGTTTATCACAAACCTGTTTACGGTAATCCCTTCTTTCGTGCTTTTAATCCTGATTTCCTATTCGGTAGGACAGAATGCAAGGGGTGTCAACCTGGTGGCAATTATTATCGGTTTAACTTCCTGGACATGGACAACGCGTTCCGTACGTTCCCAGGTAATTTCCCTGCGCAACCGTGACCACGTAAATCTGTCCAAACTGTCAGGGCATAGCATGATGCGGATCGTCCTTACAGATATCCTGCCTTATCTTGCTTCTTATGTTGTAATGGCATTTATTTTGCAGATATCTTCCGGTATCCTTGCCGAAGCGCAGCTTTCCATGCTGGGCCTTGGGCCATCTACATCAACAACTGCTACGCTGGGCCTTATGATGAACTGGGCAACCTTGTACGCTGCTCCACTGAATGGTTCCTGGTGGGCATACTTCCCGGTTGTTATTACCATTGCCCTGATTGCGTTCTCGCTGAACTTGATGAATACAGGGTTGGATCAGGTATTTAACCCGCAGCTGAGAGATTAAGGAGGGGTATCATGGGAAAAGTAATGCTTGAAGTAAAAAATTTGAAGACGAAATATGTTACCCGCCAGCGGGAGGACGTATTTGCGGTGGATGGGGTATCTTTAAAGATTGAAGAGGGTAAGTCCCTGGGTGTGGCAGGCGAGTCGGGCTGTGGTAAGTCTACGTTAGCTCTGTCGCTGATGGGATATTATTTCCCGCCCCTGCACTATATTAGCGGTGACATTATCGTAGATGGAAATAACATTTCCGGAATGAAGCCGGACGATGTGAGGAAAAAGATTCTTGGGACGGAAGTTGCCTATATACCGCAGGCGGCCATGAATGCTTTGAACCCTACACAGAAAATCATCCGTTTTATTGAGGATGTTATCCATGTACATGATCCGAAAGCGACGAAAAAAGATATATATGACTTGGCGAAGGAAAGGTTTGCCGTTTTGGGCCTGCCCCCGGAGGTGCTGCAGAAACATGCGGTAGAGTTGTCCGGCGGTATGAAACAGCGTACGGTTATTGCCATTTCCACAATTCTTTCTCCTAAGGTGCTGATTGCGGATGAACCGTCTTCGGCGCTGGACGTTACAAGCCAGAAGATGGTTATTAAGATGATGCGTGAGCTGATGGAGAAAGGCTTTATCCGCAGCATGATTTTCATTACCCATGAGTTGCCGTTGTTGTACAATGTAACGGACGATATTATGGTAATGTATGCTGGGCAGATTGTGGAACGCGGCACGGCGAAAGAGATGGTATTTGACCCGCTGCATCCTTATACCAAAGGTCTGATGGGTTCCATTATCGTTCCGGAGGAAGGTGTGCGTGAGAATAAGCTGATTGCCATTCCAGGGACGCCTCCGAACCTGAAACACCCGCCAAAAGGCTGCCGATTCGCAGACAGATGCAAATATGCGTCGCCCACCTGTACGGCAATGGAGATACCTAATCTGGAGGTTCCCAGCAAAGAGAGCGATGCAAACCGTGAATACCGCTGTCTGATGTCTGTAAGAAAGATTCGGGAGGTGTATGAGAATGAGTGATAAAAGGGCGCAATGCTTAACCGGAAAAGGCGTTACCAAAGTATTCGGTTTGGGCGACAAGAAAACAGTTGCCGTTGACCATGTGGATTTTGATTTCCGCGAAGGCGAGATTATCTCTATCGTTGGAGAATCCGGCAGCGGCAAGACCACTCTTTCCAAGATGCTTCTGGGTTTAATCAGTGTTTCGGAAGGGGAAGTGCTTTTCCAGGGGAAACCAAGGGATATTTCCAATGGGCAGAAGAAAAAGGAATATTGGAAAGGCATACAGGCCATTTTCCAGGATCCGTTCTCTTCTTACAATACTTTTAACAAAATTGATTCGGTGCTGCTTGACTGTATCAATATGAGGGGTGGGAAAAATCTTCCTTATGAGGAGAAGTTCCAAATGATGCGGGAAGCGTGCAGCTTTGTAAATCTGGAGTTTAAGGAGCTAACTAACAAGTATCCGTTCGAGCTTTCCGGCGGTCAGATGCAGAGGCTGATGATTGCCAGGATTTTCCTGTTAAAGCCGAAGATTCTGTTGGCGGATGAGCCGACCTCCATGATTGACGCTTGTTCCAGGGCGACCATCCTGGATATGTTGTTGAAACTGCGTGATGAAATCAATATGACAATCATTTTCATCACCCATGATATTGGGTTAGCTTACTACATTTCCGATTCGGTATATATTATGGAACATGGGAAATTTGTGGAGCATGGCAAGGCAGAGGATGTAATCCTCCATCCGAAGGCAAGCTATACACAGAGACTGATTAACGATGTGCCGAAGATTTATGAGGAATGGGATTTAAGTACGGTTTAAAATTCACTTTTGCAGGGGGCAAAATTCCGGCTTCGGCGTTTCGGGGTGGGAGAGTGAGTGGTAAATAGAGAAGGTATAGAATATAGAGAAGGCATTAAAATAAAAGGTATCAAAAACAGGGTATGCGGCAGGCGTACCCTGTTTTTCTTTCGAAAATAAAACAAGGACTGAAATAGCCAGCCGGTTTGTTAAAACGCTGATTGAACATACCGCTTATCCATGATAGCAAGCGTAAAGGAATGGGACTAGATAAATAAGGATAAGCAAGAGGATTTGATTCCGCAATATCTGATGTTGTTTCATAGTCTGCCTCCTTGGATTGGCCAGCGCTCCATGGAATCTTCCAATATCGTTCCACTGAATAAGTTCCGTGTCAGCGATGGAGTGTTGGCAAAGGTTAAACTTTATTATAAAGGGACGGCAGGATATTGGCAAGGAAAATATTCCAGACTATGCAGGCGCAAAGGAGTTATTTTTACCTGTTACTGGAACGGAGGGAACAGTAATGAGTTTAATTGTGCATCTGCATCTGGTATTGCTTTGGCGTAATGTGTTTGTAACGCTTGAAAAGTTTGATAAAGTAACTGCAGTCATTGAAACCACAGTCATAAGCAACGCAAGTAATGGGCGTATCAGTGGTGCAGAGCATGGCGCAGGCTCGTTCAATACGGTAGTAGTTTAAGTAGTCCATAGGGGTTTTGTGGGTGATGGATTGGAAACAGCGGCAGAAATATTTGGGGGACATGCCTGCAAGCTGCGCCAGTTGCCGCAGGGTGATTCCGGAAGCATAATGGCATTCGATATATTCAAAAACAGGTTTGAGCCGTTCCATATGGCGCAGCGGCGATTCGCGCGGGGCGCTGCAGGTGTAGGCTTCTTCCCGAAAGACCAGGCCAAACCATTCAAACAACAGGCCGATGACGATAAGCTCATAGCCGGGGGCTTGTCCGGACATAGCGGTAAACAGCCGTTTAATGGCCACACAAAGGGATGGCGTAAACAGCGGCGCCATAGTATGGATAAGGATATCCTGGTGTTGTATCTTTTTTAAGTATTTGCGGCTGATTTCCGCATGGAGGAACAGCAAATCTAAGTCAAAAACAAGACACTCATAAACACATTGTTCCGGTATGCCGCCATGAAGGGAGCCGCTTGGGATGAAAAAGCTTTCTCCCGCGCCTGCAAGGGTTTCCGCGTCGGCGGATACAAGGCGGAATTTGCCTTCCAGGATTCGGACGATTTCACATTCCCGGTGCCAGTGAAAAGGCATTTCATAGCGTGGGTGGCTGCTGTCCACATGATAGAAAGCCACGGGGAATTCTTTGGTTCCATGCATCTGTTTTTCATTATAATCCAGATAGAGCATAAAATATCTCCTTATAAGCTATAAAAGTGAAAATTGTTATACTTTATGACAGTATAACACAATGCGGTTTCTAAAACGAGTGATATTATTATATTAACAAAAGTTTCCCAATAGGGAGAACCGAAACGAGGCATCGCATATAGGATAAGGAGGTATTAGGAAATGGCAGAAAACAGAATGATTGGGGATTATCCGGTTATCGGCATCAGGCCCACCATTGATGGGAGGAGGGGCTATCTGAAAGTAAGAGAGTCGCTGGAGGAACAAACCATGAATATGGCAAAGTCGGCGGCAAAATTATTTACCGAAAACCTGAGATATTCCAATGGGGAGCCGGTGAAGACAGTGGTGGCGGACACTACCATAGGCCGTGTGGGAGAGGCGGCCGCATGTGCGGAGAAATTCAGGAAAGAGGGAGTTTCCATTACGCTGACGGTAACGCCTTGCTGGTGTTATGGTGCGGAAACCATGGATATGGATCCTATGACAATCAAGGGAGTGTGGGGATTTAACGGCACAGAAAGGCCGGGCGCGGTTTACTTGGCCAGTGTGCTTGCCACCCATGCGCAGAAAGGGCTTCCGGCGTTCGGCATCTATGGGCATGACGTGCAGGAGGCGGATGCTGTGGGAATCCCGGCGGATGTGGAGGAAAAGCTGCTCCGGTTTGGACGCGCTGCGGTAGCCGCTGCTACGATGAGGGGCAAATCTTATTTGCAGATTGGCTCTATTTGCATGGGGATTGGCGGTTCCATTATTGACCCTGCTTTTTTGGAGGAATATCTTGGAATGCGCGTAGAATCCGTAGATGAAGTGGAAATTATCCGCCGCATGACGGAAGAAATTTACGATAAGGCGGAGTTTGAGAAAGCTCTTGCATGGACAAAGGAAAAATGTAAAGAAGGTTTTGATAAAAATCCGCCGGAAGTGCAAAAATCCGCCGAGGAAAAGGAAAAAGATTGGGAATTTGTTGTAAAAATGATGATTATCATCAAAGATTTGATGAATGGAAATAAAAACCTGCCCAAGGGACGGGAAGAGGAAATGGTAGGGCACAATGCCATTGCGGCCGGCTTCCAGGGCCAGAGGCAGTGGACGGATTTCTATCCGAACTGTGACTTCCCGGAGGCATTGTTAAATACTTCCTTTGATTGGAACGGCGCTCGTGAGCCTTACATACTGGCGACGGAAAACGACGTGCTTAACGGACTTGGCATGATGTTTATGAAACTGCTTACCAACCGTGCGCAGATTTTTGCGGATGTGCGTACCTACTGGAGCCCGGAAGCGGTAAAGAAGGCAACAGGGTATGAAATCGAAGGAGCGGCAAAAGAGGCAGGCGGCTTTATCCATCTGATTAATTCCGGCGCTGCCTGCCTGGATGCAAACGGACAGGCAAGGGATGCAGAGGGCAACAGTGTTATGAAGCCTTGGTATGAGGTGACGCAGGAAGACCAGGAAGCGATTTTAAAAGCTACGACCTGGAATGCGGCAGATTTCGGTTATTTCCGTGGAGGCGGCTATTCTTCCCGTTTTGTGACCGACGCACAGATGCCTGTGACGATGATTCGCCTAAACCTTGTGAAGGGCTTAGGGCCTATGCTGCAGATTGCAGAAGGATGGACGGTGAAATTGCCGGAAGAAGTGACCGATATCCTCTGGAAGAGAACGGATTATACATGGCCTTGCACTTGGTTTGCGCCCAGAACCACAAAAGAAGGCGCCTTTAAAACAGCATATGATGTAATGAATAACTGGGGAGCGAACCATGGAGCCATCAGTTATGGGCATATTGGCGCGGATTTGATTACGCTTTGCTCTATGTTGCGGATACCGGTAGCTATGCACAATGTGCCTGAAGAAAAGATTTTCCGCCCGGCCGCTTGGAATGCTTTTGGCATGGATAAGGAAGGGCAGGATTTCCGTGCGTGCCAGACATACGGGCCGCTTTATAAATAGCAGACAGTAAATGGTAAACAGCATAAGTCCCGCCGGAGCCATCAGAGAAAAACGGTGGCTTAGGCGGGATAGATGCGCAACTGGAATAGAGGATAAAGAAGAATGGATGTAGCCATGAAGGAAACGAGAGTCCTGGCAGTGGATTTTGGCGCTTCCAGCGGCAGGGTTATGTTGGGGGTTTATGACGGGAATAGGATAACGGTTCAGGAGCTTCACCGATTCTCCAACGATCCGGTGACAGTGAACGGAACGATGTATTGGGATGCGCTGCGCTTATTCCATGAAATCAAGCAGGGGATGGTCAAAGCAAAGGCATACGGCAGCGTACAAAGCATTGGCGTGGATACGTGGGGAGTGGATTTTGGCCTTTTGGATGAAAAGGGCTATCTTTTGGAAAATCCTGTGCATTACCGTGACGGCAGGACGGAAGGCATCTTGGAAAAAGGGTTTTTGCGGATACCAAGAGAACATTTTTATGAAATTACAGGCGTCCAGTTTATGGAGATTAACACGGCTTTTCAGCTTTTGGCTTTGCTGGAACAGCGGCCGGAACTTTTGGAGCGGGCGGATTGTCTGCTTCTGATGCCGGATTTGTTTAATTATTTCCTGTCAGGCGTGAAAAAAAGCGAACGCTCCATTGTGTCAACGACCCAGATGGGAGATCCCTTTGCCCCTGGATGGGTAGACGAGGTAGTGGAAAGGTTTGGCATCCCGCAGAAAATATTGACGGAAGTCGTCCCGACGGGAACATGTTTAGGCCCATTGAGGAAAGAAATACAGGAAGAACTTGGCGTAGCGCCTATGGAAGTGATTGCAGTGGCTGGCCATGATACACAATGCGCACTGACTGCCGTTCCTGCCAAGGAAGAGGATTTCATTTTTGTAAGCTGCGGAACCTGGTCTTTGTTCGGGACGGAATTGGAATGCCCGGCGTTGGCCGGAGAATCGGAAAAACGCAATATTACCAATGAAATCGGAGCAGAGGGACGGACTTCTTTTCTGAAAAATATTATAGGGCTTTGGCTGGTGCAGGAGAGCCGGAGACAATGGATAAGGGAAGGGAAAGAGTATAGCTTTTCCGAATTGGAGAAGATGGCGGAAGCGGCGGAGCCGTTCCAATGCTTGATTGACCCGGATGCGCCGGAATTTGTGCCGGCAGGGAACATACCGGAACGGATTCGGGAATATTGCAGGAGAACCGGGCAGAAAGAGCCTCAGACAATAGGGGAATTTGTACGCTGCATCAATGAGAGCCTGGCATTAAAATACCGTTATACGTTGGAGGAAATCAAAGCCTGCACCCATAAGGATTACCATGTCATTCATATGGTGGGCGGCGGCATCCAGAGTGGGCTGTTGTGCAGATTTACGGCATACGCCAGCGGCATCCCGGTGATTGCAGGCCCAGTGGAAGCCACGGTGTTTGGGAACATTGCCATCCAGCTTATGGCAAAGGGAGTAATCCGGGATTTGAAGGAAGCGCGAAAAGTGATTGCAGATTCAGAACAGCCTGTGGTATATGAACCACAAGACCGGGAAGAGTGGGACAGGGTTTATCAGTTTTACAAAGAAAACATTTTGGGAAAATAAGAATGCCGGATTTTCCTGTTTTATAAACAATGGGCTGTTGTTTGCAACAGCCCATTGTTTATGCTTAATTTTTCTGTTTTCGGAGGGAAAAGGAGAACAAAAAGTCAAGTTCCTCATCTTTATAATAAAAGAAACATAGGATGCCAAGCAAAACCATGCCGATTGTCACATAGCAGTCGGCAACATTGAATTTGGGAAAATTGATGGGTGCAAAATAGATAAAGTCAATCACATACCCGTTGGACGTCCGGTCTATCAGATTGCCGATTCCGCCGCTCATAATCAATATAAGCGAAATATACAGCGGATGGTAGCGTTTCCCTTCCGGCATTTGGAAATATTTAATGAGCAGGAACAGCATAACCAATACCGTTAAAGTGATAAGAAAACCTTGTTTGCCCATAAAGGAACTGAAAGCAGCGCCAGTGTTTTCCAGATAAGAGAATTCCAAAATATTCTTAAGCAATGGATAGTCGGCCTGTCCTTTCAGCTTGTCTTGCGCCAGCGTTTTGGTGATTTGATCCAAAAACAGGAGGGGCAGACTGGAAAGGAGGGGATATATTTTGCGCCGGATATTTTTCATGGTAATGTCTCCTTATGAAAAGCTTTGTCCCGTTACGGTTCCTGCAGGATAAACTGAAAAAGAGCGCTGACAACAAAAATTTGCCAGCGCTCTTTTCCTGTCTGACAGGGGCAGTAGGAATCGAACCCACATCGATGGTTTTGGAGACCACTGTTCTACCTTTGAACTATGCCCCTTTCTATTGGCTTACTTGAACTGCCGAAATTTATTCTAGCACATTACAAGGAAAAG
Source organism: uncultured Lachnospiraceae bacterium (assembly GCA_910578405.1). GTDB lineage: Bacteria > Bacillota > Clostridia > Lachnospirales > Lachnospiraceae > Kineothrix. Next base: position 14,467 of record CAJTQO010000041.1, on the reverse strand, counting down.
TGCAAGAATAATTTGAAAAAAATTGTAGTATTTTTAGTTTTTGGCTTAGTGAGGGCTTTTCAGTGGACAGGATGAAGATTTGCCGAAACGTGAGAGCATTGGCAGGGAATTACAACTCCGGTCTTGCTCCCGGGCACATCTTTTGGTACAATAAGAAAGGTGCGGGAGTATAAATAGTTGTTAAAGGAGAGGATAGTATGATAGAAGAAAAATTAAAGGGCAAAAAGATCAGGCAGAAGATTATGTTAATTTTTGGTTCTATGTTTACTGCGTATATAATTACTGTAGTAGTGGCAATATTGGGTATGAGTTGGCTGGCGAAATATCCGATGGCAAGGAATGTGGCTATGGTTGGGCTGGTAGTGTTTGCCTCAGTCAACCTTATTTTTGTATTCCGTATGTCTGGTACGGTGGCGCTGTCGCTGTTGCAGCCGATTAAGGAGTTGGAAGAGGCGGCCAAGCAGATGGCGAAAGGGGATTTCGGCGTACAGATTACATATGATGCGGATGATGAGCTTGGGGAATTGGCTGGCTGTTTCCGGACGACGGCCACTTCTTTAAAAACGATTATAGACGACCTCTCCCATATTGTTTTAGAATTGAAAGAGGGCAATTTTAATGTAAGGTCGGAATGCAGGGAAAGTTATGTAGGCGATTATAAGCCTCTTTTGCAGCAATTAATGGACATGGTGCAAAACATCAGCGGTGTGTTGGGCAGTATCCAGGGCGCGGCGGACCAGGTGGCGGCAGGCTCCACGGAACTGGCCAATTCGGCGCAGGGCCTGGCGGACGGCGCAGCCAGCCAGTCTTCTGCCGTAGAACAGTTGCTTGCTACAGTGACGGAAGTGACTGGCCAGGTGGAAGAAAACAGCCGCGCTACAGACCGGCTGCATGACAATGCAAAGAGTGTGGGGGCGGAAGCGGAGGTCAGCCGGAAGAAAATAGCAGAACTGATGCAGGCTATGGAGTCCATTAAGACTACTTCGCAAGAGATTAACAACATTATAGTGGACATCGAAGAAATCGCCGCGCAGACGAACCTGTTATCTTTAAATGCAGCCATTGAGGCGGCCAGAGCCGGGGACGCCGGAAAAGGGTTTGCAGTAGTGGCAGACCAGATTCGGAAACTGGCGGAGGACAGTGCGCAGTCTGCGGTCAGGACAAAAGATTTGATAGAAGCCTCTTTGCTGGAGGTTAGCAAAGGAAATGATATTACGGAAGACACCTCTGCATCCATGAATAAGGTGATTGATGAATTGGAAAATATCCTTTTGGCGGTGGGAGAGATTCGGATAGCGTCAGACCGGCAGGCAGTGTCCGTGGAAGAGATTGAAAAGGGAGTGGAGCAAATTTCCATGGTTGTAACATCAAATTCCGCGACGGCAGAAGAGACTTCCGCCACCAGCGAACAGCTCTCCGCGCAGGCAATTACGTTAAATGAACAGGTTGGCCAGTTTAAATTAAGACAATAGAAAAAGGCAGCCTTCCGGCGTTATTTAGCCAGGGGGCTGAACGCTAAAGGAGAAGGCCCCGGAAGCGTAGAGGCGAAATATGGAAACAGCCTCAGAACTGCCGGGGCTGAGCCCGAAAGGAGAAGGCTCCGGAAGCGTAGAAGCGAAATATGGAATAAAGCAACAAATAGGAGGAACAAATATGAAATGCCCTTTTTGCGGACATGAGAATACGCGGGTTATAGATTCCAGACCGGCAGAGGATAATAACGCAATCCGCCGCCGCCGGGTTTGTGACGAATGCGGCAAGCGGTTTACCACATACGAAAAAATAGATACAATTCCTCTCATTATCATTAAGAAGGATGACAACAGGGAGGCATATGATCGTGCGAAAGTGGAAGCGGGCATCTTGCGGGCGTGCCATAAACGTCCGGTAAGCGCCAACCAGATTAACCATCTGGTGGAAGAAGTGGAGACGGAAATTTTTAACCGGGAAGAAAGGGAGCTTTCCAGCCAGGCAGTAGGGGAATTGGTGATGAATAAGTTAAAGGATTTGGATGCAGTGGCGTACGTACGGTTCGCTTCGGTATACCGGGAGTTTAAGGATATCAATACCTTTATGGATGAGCTGAAAAAGATACTGGACAAATAAGGGAGAACTGGCGCAAAGGGATAAGGATTGGGGGATGGAAATGAAGAACCAATATAATCAAACAATCAGAGCCTGTTTTGTAGGATATATTGTGCAGGCAATTGTCAATAATTTTACGCCTTTGCTGTTTTTATTTTTTCAGAGGAGCTATCATATTCCTCTTTCCCAAATAACGCTGCTTGTGACGTTCAATTTTGGGATACAGTTGTTCATAGACCTTGCTTGCGTTGGGTTTGTAGATAAAATAGGTTATCGGGCGTCCATGATTCTGGCGCATGTTCTGTCAGCGGCTGGTTTGATTTCCCTTACGGTTCTGCCGGAGATTTTGCCCTCCCCTTTTGCCGGAATCTTAATTTCTGTAATGATATATGCAGTTGGCGGCGGGCTTTTAGAAGTCCTTGTAAGCCCGGTTGTGGAAGCGTGTCCTTCGGAGCATAAAGAAAAGGCCATGAGTATGCTGCATTCCTTTTATTGCTGGGGACATGCGGGGGTGGTGTTCATCTCTACATTGTTTTTTTATACAGCAGGCATTGAAAGGTGGAGGATACTGGCTTTTGCGTGGGCGCTTATTCCAATGGCAAATGCTTTTGCATTTGCTAAAGTCCCTATGGCGACGTTAATCGAAGAGGGGGAAGCGGGGCTGCGGTTTAAGGAGCTGTTCCGTCTTAAGGCATTTTGGATATTGCTGTTAATGATGGTATGTGCAGGGGCGAGTGAACAGGCGGTGAGCCAGTGGGCTTCCACATTTGCGGAAAAAGGGCTTGGAATTTCCAAAACGGCAGGCGATTTGGCCGGGCCGATGGCATTTGCGGTTTTGATGGGTGCATCCAGATTCTTTTACGGGAAATATGGTGACCGCATCCATTTGGAGCGTTTTATGGTTTACAGCAGTTGCCTTTGTATTTTGTCTTACCTTGGAATTGCCCTTTTGCCCCTTCCACAGCTTAGTTTAATCGCCTGTGCAGTCTGCGGGCTGTCAGTGGGGATTATGTGGCCCGGAACGTTCAGTAAGGCGGCGGCCGCTTTGCCAAAAGGCGGGACGGCTATGTTTGCCTTATTGGCGCTAGGCGGGGATATAGGCTGTTCCGGCGGGCCTACGTTAGTGGGGATGGTTTCAGGCGCTTTTGGGGATGACTTAAAAAAGGGCGTTCTGGCAGGCATTATATTTCCGGTGACGCTGCTGTTTGGAATTGTGCTTTGCGGGAAGAAAAAGGAAGCAGGATAGAAGAGGCATTTAAATTGTTTCAGAGAAATGAAAGAAGGGGTTTTAAGAAATGCTGGGTGGTATTGTATCATCCGGCATTTTCTGTTAAAATACATTTGCCTTTGCTGTCAGGAATGGCGGATATGCGCCCTTTGGACAGCGGTTTAAAAAAAGAAAAAGCCATATTTGCCCGGATGTTGGCAAAGGCAGGGATAAAGAGGAAAGAGAGGACAAAAGTATGGACGTAAAAGAACAAATTATGAAAATGGCAGAACGGATTACCAGCGACAAGGAATTGCAGGAGCTGTTCCAGAAAGAACCGGTGAAAGCGCTGGAACGTGTATTGGGCGTGGATTTACCGGATGAAATTGTAGAGCAGGTAATCCAGGGAGTAAAGGCAAAGGTTATGACGGATAAAGTGTCGGATGCCATGGATACGTTAAAAGGGTTTATCAAAAAGTAGGGACTGAAAGCCATTGGAGTGGCAAACTGCCAGCTTTTTTGCCCTGCCCCTTGAAATGATGGTGGGAAGGGGCTATAATGAACCCTATGCAGGAATTTCGTTTAAGGACAGAGAGGAAATGGTTTATTATGAAAAAATGGATGCGGAATTTGATTCTTCTTCTAATAGGATTGGCAGCGGCTGGAGTGTATTACTATGTAACGCTTCCGGCCATTAACATCCACTCCACGGGCTTTTGGTTTTTTATTATCACTTTGCTTGCGATAGTTATTGTAGCGTACGGCATACGGACGGCCAGCCGGGAACAGGTGGAATCGGAGATTATGGAACGGTTTGGCATAAGGTTCCATACGTATGGGCTAAAAGGCAATAAGGTATGGAAAGCTCTGGTGGTTTTGCTGCTTGCAGTGGTTATTGTTTATGCAGTGGGGACGCTGCTGTCGTCGCCTATTATTAATGCAAAGAAATACCAGGCGCTGCTTACGATTGAGGAGAGAGAGTTTACGGAGGACATCAAGGAAGTGGACTACCGGACAATCCCGCTGTTAGACAAAGATTCGGCGGCTCTTCTTGGAAATCGTAAGTTGGGGAGCCTGGTGGATATGGTGTCTCAGTTTGAAGTGGCAAACGACTATACGCAAATTAACTACAAGGGCGTGCCGGTGCGTGTGGCTCCGCTTACCTATGCCAGCCCGATTAAGTGGCTGACGAACCAAAAGGAAGGGCTTCCCGCATATATCCTGATTAATATGGCGACGCAGGATACGGAATGTGTGAAGCTGGAGGAAGGGTTTAAGTATTCCAAATCGGAATATTTTAACAGGAATTTGTATAGGCATTTGCGTTTCCGTTTCCCCACTTATATTTTTGACGACCAGCTTTTCTTCGAGATTGATGAAGAGGGGATTCCATACTGGGTATGTCCGGTGAAGAAGTTTAATATCGGCCTTTTCGGCGGACAGACGGTGGGCAGGGTGGTGCTTTGCAATGCCATCACCGGGGAGTGCATCGACTATGCGGTGGAGGATGTGCCGCAATGGGTGGACAAAGTGTACTCAGCGGATCTCCTGCTGCGGCTGTATGATTATTCCGGGATATTGAAAAACGGATATTTTAATTCCGTGCTGGGACAGAAGGACTGTCTGCAGTCTACCAACGGTTATAACTATATAGCCCTGGAGGATGATGTATGGGTCTATACGGGCGTGACCAGCTTAAGCGGCGACCAGTCCAATGTAGGTTTTGTCCTGATGAACCAGAGGACGATGGAAACCAGGTATTATAAAGTGGAAGGGGCCATTGAGGACTCTGCCATGTCTTCGGCGGAAGGGCAGGTGCAGAACCTGGGGTACCGGGCTACATTCCCGCTGTTATTGAACATTGCGGATGAACCGACTTATTTTATGGCCTTAAAAGATGCAGCCGGGCTGGTGAAAAAATATGCCATGGTGAATGTACAGAAATATCAGTGGGTAGCTATCGGCGATACGGTGCAGGAATGCGAGGGCAATTACACGCAACTGTTAAGCACCAATGGGATTGTGTCCGAAAAGGCGGAAACCTATCAGGAAGTGTCCGGCAGGATAACGGCAATGGCGCCGATTGTGTTGGATGGCTCTACCCATTACTACATTTGTCTGGAAGGGCAGGAGGATATTTTTGATGTGGATATGTCGGATGGGAGACTCATTAGCATCATACGGTATCAGGTAGGGGATATGATAAAACTGAAATATGCGGAAGGCTATGGGCTGCACCCGGTCAGGGGGATTGAGTAAGGCCGGAATCCATATGTACATCCGCAGCAGCGTATTGCTGGCAGTTAAGCAAATGACATTGAGACTCCGCGGGGTTGCGGCATTGCAAAACTTGACAGTGGGTCTGGAAAAGGATAGAATAAACGGTAATATAATAAAAGGAGCAAAGGAAAGATGGCAGAACCGTATAATCACAGAGAAGTGGAACAGAAATGGCAGCAGGTATGGGACAATGAACATGCGTTTGCAACTTCGGACGATTATAGCAAACCGAAATATTATGCGCTGGTGGAGTTTCCTTACCCTTCGGGGCAAGGGTTGCATGTGGGGCATCCGAGGCCGTACACGGCATTGGATATCGTGGCAAGGAAGCGGAGGATGCAAGGGTACAATGTGCTTTATCCTATGGGTTGGGATGCTTTTGGGCTTCCCACGGAAAATTATGCAATCAAGAACCATATCCATCCGAAGATTGTAACGAAGAACAATGTGGAGCGTTTCAAAGGGCAGCTCCATGCGCTTGGCTATTCTTTTGACTGGGAGAGGGAGGTCAATACGACAGATCCGGCATATTATAAATGGACGCAGTGGATTTTCCTGAAATTGTTCCGTGCAGGGCTGGCGTATAAGAGCGAAATGCCCATTAACTGGTGTACTTCCTGTAAAGTGGGGCTGGCAAATGAAGAAGTGGTTAACGGCGTTTGCGAACGGTGCGGTTCTGAGGTTGTGCGTAAAGTGAAGAAGCAATGGATGCTTAAGATTACCGATTATGCGCAGAAGCTGCTTGAAGGATTGGATACGGTGGACTATGTGGAGCGGGTGAAAGTTTCCCAAAAGAACTGGATTGGGAAATCCGAAGGCGCGGAAATGGATTTCCAGGTAAAAGGGAAAGAAGAGAAGCTAAGGATTTATACCACCAGGCCCGATACGTTGTTTGGCGTAACTTATATGGTTTTATCGCCGGAGCATCCGATGATTGACAAATATAGGGAAGAAATCAGAAATTGGGAAGAGGTTGCGGCCTACCGGGAGATGGCGGCCAGGAAGTCGGATTTTGAGCGTACCGAGCTGGCGAAGGAAAAGACAGGCGTGGCCATTGACGGTCTGACAGCGGTCAATCCGGTAAATGGAAAGGAAATTCCCATCTGGATTTCCGACTATGTACTGATGACTTATGGTACCGGCGCCATTATGGCGGTGCCGGCCCATGATGAGAGAGACTGGGAATTTGCAAAGAAATTCCATCTGCCGATTGTGGAAGTGGTGGCAGGCAGCCAGGTCAGCGTGCAGGAAGCGGTTTATACGGATGTAGCGGAAGGGACGCTGGTAAACTCCGGTTTCCTGGATGGGCTGCATGTGGAGGACGCCAAGAAACGGATGATTGAATTTCTGGAAGAAAAGGGTCTTGGCGCCAGGAAGACAAACTTTAAGTTAAGGGACTGGGTCTTTTCCAGACAGCGTTACTGGGGGGAGCCGATTCCTATAATTATCTGTGAAAAATGTGGCTTTGTGCCTTTGGATGAAAGCGAGCTTCCGCTGGAACTGCCGGAGGTGGAGAGTTATATGCCTACGGATAATGGAGAGTCACCGTTAGCCGCTATGACAGAATGGGTAAACGTAACCTGTCCATGCTGCGGCGGGCCGGCTAAGAGGGAAACGGATACGATGCCTCAGTGGGCGGGATCTTCCTGGTATTTCCTGCGCTATACGGACCCGAAAAATAAGGAGGCGCTGGCCAGCAGGGAGGCATTGGAATATTGGATGCCAGTGGACTGGTATAACGGAGGGATGGAGCATACCACGCTGCACTTGCTGTATTCCAGGTTCTGGCATAAGTTTCTGTATGACCAGAAGGCAGTTTCCTGTCCGGAGCCATACCGGAAGCGCACTTCCCACGGCATGATTCTTGGCTCCAACGGAGAGAAGATGAGCAAGTCCCGGGGCAATGTGGTGAACCCGGATGATATTGTCAGGGACTATGGGGCGGATACGCTGCGTACCTATGAAATGTTTATCGGCGCTTTTGAGCTGAGCGCTTCCTGGTCGGAGGACGGCGTAAAGGGCTGCCGTCGTTTCCTGGAAAGGGTATGGAAGCTGCAGGATATGCTGACGGAGGGCGACGGCTACAGCAAGGAGCTGGAAACAAAAATGCATCAGACCGTAAAGAAAGTGAGCAATGATTTTGAATGCCTGAAATACAATACGGCAATCGCGGCGATGATGGCGCTGATTAATGATTTTTACAAGCGTAACCAGGTCACTTATGGGGAATTCCGTACGCTGTTGACGCTGTTAAATCCGGTGGCTCCCCATATTACCGAAGAGCTTTGGAAACTGGCAGGGTTTGATGGCAGACTGTACCAGGCGGCATGGCCACAGTTTGAAGAGGCAAAGACGGTCGAGGCTATGGTGGAAATTGCAGTGCAGATTAATGGGAAAGTTAGGGCTACCTTAGAGGTGGCAAGCGATATCAGCAAGGAAGACGCCATTGCCATAGGCAAAGAGGCGGTACAGGACAAGCTGACAGGGACAGTGGTGAAGGAAATTTACGTTCCGGGAAGGCTGGTGAACCTTGTGGTGAAGCCATAAGGGGACATATATGGTTAGGGCTGTTGCAAAATGCAGCCTATATACAATATATGGATGAGATTCTAACGCTCTGAATACCATATTTTGTATATAACAGCTATTTTGCAACAGCCCTTTTTCTGCGGTAAGGAATGGTTCCATGCACTTAACGTTTTTTCTTCATGGCCATTACTTTATTGATTTTGTCTGCTTCTTCAGGAGAAGCATATTTGCGCAGGGCGGCGACAATCAATTCAATTTCCCTGTCGTCAAAAGAAATATTGCTGTTTTTTCCCTTTTGCGCGACTGACAACAGAAAAGGAAGCATCTGCTCTTTGGTAAGGTTTTTACTTTCAAAAACAAGCATTTGTAGAAATTGGAGCTTTGACTGGTCAATCTCTGCGACGAGGGGATCGTTCATCCATTCATTCTGATTCATGTGCGTGATTACCTCCAAACATTTCCAACATGGATTTTTGTTCCGGGGAAAGCATATTCATAAGCATATCCATCATGCCGTTCCCCTGTTTTTCACTGTCAGGCTCGCCGGGATTTTCGTTTTCCATTCGCGCTGCAGCGGAACTGCCGGCGGCTGTCTGGTTTTGCATGAAACCGGACAAAAAATCCGGCGAAAAGTCCGGCATAAATTCTTTCATGGCTTCAAAGGTCTGGCTCATTTCTTTATACATTTCCATGGAACGGAACAGCCCGGATAACTGTTCCACTTTCTGCTTCTCTTCGTCGGTACAGTAAGGGATTAGCTCGGAACAGATTTTGCCAATATGGAATTCCTCCTTGGCAAAAGGGCCGGATCCACCCAAAGGATTGTTATGTCCGCCTGCACAGCCATATAATTCGTGGGGGTGTGAATCCAGACAGGACATGGCATAGCGCAATTCCAGATATTTGATGTAGACAGCCATTTGTTTTTGCATGGGAGGTTCCAAATAGGGCATGAGTATTTTAAGCATTTGAATATGGTTGGTGGTAAATAAAGTATCGAATGCAGTTATTTTTTCGTGCCCATTTTTTTCCATAAGAATCCCCAGCTCCTTTGTTTTTAAATCCTATGTAAATTAGCAGTGAAATATGTATCCCCTATGCATTGCGTTGCGCTTCTTCCATATTTTAAGAGAAAATAGGCTCATAAGAGCCTATTTTCAAGATGTGAAGGTAGATTAGCAGCAGAAAGAATTGCCACCGCAGCAGCACAGAAGGAGCAGAATCCAAATCATGCTGTCACAGCCGCAGCCGGAAGAGCCGTTCCCGCCGAAAAGACCGCCGCCGCATCCGCAGCTGTCGCTTCCGTTGTTGCAGCAGAAGAGCAGAAGCAGAATCCAGATAAAGGAATTGCACCCGCACCCGCTGTGGTTAGTCGTTCCGCATCCGCAGTTTGTTGCTGTTAAATCACTCATGGTATTTCCTCCAAAATTCATTTTTTATTTATGGTTTATACTATGAGGTATGGCTTGGATGTGTTTATGGTTTTGGGAAAAATTTTTTCTTTGGGCTGCCTACTCGTTGTCAGCCTCTCCTTCTATTTCTTCCTCCGTTTCTTCCATAGGAAGTTCGCCATGGAGAATGGCAAGGATATATACGGCCCGCTTGTTTGCCCTTTCATAATATTCATGGGCGGCTTCCGCAGCGGCATTGTCAAAGGGTTCGCTTTCATAAGCCTGGTGGAAAAGGGAAACTGCGCTTTCCATATATTCTCCTGCCTGTATGGCCAAAGGTTCTATCACGGCAAATTCTTCCGGGACTGTCAGGGAGGCCATCCAGGCAAAGCGGCCTTCCAGTCCGTCCAATGCGTCTAACAGTTCCTGGACGGCGGTTTCCGATGCCACATCAATGGAGTTGATGCGCGTATCGTAGGACGAAATATCCATATAAAAAGTTTCCATGTCTGTTTTATAAGTTTCCAGTTCCGGGTTCTTCCCGCATCCGGCGAAAAAGGCCAGAAAGAAGATGGCAAAGAATAAGCAGCGGTTTCTGTATTTCAAGGGAGCCTCCATATGTATGTTCAGTATAGAAAGTAAACATCCAGCCGATGCAGCGTTTCCACCTGGCAGCGCTTGTCCTATCCGTTTCGTTGCTTGAATCGTTGGCGAAAAGCCGGAAATCCAGACATCCTATCAAAGGGGAATCTTTGCATAGAAATACAATTTTCTATGAAGTTTCTTTCCAGAAAAAGGCATTATCCAGCAAAGCCGTCTGTAAGGGCAGGATGATGGATTAGAATATAGTAAAATATGTAGTGCGTATTACTTATGATGCATATAGCATATCATAAATAAAGATTCGATGCAAGCCTTTTTTCATTTTTATAGCTGAGAAACAATGAAAAAACAATCTTTGCAGCCTACTGTGTCCCCTAATTGATTTCTGTGGAAAAATAGATTGACATATTTTCCATCCTAAGGTACAATAGCAGGCATAGAAAAGAAAAGGCAAGGAACGGAAGAAGTAGTAAGGGATTGTTTGGGAATCAATGCAGGCAGTCTGTTGGCAGGGAAACTTACAGAGAGTAACCGGGAGCTGAGAGGTGCAAGGGAAACTGCTTACGAATACATCCGGGAGCTGCATGGCAGAATGAGACGCTTTTTTAAGGAAGCGGTTTTAGTAGGCTGTGACGTAGATCCCCGCGTTAAGGTGGAAGAGTATCGTTGTCCGTAACAGGCCAAGGCGGAAGAGAGAAGCTTTGCCTGCCAAACGTCTTGGAGAAGAAGCGGATGGCCGTACTTGCTGAGACAGACCGTGCGAGCGGTGTGTGAAAATAGGTGGCACCACGGATTTAAAGTCCGTCCTATGTTAGGAGTATATCCTGTAGGACGGTTTTTTGTTTGCGAAAATCCGGTTAAAGAAACGATGGGATGTGTGAAAAACTGAGAAAAGGAGAAAGGGAAGATGACAGTATTTGAAGAACTAAAAGCCAGGGGACTGTTGGCGCAGCTAACGGATGAGGAAGAAATTAAGGAGTTGGTGAATCATGGGAAGGCGACATTCTATATTGGTTTTGACCCGACGGCAGACAGTCTCCATGTGGGACACTTTATGGCGTTATGCCTTATGAAGAGGCTGCAGATGGCAGGGAATAAGCCAATTGCGTTGATTGGCGGCGGAACGGCTATGATTGGCGACCCTTCGGGACGCAGCGATATGCGCACTATGATGACTCCGGAAACAATCCAGCACAATTGCGATTGCTTTAAGGAACAGATGAGCAAATTTATTGATTTTTCCGAAGGCAAGGCATTGATGGTGAATAATGCGGACTGGCTGATGGATTTGAACTATATAGAGGTTCTCCGGGAAGTGGGAGCGCATTTCAGCGTCAACCGCATGCTGACGGCAGAGTGCTACAGGCAGCGTATGGAGAAGGGGTTAAGCTTTCTGGAATTTAACTACATGATTATGCAGAGCTACGATTTTTATGTGTTATACCAGAAATACGGATGCAATATGCAGTTTGGCGGGGACGACCAGTGGAGCAATATGCTGGGCGGCACGGAATTGATTCGCCGCAAGCTGGGCAAAGATGCATATGCGATGACGATTACGCTGCTGTTGAATTCGGAAGGGAAAAAGATGGGGAAAACGCAGAAAGGGGCGGTGTGGCTTGACCCGGATAAGACAACGCCTTTTGAGTTTTTCCAATATTGGAGGAATGTGGCGGACGCCGACGTGCTGAAATGTATCCGTATGCTGACCTTCCTTCCTTTGGAGCAGATTGATGAGATGGATCATTGGGAAGGCAGCGAGCTGAATAAGGCAAAAGAGATTCTGGCATTTGAACTGACCAAACTTGTCCACGGGGAAGAGGAAGCAAGCAAGGCAATGGAAAGCGCAAGGGCGTTGTTTACCGGAGGGAATGCAGAGCAGATGCCTACGGCGGAAATGGGGGAAGGGGATTTTAAGGAAGATAAAATAGATATTTTGACCATGTTGGCGGCTTCCGGCCTGGTGGCTTCCCGTTCTGAGGCCCGCCGCGCAGTGGAGCAGGGCGGCGTTACCGTGGATGGGGAAAAAGTAACGGACATAAAAGCGTTGTTTGAGAAAGAGCGGCTGGCAGACGGCGGCATTGTTTTAAAAAGGGGGAAAAAGAATTTCCGGAAGATTATTTACAAAGGCTGAAAAAGGGATTGATGCAAAGCGCCTGGCGCGTAAACAGTAACGGATTAAACCAGGCGCAAGAATAAATCCTCCCTCCCAAGCATATATTGTAACAGCAAATAAGGAGGGAGTTTTGTATGGATGCATTGCATACACATAACTTATACAAAGATATACAATTCCGGACTGGGGGAGAAATCTACATTGGCGTGGTAGGGCCGGTCAGGACAGGGAAATCCACTTTTATCAAACGTTTTATGGATATTATGGTGTTGCCTTATATGACGGAGGAGCATGAGAAGGTACGCGCGCAGGATGAGCTGCCCCAAAGTTCGGGAGGGAAGACGGTTACGACGACGGAACCGAAATTTATCCCTAAGGAAGCGGCGAAGATTACGCTGGGAGAGGACATAGACGTAAATGTACGGCTGATTGACTGCGTGGGCTATATGGTGGAAGGTGCGGCCGGGCATATTGAGGATGATATGGAGCGGATGGTGAAAACACCCTGGTCCGCAGAGGAGATTCCTTTTACGCAGGCAGCGGAGATTGGCACAAGAAAAGTAATCAACGACCATTCCACAATAGGGATTGTTATAACCTGTGACGGCAGCTTTGGGGAAATACCGAGGGAAAACTATGTGCCGGCGGAAGAGCGTACCATCCAGGAATTGAAAAAAATACATAAACCGTTTATTGTCCTGGTGAACACGGAGAAGCCTTATTCGGAAGAGGCGCTGAAACTGGCGGAGAGCATAGGCAGGAAGTACCAGGTCAGCGCTATGCCGGTCAACTGTGAGCAGCTAAAAAAAGAAGACATCCATGATATTATGGAAAAAATCCTGTATGAGTTCCCGCTGACTATGATAGAATTTTATATGCCCAAATGGGTGGAAATGCTTCCGAACACCCATAGGATGAAAGCGGACATTATCCAGCAGATTAAGGCGCTGATGGGGGAACTTGGCTGTGTAAAGGATGTGGCCAACGGCGGAATCCAGTTGGAGAGCGAATACATAAGGAAGTGCAAGGTAGATGGGGTGGATATGGCCTCCGGCTGTGTTTCGGTAACGCTGGACGTGGATGATTCATACTATTATGAAATGTTAAGCGATTTGGTAGGAGAGAGCATTACGAGTGAATACCAGCTTTTGAACGTATTGCGGGAAATGGCTAAAATGAAACGGGAATATGTGAAAGTGCTTCACGCCGTGGAAGCGGTGCGCTGTAAGGGTTATGGCGTAGTAACGCCTGACCGGGATGAGATTACTCTGGATAAACCGGAAGTGATACGGCATGGAAATAAGTTTGGCGTGAAAATCAAGGCGGAAAGCCCTAGCATTCATATGATTCGGGCCAATATCGAAACGGAGATTTCTCCCATTGTAGGTACGGAGAAGCAGGCAGAGGATCTCATCCGTTACATTTCCGATGCAGGCACCAGCGAAGAGGGGATATGGGAAACCAATATTTTTGGCAAAACAGTGGAGCAACTGGTAAACGACGGCATTTCCGGCAAGATTGCCATGATTGGAGAAGAGAGCCAAATGAAGCTGCAGGAAACGATGCAAAAGATTGTCAACGACAGCAATGGCGGGATGGTCTGCATTATTATTTGAAACAGGCAGTGGGATTGCGTCGGAAAGAAACGAGAGAATGCAAAATAAAAAGTAAAGAATGCAAAATAGAAAAAGGCTGCTGTGTCATTGCGTCAATAATACGCTGGTACAGCAGCCTTTTGGAGGAAAAACAAAAAATCAGTTTTTCGTATTTAGCATTTTTTCAATATACAGGAATCCTGCAAAGCCGTTCGCATCCATATACTGGGTAACATTTGTGCCGGCCGGAATGGTCAGGACGCAAGATTTGCCGCCATAAATATAATTTACGATTACGGTAACGTCAGGTCTGCTTTCGATGGCTTCCAACATCGTCCGGTTAAAGCATGTCCATGTGCCTGTATTCATAACAAATTCATTCTGTTTTGTGCTGCGAAGAGAAGTTGCCATGTCCTTTAATTGGTTTGCATATTTAACGCCTGGATCGTTTTTACGCATATTTTCCAGCGCTTCCGCTTCCCTGGCTGCCTGATCCGCTTCATCGGAATCATCAGAATCTTTTGATTTATCCGGTTTTTTATTGTCTTCCGGTTTCTGAGAGTCATCCGGCTTTTGGGAGTCGTCCGGGTTTTCCGCACCGCCTGGGTTTTGGGAGTCGTCCGGGTTTTCGGAGTCTCCCGGCTCCTGGGAGTCATCCGGG
>CAJTQO010000040.1 GCA_910578405.1 uncultured Lachnospiraceae bacterium | reverse complement strand
GTCTGTCTGTCTGTCTGTCTGTCTGTCTGTCTGTCTGTCTGTCTGTCTGTCTGTCAATTATGAATCCGTTCATAGGTTGTGTCAACTCCTTTCGGCACAAATAAATTCCTTTCTTTACAAATTATGCATCAAATAAATCAAACAGAAACATTCGGATTATACCAAATCGGCACATCAAATTCAAGAGTTATTTTTATGATTCTTTATTTTCGCACAACTTGTCATATTTCCTCAAAATTCCCCTGCTCTATGCTTCTTTTTTCGACTCTTCCTTCTTTGCCTTGGCCGTTGCGCCGCCGGCAGCGCAAGACCGTTTTCACTTGGCATTCCTGCAGACAAACCCCGTTACTGTTCACTCCGTTCCAGTAACAGGTAACAATCCATGCAAGATTTGTTTCGCAAATGGATTTTACCTTGCAATAGATATGTTTTCGTACGCAGTAACCAAGCCCCTCCATAGCGCATTCTAAGGCTTATCTTATCCTTGCTGATTGGACAGGATAGGAGTATAATAAAAAGGAAGAAGGGAGAAGAACCGTTATGACAAAAAAAGAACGTGTATGGAATGCAATCCACGGTAAAGAGGTAGATTATGTCCCCACCGGGTTTAGCCTTCATTTTGCAAAAGGCCAGGCGGCCGGGGAAGCAGGGGTGCAGTCCCACTTGGAATTTTTCCGGGAAACCGACACAGACATCATCAAGATTATGAATGAAAATTTGACGCCGGATGTGGGAGATATCCAGAGGCCGGAGGACTGGAATAAGATTCCGTCCTATTCTCTTAAGGATGATTTTATGCAGCGCCAAATCCATCTGGCGGAAAGAATCCTGGAGAAAGCAGACCCGGACGCTTTCGCCCTTGGAACCCTCCATGGAATATGCGCCAGCGCCATTCATCCCATAGAAGCCAGGTATGGCTATGAACATGTGCGAAAGCTGTTATGCGCTCATATCAGGGAAAACAAAACTCCGGTCATAGAGGCTTTTAAGCGGATTGCCGACGGTATGTGCCAATTGGCAGTGCAATATAAGGAAATAGGGTTAGAAGGCATTTATTATGCGGCGCTGGGCGCGGAAACCCGTTACTTTACCGACGAGGAATTTAAAGAATGCATAGAGCCTTTTGACAAACAAATCCTCCAGGCGTCAAAAGAAGCCGGAGGAGTGAATGTTTTACATATGTGTAAAGACGGACTGAATATGAAGCGGTACGAAACATATCACAGTCTTGCGGATGTGGTGAACTGGGGCGTGTACGAAACCCATTTCAGCCTAGAAGAAGGCCGCCGGATGTTTCCAGGGACGACGGTTATGGGCGGACTGGCAAACAGAAGCGGCGTTTTCGTAGACGGAACCGTGTCCGAACTGCGCTCGGCTGTGAAGGACGTTATCCGCTCCTATGGCAAGAAAGGATTTATCCTCGGCGCGGACTGCACGCTTCCTACCGAAATTGCTTATGCAAGGATTAAAGCAGCCGTTGAGGCGGCAAGGGAGGCATAAGAAGAAGCAAAGGCGCCGTCCATTTGAAACTTCTCTGTGGAACTGACGCAGACGCTGCCAGGATTTTAAGCAAAAACCTGTCGCGGGATGTGGGAAAGGCTGCGCCCTATTCCCGCAAAGGCATTTTAGCTGAAACGACAATAGGCGCGGACAAGGCTTCCTGAATATATTCATTGTGAACTATAACTTGCTTAAAATTAAATCAATCATTTCCCTTTCCATATTTTCATCATAATGCCCATTCCTCATATACATTTCCCCATGCCTGTCCATTAGCGGATATTCCAGTTCAACTGCATCATCACACAGCCCCATATTGACCAAGCCGCAAAACTCCAAATCCGTCCTGTGCCATTGGTTTGCCACAGCCTCTTCGATATACTGGGGATAAAGGACAATCTTTTTACATGCCGCATTGGAAGTGATATCCATAAAACCACTCCGTATCCCAATTAAATATCCCGCATACGCAAGCACGGCGGCGCTCTGCCTGAAAGTAAACCCTACCGGAATCACGTTTTGCAATTCACATTTCTCTTTTTTCACATCCACATTGACACACACCGTATATCCCCGTTCTGCCAGCCTGTCCGCCAACTGTTGCCAAAAATGCATGGGAAGAGACTGCAGGGAATAGGCATAAGGTGAAAGAACTACCGTTTTTCCCCTTTCCATTCCCATTTCTGCGCATAATTCTGCCAGCCCTTTGTCCAATGCATCAAATAATGGCCTGGATGGTTGCGTATCTGCTGGCAAGCCATACGTAAAAGTCCGTATGGTGTCCATAAAGGTAAACCCATCCCTGTATTTTACCAGACACGGATTAAAGGACAGTTTCTGCCATATTGTCAGCAAATGTAAATGGTACTGCTTGAAACCGCCAAAAATATATGCCTGTATCAGACAGTCCGTCTCTTTTTCCTCCAAAAAAACAATCCTGTCGTTTCCAATCTGAAATAAATCCGCAATCTTTGTAAAACCTTTGGAATCCCCGGCAAGCACATAATTCGTAATTTTTTCTTTCTTTAAATAAGCTTCCAGGAATAATGCCAGCAAATAAAAATCCCCAACCGGCCCCCTGACAACCAGCGCCTGGACATCAGAGCCATATTCCCTACAGATTCCCCGGTAAATCCTATCCCCTTTCCTTACCATACTCAATGCCAATCGGGCAGAAGGCTTATTTAACACAACAAATTGTTTCTTTTCCACATAACCCAAGTTTCGGAATTGCTCACTGATGTCTTGCCAATACTTTGGCGAATAAATCAGTATAAAAACATTTTCCTTCCTTGGCTGAAGATATTTTTCCGGCTTGTAAACCATTATCCCGTTCACAGCAAGCCCTTCCTTTTTCGTGTCATTGTCCACTATTGCTGATAAATGCAGACCAAGGGCACGAAGCATATCCATTAGGTTTTGTATATGCTCCACTCTCCCTATTGCCACCAATTCCTTTCCTGCCAATCCATACTTCCTGTTCAGATATTTCAATTCCTTCATTAGCTCTCCATTTGAAATCCCTGCCTTTATGCTAAATCCCTTCTCCACTTTGACCACCTGTCTGCGCTTTAACTTCCCGCTCCCTCGTTAAATCCCAACCTATCTTTGAACTTCCTATCTTTGTTTTAATTCCTGGAGTTCATTTTTATCTGTTTGCGCTTTTCTTCTGTTTAAAAATGCCGCTATCCTTTCATCCGTCCCTGAATACTGCGGCACGGCTGCTTCCGGCTTTTTCTGAAGCCTATATATATCACGGCAAACTAATTCCTCTTTATCCACGCCATGCAAACCCAACAGGTTTTGCCCATGTGTGTCATACGGCTCGGTTAAGGATACTATGGCTATCCTTGATGTAAACTCATGCAAAGCATAATATTTCAACAATTTCTTCGCCGTGCCCTTCCGGATATGCACAGCTTTTATCTGGCTGCCAGCTCTGTTTCTTATAGGAAAAAATAAATTCAAAGCCGCAATCGCTTCTTCATCACAGGTCAGAACCGCCGCTTCCAACAATCCCTTTTCCTGCAGGAACTGGTCAAGATGCAATAAAGCATAGTAATTATATACATCTTTTTCTTCCGGCATCAGGATATACATCGGTACATGGCATTTCCTATCTATCCATTTCCATAGCAAAAAACCTTGGAATGCTTTCCAATAATGATCTGACAGCATTTCACATTCTCCTTGTCACAAACCTTATTCTGCCCGCCTATTGCAAAAATCGAAACATCCCCTTTCCTTTTGCAAACCTATCCTGGGTTATTTTATTTCCAACATTTGCACTACAGTGATTCATCACAGACAATCTCCACCTCATCCGGGCCTATGTCTCTTGGCAAATTTACCGCATAAGACATAGGCAGGCCCGATGGCTTATCATCATTAAACAAAACCCGCTCCCCCAAAGGCAGTCCAAACAAAATTGCGTTATATCGAATACCGCTTTCCCTCAAGAATCTCTCTGTCTGTTCTCTCATCTGTTCGCCCCTTCCTGTCAGAATAAGTATGAAATCCCCATCCGGAATCTTCTGTAAATATTCTACAGCTCCAGGCAGCCAGCGGTCTTTTCCTGTTTTATAGCCGTTATGCGCCACAAGCGTCCCGTCCAAATCAAAAATCCAGGTTTTTGGCAGGGATGACATTACCAGCCTCTTCTCCATACATCTGCCCTCCCATCGGTGAACTTCCCGGAAAATACACATTTTAATATTTTTGGCGCAAAGCCAGCGCCTTAAAATATCCGTCTGTCTAACCTATACTGCATTCCATCTCCATGCGCCGCCTCAAAATTACATCCACAATCCCGTCCACATACTCCATACAGTTTTCATTATGCAACTGCAGCTCTAAAGCATCCTCACAAAGCCCCATCCTTTTCAGGCTAAAATACTCAAAGGCGCTGCACTGGAAAAAACGGTTCTTTTCCTCATAAAGAATTATCTTCTTTGCCTTAGCCGCACTCACTACATCACAAAAGCCGCTGCGTATCCCAATAAAAAACCCCGCCTTGCCGATAAACTGCGGCGCTATATCTAATGGAAAAAACACTGGGAGCGTCCCTTCCACTGCCGGTTCATAGCTGCTCCCACTGTTTGTGCAGACTATATATCCCTTTTCCTTCAACTTTTCTGCAATGGAAGTCCAAAATTCATCCGGCAGTGCAACCAATGTATTGGAATATGGCGATAGCACTACCGTTTTTCCCTGAATGAAATGATTTTTTAAAAATAATTCTTCCAGTTGCGCATCCACGTCTTTTAACTGGGGCGATTCCGGCTTAACGTTATCCGGCAGTCCAAAAACAAATTTCCGGAACAACTCTGCAAAGCCTAGACCATGATATCCCCTAAACCATTGCAATGGATTTGTATGTATTTCCCACCAACTGTCATTCAATATTTTTATGTCTGCACGTCCCTGGCATAAACGGTAATAACTCATGAAATATGTTACAGCCGTTTCCCCTTCTATGACTTCAATATTGCGGATATCAAACAACATGGCTACCTTTTTACATGCATTGTTTACAACCAGAAACACATACTTATCTATATTATTTCTTAATATATACTGCCTCCAGAAAGTCCCTATCAGGTATATATCCCCTGTCCCGGTGTACGGACATATAAAGACCTTTGTTTGCCCGTATTTTCTCACAATGCTTTCGTACATATTTTTGCCTTTGAAAGCCTCATGCACTCTGTCAGCAAAGGTTGCTTTTTCATACAATAAATGGATATTTCCTTTCTTTATTCCATAGCTGCCCAACTGGGCCATAATTTCACGCCAAAATTTTGAATACACAAAATAAATATTCTGCGGTTCTGAAGGTTCCGGTATTTCTTCGATTGTAATAACTTTCACATATGCCCAGAAGCTGTGTGTCTTTGTCAAGTCATTATCCAATACATTAACCGGCTCTATCCCCCTGTCCCGTAATATCCGGATCATTTGTTTTGTTCCATCGCTGGCGCTGGACAAATAAACTTTTCTGCCTTGCAGTTTATTTTGCCGGATTAACGTTTCTATCTTATGCTCCATACGCCTTATCTGCTTCTTATTCATCGCCCTTCCTCCGCTTCCGGCGCCTTTTTCAACCCAAATAAACCAAGACAAACAGCTTCCTTTTCATCAATCAATCCTTCTTTCAGCAATTTCCCCAACAAATTATCTTCCGGCCGGTTATCATATGTGAATGCTATATTGTCATAAAATTTATAAAAACCATATGCATCATACAGCGCTTCCGCCTTCTTTCTTTTGCATATGCACAACTGGATATGAAATGGAAATTCTGGCTTAGGGACATTGCAGTCATCATCACTGACCAATACAATCACCGCTCCTTTGGCATATTTCCGTTCTGCATAATATCCCAAATATGCAAGCGCAGCGGCATCCAGCTCCTTATTCTGCCCGGCCAATACCAGCACAACCTTCGGGTACCCTATTCTGTATTTCAGCCGCAACGCTTGCCATATCATATATCCGTGAAGCACATGCACAATATCCTTCCACATAGTCCCTCCAAAAGTTTCGTTTTCTTCTGACTGGCCAGAACGCTAATTTCCCTTTAACAATTCACCTATATGCCCCCCTGGATGGTTCCGGCAAAACTGCCCGATATCCAGGTTCTTCTTCTTGGCAACCATCATAGCCAGCCCTTGGAGTACAATCAGGTTCATCGTTGTGGAATTGTTTGGCATAATATTCCATAAATCACCCTCATGCGCCAAATCCAGTATAATGCTGTTCGGTATCCTTTCCGCCAGGGCGCTGTTCCTGCAAAATGTCAGCAGCCATAGATTCACATCCCTTTTTTCCATGAATCCCGTAAGATATATAGATTCTTCCGTTTCACCGCTTTTCGTCAGTATTACCACCATATCGCCGTCCTTTACAACCCCCATATCCCCATGCACGGCGGAATTCGTATGTAAAAAACATGCGTCTAACCCCAATGATATCATAGAGCCCACAAACTTTTCACAAATAGGCACATTCTTCCCAAGCCCTGACACTACAATCTTATGTCCGCTGTCCAGCGTTGCCACAGCCTCATCCACCATTTTGCGGAACATCCCTTCATCCAGGGAATGTATGGCACGGTTCATCTCCTCCATCTGTTTTTCAAAATACTTTATCATAGCAAATCCTCCAGATAATACAATCCATTATAAAATGCCCCACATATGGAATCATAATCCTGCCATGCATATGTAGTTAATGAAAGCCATATCACAGCATGGAGTAATTTCATTTCCTCTGGAAGCGTCCCGGTCAGCTTAAAAAACTCTTGCTCCATATCCTCCCAATGGTTGGAGTTGATTTCCAGCCCCACCCCGTCTTCACCGATATCCAGGCAAAACTCTTTCCGGTTAAAGCGGTCATAATTCCCCACAATGGAATAATACAGTTTAGCCCAGTCATAACGTTCATCACCATATAACTCAGTGAAACCGAAATATCCTCTTGGGTCAATCAGTACCGTGGTCCCGTCTTCCCTGAGCATGATATTCGAAAATGTGCAGTCCCCATGAATAAAACAGAAGCTATGGCAGGTAAGCCGTTCTAGCTTACGCTCCAGTTCCCTCTTATGAAAATATACATTTCTGCACTCTTTTCCGTTAATTTTAATTGTTTTCTCCTGCGCAAACGGCACCAGATCCCTTATCTTGTCCAGCCTGCAGATTGTCTTGTTGTAGTACGCCTCCTTCATGCTGAAAGAATCCGCCGCTGCCTGTCCGCTTTTATGCAGTTTCTGCAATGCAGCAACCAGTTCCCCCAATATGGCCCTTTTCTCTTCATAATTCAGCCGGCATTCATATATATTCTTCCCATGAATATATTCCATTTCCAATGGATTGGTTGCATAAATATGCGGTATAATTTTAGAATCTATCCCAAGCGCCTTATCATACCAGTTGCACTCCCTTTCCGCCAGCTTTTTACCCTGCTCGTCCACTGCCGTTTTCACAAGAATTTCTCCCTTTTTAAAAATTCGGTTAAACGGCCTGCATTTTTCCTCTGCCAGTTTCTCATATTCTTCTAATATCCCAAACTCCTTTGTACCGGCAAGGCTGATTTCCTCATAGCTTAATCCCTGCACCTGCATCCACCGGACAAGCTCTCCACTTTCCGGCAAACCTGACAGCTTTGATTTATCTGTAAAAAGAAAAAAACCCGCTACGCCATGTTCGTATGATTTCTTTTCCAAAAACTCTCCGTCCACATAGCTCCATCTGCAAGGGAAAGTTTTTGAAATTCCTATGTAATCCTGCCGCTTTCCTGCCTGTCCGTAACCCTCCGGCAGCTCCAGTCCTTCCGGCAGGATTAAGTCCGACCAAACCAACAGAAACGGCTCCTGCTCCGGTATCAGCTCCAGTGCCTGACGGATACCGGAACAGGTGCCTGTTCCCGTTGCGTCTACCACCTGATACTTCACATCAGCAAAACAATGTAAGTATTCACGCAGCGTCTCTTTATGATAATCTGCTATGACAATAAATTTTTTGTCGTGATATTTACGAAACAGATGGAACAGCATTGGAAGATTTTCTACCGGCACTAATGCTTTTGGTTTGTTTCTTGTAAGATATCCCAGCCTTGTCCCTTTTCCGCCTGCCTGCACAATAATGTAATCCATTTCTTTTCTATCACCTCTTTCATCTATAATCCAGAACTTCATATAACGTTTCTTATTTCAAATCACAGCGCTTCTTGATTCCTTCCATACAATCTTTTCATTCTCAATTTCAAAATCGGCTATTAAACTGTTTCGGATTTCCATTGCCAGCATTTCGGATTCAACGGCAATCACCACAAAATCAAACGCTTTCTTTTTTATTTCATCTATAGGCCGGACCCCCATCTTTTTATATTCCACATATTTCTTATCTACCCAAAGCACTATATCGCATTCCCTATAATAAATTATCTGCCTGTAATACATCTGGCCTATATATCCTGCCCCGTATAAAACTATGTTTTTCCCTTTCAATATATTTTGAAAAGGAAAAATATCTCCGATTATCTGCGTCGATACGTCAAAACCCATTACCCTTGTTGCATTGTAAATCATTTTTGACATCCATTTTTGAAGCTGCATCATAAGCCGCTCTTCCTGCGGATGATTTTCAAAAACGCCTTTTAAGGACAAGTATAAATTATTATAGTTTATCAAATAACGCTCATGCACCGAATAAGTTGCTGAATCCCTTCTTTTCCTGTAATGATAACCGCACACACTGCTGCTTATCCGAAGTGAACTGCATTTTAAAACATAACGATATAAAAATTCTGCATCCTCGGATAAATAGATATCCTCATTGATTTCTTCAAAAACATTTTTTGCAATATCCGCCCGAAACAGTTTATCGCAAATGTATGGCGCTAATCCATGTTCTTTTGTGTCGCCATACATCATCATGTTTTTATAAATATATGCCATCTCTTTTTCTGTTTTATAACTGCCGTATGGCGCCTTCCCATCAATCCCATATTCCGGATAAGAACAGGTAATAAGCAAATCATAATCCTCTATCCGCTGCATTAATTTAAGGCAATAGTCCGGCTCTATAAAATCATCCGCGTCAACAAAGCATACATATTCTCCTTTCGCTGCATTTACGCCCCGCTTCCTTGCTTTCGCAACACCCTGGTTTTCCTGGTGAATAATTGACATATTGGGATATTTTGCTGCAATTTCATCACATAGGGCGCCAGAACCATCCCAGGAACCATCGTCTACCACAATAGCTTCTATGTTTAGATACGACTGTCCGGCAATGCTCCATAAGCATTCTTTTATATACCTCTTTACATTGTATACAGGGACTATGACACTGACTGTTTTCTTTTGTTTTCTCCCGCCTCCGGTTTCCATAATCTGTCTCCATTTTTCATTTTCTAGCATCAAAACTTATCCTACTCTGGCCTCAGTTCCACAGAAAAAACGCATTTTCCATTTTTTCCCCAAACCTTTTCCTGCACATAATTCCAATTTCCGGCGCATTATCCAGGCGCATCCCTTCTGCCTGCCCCTGAATCTCCCGCAGCGCATAGTACAGGCTGCGTATTTCCCCTGTATCGTTTAACGCAACCTTTTCCTCCTGGAAAGCCTTAAACAGAATGGCATACTGTTCGCAGGACAGGGAGAAACCCATTCCGTCCAACGTGTATTTCTGAATTTCCCGGATTACCTCCTTCCTCGCCAAATTATTATTCTTCATTGCCAAAACACTGGCATTGCTGCCATGCCTGCGGTAGTATAGCAAAGTTTGGTCAATAATGCCTATCTTAGCCCCCTTCACCAGGCATTCCGCCCAAAAGCGGTAATCCTCCGCTCCCTGCATGTTTTCCCTATAACGGATGCCCTTTTCCAATATAAATTCTTTCCTTACCATCGTTGCGCCATTGGGGATAGAATTGCTTAACAACTGTCTTGCCCTAAGATACTTTGGGTTCAGCCGTGTATAGACTACAGGGGAACATTCCCTATCTTCCTCATCAATGTCAACCAAGTGCCCCGTGACGATGTCAATCCCTTTATGGCTTTGGAAATAATCTAATTCCTTCTCCAGACGGTTCGGCGGGCTTAAATCATCGTCATCCATAAGCGCTATGTAACTGCCTCTGGCATAAGAAAGCGCCTTATTGCGGGTATAAGCTATCCCTCTATTGGCCTCATTGGCAAACAGCCTGATCCTTGCATCATTTATCTGGCTCACAGCTTTGTAGCTGCCGTCTGTTGAAGCGTCATCCACCACTATGATTTCAAAGTTTTGGTATGTCTGGTTCAGCAGGCTATCCAATGTCCTCCTGACATATGCTTGCGCATTATATAACGGAATGATGATGGAAACCAGTTCATCCATACAATCACCTGTGCCTTTCCATTTCAAACAAACGCCGTCCCAAGCAGGAAATGTCCACTTATACACTAAAGAAGCGTCCAACTCTCAGGTATCATATATTTCTGCTCCGGGAACCACTTTTTAGGCGCAATTACGCATTTCCCCTTATTTTTATTCAGCCATGCCGCCCACCAGCTAAAAGTGCTGTTTGCAATAATATTGGAATTGCATCTGCTCATTATAAATAATTCCTCATAATCATGCAGGGCGCCATCCTCATTCACAAAAATCAGTTCCCCTTCCCTTTTTAAATTCTTTTTTACCCATTCCAGGTCGTCAGAAAAAACCAAAAATACCGGGGATTTATATACCCCCTTTATACATTCCATTGCTTTATGGTAATACGCCATGTTAAGCGCATTCTGCATCTTAACATAATCCCCTCTTCTGATATGTACTGCTACGCTTTCCCTGCCCTCCATCGCAGCCCTTAACTTCCCTGAGATTTTAATTTTGCTGCGGGGCACAAATTCCTTCCTTAAGATTCCTCCTATTTCACTGAAATACCGTTGGTTCTGAAACCAGCCTTTCACATAACAATTGCCCTTGCGTGCAGCAGCTCTTACCGAATACTTAAGCTCCTTTTCTTCAAAGAATTTATACTTTGTGATGGAATGCGTCCCCATATAATACAAAACCCTGTCTTTTACTGTATTTCTCTGTAAATAGGAATATTTCCCATAAGCCTCCACATTAATTGCCGGCAATGATATTTTATAATTCTGGATACCGTTGCTCCTTCTTTCCGCCGCTTTGTTCTTTTCAAATGCGTCTTCATAAGCCTTGTCCAAATCAAGCCTTACATCCACTCCCTTTTCTTTTAACGCCCTTGCATAGGCGTACTGGAACATCTGGTTTCCCAGCCCCTCCCATATCCTTACAATTACCATCCCTTGCCTTTCCTCCGGTCTTCCCCATTCCTGATATTACAGCCGTCCTATTATTCCCGGCTTTTGCTTAAATTCCGTTATCCTGCCTGATATACCACATCTTCTATGGAAATAACCGGATAGTCCACCTTTTGGCTGAGCATTTCCTCAATCTCATCAAAGTAATGAGGAGCCGTCACCACAATGACATCCACTTCCTCAAGTTCCTCATCGGGCGTCACCACATTCACCTCGGAATATATTCCATCCACATTTTTATCAATAATGTATTTCACTTCAATGCCGGAACCGGCCAATTCCTCATACAACCGTTCGCCCAACTCTTTCATCCCATAAATTGCCACTGTCTGATACCCGTTTTTTCTGAAATAATCCGCTAAGAATACCCCCTCCTGTTTCAAGGTTAGCCAATAGTTAAAAATATGGTAAAATTCAATCATCTTTTTCAAAATATCTTCTTTTTGCATAACCTTTTTGGATAAAAATTTCGCCGCCATACCCGTCCCTGCCATACATCCTGCCAGCGCCATGGTCACTGCCAATATTCCTTTTTTCATACTTTCCAAACCCCCTAACCATCCTTCCTGATTTACCGCCCTTTTGCCGCCAAAACCCAATACGTTCACCCCTTCACAAAATGGAACATGCCATACCTGTACTCGCCATTATGTACGTCATTGTCATACTTATGTATATTCACATGGCGCTCTATCTTCCCATCCGCCGCACAGGAAAACTCTTTCAGCCTCATCCCTGAAAAGCATTCCAAAACCGTACTGGCATAAAAGACCCTATGCGAATTAAATTCCACCCGTTCCTTCCCTACTGGCAGGGATAGATATAACCTGCCGCCCTCTTTTATCTTTCGCTGCACATTTTCAAAACATGTAAAACAAGCTTCTGGGTCAACCGGATCCCCATACCTTCCCAGACCGAAATGCTCTAAGGAACACAATGCCGACATGCTCCCTATGCTTCCATCCGGTATCTGGCATAAACCGGTGGCGTCATCCACTATGGTATGCAGCCCTTCTATTTTCCCCGGAAATTCACGGATATCAATCATAGTCACGTCTATATCCGCTGCCAACAGATGCGCTATAAACCCATCCAGCCTGGAACCGATATCAAAATGTTCTTTAACCCCCGAATTTACAATTAACCTGGCAGCCCATAAATCCTGCCAAAAATAGTTGCCCGCTGTCCCGGCACATGCATACTTATCACTGATAATTGGCCACATATATTGTTTTTGAATCCTAAAATTCGGCCTTTTATTTTTCTTCTCGTATGCATCCATATCTTTGCGAAAAAAACTATCGTTTACCAAACCAAACTCCATGCAGTAATCAGTGTAGTTTTTTTCCATCAGGATTTCCTCCAACACCGACTGTTGCATGCATCCAGCCCTGTACTTTATCCCGTACAGAAAAACCACCTTTGCCAAATCAATGCCAAGTTCCAGGCATAGGCTGTAAATTTCGAAAGCATACGAATTTGCTACAATAATATAATCATATTCTTTTGGTATCTCATGGCTGCTGTATACAGTCCTTTGCATAAAGATTTCCTTTGATTTATGCGTCTCTATAAAGCCAATAACTTCCCCCTGGCACCCATTTTCCATGAACCGTTTCGCAAGATTCCCAGTTCCCCAAATTAACAATTTCTTCATATATCCTGTCCCCTGTTATCAACTGCGCCCTGCGCGCTTAAAACCAAATTCCATTTACCTTCTTTGCCCCATGCTAAACTGCCTGTGCAATAATATAACATGTCCAGGAACCATACCCTGTTTCTTTTAACGACTGACAGTCCAGGCAATTTACAAACCGGAAACCAGCCTGCATTAAAAACATTTTGAGTTCAGGTATAAAAAAATAACGCATCTTATGGATTTCATTCATTGTTTTCACATAATTGCCAGACTTATGGATGACCATTACTTCGTAAGAAACATCTACCCGGTTTTCCTTATCATGCATGGCCGGTTTTGCAATCCGGACAATCCGATTCCCATCATCCACCACTTCTTTTACCCGCAAGGAAGGTTTATCGCTTAGCACCCCTGGGCCATACCAAATATCAAATAAAAATATACCCCCAACATTCAATGCCTTTCTTGCAGACCGAAATGCATTTACAATATCTTCATTTTCTATCTGGTAACTCATTACATGAAACAGCGAAATAACGGCATCATATTTTTCCTTAGGCTCATATGCCCTGATGTCTTCCACAGAAAATTTTATCTCTCTTTGTTTTCCCTCTACATTTTCCCTCGCTAGGCTAATCATAAGCCCACTCATGTCTATTCCTGTACACTTATATCCTAAATCCGCAAAAGCAATATCATGCTTCCCCGTGCCACATCCAAAATTTATGATTTTATTTATCCCTTTGCCATATTCTTGCAATAGCCCGTCAACCTGCCTTGCTTCCTTTTGATAATCCTTGTCTTTATAAAAGGAATTATAATAATATGCATAGTCCTTAAACGTATCCATAGCTTCTTCCTCATATTTCATTTATTGCTTGTTTCAGTTTTTCAACCACCGTTTCCATCTGCCTTTGCGTTAGCGCTATCCCGCTGGGGATATAGAATCCTTTGCGCGCCAGATATTCCGCATTGGCATATTTTTCACCATGGAAATACCCATCCCTTACATACACCGGCTGTTCATGCATACACCAGAAAAACGTCCTGCATCCTATGCCAAGCCTTGCCAGCCTTTCCACCATTTCCCTGTTACTAATTGGTATATCCTGCTCCAATACCACTCCGTATACCCAATATATATTATCTGCATCATCCGTTTTTTCCACTGGCAGCCTCAGCCCTCTCACGTCCTTCAGCGCTTCTGTATAATATCTTCCCATGGTGCGTTTCCGCTCTATAAACCAATCCAGACGCTCTAATTGGGCAAGCCCCACTGCGGCCTGCAAATTAGTGAACCTATAATTGCCGCTTATTTCATCATGCACATAACGTTTGTCCTTCCTAAAACACAAGTTTCTTAACAAACAGCACCTTTCAGCCAGCTCTGCATCATCCGTTACCACCATTCCACCTTCCCCGGTTGTGACATGCTTATTAGGATAAAAACTAAAAGCGCTGATATCTCCGAAGCTTCCGCACGGTTTGCTCCTGTACGTCTGTCCATGCATCTGCGCGGCATCTTCAATCACTTTCAGACTGTATTTTTCCGCAAGCTTAAGAATCGGTTCCATCTGCACAGGCAACCCATAAATATGGACCACCATTATTGCCTTAGTCTTTGGCGTTATTTTTTTTTCCACTTCGTCCACATCCATATTCCATGTGTATGCATCGCAGTCTACCAACACTGGCGTTGCCCCGGCTTTTGTTACTGCCATTGCACAGGATATAATGGTAAAGGTGGGCATAATAACCTCATCGCCCTGCGTTATTCCCAATGCCCTAACCGCCACTTCCAACGCTGCGGTTCCGTTTGTCACCGCGATACCATATCGGCGTCCTACCGTCCCACTCATTTCCGTTTCAAATTTTTTAACAAAAGGGCCTTCCGAAGAAATCCATCCGGAATCAATGCATTCACACAAATATTTTTTTTCATTGCCATCCAACAGAGGTTCATTAACTGGTATAAAATCCACGCTACCCATCCCTTTCCAAAATCTATTTACTCATCCTTCTATCCGCGGCTATCTGCGCTTTATGAACAACTGCATCAAAAAATTTTTTTGACGCCTTTCCATAATCATACTTTTCCCAATATACCCGCTTTATATTTTTTACATAAAACTCATAATTTCCTCGTATTGTCCTAACAGCATCCTGTAATTCACTCAAATCATTTATTACAATTCCTAACTTATTTCTGCTAACTTCATCTGCCAGCCCTGGTACATTATTTACAATAACAGGTTGTCCCAAACTCAAGTGTTTAAAAAACTTCCCAGAAGCTAACCCTATATTATAAACATTATCATCATCCTGACCTGTATACCAAACCAGCGCAATATCATATGCGCTAACAAACTTGGTATATTCTTCCTGACTCAAATTCTGCCTTATAATCTTTATATTTAACCCTTCCGGTATTTTTAATTTTGCCCTGTTCCATCCTGATAAAGTTAATTCTATGCCATCCAAGCATTTAACATGTTCCAGAAACGAGCCCAATACATCCGGCGTCACGGTACCGGAATATATCAAACCATCTTTATGAGGCATATCATATTTATTGCGGTTTTGGTAATAGGAATTAGGAATCAGCCAAGTACACGGATGGGAAATCCAATACTTTTTTAATACTTTTTTTCTTAATTCATCCTGTATCACTAATGCACTGCATCCCTTTACATATAACGCTTCCTTCAATTTATTTTGCAGATAATCTAATTTAATTGTCACCTGACTGTCTCTGCTTTGCTTCTCTTTTATGGATTTCACATATATTTCAAGATTATAATAATAAAAATAGGTACCCTTCATTTGATAAGGCAATGGAAAACAAACTTTCGTGTCTTCCTCCGTAAAGCAAATAACAACATCAGGGTTCAACCGCTTAATTTCCCTTCTGATTTCTTCCTTTTGCATCCGCTTGGTATTCACTAATTTTCTGGCCTTTGACCTTACTGTTTCATCTACAATATGGCCTGGAAAGAAAATAACAACTTCACTATTCCGTTTTATGAATTCCTCCATCATCTGTGTCCTGGCCGGAGAAACCCTGAATGGAATCCCTTGCTGGCACATTAATACTGTCGTCAACATTATCCTCCTCCCTAAAACGGAACCATTAATCTTTATAAACGATTTCCTGTTCTCCAATTCCATCAAACCGGGTCTTATCCGCCTCACCGGAATACGGCCCCTGCTTTACTTCTATCATTTCCACCTCATCCAATACTTTAAAGCCATGCCCTCCGGATGCAAGCAGGATAACGTCCCCCGCATTTAAAATATAACTTTCCAGATAATCCTGATATTCATCATAAAAATCTATCCGCAATTTTCCCTTTTTGATAAACAATACTTCCTGTGTGAAAACCACATTCCTGTGTACCATATTATGGATATGTGCATCTATTGCTTTGCCTTTCGGGTGATGCATGTAGGCGATTTGTTGAGAATACTCATCCGGGGTAAGGAAATCCACTCCATTGCAGTTATAGCTGTCCCGTATTATAATTGCCAGTAACTTTTCCTTTTTCTTAACCATTTGAAGCTCAGACATATATCCGCCCTCCTGTTTCTTCTTTTCTGTCTTTTCCGTGGCTTTTATAAATGGTAAAGATCTGCTATTCGTTCCACGCGATTATTTGACAAATTAAAAAGTTCCATTTCTTTTACAGCTTTTAAACGTTCCAGCCCACGCAAGTATGTTGGACGGCCATCCTGCCCCAAGCTCTCCCTATATTTGCTTTCGACAAACAAATTACTGTTTACTGGCGCTTTACTTGCATCCATACAGTCCTTCCTGACAAAAAAAGCATTATTCCCTGCACTGTTGCTTCCCACATAATAATATCCCTTACGATCGGCCCATTCGCGGAATGCCCCTATAGAAGCTCCCCAATACAGATTGCTGTAATGCTTTTCTGTCCGATAAAATGTTTCGTCATAGGGAACCGTCACCCTTTTTTCCTCTCCAAATATATTATTATATTCACAAATCAAAATCCGCGGATTCACACAGTCAATGGCATCTAATATCCAATAATCATTCCCATCCACATCCACACTCAATAAACCGATATCTCCAGAAAATCCAGCATCCGCAATGATCTTATTGATATTATCTTTGGTAATAAACTCTGCAACTGCGGTCAAATCATATTTCCAAAAGTATTTCCATTCCTTTATCCTTTCTATATTCCTGCTGCTTCCATCAATCACCATCCCTTTCCAATTGTCATTCATCAGCAAAAATCGGGTATTCGCCTCCATATAGTTATCCACTCCGAATTCCACAAAAGTTTTTTCTGCAATCTCCACATTATAGATAAGCCATTGGATAATCCCATCCTCCCCAAACTGTGAAAAGACTTGAAATTCAACCTCACTTAATGTATCAATTCTTTTATTACGTATTGTTGCAATATAATTCTTCGCGTTTAGAAATAAATTTTTCTCCTGCAATTCTTTTATTTCATAAAAATCCCGTTCCGTTAGCTTCTGCGCAATCATAGGCCAACAGGCGCCATTCTTCAATATTTCTCCCATTACGCTATTTTGTAACGACAAGTTAAGAAAGGCAGGATAAAAATCTATTATATTTTTTTCTTGAAAACCCAAATCAATTACCTGCTGTTTTATTTCAACCGTATAAGAACTTGTAATAATAAGATAATCCATATCCCATTCCTGAATTTTATCTGGATTACAGACTTCTATCCCATTTAACACAGTTCCCCATAACTTATTATTATTATCAACAATCGCATGTATTTTTACCTTTTCATCATCATATACTTCCATAAATTTTTGATACACTTTCCCCGCGCCAAAGAGAACAACCTGTTTCACCATGTCTGCATTTCTCCCTCTTATTCCTTTCGCAGAGCAAATCTTGCTCTGCAAATTTACCTCTGCAAATTTACCTCGCTGACTTAAAAATAATCCTTTTTATGTACCCATTTACGAACTCTGCCGTAAAAAACGTAATATAGCAAAAGATAGGCTTCGCCTTTAAGTTCACCTATATTTTTTTCATTCCTTATTACTGCATTCCAAAAATATTTTATCCCCCCCTTGCCTCCATTGGCACGTAAGCAAGTATACATACTTGATATCCCACTTCTAAAATGCATATAATTAATATAAGAATCACTGATTCTATTCATATCTATCATATGGTATACAGAAGCCTGGGCATAATACATAGCTTTCATCTTATGTTCAAATATAAACTGCTCTACATGAGATTCCCCATCCCCACGATACATCAGTAAATTGCCTGGCATCCCATCTGGGTGAAACCCATGACAGGCATATAAAACACTTTTGCGATATATACTATTTCCACCAAATAGGCTTCCCTTAATTGCTCTATGTATCCTTGTATCCTTTTCCGTTATGCCCACTTCCCAAAAACAGCTAATCGGATAAATAAATTTGTACGTTCCCTTTCGTATTTCATATTTAGCCCTAAAATCTGATGTAAGCAATGACTTATCATATGGGATAACGCTTCCATTCACATACATAATTTCTTTATCTTTAAATGCCTCCAATACAGTATGAATCCAATTCGGAAAAAGAATCACATCATCATCCAGATATCCAACCAGCTCACCTTTACTCTCCCTCAGCCCTCTGTTCCTTCCTACATGCAATCCTGGTCTGGCATCATAGATGTACCTATAATTCTTATTTTTTTTCTGATATTCCCTAACCACAGCTCTTGTGTTATCTGTAGAACCATTATCAATAATAAGCGTCTCGAAAATATGTGCATCAACCTTCTGCTTCTGAATGCTTTCCAATACATTTCTTAACAAATTTGCCCTATTTTTTGTAGGAATAACAATTGACAGTATTATTTCATTATTCATATATGTTTCTCCGGCATAACTTATCTAACAAATTCACTTTTAAATATTCCTCTACTCCTCTATGCTTGATTTATATAAAACTCTCCATCAAACCAATATGAGCCTTTGTATCTGCCACTTTCAATCACATTAATTGCATCAATAATATGTTTAGCATAGGCCGATGGCGAATGTTTTTCATATACCATCTTTCTGCCTGCAGTTGCAATTTCCTGCATTTTATCCTTATGCGCATATAAATAATCACTTACTTCCAATACAGAATCAGGTGTTACTGTAACCATGTTTTCCCATGCCTTAAATCCAAGACAAGATAACGGCGGAATATCCTGGCATAGCAATAAAGTCCCTCTGGCAGGTATTTCAATAAATTTCCTTACAATCTGAAAACTTATCCCTCCATCCGCGTAACCCATCTTGGAAATCCTTAATCCTTCATTATAATTTTCTCTCCAAAATGCCACTGCTTCTCTTTTAGGCCCTGCATCCAAATAATGGCAAGGCAATTTTAGTCTTAAATCCAGTATCCTATCCTCATCCCTTTTATACGAAGTATTTACCGCTTTTTTATCATCTTCCCGATATGCAAGCGTTCTATTTTCATAATCATCAAATATTTGATACTTACTCCCTTTCAGTTTCTCAACAATTTTTTCTCTTACTGGATACATAACGGCATCTAAATTTCCAGGTATCGTTACATCATATTTTCTTTTTTCCAGTGGAGCCCCGTAAAATTCTTTATAAGTTGCAACATGGCAATTTATAGAAATTGTCTTCTCCGTATTTTTTCTGATAAACTTATAATATCTATTTCCCCATCCCATCAATTCTGCAGCTTTATTCTCTTCTATTTCCGGCACAAACTCTTCCCCAGGCCCCCACAAATAATATCCTGCATCCAATAAATCCTGCAGACATCTTTCCTGAAATTCTGTAAAGCTTATTGTATCAAAGTGGTAATGGACTAATTTGGGACTGCTAATTTCTTTAGATTCCTCTATAATCCTATCAGCGTATCTTATGCTTTCATAAATACTGTAATCTGACATTTTATATCTATGTTCCCAAAATATATACCTCAAATCCAAATATGTTATCTGTCGTATAGCAAAAGCGAAACTCAAAATTAGCGCATCATACTTTCCTTTGTTCCAATAATTCTTTAACCCGCTTTCCAATTCATCTGTTGTAGAAAAACCAGGCCCAAAAAAATCCACCTGAGAAACTTCCATTAACCCACGCCTCAAATTAAGTTCAGAATCATTGGCATGTTCATCATTTATTGTAACAAATAATATTTTCATTCTAACACTCCTTTCAATATAACCGTTGCTTCGATATCAAAGAAAGGCAATATTATCCACTGTTTATCCGTGTCTATTTTTTCTCTTATATTTTTCAGATTCCTTTTATAATCTTTGCCACAAAGAATTACCTTATCATTTCTATTTATTTCCATATTTTCCGTATAGTTTATTATCTTTTTGTTTTCGCTTATCTCATAGAAATATTCTTTCACAATAGAATAATCTTCTTTTTCACCAATAACGATTATTCTTTCAAACCCACTATATTCACCGTAGTTAAAGCTTTCGGTGAGCAATCCTACCTTAATTTGCTTTACAGCGCTTCGCCTATACCTTTTATATTCTAAATATTTATTGTATAAATATGAAAAAGCATATAATTCATTTCTCTCCCCACTATAAATAAATAAATAACTAATATTCATCTCACTTTTTAACATTTGATCTAACACAGATTCCCAATCTTTAACTGCGATAATCAGCATATCATATTGTATTTGCGACATAATGTCTGGTGGTTTTATTCTATACCCATCCTTTTCTAAACCCCATTTATTACAATTCCGGTCTACAATCCCAAGTATTATATCCTTATCCTTTTTTAACTTTGATAAGTACAAATCACAATAATTTCCTGCCCCATAAATCAATATTTTCATTTTCTTCTCCTTAACCATTTTTTAACGACAGGTATATCATATCCCCTATTCCATTTTCCAATTTTCCATTATCTAATTTCTTACTCTGAAATATTCTCATTAAATATGTATGTAAGATTCCTTCCACTCGTTCTTTTTTTATATTATTGTCAGAAGAATTATCGAGAAGTTCATCGAATAACTTATTCCATTCTCCGCTTTCCCCTTTTTTCAATGGGACAACTTTAATTTTACCATTTATCATATTAATATCTACCAACTGGCTTGTCCATGAATGTACAGCGATTATATGATTATCTTCCGTTACAAAACCGTTCCTATAATTAAATTCATATGGATAATCATCGCCTAACTTGTCCACATGATTTACTGGCAAATGATTTAGCTTTTCTAATTTATTTCTTTTTAAATCAAATTTGTAGCCATCCCCATACGTTCCAGGCAGCATCCACAAGATGTCTTTGCATACGGCAACAAACCCAAAAACCTTTTTATTTTTTAATTTTTTTATTCCAAAGTCATATCTTTCAACCATTTGTGTATGCAAATCATGCTTTGTAAGTATGACAGAATTTCCCTCTATCCTCTCAAAATAATATAAAAAAGAATGATCCAATACCGGATTATCAATCCAGATATTGTCATTTTCCAAAAGTTTGTAAAATTTAACTTGTTCACTAAAAACATCTATTTCTATTACGCAGGGAAAACTCAATGGAATTAAAAACAAATTTCTATCTACAGAGTATGAATACCGCAAGAACCATTGTCTAATGTCATATCCCTCGGGCAATTTTTTCTCTAAATCTAAATAATCTATCTGATAAGTAAGTAAATCAATAATTAAAATCACAGAATTAAAACCATATACAATAACTTTATTTTTCACTCGGTTGCATCCAGTAAATTCCCAATAACAATTTTCCTTATGTTTTGTAGAATCTAATTTAACCAACTCAAATTTCTTTTCATCTAAATCATAAATGCATATATTCTCTGCAACATAAGGAAATAAAAATAATTTTTTTTCATACTTAAACATATATCTATATAACATCATATAGTTTAATTTCTCACTATCCGGTATGATGCCGCATGGCAAAACGGTTCCAGTCTTTCTGTCTATCTCCATTAAAACATTATATTTAGAATTGATTAACCAGACTTTCTCCTCATCCGCTTCTATTCCATCATAAAATAACATTTCACAAAATCTCCTCGCTGCAGAAAATTTATTTGTCTTCGTTTACTCCACTTGGCGCCATTACAACAGCTCTTCCCTCAACCACCTTTTCTTGTTTCTGATTGAATGCCTCTGTTCCCAATTCCAATATTCCCTTTTCCCGATTTATAACGCTTTTCAAAGTGACAACCGCCGTTATGGTGTCGCCTATCTTTACTGGCTTAAGATATTTACTGTCCTGCTGTACATAAACCGTTCCTGGACCCGGAAGTTTCATTCCTATCACTGTTGAAATCAAACCCGACACTAATGCGCCATGAACCACCCGTTCTCCAAAAATTGACGCTTCCGCTGACACTTTATTGATATGGACAGGATTAAAATCCCCTGTTATCCCCGCAAATAAATAGACATCGCTTTCCGATATGGTTTTTGAAACTTCCGCCGTTGCGCCAACTATATATTTCAGTCCCATATTATTACCGACTCCCTACCTTCAAATCAACCAAATCACATTTTTTCTTTCCCTCCCCTGAAGCCCTCCCCTCAGCCATCTCACAAATGGAGCCGGAAATCCTATTTTATGTCACGCTATGCTTTATATTTTCTATAAACGCATTATGGTCTATTGCAAAATTCCCACTGACCTTTTTGTCTTTTTCCACCCTTTTCGTAACTACGCTTCCCATTGAAATGTTTGCATTCTTTTCTATGGTAATGTTATTCCTTATCGAGGCATTTATTCCAAACCAAACATTGTCTTGCGTTACGACACTCCCTGCAAAGATCACCCCTGCAGTGATTCTGCAATTCCTCCCTATTTTAACCGCATGGCCTATATGCGCTAAATTATCCACTTTAGTCCCATCCCCAATCACCGTGCTGTCCCAACTGAAAAGCGCCTTATCGACACAAACCGATTGCTGCAGCTCCACGTTGTCCCCAATCAAAACATTCCCCAAATGCTTAACCACTGAATATGCCTGGCCGCTTCCGATTTGCAGCTGAAACCCTTCCCCTCCGACGACGCTTCCAGCCCTAATGACGCAATTGTCCCCTATTTTTGTACACTCCTTTACCGATACAAATTCTTCAATAATTGCATTATCGCCTATTATTACATTCTCCTTCGCAATATACGCTTTCTCACTAATCTTACAATTATTTCCTATCAATGTCGGAAATTTTATGACTTTCTGTCTGCTGTGAATCTGCCAAAAGGTTTCCCCCGGATTCTCAGAAATGATGACCCCTTTTATATGGCCTGGCAAGTTTTCCAGCAATTCTTTTGTACACACTATGCAGGAAAGATCGCCATTGGCTAATTCTTCCTGAAACCTTTTATCATTTATGTAACTAAATACCTTTTTGCCTTGCGCATGTGTGGTCAAAATGCCAAATATGTCAAATTCCCCATCGCGCAGCAAGTTTCCCTGTGCGTCACAAAATATTTCCGAAAGTCTCATTGTTTCCTTCTCCATTTATCCACTTCCATTGTCTCAATAACCTCAAATTGATATCCACGCTTCCTGGCAAGCCCTATCAACTCTAAAAAGAAATCCCATATCCCATAACTGTTTGCATTCACATTCTTTTTAATAAATGAAAAGTTATGGCTGTCCCCTTTGATTTTCCCATACCTCTCAAGACACTCACTGTTCAGAAATAAGTGGATAGGATGGAAATTAAAAACCTTATGCATATTGATATTGGGGCTTAAATAAAAGGAAGGACTATTATTGCTTTCTTCTAACAGCCATAAATCATCCTCATAAAAAAACGGGACTTGCACAACGCCCTGGAACAGCCACGGATATACGCATATCCCCTCATATGGCTCTATAAAATGATTCAGTTCAAATCTTATGCCATGGTCATAAAGGGATTTCGTAATAGGGGAAGAATTTAGCAACGAGTGGGAGCGCGCCACCACTGCATCAGGGATCACGTCTTTACACCGTCGGATAACCTCCTCTTTATTGCTACTCCCACCCTTACTTCCGTCAATCAAAAAATTAAAATTAGGGTGTATTCCTAAATGAATTTTCTTATTTTTTTTATACTTTTCCAAAGCGCTAAAAACATTTGTTATGTTTATAGTCGCGCTTAAATTATATTGCTCCAGCGCGTCATACAAAAAATCCATTACTTCATCGCATGCCCAATCCATATCAAATGTCAAATATATTTTTTATCCACATCCATATTTCCCGTCCACCCAATTTATCCCAAATGCCTCACACTACGCCATTGCCCTGCAGATTAATTCTAAAACCCTATCCTGGACGTCCGGCTTCATAAACGGATATATGGGCAGCGTCAGCGACGCATCTTCACAAAATTCCGCCATTGGGCATTCACCGTCAAGCAAACCATACTTTTTCCTATTAAATTCAGTTCTCGCTATCGCTATCGTCCCCGGCCTCGTTTGAATCCCCTGCCGCTGCATTTCCACCATTATCCGATTCCTCGCTTCCCTGTCTCCCGATTTCAATAAAATAACAAAGGACTGATACGTATGCCCAAATCCTTTAGGCGCCGCAGGCAAAATGACATGCGGACATCCATGCAGCTTTTCCATATAATACTCCGCGCATCTTTTCCTGTCCTCCAGCAACAGATGCAATTTCTTAAACTGCGCAATCCCCACTGCGGCCTGGATGTCAGACAACCGCAAATTATATCCGACTTCATCATAAACGCCCATATAATATGGTTTGCCATACCCCTCCTCCCTCTTGACTGGATTGGCCCCATGGTTCTTATATTGAAGCATTTTGCAGTATAGCCTTTCGTTATTCGTGGAACACATTCCGCCTTCTCCAGTTGTAATCGCTTTCCTTGGATGGAACGAAAAACATCCCACATCCCCTATGGTCCCCACTTTTTTCCCTTTATAAGCGGCGCCAATTGCACATGCGCAGTCTTCCACGACATACAAATTATGTTTCTTTGCAATCCCCATTATCTCATCCATTTTGGCCGGGCATCCGAATAAATGCACCGCTATAATCGCCTTGGTCTTAGGGGTGATTGCCTCTTCTATCTTTTCAGGGTCAATGTTCATTGTCCCTGCCTCAACATCCACAAATCTGACATCCCCTCCCACATATTCCACGCAACTGGCTGACGTTATCCATGTAAACGCCGGCACAATGACTTCATCCCCGGAGCCAATCCCTAAGGCAAGCAGAGCAATATGCAGCGCCGCCGTGCATGAAGACACAGAAACTGCATACTTACAGGGATGCTCTTCCTTAAACAGGCTTTCAAATCTCTCCGTCATAGGACCCTGCGTAACCCACCCTGAATCCAGGCACTCTTTCAGGCTTTTTACTTCATCCTCGTCAAAATACGGTTTGGTTATTGGTATCATTTCCCATCTTCCTCGCTTCATGCATTTATCAATCAGTGATGAATAAGGCATTTTGCCCTTCATCACATAAGCCTTTCCCCTTTTTTCATTTCAATGCTTTCATCATCCGTTTCCAAACTATAATCCATTAATATCACTGCGCCGCCCTGCCTTCCCACGCTTATGACAGGATGTTTTTCCCAAATGTCTATTATCGTTCCCGCTATGTCATGGCTCCCTTCCGTTTTGGCTGCCTTACATTTCCATATAAAAACCTTAACCCCCTTATATGTTGAAAACGCCCCCGGATAAGGGCGCGTCTGCGCCCTTACAAAATTGTAAATATCCACAGGCTCCAATAGCCAATCTATTCTCCCGTCCGATTCCTTGCGCTGCGGATAAACACTGTATTTATCAATGTCAATTTGCTTGTTGCGCGGCGCGCAATTATTCGCTATCTGCGGCACATATTCCGTTAAAAGCTCAATTCCCGCTTCCCCCACTTTCTCATATAGCGTGCCTATGTCATCTTCTTTTGCGATTAAAACCTTTTTCTGGCCAATGATGTCGCCCGTATCCACTCCCTGCCCAATATAAAACAGAGTAATCCCAGATTCCTTTTCACCCCTAATGATTTGCCATGCCAAAGGCGCCCCTCCCCGGTAACGCGGCAAAAGCGATGCGTGCAATCCTATGACCCCTTTTTCCGGTATGGCGAGGACTTTCCCGCTTATAATGTGATACCACCCGGAAACAATAATTAAATCAGGCTTCCATTTTTGTATCATGTTAATGGAGTCTTCACTATTCGCTTTATCCGTTATATAGATCTGCGTCTTTTTTTCCAGGCTTTCTTTTACAACATCCTCATAAATTGCATTTTGCATCTCTTTTGTTTTATTCCTCTCATACCTTAACGTGAAATGCAAAGGCGTGGTCAATATTCCTACCATTTCAATGCCTTCCATCTTTTCCACTGCTTTATAACATTGCAGCCCATATTTAGATGATATAAACATTGCCACTTTCATATAATGCCCTTCCCTTTATTCTATCTCCGTCCATATTAAAAATTTATGCGCCGTTTCTATCCTTTCAAGCCCTACGCACACATTTTAGCCGTGTCCTTGCACTGCAATATGCGCAATCCAAAGGTGTGTCTTTCCCTTTTTTATTCCTTCAAAGCGACCACCGTTATCCCGGCTTCTTCCACGTTCATCCTTTCAATCTTCAATCCCGCTTCCTTACACCACTGCGCCACTTCCTCTGGAGTCTGCCTATGGCAATTCAACGGACGGTACCAGTCAAAATTAATATGGTTCATCTCTTCAAGGCTATATTCCGGATCGTAGAAGCACTTAAATAAATTCCAGTAAAAAAACCTTTGCAAGTCTGTCTCACCCGGTTTTATCCCTAAGAACGGTATCCCTTCTTCCATGTTTAAGGTAACGCCTAAATCCCCTAACATCTTTCCTAACCTTGTCAGCCCTTTCAGTTCCTCCCAAGTCTCTTCGTTGCTCTTATCCATAAAATAGCCTCTTATATAATCATCCGTAAACTCCCTGATTGGGGCCTTCTTTGCATAAACATAAAAGAGAAAATACCCCCCCCCGCTCTTCAATCGCTTGGATAAGTTCACAATCGCCTTCTTGGTGGAGTCCGTATGGTGCAAGACGCCTTCGGCCAAAATGATGTCCACTTTTTCAGTCAATGGGATATGATTCAGGTCGCACTGCACAAACTCGCTGTTTTGGCCACATCCCATTGCCTCCATATTCTCCTGCGCTTCCTCTATGGCGCTTGAAATGTCCACCCCTATGTAATAAATGTCCTTTAATTTTTCCCCAAGCAAACCAATGGCGGACATCCCCGCTCCGCATCCAGCGTCCAGCGCCACGCTTCCGTTGTGAAAGATTTTCTCCAGCATATCCATGTCATTTGCGAAATACTTTTCCCTTAGCCATTCCCTGTATTTCGCATTCATTCTTTCGCCGCAGTAACTGCCCTTTTGCTTCCATTTAAAAGAAAACGTGTCTTTCGTCTGTTCCTGGCTATCGGAGTAAACAGCCCTTTCGCGCAGAATCCCTTTGCCATCTATAAAAAAATCACCGTTCACTTCACATTTTCTCATTTCCAATCTCCAATCCATGGAAAATAAATGACTGGCTATATCCACTCCCTGTTTTCCACCTTTGCGTTTGTCCTTTACGCCAAGAAACCCCTCATTTGAAAATGCTTGGAACAAGCTCCGTCCAACCGCGCGCCTTACAAAATGCGCTTAAGGGGCGTTTCCCTTCATAAAAAGCCTCAGCCACTCCTCAAAGTTAATCACCGACCATATCAGAAGCCTTTTGTTCTCCTTCCCGCTCACATGCCTCTTTAGCGCGTCGCGGGCGCACTCCCTGTCTATGTACTCGTAAATCAGGGAATCCGGGTTTGAAATGACGCTGTCCACGTAATCTATGCTCTCCCCCCGGAACCAGCTCGCGTCAGGCGCGGAAAAGCCCTGTTTGCCCCCCTGGGCGATCTCCTCCGGGACGTACCTTCTCATTGCGTCGCGCAAAATGATTTTCCCGTCCCCGTTCCTTGCAAAATACCTCTCCGTCTTGCTCCCATGCTCATTTTCGTTTAGCGCCTCCGCGCTCCCCAGCTTTGAAAGCTTAAGCCCCACTGGGACCTTCATCGCAAAGTCCACCAGGTCGTTGTCCAAAAAAGGGACCCTCGTCTCCAGCCCGTGGGCCATGCTCAGCTTGTCCTCCACCAACAGGAGGCCGTGCAGGAACGTCTTCGCCTCCAGGTAAAGGGAATAATTGACGCTCTGCTGCGGCGACAGCTCCTTTTTGGGAATCCCGCCGAACACGCTTTTAAACGCCGCTTCCGTGGAATAGCCCTCAATCCTCCCATGCACCGGGCCAAAAAAGCGCCCCATCTCGTCCTCCTTAAGCAGGCGCTGCCAATACTCAAAGTAATTCTTCGCGTACTCGTCGAAGCTGCGGCAGCCCGCAGCCCGGTAATACCTCCAGGGATAGCCGGCGAACAGCTCGTCCCCGCCGCTTCCCGCCAGCACCACCTTGACGAAATTGGACGACAGCTTCGCCGCGTAGAAGTTCGGGTAGCTCTGCCCCACCCTTGGGTCCTCCATATGCCACACCAGCTTTTCCATGCACCTTTCCATGTCCCCGGACTTTAACACCACCTCATAGTGTTCCGTCTTAAACTTGTAGGACATGTATTCCGCCTTTTCCCGTTCGTCGTAAGCCAATTCCATGCCTGAGGCCGAGCGAAGGTCAAACCCGCATGTGAAGGTCTTCAAGTCCGGCACATGCCGTGACGCCACCGCCGCAATGGAGCCGGAGTCAATCCCCCCTGACAGATAGGCCCCCACCGGCACGTCGCTTATAAGCTGCCTCCGCACGGCCTGCGAAAACAGCCGGCAAAGCTCTTCCTCATATTCCCGCCTCGCCATGGCCCTTTCCGGCTCGCGGAAATCGAAGTCCCAATAAGCCACCGGCTTTGGCGCACTTTTGTCCCCATAGCCCACTTTCATGTAGCTTCCCGCCTCCAGAATCTTCACGCCTTCCAAAAAGGTCGCGTTGGAGAATATGTTTTGGAACGTGAAATACTCCTTCACCGCGCGCAGGTTCAATTCCCTCCGAAATCCCGGATGCTCCAGAATGGCTTTGTATTCCGAGGCGAACGCAAGCTGGCCGGAGATTTCCGCATAGTACAGCGGCTTCGCCCCATAGCGGTCCCTCGCCATGACCAGCTCCTTTTCGCCGTCGTCCCAAAGGGCGAAGGCGAAAATGCCGTTCAGCCTCTTTATGGCGGCGACCCCCCACGCCTCATACGCCTTTAACAGCACTTCCGTGTCCGATTCCGTGGCGAAGCCGAAGCCTTCCGCCTCCAGCTCCCTCCTCAATTCGCGGTAGTTGTAGATTTCGCCGTTGTAAGTGACGCAAAAGCGTTTGTCCGCGCTCTGCATGGGCTGTTTCGCCCTGTCCGACAGGTCAATGACCGCA
>CAJTQO010000039.1 GCA_910578405.1 uncultured Lachnospiraceae bacterium | reverse complement strand
GATATAAAGATAAGATACAGGGGGTGGCAATGAAAAGATTGGGAAGAGCCATGGCCTATGGGATAGGGGCGTTGTTATGCGCCGGATGGATGGCTTGCGGCGCTGCCGCGCCGCGAGAGGCAGGAGAGGCAAAACGGCATACAGAGGACGGAAACGAGGCCAACGGCAAGGAAACAGCGCCTGGACATGCAGAGAGTGAGGGCTTGGATTATGGGCTGACGGAGGAAGCCGCGACAGAGGAAGGCGTCAGGGAAAGAGGCGCAGGCGCCGGGGCAGGAGAGGAAGAGGATGGCCTGGCCGGGATTTTGCGTGCAGAATATGCAGGGATGGAGCAAGAAGGCGGCGCTTTTGATGAAACAGAGAGTGTAAATGAAGGCAGCGTGGAAAATATGCCGCAAGACGATGGGATGGCGTTGCTGGAAGAAAGGATGCCTTATTATCAAAGAAGCGCCTACTGCAGTGAGATAGGAGATTACTGGGAGAATGTCCGGGAGGTGAGAGATATTGCCTGCCGGACAGAGCCATTATATGAGACAGACCAAAGATACCTCTCCAGGGA
Source organism: uncultured Lachnospiraceae bacterium (assembly GCA_910578405.1). GTDB lineage: Bacteria > Bacillota > Clostridia > Lachnospirales > Lachnospiraceae > Kineothrix. Next base: position 32,178 of record CAJTQO010000039.1, on the reverse strand, counting down.
TGAATTGGCGGACGAGCCGCCGTTGGTAATCCATTTGGCGAAAAATGAGATTTATGCCAGGCATGGGTATATTTTCCAAAACGAGGATTTATACAATTATTTTATGGGCTGTATTTGGTATACGCCTACCACAGCCCCGGCAGACTTTGACGACGGAGTGTTTAATGAATATGAAAAGGCAAATCTGGAACTGTTAAGCAGTATGGATGATTGGTAAAGCAAAAAAACAGAATTATTTGACAGGTTTAGGCGCAATGATTAAAATATGATTAGAAGAGAATACAGGCAGCGGCGCCGGTATGGAAAAGCATAAAACAGGATATAGAAGGAAGGACAGGCATGGATTTAACGGAATTGAGAGAACGGATTGATGAAATAGACCGACAGATTGTCGGGTTGTATGAGAAACGGATGGATGTATCCAGGCAGGTGGCGGAATATAAGATTGAGACAGGAAAAAAGGTCTTTGACAAGGAGCGGGAGGAGGCGAAGCTGCAGGCTGTGCAGGCTATGGCGCAGGATGAATTCAACCGCCATGGGATTGCGGAATTATTTGAGCAGATTATGTCCATGAGCCGGAAACTGCAGTATAAGATGTTAAACGAGAAAGGGGCGGACGGCAGGCTCCCGTTTATTGGAGTGGACAGGCTAGAAACAGAAAAGGCGCGTGTGGTCTGCCCAGGAGCGGAAGGCGCTTATACCCAGATGGCGATGGAGCGGTATTTTGGGAAAGGAGTGAACAGCTTCCATGTAGATACGTTCCGGGACGCGATGATTGCCATTGACGAAGGAAGCGCGGATTTTGCGGTGCTGCCCATTGAAAATTCCACCGCGGGGATTGTAAATGAAATTTATGATATGCTGGTGGAATTTGAAAACTATATTGTGGGAGAGCAGATTTTGCGCATTGAGCATTGCCTTATGGCGCTGCCCGGAACAAAGCGGGAGGAGATAAAGACATTGTATTCCCATCCACAGTCTTTGATGCAGAGCGCAAAATTTTTGCAGGGACACGCTTCCTGGAAACAGATTAGCATGAACAATAATGCGTTTGCCGCAAAGAAGGTAGCGGAGGACGGGGACCGGACGCAGGCGGCCATTGCCAGCGCCCATGCGGCGGAAACTTATGGGCTGGAAATTTTGGAAAAAGGCGTGAACCAGTCCGATGTGAATTCCACACGCTTTATTGTGGTGACGAACCAGAGGATTTTCCGTAAGGACGCAAAGAAAGTAAGCATATGTTTTGAAGTGCCTCATAAGAGCGGCTCCCTTTACCATATGCTGTCCCATTTTATTTACAATAACCTGAATATGAATAAAATAGAAAGCCGCCCTTTGGAGGACAGGAATTGGGAATACCGCTTTTTTATTGATTTTGACGGAAACCTGGCAGACAGCGCAGTGAAAAATGCGCTGCGCGGACTGCGTGACGAAGCCAGGGAAATGCGGATATTGGGGAATTACTGAAGACATATTTGCCTGCTTTGCATTGTTGTTTTATGGAAAATTCTCTCTTTTTGGAATGGCATATCGTTGAACTGCCATATAAAAGCTGCGATGCGCAGGCAATTGCAGAATGGATAAAAGATGGGAACAGCAGAACCGTTGGACATTTTATTATGAGATACATAAACGGGGATAATCGGCAGTTACGTTTCGGATGGGTTATTGTAGACGGTACGCTTAGGGGAAAGGTTCTTTCCGATGTTTGGGTAACTCGTCATTCTCGTTTTGCTTTACTAAGCCAATTTAACGGCTTGTAGCAAATCCTGAGAATATGAAGATACCCAAAGGATAGAAAGAACCGCAAAAAAGTTGGTGCGCAGGTTTTTTGGGAGCGTCGCTCAAAGCAGGCGCATAGAAGATAGGAATTTGTCCATCTATGCGGCTCAATGAATTCTAAGCCCCATAGATGGGAAGGCAGAAAAGGGGAAAGAAACGGGAATAGGGGAAGAAGGAAGAGGAAAAGGTAAGGCGGGGCGGAAGATGCGGGAAAAAGAACTGATTGTATATAGAGATTTGGAAGACGGGGCGCTGCTTCACGATATGGCATGGCTGATGGCGCATTACAGGGAAACTTCCGGGGAAGCGAAAGCCCTTTTGTTTGCCTGTATGCACAAGCTGCTGGAAATGGCCGGACATCACGGATTTTATGGGAATTTGTGGCATTGTTACCTGACGAACCTTTTGGTAAACAATGAGAACAGCTACAGCATGGCCTGTGAGATACGGGGAGAAGTGGAAGGGACGATAAACCGAGCTGTACTGCATGATATTTTGATTTTTAAGGAGTTTTATGATTATGATTTTACGGATATGATGAAAACGCTGGATGCGGAATGCTTTTCCATGGCGCTTTCCTATGAAGGCGGCGGACAGGGTGGCAGGATGTACAATGCCCGTATCTGTAAACGGATTTGTGACTTGGCAGTGAAGTTTACGTTAGACGGTTCGCCGGAGGAAATGAAAGCGACTTTAACGGAATTTTACAAAGAGTACGGCGTGGGTAAATTCGGCCTGCATAAAGCGTTTCGTGTGGTGCGTGACGAACAGGGAGCGCAGATAGTCCCGATACGCAACATTGCCCATGTGCATCTGGATGATTTGGTGGGATACGAAATACCGAAGCGGAAACTGATAGACAATACGGAGGCTTTTGTGGAAGGCAGGAGGGCTAACAACTGTCTGTTGTTTGGTGATGCGGGGACAGGGAAGTCTTCCAGCATCAAGGCCATTGCAAACCAGTATTATGACAAAGGGCTGCGCATTATTGAGATTTATAAAAGCCAGTTCCAGTATTTAAATGATGTTATTGCGCAAATTAAAAACCGGAATTACAAATTTATCATTTATATGGACGATTTAAGTTTTGAAGATTTTGAGATTGAATATAAGTATTTAAAGGCGGTGATTGAAGGCGGGCTGGAGAAAAAGCCGGAAAATGTGCTGATTTACGCGACTTCCAACCGCAGGCATTTGATTAAGGAAAGTTTTGCGGATAAGGAGGGGCGGCGGGATCAGCTTCATTCCAGCGATACGGTGCAGGAGAAATTGTCTCTGGCGTCCCGGTTTGGCGTGACCATTTTCTTTTGCGCCCCGGATAAGAATCAGTTTCAGGAGATTGTCAGGACGCTGGCGCAGCGGTATGGCGTTGCCATGCCGCAAGAGGAACTGCTGCTTGAGGCAAATAAATGGGAACTGGCGCACGGAGGGCTTTCGGGCCGCACAGCGCAGCAGTTTGTGGATGATGTCCTTGGCCATTATGGAAAAATAAAGCAGAGGTTGTGAGCAGACATAGCTGCGGCAGGGAAGCGGTGCAAAAACCTTGCAAAATCCAGTTGGTTGGAGAAATGGCAGGAAGGCGCGCTTTTTCAGATGATGTAAAAGCTTTAGCGCCGGGCAGGGCGGCAGCGGAAAAATGCGGCAAGACATAAGGAAAGAGCCGTGAAAGAGGCGTAAGGAGAGGGTATGTGGAAAACAGGCAGTAGGGAAGGGAGAGAAGAGGGGTAGGATGAAGACGTTTGCAGCGATTGATGTGGGTTCGTTTGAACTTTCGATGAAGATATTTGAAATATCCGCCAAGATGGGAATGCGGGAAATTGACCATATTATGCATCATATTGACCTGGGGATGGACACTTATGCCACAGGGAAGATTAGTTATGGCAGAGTGGATGAGCTGTGCCGTTATCTGAATGAATATACGCAGATTATGAAATCCTATAAGGCGTCGGAGTATAAGGCTTACGGAACCAGCGCCATACGGGAAACGGAAAATACGGCGATTATCCTGGATCAGGTGCAGCAGAGGACGGGGATACGCATTGAGGTAATCAGCAACCTGGAACAGCGGTTTTTGGATTATAAGGCCATTGCGTTTAAAGGCGGGGCTTTTAACCAGTTGATTGAAAAAGGGACGGCAATCGTGGATATTGGAGGCGGAAGCATACAGCTTTCCCTGTTTGACAAGGATACGCTGATTTCCACGCAGAACCTGCGGCTGGGAGTTTTGAGGATACGGGATTATCTGAATCATTTGGATGTGGGGCGCGCCCAGTATGGGATGTTGATTGGGGAGCTGGTGGATTCCCAGCTTGCCGTGTTCAGAAAGCTTTATCTGAAGGAAAAGCAGATTACAAATATTATTGTGGTGGATGATTATATATCCCATTTGATGCAGAAAAAATTTGTCTCAGGGGAAACGGCGGGACAGGTGGAAGTGGAAGCGTTCCATCAGTTTATGCGTCAGCTTCAGGAGAAAACGCCCCAGGAGCTGACACATGCCTTTGACATGCCAGAGGAGAGCGTTATCTTATTGTATATTTCCTACTTGCTGCTGTCGCGGATTATAGCGGTGATGGACGCCAAACAGCTATGGGCGCCGGGCGTCACATTGTGTGACGGCATCGCTTATGAATATGCGGAAAAGAATAAGATTATCCTGCCGAATCATAATTTTGAGCAGGATATCATTGCCTGTACGCAAAACATCAGCAAACGTTACCGCGGCAGCCGGAAACGGGGGGAAACGTTGGAGAAAATCGCTCTGACGATTTATGACAGCATGAAGCGGATTCATGGGTTGGGGGAAAGGGACAGGCTGCTGCTGCGGATTGCCACCTTGCTCCATGACTGTGGAAAATACATCAGTCTGGTAAATTTGGGAGAATGTTCTTACAGTATTATTATGGCTACGGAAATCATTGGCCTTTCTCACATTGAGCGGGAAATTGTAGCGAATGTGGTGAAGTATAACCATTTGGAATTTGAATATTATGATGATATGGGGAGGCAGTCCATGCTGGATAAGGAATCCTATTTAAAGATTGCCAAATTGACTGCCATCCTGCGTGTGGCCAACGGATTGGACAGGAGTCATAAACAGAAGTTTAAGAATGTAAAGACCAGGCTGAGGGAAAATGAATTGGTCATTACCGTGGAAACCAATGAGGATATTACTTTGGAAAAGGGGATGTTCAACCACCGGGCCGAGTTTTTTGAGGAAGTGTACAGCGTCAGGCCGGTGATTAAGCAAAAAAGGACATTGTAGGAAGGGAAATTGGGTGGAAAGGGAGGAAGTATGGGCAAAGACAGTGATAAACAGGAAACCGGGAAATTTACCGACAGCAAATATTATACAAACCGGGAATTGAGCTGGATTTTATTTAACAAAAGGGTGTTAAGCGAGGCGCGGGACAAGCAGATTCCATTGATGGAAAGGGTGAAGTTTTTAAGCATTACGGCTTCCAACCTGGATGAATTTTTCATGGTGCGGGTGGCGGCGTTAAAGGATATGATGAATGCCGGATATACGAAACCGGATATCGCAGGGCTAAAACCGGTGGAGCAGTGGGAGTTGGTCAACAAGGCGACCCATGAGCTGGTGAACCTCCAGTATTCTACATACAAGAGGTCGCTGGTGCCGCTTTTGTTAAGCAACGGGCTGCGTATCATTGAGCAGCATGAGGATTTGACGGCAAAGGAAATTGAATATGTAGACCGTTATTTTATGGAAAACGTTTATCCGGTGCTGACGCCTATGGCGGTGGATTCTTCCAGGCCGTTTCCTTTAATTCGGAACAAATCGCTAAACATCGGCGCTTTGGTGAAAAAGAAGGAGGGGGAGGAAGAGCTGGAATTCGCCACGGTTCAGGTGCCAAGCGTATTGCCCAGGATTGTCCCCATTCCGTCGGAGAAAAAAGGGGAAAAGGTCATTATTCTGCTGGAGGAATTGGTAGAACGCAATATTGACAAATTATTTCTGAATTATAATATTGTCTGCGCTTATCCGTTCCGTATTATGCGGAATGCGGACTTTACCATTGAAGAGGATGAAACAGAGGATTTGTTAAAGGAAATTGAGAAGAAGCTGAAAAAGCGGCAGTGGGGGCAGGCAATCCGCCTGGAAGTGGAGAGCGGCATAGACAGGCGGCTGTTAAAAGTTATCCGGGATGAGCTGCAGATTAAGGACGAGGACATATATCAGATTGACGGCCCGCTGGATTTGACTTATCTGATGAAAATGTGCGGGCTGGAAGGGTTTGGGCATTTGAAGGAGTCAGGGTATGCATCCCCTCAGCCTGTGCCGGAACTTTCCGAGGACTGTGACATTTTTGAAGAAATCAGGAGGCATGATATTTTGCTTCATCATCCCTATCAGACGTTTGCGCCTGTGGTGGAGTTCATCCGGCGGGCGGCAAAAGACCCGGATGTGCTGGCGATTAAACAGACTTTGTACCGTGTCAGCGGCAATTCCCCGATTATTGCCGCTTTGGCGTTAGCGGCGGAAAACGGCAAGCAGGTGTCTGTGTTGGTGGAATTAAAGGCGCGCTTTGATGAGGAAAACAATATCGGGTGGGCAAGGATGCTGGAAAAAGCCGGATGCCATGTAATATACGGGCTGGTTGGGTTAAAAACCCACAGCAAGATTACGCTGGTAGTTCGTAAGGAGGAGGATGGAATACGGCGTTACGTTCATTTGGGAACGGGAAATTATAATGACGCAACGGCTATGCTCTATACGGACGTGGGGATGTTTACGAGCAGCAGGCCCATTGGAGAGGATGCCACGGCAGTCTTTAATATGTTGTCCGGCTATTCGGAGCCGCGTTCCTGGAACAAACTGGCGCTGGCGCCCCTTTGGCTGAAAGATAAGTTCCTGTATCTGATTGCCAGGGAGACGGGACATGCTAAGGCTGGGCGTCCGGCGCATATTATAGCGAAAATGAACGCATTGTGTGACCGGGATGTGATTGCGGCATTATATGAAGCAAGCGCGGCTGGAGTGAAGATTGAGCTGATTATCCGTGGGATTTGCTGTCTGAAAGTAGGGATTCCCGGTATTAGCGAGCATATCAGCGTCCATTCCATTGTAGGAAATTATTTGGAGCATAGCAGGATTTTTTATTTTGAGAATGACGGCGCTTCGGAGATTTACTGTGGCAGCGCGGACTGGATGCCCAGGAATCTGGAACGCCGTGTGGAAATCCTCTTCCCGGTGGAGCAGCCGGATTTGAAGGAAAAAGTAATGCATATCCTGGAAGGGGAATTGAAAGACACGGTGAAATCCCATGTGCTGAAAAGCAACGGTACGTATGAAAAGGTGGATAAACGCGGGAAGCCGGTTTATAATTCCCAGTTGGAATTTTCACTGGAGGCAAAGGAAGCGGCGCGTATGAGCCAGACAAAGGTGAATGAAAGGGTCTTTATCCCAGAAACGCATCACCAGTAGAGGAACCGTTGGAAAAGGTCTGACAGGAAAGAATTTTAAACCGGTTCCGGAAAAGAGAGGGAAAAAATGCGCATAATATTGGCATCGGCGTCGCCAAGAAGGCGGGAGCTGCTTACACAGATTGGACTGGAATATGAAGTGGCGCCAAGCAAAGTAGAGGAGAAAATAACCAAAACCTTGCCGGAAGAAGCAGTGCAGGAGCTGGCATTGCAGAAAGCGGAGGATGTGTTTGAGCGGCTGGAAAGGCAGGGGGAGAGGAATTTCCTTGTGGTGGGGGCGGATACGGTAGTCTCTTTGGATGGATGCATTATGGGGAAGCCGGAAGAGGAAGCGGACGCCTGCAGGATGCTCCGGCTGCTGCAGGGCAGAATGCACCAGGTGTATACCGGAGTGGCCCTTTGCGGGAAACGGGAAGACGGGCAGGTAATTTGCAGTTCTTTTTATGAAAAGACGGATGTAGCCATGTACCCGATGACACAGGAGGAAATTATGGCTTATGTGGAGACAAAGGAGCCGATGGACAAGGCCGGGGCTTATGGAATCCAGGGCAGATGCGCCGCGCATATAGAAAGGATAAATGGGGATTACAATAACGTAGTGGGCCTGCCAGTGGGCAGGCTGTGCCAGGAATTGAAAAAATGCGGGTTTTCTTTGATTTGAAAGAAAGGCGGCTTTATGCGCAAGGCGCGGGAAAGAAGGCGGGAAAAGGGCGCCAATTTGTTTTGAGAAAATAAACGGGAAGGTGGAACATGAAGGAGATAAAGCTGATTGCAAGCGACATTGACGGCACATTGATTCCGGACTCCACGCCGGATTTGTATCCGGAAATGGTTGCGGCTATACCGAAGCTCGTAAAACAGGGAATTCTGTTTTGCGCTGCCAGCGGAAGGCAATATTGGAGCATTCGGAACGTATTCCGGGAGGTGGAAGAGGAATTGGTTTACCTTGCGGAAAATGGGGCGCACATACGGTATAAGGGGAAGGATATTCGGGTTGTGCCTATGAAAAGGGAATATGCAGAGGGGATAATGAAGCAGTTGCGGCAGTATTATGATACTTGTGATGTGGTGGTTTCCACGCCGGAAGGGAGCCTGGTGGAAAGCAAAAAGAAGGATTTTATAGATTTGCTTACGTACGGCTACCATAATAAGTTCCGCCAGGTGGAAGACGTGCTGGCAGAGAAGGCGGACATTGTAAAGATTGCCGTTTACCAGAAGGACAGCATCCGCCAACTGGGGGAAGGCACGTTGATTCCGGCATGGACAGAGCGGGTAAAAGTGTGTATGGCAGGGGAGGAATGGGTGGATTTCATGGATGCTTCTGTGGATAAGGGGCATGGTTTAGAATTTATCCAGGACTATTTCCATATAAAGAAGGAAGAAACAATGGCATTTGGCGATAATGACAATGATATTGGCATGATGCAGGCGGCAGGGGAAAGCTATGCCGTGGAGAATGCCAGAAAGGAAGTCAAGGCGGCGGCCAAAAATGTATGCCCTTCTTATACGGATAAGGGGGTTTACCGGATTGTGAAGGGTTTGCTTGAAGACTGAGGACAAAACCATGAAAAACTTTTGCACAGGGGGAAATCGTTCCGCAGGCTGAGGCAAAGCGTAGGAAGAATGCATAACCGAAAGAAGGAGGAAAGAAAGATGCACGAGTATGATGAGGCGGTATTGGCATGTTTTTTAAAGAAGCAGGGGCAGCTATTTCCGGAGAAAGTGGCAAAGTCGCCGGAGGAGGCGGAAGCTTTTTTAGAGGAGTGTATGGCTGTAGTGGTGAATTCCGTGCGGGAAGTATGGGAATATTTTGAAGAGGCCGGACTGGATATGGAAGGCGCGGATGAGGAAGGGATTTTGGAAGCGGATGAAGTGTTTGAAGTAGGGGATGGAAGATATCTGATTGTGGAAGGATAAGCAAGAAAAAGCCGGAGTAAAGGAATCGTATTTGATGCAAACTCCTTTGTCCCGGCTTTTGCTACAATAAGCCGGCTTGCGAAGCATGACGGCGTTTGTTACAATAAGCTGTCCCGCGAAGCAAGGCGGCGTTTGTTACGATAAGCTGTCCTGCAAAGCAAGGCAGCGTTTGTTTTCCGTATGCAGCGGACAGGCGCAGAATGAAAAGGCACAGTCAAAAATAACATTAAAGGTGCGCCCGCAGGACAGGCGCCAGCCCGTCGTGGTCATTGTCTGTGGCAGTAACCAGGTCAGCGGCGGCTTTGACTTCATCTTTGGCATTTAACATGGCAATGCCAGTCCCGGCGGCCTGAATCATGGAGATATCGTTGGCTTCATCTCCGGCTGCCAGAGCATTGGCGGTGGGGATATGCAGATAATCGCACAGAATCCTGACCGCAGAGCCTTTGCCGGAGGAGGCGGGGAAAATTTCCAGGTAATTGTCATTGGAATAAAGCAACGTCAATTCCCCTTCCACAAGAGGCAGCAGAGTCTGGCGGAAACGTTCCAGCTTTTCCTTATCATGAAGTTCAACGGCAATGCATTTGCAGGCTCCCCGTTCCAGGGCGGATACGACGTCTTCGCAGATAATGACAGGGGTGTGGATGACTCTCCGGTAATAGGTGAGCTGTTCATCGTCTGCGGGGCTGACAATATGGGTATCCGTATAGGTATGGCAGTGAACGCCCTGTTCTTTGGCAATTTTCATAACCAGCGCGGTCTGCTCTAACGTAAGGGCAATGCGGGAAATCATGCAGGCTTGGCTGCAATCGTATATTTCACCGCCATTGGAGCCGATTAGGAATGTGCCGGGAAAATGCAACTGTAAAGTCCGATGCACTTCCATGGCGCTGTCCAGTGCGCGTCCGGTGCAAATGGCAAAATAGTTCCCGGCAGCAGTCCATTGCTCCAGTGCGGAGAGAGTGTCCGGGGTTATTTTTTTTTCATGGTTTAACAGGGTGCCGTCTAAATCGGTAAAAAATATTTTCATAGAATTTGTCTGGCTCATAAGCGCCTCCCTTTTTAAAAAACTTTTTGTTGTGAAATTTGCAAAGCTTTGTTGCAACGTTTTGGCAGTGCATTCAGCAATCAATGGCATGTATTTGAATAAGCGGACGTTTCGGTTTGGCGTTTTGCTTTCAGGTTGGTTAAAATGTCTTCAGGAATAAATAATTTCCCATAACCGGTAGCCAGTTCCAGGTTTGGTTTGGCAGAGCCATGGAAATCGGAACCGCCGCTGATGCATAGCCCGTATTTGGACGCAAGGGCGCGCATCTGCCGTTCTTCCGCGGCAGTGTATGAGCTGTAAATGGCTTCAAGGCCGACTAGCCCTGCTTCCTTTAGCTCCAGCGTCAATTGGTCAAGCGTTGCGTCACTCATATGGTATAGGATAGGGTGGGCAAGGATAGGCAGCCCTCCGGCTTTTAAAATCAGTTCCACAGCCTGTACGGGCGTTACTTTTTCCCGCGGGACAAAATATTTGGTATGGTCGCCCAGGTAGCGGTCAAAAGCTTCTGGCAGACTGTTCACGTAGCCATGCTCCAAAAGATAACGTGAATAATGCCCTCTGGTGATTACGGAACCAGGGAAAGCGTCTAATAGCTTTTCATAGGAGATATCAATGCCTGCGCGGTTTAAGTTAGCGCACATTTTTTGGTTGCGGGTGATACGGGAGTTTACGAAGGATTGGATTTGCTGCCGGAAAAGGGGCGCTTGGCAGTCAATATACAGCCCCACAATATGGATATCTTTCCCCTGATATTCCGTGGAAAATTCAATGCCCGGGATAACTTCCAAGGGGAGCGGCTTTTTGTCCGGGAAAAGAGGAGGCAAGGTGTTTTCTAAAAGCCGGAGGTTGTATTCCTCAGCGGCTTCCAGCGCTTGCGCAATGCCGTCCGTTGTGTCATGGTCTGTCAGGGCGAAAGCGGAAAGACCCTTTTGCGCCGCTAACCATACCAGTTCTGTTGGAGTTAAGCTCCCGTCGGATTTATTGGAATGTACATGCAAATCTACGATATTCATGTTGGTTTCCCTTTCTGTTTTGCCAGCTTCTTTAGCCGCCGTTTACTTAGAATGAACCGGGTTTATTATAACATTGGAGGCTTATGGGCGCAATCTATTTGTAGGCGGGCACGTCTAAAACTCCAATATTCCAAAACGCCGGTTTGCCGGCAGCGCTTTGAAACATTGGAGTTTTATCTCATAGGAACGGAAAAATTATTACTTGCGAAGCGCTCACTTTAAGAAAGCGTTCAATTGTCATCTTCCAAATTCTTATTGGTATAAACAGTGCGTTTTCTTGCCATTTCATCGTTGGCAAGGTATTCGTCATACGTAGTGATTTTGTCAATAAGCTGCCCGTTTGGCAGGATTTCCATAATGCGGTTTGCCGTTGTCTGCACAAACTGGTGGTCATGGCAGGCAAAAAGCTCTACGCCAGGGAATTTGATTAGCCCATTGTTGAGGGCTGTAATGGATTCCATATCCAAATGGTTGGTAGGTTCATCCAGAATCAGACAGTTGGCGCCGCTAATCATCATTTTAGAAAGCAGACACCGCACTTTTTCACCGCCGGAAAGTATATTCACTTTCTTTACGCCATCTTCCCCTGCAAACAGCATACGGCCAAGGAAACCGCGCACATAAGTAACGTCTTTTACCGGGGAATAGCCGGTAAGCCATTCCACAATAGTATAGTCATTGTCAAATTCCTTTGTGCTGTCCTTGGGGAAATAAGCCTGTGAGGTGGTAACGCCCCATTTGTAGGAACCTTCGTCCGGCTCCATTTCACCCATAAGGATTTGAAACAGCGTTGTTTTGGCAAGCTCATTGCCGCCTACAAAAGCGATTTTGTCATTATGTCCCACAATAAAAGAAAGGTTGTCCAGTATTTTTACGCCGTCTATTGTTTTGGACAGTCCTTCCACCGTAAGCACTTCGTTGCCGATTTCACGATCCGGGCGGAAATCAATGTAAGGATATTTCCGGCTGGATGGTTTGATTTCATCTAGTTCGATTTTTTCCAGGGCGCGTTTCCGGCTGGTAGCCTGTTTGGATTTGGAGGCATTGGCGGAGAAACGGGAAATAAATTCCTGGAGTTCTTTGATTTTTTCCTCTTTTTTCTTATTGGCTTCTTTCATCTGGCGGATAAGAAGCTGGCTGGACTCATACCAGAAATCATAGTTGCCGGCATAGAGCTGTATTTTGCCATAGTCGATATCCGCAGTGTGGGTACATACTTTGTTTAGGAAATAACGGTCATGGGATACGACGATAACCGTATTTTCAAAATCAATAAGGAAATCCTCCAGCCAAGCGATGGCGTCCAAATCCAAATGGTTGGTAGGCTCATCCAAGAGCAGGATATCCGGGTTCCCGAACAATGCTTTGGCAAGCAGCGCTTTCACTTTTTCACTGCCGTTTAGGGTATTCATAAGAGAAGAATGGAGACTGGCGTCAATGCCCAAACCATTTAAAAGCATGGCGGCATTGGATTCCGCTTCCCAGCCGTCCATTTCCGCAAATTCGGCTTCCAGCTCGCTGGCGCGGATGCCGTCTTCGTCAGTGAAATCTTCCTTGGCATAGATAGCGTCCTTTTCCTTCATAATCTGGTAAAGGCGTTCGTTTCCCATAATGACCACATCCATAACCGGATATTCGTCATATTTGAAGTGATCCTGCTCCAGGACGGAAAGGCGCTGACCGGGGGTAATGGAAACGTCGCCTTTGGTCGTTTCCAAGTTTCCGGATAATATTTTCAGGAAAGTGGATTTCCCTGCCCCATTTGCGCCAATCAGGCCATAGCAGTTCCCTTCCGTGAATTTGATGTTGACGTCTTCGAATAACGCTTTTTTTCCGATGCGTAATGTTACATTGTTTGCACTTATCATGTTACACCCTCTGTTTTTCGTTTTTACGGCTTCCGGCCGCTTATTCTATTATACATAATGGCATTTATTTTTCAAGGGGAATCTGGCTTTTTTGGGGCTGCCGCCTGATTCGGTATGCTTGGGACAGATGTTAGGGGACGCTTTTTTGCCTTAATTTTTCATTGGGGCAAAAAAGCGTTGGAAGAGTATAGTTGGCGTTTTTAAATTTCGGTGGGAGAGGGCGGTAGTTTCCCCTGTTTCTCCAGATATTGCAGGAATGCCTGGCAGCCTTCCACCACATCGTTGTAAGTAATGTCGAACCGGGAAGTGTACCATGGGTCGGAAATGCTGTCCTTTCTTCCGGCGTATTCCAACAGCATGGATATTTTTCCGCCTTTGTGTCCGGTTATCCGCTCCATGTTGCGGATGTTCATGGCATCCATGCCGATGAGATAATCGTAGTGGCTATAGTCGGATTTTTTGAGTTGGACGGCGCGTTTGCCATCGCAGCGGATGCCATGCTTTGCAAGTTCTTCCCTGGCGGGAGGATATACCGGGTTGCCCACGCCATTCCAGATTTCTTCTGTGCTGGTGGCGGCGGAGGCAATCTCAAATTGGGCGGAAAGGCCCTGTTTTGCCACCATGTCTTTTAGGATGAATTCAGCCATGGGGCTGCGGCAGATGTTGCCGTGACAGACAAATAATATTTTTATCATCTTGGATTTATCCTTTCATAAGCCTTCAAACCTTGATATTACGGGCTTTCTGGTGCTTTTTTCATTTTTTATTTTTTACTCCAAACTCACGCAAATCTATATAAAACTACGCAAATTCACGGGCAAATGGTGTAGTAAACATAACTGTTCAGAGTAACCCTTTTCACTTGCTATAAAGGACGAAAAAACATAATTCAGGAGTGAGCAGTAAAACATTTCTTTATTCTATTTTAAATATTCTTTTGAATATAAATAGATATTTAGGAGTGTCCTGATTTTTAGATACCGGCCCATGATTCAATATTAAACTCTAAACAATTCATTTTAATTTTAAGAAATTGTTCAAAGATTATTTCGTTTTCAAGTACAACTATGCAAAGCTTTTCTCTTGTTCTAGATATGTTTTGATAGAACAATCTTGGAAACAAATAGTCTGGATTTGGATGTTCTCTTGCTTCAAGTTCTCCTTTACTACTATATCTAAAATTATTATCAATTACAATCATTACATTATCAAATTCTTGTCCTAAAACTTGATGTGAGTTGACAAATCCAGAATAATGATCAATGCTATTTGATATATATTGTGATGGTGTAAATGTAATAAATTTATATCCATTTCTTGTATAAAATTTTATGATTTTATCAGACTCATTAATATTATTCGCATACAATATATCTATATTTTCATACCCCATTCTTTCTTTGGGCTTATCATATAAACGCATCATATTTCTAATAAACGAATATATTTCTGTATTTGTTCTAATTCGCCCTGTCAGTCTTTCCTCACAAAACCCATCTATTCCAATTAGTCTTTCAGGATTATTTCTTCGCACCTCTGTTTTAGATAATGCCTGCGCCGAATCATAGGAAAAAATGCAGCCTTTTAATATTCTTTCATCATATGCTAATAAAATTTCATCCAAACTGCTTTTATATAATCGTTGCGTCTCATCCACACAAATAATATCAAAGCAACTTATTCGATCTGGCGATACGGATTTTGCATCAATGACAGAAACATTTTTCAAATGCGAATCAATATATCTATGACCATCATTTAAAAATCCACAATGAACAATACACACTTGATAATTTTCAGAAAGATTCTTCGCAATATCATACAATAAAAATGTTTTCCCCGTTCCAGCAGCCCCTCTTATCCCCCATAGATAGTTTCCATTTTCAAACGATATTAACACGTTTCTTTTGATTTCATCCTGTTGTATATTTACCTTCTAAAAATTTTTCCGGAGTATTCAATGGTGATATGAGATAATCTTTTGGTCTAAACAACTCTTCAATTTTGTCTTTTTTGCAGTCTTAATTTGAACCACACACCTTATCAACTCATCCATGGAAGATTCTTGTAATAAGTCCTTATCATATTTATAGACTCTCACTGTATTATCATTACACCTCATATATGTAAAACTGAAAATTTCACTTGCTACATGAGATAAATAATATCTGTTTTGAACTAACTGCTTTTCTATTTTTTCAAAAGTTACCTCCTGACTCTTTAATTCAATATTAATTATTACATTTTTTTCATCTCTAATTTTTAATAAATCAAACTCTTTTCCAATTTGGGGTATTTCAAAAGAATAAAACCAATCCTCAACACAATATTTTTTTCCTTGTGAAAAATAAAATTATTGACAAGAGTAGCAATCAAATCTATTTCTTCTTCGCGTACTTTTGTTTCTTTATCCCTACCTGATAATGCTTTTTCATAAAGTGGCCTTAACTCTCTATGTATCTTTCTTGAAATCGTATACAAATTTATCGCACGCAATTCTTTTTGTTCCCTTCTAGTAATATCGATTCAACATCTACTCATCTATTTCCTTTTTATTCATTTGTAATACTGGATGCTGCATAGAAAAAATTTCTTTCTGACGCTCAATCTCTGCTTTCAACTGCTCTTTCGTAGGCAAATAAGTCAGATATTTTGACATAAACAATCGGTCATTATCATGAAGTACCGAATATCTGGCAATATCCTCATCTGTTTCTGAACACAGCAGAATCCCTATAGTGGGGTTATCTCCCTGCCCTCGCTTTAAATCATCATACATGCGCACATACATATCAATCTGGCCCACATCCTGATGGGTAATTCTGCCCATCTTCAAATCGATTAGAACATAACATTTCAGTTCGATATTGTAAAAAACGAGATCTAAATAGTAGTCTGAAGTTTCCGTTACAATATGCTGCTGACGAGCCACGAACGCAAATCCTCTGCCCAATTCCATCAAGAAATCTCTAATGTGTGAAAGAATGGCAGATTCCAAATCTCCCTCTAAATAGGTATCCTCATTTTTAAAACCAAGAAATTCTGCAATCACCGGACTTTTAATCAATTCAAATTGATTTTTCTGATATTCTGCAGTTTTCTGCTTCATCTCTTCAATTACAGCATCTTTTTTGGGTGATTGAAGAAGTCTATGATAATATTGCGTACTGATATTACGGTCTAAGGTTCTTGAACTCCAACTTTCGTCAACAGCTTCTTTCATATACCAATAGCGTGCATTTTCATCTGAAACACGAAGAAGACTCCTAATATGCGTCCAGTTAAGATTGTGAACGCATGCGTTCACAATCTGCTCATCAGGAAAGCACTGATAAAATTTGATGTAATAATGCAAATTCCTTTTAGAATAATTTTTGCCATACTCCTTTGTCAAATCTTCTGCCAATGCAGAAATTAAACCTTTGCCATACTCTGCCCGTTCACTGCCGCCTAATTCCTGTTCTACAATTCTTTTTCCGATGTTCCAATAAGTGAGCAACATTGCCTTACTAGAAGCACTATAGGCTGCTTCTTGTCCAGAAGAAATAATGCTTTTAATTTCTGTAATAACTGATTGGTATGGCGTCAAATGATTTTCCATCATGCCACCTCGATTTTCCATAATAATTATATTTTAACTTGCTTTTCCTGTCATTTCAAGGCTCTTTCAAAAATGGTGTATTAGTGGTGTAGTAAGCGCCTATTCAAGCCATGAAACCATTGATTTTGCTGGCTTTTCCGGGATTCTTCAAGATACTGCCGTGACAGACAAATAATATTTTTATCATTTTTCCATAACTCCTTATATGTTCTGTATTTCTTCTCAAATGCTTGATTTTACAGTCTTTTGGGACTGTTCCTAAGTTCTGTGTTTCCAAAGTGTTTTCTCAAATCGTTTCATACTTTCTCATATTTGTCCCTGTAAAATTGGTAAATACGTTGGTAAAGTAAACAGCTTTACCAATGGGGTTTTTAAGAGTTCACTACCCGGTGCAGCTTTTCTTTCGCGTCATCAAAGTTCACACGGCTTGATTACTTTATCACATACTTAGCGCCCCGTCCTCTGCCTTCAATTTTCACAACACTTTTTTTACCCATCTCTTTCAGTAATTGTGTTGTCTTTGATTTACCAAACGGGGCGTAAGGAGCAATTTCACTAATTGATTTCAGCATTGTTATCCGACAATTGATTTTCTGGATATTCTGGAGCATTAAGTTTTCATTTCTTGTCACATCAAGGCTCTTTCAAAAATGGTGTAGCAGTGGGGTGGTAAGCGCGCATAAAAATCTTCATTGGGATGTGTATCAATCAGCATTCGTAGCAGCCCTACACGATGTGTAAGACTGCGTTTGTAATAGAACTATTTTTAGCAAATGCTTCCTGTGAACTTAATCAAGTTCATAAATCGGCCGTTATCTGTTTCAATCATCAACCTATCCTCAACCGCATATGGGTTATTACAAGACAGCCAATCATTCCATGCTCTGTCAAAGCAATCCATCTCAGCAATTCGGAAGTCTTTTAGATGTGGTGTAAATTTGGGTTTCCACCAGTCGATTGAGTGCCACATTTCCAATGCTTCCGCTTCCCAAAGCGGCTTCATCTCTTCTGGGATATTACCATGCACTTCATATTTCATGCCCGGAAAAGCAATGGCTACAATAGCATCTTTTTTCAGTATCGGCTTCAATGCCTTTTCAAAATAGGTATCATTATTCCCGAAATAGTGATAGGAATCCACGCTGACAACTGCATCGAAAAAGCCTTCTGCAAAAGGAAGCTGCAAAGCGTCAAATTGCAAAGGGACAATCAAATCGGATACTTCCGCCTGCTTGAAACGCTCATAATTTTCTGTGGCAGATGTCCATAAATCTACCGCAAAAACCTGTACACCGAATTTTTCTGCCAAAAACACAGAAGTCAATCCACGGCCACATCCTAAATCCAAAACCCGCATTCCTTTTTTCAAAGGTAAATTTGCTGTCAATTCCTCTGCCATCAGCCATGCGTTAGGCCCCATCATATTTTCTTTCAAAAATTCAATATTCATGTCTTTCTTCCTCATTTCCGTTTCCGTTGTTTTTTTAAAACGTCTGGCATTCTTCACACCGCAACCTCTTTGAATATACGCTTACGCTTGTTGACTTCGATTTCCTTGCTGCTCAAGCCGTCATAACTGGTTTCATGCTTCAACTTGTGATGGCTTTCCAATTCACTGGATTCCATAGATGCCAGAACGGCACATCCGGGGCCATTAGTATGCGTGCAGTTACGAAAGCGGCAGTGTTGCGCCAATTCCTCAATTCCCACTTTTCCTGTTCTAAAAATGGAATTTTACAGGATTGATTGTTATAAACATTTTACATCTAACAGTTTCACAACATCTTCATAATGTTCCTGGCAGATAACCCGATAATGTATCCAGCCGCCATCGCCGCAAGGATATTTATTATCAATGTATTCTTGGGTGTATTTTTTCAACTCCCCATAAACCGCTGCATACTGCGCATCCGTTAATCTCATCATAACTGTAAATGCGCCATCTTCAGCAAAGATATTGCACATAAGCTTTTTCTTTTTATAGTGTCCGATTCCCCAACCGTATTTATTGCCATAAGGGAAAACCACTCTCTGTTCTGTATGGAACGCAGTAGTTAGCCAATCATTTATCATAGAAAAGCGTTGGGCATTCTCCGAACAATACGTTGCCATTTCTTCTAAGGTTGGAATAAGCTGCTTATTCAGCATTCTCTCATACATAGCCGCCCTCCAAATTCCATTTACTTATTTTTGCCTCACCGCAAAACTGGGATTTATTTTGCCTTTATGGGGATATCATAGTCCATCTGTTCATATCCCATTATTTTTTTCCCAAGTGGCGACGTAATTATATTTCCTAATTCTGAACGTGATGTGCCACGTTTCAATCCATTTTCGTTTAGAAACTGGTCAATCTCCGTGTCCATAAGCCCCTTATCTGTTTTCTGGTCTATGTCCGTTGCTACAGCATAAAGGCCGCCTTTGAAGTCTATTATTTCAAATTCGTTTGGAACATTCATTGCTTCTAAGTAAATGGTTTTTCAATTTTTGATTCGGTCAAGAGTTTATATTTTTGGGGATGTCGATAGGCATTGCCGAATCCTTCGCATTCACGATACTCTTGTAGTTGCTTTAAATCAAGTTCGGCAATATAAATTCCTTCTTCTTCCTCTGCCTGAAAAATACAGGTATCTCTTGAGCCGTTTTCATTCGGCAAATAAATAACGCCATCAAATACACTCGAGTTACCGTTACAGTCAGGCACAGCTTTGGGATAATTGCAGGTAGCAATAGCCAACATATTTTCAAAAGCTCTGGCGCGAAGTTGTGAAAGGCGGTTTATTTCCATTGGGCAGGCATTGGGAACAAGAATAAGTTCTGCGCCTTTTAACATGAGGATTCGTGCGCTTTCTGGAAATTCTCTGTCATAACAAATCATTGCGCCTATTTTTACCTTTCCGCAAGATGTATCCAGTGTTTTAACATAAAAATCCTCACCTGCTGTCAAATTTCGTTCTACATCAAAATCACAGGTATGTACTTTGGCATAAACCAATTGCAACTCCCCATATCTGTCAAAAAGAGCAAGCGAATTGCGGGGGGCGTTTTTATATTTTTCAAGCAGCGTAACTCCAATAGCCATTTTAAGCTGCTTTGCAAGTATGCCAAAGGCATTGATAAAATCGCTATCCATAGAAATCGCTTCTTTTTTCCATTCGTCAACAGGTCTGTCATAAATGTTATATCCATTGCTCCACATTTCGGGGAACAGTGCGATATCAGCCCCTTTTTCTTTTGCTTTTTTACAACATGTTATTCCTTTTTCGAGATTTTCATCTAAGTTTTTGCAAGGCGCAATTTGCAATAATGCAATTTTCAGGATACTCATTCTTTCGCTTTTCCTTTCAATCAAATAAGTAAATTAGTTCTTTTACTAACCGTTTCTCTTATCATCCGTACAGTTTCATCGACAGTTAAACCTGTTGTTTCTAAAGCATAATGCTTGTATTCATTCAAAGAATTAAATTGCGTCCACATCGTTTCCACCAGTTCAATATTCGTTTGTCTATCCAGCTTAGAGCGTTCAATCGCTCGATTCATGGTCGTTTTTTTGTCGGCGCTTAAAATTATATAGTGTACCTCGTATCCTTCTTGAACGGCATTTCTCCAAGGTTCCAAAAACCAAGGGCCTACAATGCCATCAACTACAACATCATATCCGGCACAGGCAAACCGTTTTGCAGCTTCTAAAAAAGCCTCTATCACAATTAAATTTTGCGCATTTGATTGCGGAAGATGTGGCGGAATAGCGCCTTTGCTGAGATAGTCATAAAAGTCATCGGTATGCATATGCACTGATTTTTCTAAATCGGATTTTTGAGCAATGACTGACGCTGTCGCAGTCTTTCCTGTTCCCGGAGAACCTGTGATAATAATAATTCTTCCTTGTTTCATAATATCCTAACCTCTAAAATTAAGTTCATAAATAATCCTTGTTTCAAATCCGGATTCGTCACTGGCTTTATTATATAACATCGGTTTACTAAATGGAATAAAATTTCTCTAAAAATAGCTACAAAGGGTAGCTTCCCGAATGTTTTCTCTGCCGTTTGGAAATGGACAGATAAAGCCAAAACCAAATGATGCAATGCGCCATAAGAATAAACAATTCTTTTAAAATCACTGGATTGTCACTGTTAGCCAAATTCATAATTCCTTCAAAGGACGCACTGGACGGTACAAAATAGCAGTAACATCAGAGCGTCTACACCATCATCAGCAGTAAAACAGGTATGTCCTCCCCTGTGCATATATTCACAGATAATGTCCTGCATCTTCTTTTCGTCTTCTACAATTAAAATATTTGCCATGAAATCATTCCTTTCAGTTATGCCTGCATTTTGCCGGATATATGGGATGGATGTTTTTATGGTTATTATCATACGCACATGCGGCGCAAAAGTCAATGAACATATCTGTATAGTCAGATTGGGCAATAATCCCTTTTTGTGAGTATTGATTTGGATTTTATATCGCGTTAAGATTTCCCATGGAAAGCCTTCAGTAAAAAATGCTTTGGCTCTAAGCAGGCAGAGTTTTTAGAGCAGGTTCTGAATTTTTAAAAAGATAAATTCCAGAAATAGGGATGGAAAAAAATCGCCTTTTTCACTTAAAAGCCCCCTCATTCCCCCATAATGGGGGATAGGGGGTTAAAGTGTCGAAGACATTTTTATAAGGGGAGAATGAAAGGAATGCTTTACATAATCTGGATTTGGAACGGCGCATGAAGGATGGCCACAAACAATGCAATCTGCAGCGCCAGGATAACCGGCATGCCATAGACGAAATACCAGCGCCTGGTTTTATGGCGGAAGGCATACATGCCGATGATGCAGCCGATGCTTCCCCCGATAATAGCCGTGATGAACAGAGTTGATTCCGGAATCCGCCACAGGTGTTTTTTTGCTTTGTGTTTGTCCAATCCCATCAGGAACAGTCCGATGAGGTTCATTGACACGAAATACGTGATCAATAAAGTAATGACATCCATTTTTATGCTCCTTTGCATTCTCCTGCCGCTTTAGCGCAATCCTGTTTTTTCCGCTTCCTGCATTTTCATAGCGCGCACTTTGCAGGACAGGCCAAAGAGATTAATAAAGCCTTCTGCATCATGGTGGTCATAGAGGTCGCCAGTGGTGAAGGAAGCGATGCTTTCGTTATAAAGGGAATAAGGGGAAGTTGTCCCGGCTTTGATGATATTGCCTTTGTAAAGCTTAAATTTCACTTCGCCCGTCACATACTGCTGTGTGGTTTCAATAAATGCCTGCACTGCTTCGCGCAGCGGTGTGAACCATTTTCCTTCGTAGACAATCTGCGCCAGTTTGTTGCCCATATCGGTTTTCAGGGCATACGTATCCCGATCCAGAATCAGTTCTTCCAATTGCTGGTGCGCTTCGTAAAGGATGGTTCCGCCCGGCGTTTCATACACGCCGCGGGATTTCATGCCGACCACACGGTTTTCCACGATGTCCACGATGCCTATCCCGTGTTTGCCGCCCAGTGCGTTCAGCTCACGGATAATGTCGGAAACTTTCATCTTTTTCCCGTTTACGGAAGTGGGGACGCCTTTTTCAAAGGTCATGGTTACATATTCGCCTTCTTCCGGCGCTTTCTCCGGAGTGGTTCCAAGGACGAGGAGATGTTCAAAATTCGGTTCATTGCCCGGATTTTCCAGTTCCAGACCTTCATGGCTGATATGCCACAGATTCCGGTCGCGGCTGTAAGAAGAATCTGCGGAGAAAGGCAGGTCGATTCCATGCGCCTTGCAGTATTCAATTTCAGATTCCCGGGAATCCATCGTCCATTTCTCGTTTCTCCATGCGGCGATGATTTTCAAATCAGGGGCAAGCGCTTTAATGCCAAGCTCAAAGCGGATTTGGTCATTCCCCTTTCCTGTGGCGCCATGGCAAATGGCTGTGGCGCCTTCCTTGCGGGCAATTTCCACTAATTTTTTCGCAATTAACGGCCGGGCCATGGAAGTGCCTAACAAGTATTTGTTCTCATATACGGCATGTGCCTGGACACATGGCATAATGTATTCGTCGCAGAATTCGTCAGTCACGTCTTCTATGTAGAGCTTTTGGGCCCCGCAGGATTTTGCGCGCTCTTCCAGCCCGTCCAGCTCCTCCTCTTGTCCGCAGTTTACGCATACACAGATAACTTCATAATCAAAATTTTCTTTCAGCCATGGGATAATGGCAGTGGTATCAAGCCCACCGGAGTAGGCAAGGACTACTTTTTCTTTCATAATATAAATGCCTCCAGTATTTTTGTTCTCTTCTCAAAAACAATATACATCATTCTTTTTGGAAATGCAAGAGGAATCTTTGCATAAAAATTGGATTTTTATTAAATTTCTGTATAAAAATAAAAATTCATTGCATATTATGCAAAAATATTGTATACTTATGCGAGCCAAAGAGAAAGGGTGAAAAAAAGGAAAAAGGTTGAGGTTTTCCGGCAAAGGGAGTATGATGAACGTTGTCGGTAAGGCGGTTGGGAAACGGATAACGGTTTATGGCCGTTGCCTTATGGGATTTGGATACAGAGCGAAATTGGTTTTTAAGGAAGAATGGAGCGTAACGAGCAGGATGGAAAGAGAAAACATAAAGAAAACAAAAGTTTTTATTGATGGGAGCGAAGGGACCACAGGGCTTAGGATTTACGAGCGTTTTGCGGGAAGGGAGGATATTGAGCTTCTTTCGATAAGCGCAGAATTAAGGAAGGATAAGGAGGAGCGCAGGAGGCGGATTAACGAATCGGAGGTGACTTTCCTTTGCCTGCCGGACGCGGCGGCGAGGGAGTCGGTAGGGTTAGTGGAGAATGAGAAAGTAACGGTGATAGACACTTCCACGGCGCACCGGACAGAAGAAGGCTGGGCTTACGGTTTCCCGGAGCTTTCGGCGGGGCATAGGGAAGCGGTGCGTGGGGCGAAACGGATTGCCGTTCCCGGCTGTTATGCCACAGGTTTCATAACGGCGGTTTATCCGATGGTGGCGGCGGGCATTTTGCCCAAAGACTATCCGGTATCGGCTTTTGCTATGTCAGGGTACAGCGGGGCCGGGAAAAAGACCATTGCCGTTTATGAGGCCGAAGGGCGGGAGTCCGCGCTGGATGCGCCCAGGGAATATGCGCTTGGGCAGAACCATAAACATTTAAAAGAGATGCAGAAAGTTACAGGACTGGAGCGCACGCCTCTTTTCTCTCCTTTGATTTGCGATTATTACAGTGGTATGTTAATAACCGTGCCATTTTACACAGATATGTTGTCTGGCGGGCAAACGCCGGAGAAGCTGCATGGGTTTTTCCAAGATTACTTCCAGGGGGAAAAATTTATCCGCGTGACGCCTTTTGGAAAGGAAGCGGAGTATCAGGGATTCCTGGCAGGGAATAGCTGTTCGGGCTGGGACGGTTTGGAGATTTTTGTGACGGGGAATGACGAAAGGGTGTTGGTGAGCGCACGTTTTGACAATTTGGGGAAAGGGGCTTCGGGAGCCGCTGTACAGTGTCTGAACCTGATTTTGGGGTGCGAAGAGGATAAGGGGCTGAATTTGTAAGGAGTTTTTTGTAAGGAGTTTTTTGTCGGATGGGTTGAAAGGCGTATTGGGTATCCATATATTGGCGCAAGTTTAATTACGGATTTGATGCTTTTACAGGAAGAGGGCATTCATAATCAGATACGGAGCGGAATAGGAGAAAAACGATGGTAAGGACGATGACGGCAGAGGATTACACAGGGGTATATGAGTTGTGGATGAGCATTAAGGGGTTTGCCATGCGCAGCATCGACGACTCCAGGGAAGGGGTGGAGCGTTTTCTAAAAAGGAATCCCGATACGAGCGTAGTGGCGGTGGAGGATGGAAAAATCGTTGGGGCGATTTTGTGCGGACATGATGGAAGGCGTGGCTGTATGTACCATGTGTGCGTCCATGCGGATTACCGGATGAAGGGAATAGGAAGGGCGATGGTGGTGTATGCCATGGAAGCTTTGAAGCGGGAACGGATAAGTAAAATCTCGCTGATTGCATTTACGGCAAATGATGTGGGGAATGCATTTTGGAACCGCATCGGATGGACGAAACGGGAAGATTTGAATTATTATGATTTTGTCCTGAATACAGATAATATTGAGGCATTCAATCATTAATTCATGTCTCACTTAAGCTTTCCCAAAACGGCGCAAGGAGAACTGGCGACAGAGGCAGTTTGGGCAAAATTTGCCTACACTGCTTTTGGGAAAGAGGGGTAAGCTGGAACATTCCTACAAACGCCATTATGAAATTAACAACAACATGGAATCATGGATTCCTATAATAGGAGGAGGGGGAAAATTTAAATGCTGGGAGGGAATTGCCGGTGAAAAGGAAAAAGAAGCCATTGCAGCAGGCCGGTTATGCAGTCATTCTTTTGGCTGCTGTTTTTATGCTGTTCCAATGGCATACGGTGCAGAATAGCAAGCGTATGGAAGAGCGGAATAAAAGCTATGCGGAGGATTCTGCCAGACTGATGGCCAGCCAGATTAGGGAAGAGTTGAAAAATGCGCAGAATACGGTTCAGATATGCGCATATTTTTTGGGAAAAAGCATGGCTCAGCCGCTTGTGGATGTGCAGACGCTTAAGGAAATGGAGGAAAACGCGGGTCTGTTCGATGCGATGCTGTTTACCAGCCTGGAAGGCGTGGACTATATTTCCGACGGACGGGTTTCCGATGTAAAGGACAGGGAATTTTACCGGAAAGGGATAGCGGGGGAATGCGGTATGGATATCGTATTTGACCCCCATTTTTATAATGAGATTATGGCTTGTTTTTATGCGCCGGTTCGCAGCAATGGAAAGATAGTTGGCGTACTGCGGGGAGTGTATCTGGCGCAGGAGCGTTTGCGGGATATGCTGTCCACTGTTTATTTCGGGGAAGCGGCAGGCGTGTATCTTTGTATGCCGGATGGGCGGGTTATTGCAAGCTCCGATGGAAAAACATACGATGCCCATTTGTTGGATGCATTGGCCTCTTTTGGCGTGATTGACCAAAAGACGGCGGCGGATGCAAAGGCCGTATTTGAAAACGGAGGGCAGGGCGCCTTTATTTGTGATTCCAAAAGCGAGACGGAAATCGACAACATTTGTGTAATGTATGTTCCGGGCTATCCTTATGTGCTGGTGCAGACGTTCCCGGAGAATGTGACGCAGGCGATGATTCAGGCGGAAAATATGGTAGGGGTGCAGATGGAGATTATGCTGGCGGTGTTGTTCGGCATTTATCTGTTTTTCCTGTTAATGCAGGCCGGGCGGGAAAAGAAGGCGCTGGAGAGGGAAAACAGGGAGCAGGAACTGCGCATCCAGGCGGAAATTTCTTTGGCAGAGCGCAAGGAAAGGCAGTACCGGACGGCCATTGCCTCAAATTCGTTCTGCACATTTGAATGTAACCTGACCAAGGATTTGGTTGCCCAGGACATTATCCGCATTGCGGATGGACGGAAAGTTTCTTTGCTGGAAAAGATTGGGCTGGAGGTTCCATGCAGGGCTTCGGAATGTTTTGAAAAGTGGAAAAAGTTTGTGCTGCCCGAATCTATGGAGGATTACAGCGGCATGGTATGCACGGCGTATCTGAAAAAGCGGTTTGAAGCGGGCGATAAGGAAGTGGTGGCCGAATACTGGTGCAAGGACGGCGCGGACGGGCAGATTTGCGTCCGTCAGTCCTTTGTTATGACGAAGGATTATGATACGGGGGATATCCTGGCGCTGGTGGTTTCCAAGGATATTACTGCGCAGGTATGCAAGCAGCGGGAGCAGACGCAGGCGCTGCAGGAAGCGCTGATGCAGGCGCAGCACGC
Organism: uncultured Lachnospiraceae bacterium; assembly: GCA_910578405.1. Taxonomy (GTDB): domain Bacteria; phylum Bacillota; class Clostridia; order Lachnospirales; family Lachnospiraceae; genus Kineothrix. Next base: position 5,671 of record CAJTQO010000039.1, on the reverse strand, counting down.
GAACCGGGCAAAGACAACGTTCCTTTCTAACATGTCCCATGATATCCGCACTCCTATGAATGCTATTATCGGTTTTACGACGATTGCGGCCAGCCACATCGACAATAAAGACCAGGTGAAAGACTGTCTGCAGAAGGTGCTGTCTTCCAGCAACCATCTGCTGAGCCTGATTAACGATATTCTGGATATGAGCAGGATTGAAAGCGGTAAAGTGCAGATTAAAGAAACGGAATGCAATATTTCCGAACTGATGCACAACCTGGTCAATATCATTCAGCCCCAGGTGAAAGCGAAGCAGTTGGAAATGTTCATTGATACGTTTGAAGTGACAAATGAAGATGTAATGGCGGATGCGCTGAAGCTAAACCAGGTATTTATCAATCTGATGAGCAATGCGGTGAAATACACCCCGGCAGGCGGGATGATTACTTTTCGGATTATGCAAAAGACCACGTTCCGCCATGGGTATGGGGATTATGTTTTTATCATTAAGGACAATGGCATCGGTATGTCCCAGGAGTTTGTCAAGCATATTTTTGAGCCTTTTGAACGGGAGGCCAGCACGACCCAAAGCGGCATCCAGGGGACGGGGCTTGGCATGGCGATTACGAAAAATATTGTGGAGATGATGGGCGGAGCCATATCTGTGGAAAGCGTTTTGGGTAAGGGGAGTGCGTTTACGGTGGAACTGACGCTGAAGCTGCAGGATGTGGCCAGGAATGCGGAGCGGATTAAGGAGTTGAATGGCCTGCGGGCGTTGGTGGTGGATGATGATTTCCATGTTTGCGACAGTGTAAGCAAGATGCTGAAACAGATTGGCCTGCGCGCCGAGTGGACCACCTCCGGGCGGGAAGCGGTTTACCGCGCCCAAATGGCCGTAGAGGAAGGGGATGCTTACCATACGTATATTATTGACTGGCAGATGCCGGAAACAAGCGGAGTGGAGACGGCAAGGAGAATCCGCAGCGTGGTGCGGGAGGATGCCCCGATTATTATCCTGACCGCCTATGACTGGACGGATATTGAAGAGGAAGCCAGAGAGGCAGGGGTGACGGCTTTCTGTGCAAAACCGCTTTTTATGTCGGATTTAAAATCGGTATTGCTGGCGGCCAATCACCTGTTGGAGAAGGAAGAAACGGCGGCTGCATGGACATTGGCTGATTTTGGCGGGAAACGCGTCCTGTTAGTGGAAGATATCGAACTGAACCGGGAAATTGCGGAAGTGATACTGACGGAGGCCGGTTTTGCAGTGGAGACTGCGCCGGACGGCACGGATGCGGTATCTATGGTGAAGGCTTCGGAGGAAAATTATTACGACGCGATTCTGATGGATGTGCAGATGCCGATTATGAATGGATATGAAGCCACCAGGACCATCCGGAATCTGCCGCGCAAGGACGTGAAAAAGATGCCGATTATCGCTATGACCGCCAATGCGCTGGAGGAAGATAAGGAAGCTGCGTTAAAAAACGGTATGAATGCCCATATTTCTAAGCCCTTGGATATGGATGTCTTTATCGGGGTATTGGGACAGTACATAACATAACCGGAAACGGAAAAAGGGGCTGCACAGCCCCTTTGCATTTTGTAAGTGATGCGTTTACAGATTCGGTATTTTTTTATCTGTGCTTAGAATGTGGTTGATTAGCCAGCCTATCAGGAATTCCAACAGTTTCTGGAGGTATTCCTGTGGGTTGCGCTCAATTTCATCCCGGTCAATGTTTTCCAGTTTTTCGATAAATGCCTCGTGGGCGCGTTTTTGGGCGGCGAGGCCGTCATACCGTATGCTTTCCATGTATTCTTCTTCATCGCCAAAATGGTAGATGGTGTATGTCTTTAACTCATCCAGGATATCCAGGATTTTATCATAGCTGGTGGCCGTATTGTAAGATTTCAGTTGCTGGTTGGCCTTGTCAATAATGCGGAAAAGTTCTTTGTGTTCATTGTCAACCAGAGTAATGCCGGTAAGGTACTCCTCGGTAAATTCGCAAGGGTTTTCCTTTAACATCCATTCTTCCAAAGGGGGAAGCTTACCAATCATAATATCGCTGCTGAGGATATGGCGGTAGAGCCATTTTGCCAGGAAGTTTACAAGGTCAGCCAGCATTTGGCGCTGGTTCTCGATATCCCCTATGTTGGCCATGTCAAATTCCAGTATCTTCTCCCGGAAGAAGGCATGTTGCTGGCGCTGGAGGATTAATTCCGGGTCGCGGATTTCCAGCATATATTTTTCCTCATGGGAAAAATGCCATTGCGCATAGCCGTCAAGTTCCGTCAGGATATCTTTCAGCCGCTGGTAATTGTCGCTGTGGCATTCCGTAGTTGCAAGGAGATAAGCTTTGTTTAACAGTTCAAAGAGGTATTTGTGTTCTTCATCAATTTGCATTATGCCTGTTTTGCAGTCGTCGGTAAATTCAAACATGGGAACCATCCTTTCTTAGAAAATAGAAATGTATGTATTTTGTTAGGTCTGTCAAATTCATGTATGCATTATACCATATGCAGGAGGGCGGGGACAAGAGAATTGTATATAATAACCATAATTGTTACTATTTTTATATTTTTCCAATTTAGTATTGAAAAAAAGGGAAAGCGCTAGTAGAATATAAGGAATGGAAGTTAGGACGCCAGGCGAAAAGCGGAATCCGGGGAGGAGGGAAGCCAGGATATGCGGGAAATGGAATTTAAGATGGAACGGCCCGGACTGTTAGCCGTAGGGGATCATATTACGGTGACAGAGGGAATGCTGCCAAGCAATTATTATTACACAATAGACCCATCTCTTGCGATGTCGGGCAATTACCCTTTCCGGGAAAGGATGCTTGCCAGGGAGGGCGTAGTGACAAGCGTGTTGGAAAATGAGAGAGGCTTTTATGTCCTTGCGCAGTTTGAAGAGGCGTAGGGAAAAGGCTTTTAGAAAGCGGAAAGGAAAAGGAGAAGGAAAATGGCAAAAAAAGTATCAACAAGCAAAGCTCCGGCAGCAATTGGCCCTTATTCACAGGGGATTATCGTAGGAAATACCTTATATACATCGGGACAGATTCCGTTAGATCCGGTGACTGGGGAAATCAAGGGCAGCGACGTTACGGAGCAGGCCAAACAGGTCATGAGGAATATTGGAGCTATTTTATCGGAAGCGGGCTATTCTTATAAAGATGTGGTAAAGACCACCTGCTTTTTGTCGGACATGGCGGATTTTGCAGCTTTTAACAGTGTTTATGAGAGATATTTTACCGAGGATGAAAAGCCGGCCAGGAGCTGTGTGGCAGTAAAGGAACTTCCGAAAAAAGCGCTTTGCGAAGTGGAAGTGGTTGCATACCATGGATAATGTGGTCTTAATCGGGATGCCCGGGGCTGGGAAAAGCACGGTAGGCGTAGTGCTGGCCAAGCGACTGGGCTACCGTTTTGTGGATTCCGATTTGGTGATACAGGAGCAGGAAAACATGCTCCTGCACCAGATTATAGAAGAAAAGGGGCTGGCGGGATTTCTGGAGGTGGAAAATAAGGCCAATGCCAAAATCCAGGCAAAGCGAAGCGTGATTGCCACCGGAGGGAGCGTAATATACGGCAGGGAAGCGATGGCGCATTTAAAAGAGATTGGGATGGTGGTCTATTTGCAGTTGTCCTGTCCGGCCATTGAAGAGCGGCTGGGGGACTTGCATGAGCGGGGGGTTGCGCTGCGGGAAGGGCAGACGCTGCAGGATTTATACAGGGAAAGGGTTCCTTGTTATGAAAAGTATGCAGACTTTACCGTGGACTGTGAAGGCAGGAGGATTCGGGAGATTGTAGCTGAAATTGCAGATTTTTTCAAACTTTATTCAGGAGACAGATATGAAAAAGAAAACAATGGCTAACAGCCTGCTTTTGTTTCTGGCAGCCTGTATCTGGGGAGTCGCGTTTGTGGCCCAGAGTGTGGGAATGGATTATATGGGGCCGTTTACGTTTAATGGCGCCAGGTTTCTGATCGGTGGGACAGTCCTCCTGCCGGTTCTTTTTGTCCGGAAAAAAGGTGGGTGGCATGGAGGGGCGGATGAAAAGGGAGCGGAAGCCGGGAAGGAGCCAGACAGACGCAGGATTGTGGTAAAAGGCGGCATTTGCTGTGGATTGGCGATTTGCGCTGCGTCGCTGTTCCAGCAAATAGGGATTCAGTACACAACGGTAGGAAAAGCGGGCTTTATCACTACCCTTTACATTATCCTTGTGCCTTTCTTTGGGCTGTTTTTGCATAAAAGGGTGCCGGGAAGAGTGTGGATTGCGGCGGTAACGGCGGCATTTGGCATGTATCTGCTTTGTGTCACCGAAGGCTTCCGCATTGGAAAGGGCGATGCGTTTGTTTTCGTCTGTGCCGTGCTTTTTAGCGTACATATTCTGGTGATTGATTATTTTTCCCCGAAAGCGGACGGAGTGGCGCTTTCCTGCATCCAGTTTTTTACGGCAGGGATTTTGTGCGCTGTTGGGGCATTTGTAATGGAGCGGCCTTCGTGGGAGCAGTTGGCGGCGGGGATGGTTCCCGTATTATATGCAGGAGTAATGTCCTGCGGGGTGGCGTATACTTTACAAATCATTGGGCAAAGGGAACTGGAGCCGGCGGTGGCTTCGCTGATTCTCAGTATGGAATCGGTAGTGTCCGTTCTGGCCGGGTGGATGCTGCTTGGCCAGTCGCTAAGCGTCCGCGAGCTGGCCGGGTGCGCGCTTGTCTTCGCGGCGGTAATCCTTGTGCAGCTCTGTCCGGTTCCGCAGTGAGTGGAGATGGAATATTATTTAAAATATAATGCCAAACCGTTCTGCAATTTCTTTTTCGGATACATAGGTTATGTCTCGGATGTGATTTTTCATATGCTAACAAAAGGAGAAATGATTTTTCAACAATTTTCAGAAAAAAGGCATTGACATCAGTGCGATGCAGTGTTAAAATACAAAACAGTTGAAAATAAAAGATTGAAATATAGAAAACCGTTGAAGTGGAGATAACGGCAGATGTTGCACTCACAGAGAGCCGGAGGGGCTGAGAACCGGCAGGACGCAGTCTGTCAAATGGACCACGGAGGGCGCAGTCAAAGGCGGGTTCGCCGAGTATTCTGCGACGTCAGGCATACGTCAGTTGCCAGGGATATGATGGTATCCCGGAAAGTGCAGGAAGGATAAGAGAGGCGCTGGCCTCTTTTTTAGGACTTCCTGAAGCAAGGTGGCACCGCGGAAAAGCAAGCAGTCAGTTTCCGTCCTTGACAAGATACAAAAAGTATCGCTGTCAAGGACTTTTTTGCGTGTAAAATTTCGCGCGCAAAATTGGAAACGGGCAGCCAAACCATGCCGCCCGGAAGGACAGCCGGATACGGAAGCGTCAGGAGTGAATGTGCAAACACGATTTAGGGAACCGGAATCAGCAGGGAAGCAGGCCCGCCCCGGAAGGACAGCCGGATATGGGAGCGTCAGGAGTGATTTCCAAGAGGGAGGGAGAGCGAGGCTGCGGAACTGGAAGTAAGAAATAGGAGGGAAAGCAATGTCGGAAGGAAGATATGGCGGATATGGTGGACAGTATGTGCCGGAAACGCTGATGGGTGAAATTAAGAAGTTAGAAGAAAGCTATGCCTTTTACAAAAAGGATTCTGCATTTTGCCGGGAACTGGAAAATTTGCTGAAAAATTATGCAGGCCGCCCGTCTCTTTTATAT
>CAJTQO010000038.1 GCA_910578405.1 uncultured Lachnospiraceae bacterium | reverse complement strand
GGCTTGTTTTCCTCCACACTTGTCCCCCTTGCCCTGTAAACTGTCATCTCTCTCTGCTTCATGTTTCTCCTCCTTAATCCGAAATAAGTTCAACGATCCCATTGCTTTCAAGAATTTCCTGTATCAAATTTATGCCATCCTCCAGACTGTCGGCAGCAAGGACTGCATCCATGATTTCCCCTGCAATAAGTTCCATGCTTTCCTTCGTGATCCGGTTTCCCATATGTCTCCTCCTTTACAGCCGTAATAAAAAACAGGGCTAAACCAGCTTTCCCCTCTTTGGGGTTTTCTGAATTTAGTCCTGCCTAGAAAAACAGCGCTGCCTCCCATCAATATCTTGCTTCGTTGCAATTTTGAGAAAGGACTAAATCAGCTCAAACCCGCATATTTACTGGGTTTGTCTAACTTTAGTCTTATTATAACGTGGTCATCGCCAATACGGATGCCCGTATAAAAGGCAACCAGGATTCCCAGGCTCACATCCCGCCCGCAGTCCGCCACCAGATAATTCTCTAACATAGACATGGCATGTTCTCCTGGCAGCGCCACCGGATGCTTTTTGCATTTTGTCACAGGGTTTTCCGGCACTGTCATCCGTAACCCAAACTTTTTTTTCGTATGGGCCAACACTCTGACCACAATCGCGCAAATATAAGACTGATAATTGGAAGACAGCACGCTTTCTTGTCCATCCATCAAAGCGGCAGCGAAATTCTCCATCGCCTGGTTGTCAATCCGGTTTATTTTCACAGGCCCAAGATAAGGGACTATATATTTCTCCGCAGCCTGCCGATAAGCGGCATAAGTCGTTGGCTTCCAATATCCTTCCCGGTCATCCAGCCAGACTCCTACGGCTTCCTCTATATCCGGAAACCCTTTGCCCCCCGGAAGCTGCCCTACCTTTGCCCTCTCCATTTTCTCCTTGACTTCCCTGTATGTCTTCCCATACACCGATACAAACTTCCGTTTCCCTGGCAAAGCGTCTTCCTGTCTGACACGCCCTTCCCACCTCCCGTCTTTCCTTTTGTAAATGTTTTCTCCCTTTCTTGGCATAGCTGCCTCCTTCCTCTGACCTCCCCCTTTTCGCCACTTGTATCCCTGACGCACATTCTGGCGGTCCCGGATGTTCCAAATTCTTCCGCTTGCACAGTCCTGCTCTGTTACGCTCCGCTTCCTTGTACAGCCGCAGGCAAACGGACGGCATTTCCCCATCCTTTCAACAACCTCTACTAACCAAGTATTCCACAAAAAGATGTAAACAATCATATTCCTATAAAATAATATGTCTTTGGCGCTTTTCCAACATTATACAAAAAATAACGCACATGGAAAACATTCTTTCTGTTCCCATGTGCGTTATTTTACTTTAATATATGTGGATTACAGTCTACATCCTTTCCGGCGCGGAAAATCCCAATACGTCAATGCAAGTTTCCAACACATCTCTTGTCAATGCCAACAGGGCAATCCAGCCTTCCTGCTTCCTCTTATCCTCTTCCGTGAGGATTTTCGTTTCATGGTAGAAACGGTTAAAGGCATTGGCCAAGCCGTAAATATAGGCGCATACTTTATGCGGCGCGGATTCTTCATAAGCGCCCTCCATCATAGCATTAAATCCTGCCAGCTCCAGCATCAGCCCCTTTTCTGCCGCGCCGGACGCAGGCTGCAGCGCTGCGGCGGACGACTGGCCTCCCATTTCCTTATATTTGGCAAAAATGGATTTAATCCGTGCAATAGTATACAGGATATATGGCCCGGTATCCCCTTCCGAAGAAGTGAAACGGTCAATGTCAAAAATGTAATCTTTGGATGCCTGATTAGACAAATCTCCGTATTTTAACGCCGACAGGGCCACTGCTTTCGCCGTCTCCTTTGCCTCTTCTTCCGGCATGGAACGGCCTTCCTGCCCCATAATCTTACGGTACATCTCTTCGTTAATCTCCTGAATCAAAGATTCCAGCCGCATCACGCCGCCTTCCCTCGTCTTGAACGGTTTGCCGTCCTTTCCGTTCATGGTGCCAAATCCAAGAAACTGCAGCTCAGTTTCCGGCCGTACCAACCCTGTTTTACGGGCACAGCGAAACACCTGCTCAAAGTACAGTTCCTGCCGCTTATCCACCACATAAATGATTTTATCCGGGTTCACCTGGCTCATCCGGTCACAGAGCGTTGCCAGGTCTGTCGTATTGTAAAGCGACGCTCCGTCCGATTTCAAAATCATGCAGGGAGGTATTTCTTTTGTGTCTGTTTCTTCCTTCACATCCACCACCAGCGCGCCTTCGCTGATATAAGCATGTCCGCCCTGCTTCAAACCCTCCACCATTGCCGGAATCAGGTCATGGACATCGGATTCCCCTTTCCACAAATCAAACTCAACCTTCAGGTTATGGTAATTTTTCTTTAAATCCGCCACTGACACTTCCATTATATGTTTCCAAATAGCTCGATATCCCCGTACGCCGCTTTGCAATTTAAACGTGGCGTCCATAGCCTTTTCTTTATATGCCGCATCCTCTTTGGACTTCCCGCTCGCCGTCGGATATATTTCCTCCAACTGCGAAATGGTAAAAGGCGCTTCTAACGGATACTCTCCTTCATAATTTTCATCAAAATATACTAAATCCGGGTGGCGTTCCTGCAATTCGGTAATAATTAACCCCATCTGCAGCCCCCAGTCTCCCAAATGTATATCGCCAATCACCTCATGGCCTGCATACCGCGCAATCCGTTTCACGCTCTCCCCGATAATGGCTGAGCGCAGATGCCCCACATGCAGTGGCTTTGCTACATTAGGGCCTCCATAGTCTATCATAATCTTTTTCGGGTGCGTAGGCTTCTCCAGCCCGAATTTTTCCTCCTGCCTCATCCCTTCCAAATATTCCTTGACAAATTCCTCTTTCAGCCTCAAATTCAGGAAGCCTGGGTTCACTGCGTTTACTTCCGAAAAAACTGTGCTTTCCCCCAATGCCTCCACCACATCCTGCGCGATTTTAATGGGGGCTTTTTTATACCGTTTGGCCCCGGCCATAGCGCCATTGCACTGATATTCGCATAAATCCGGACGGTTGGACAATGTCACCTTCCCCAATTCCCCGTCATAGCCCGCCACAGTAAACGCCTTTTTCATTTCCTTCGATATTACATCCAGAATCTTCTCCATCTTCCTTTTCCTCTTTCTTTTCTTCTTTTCTTCCCCTATGGGCCTGCATTCCCTTTCCCACTTCTTCCTGCTGCGCTCCCTGTCAATCCCCCTTATCTTACCATTGCCGCCGTCATTGTGCAAGAACAGGTTGTTTTTTTGCCGCCTTAGAATACACACATCCACAATAATCCTGCCGATACAGCCCAAACTGCCCCGACAGTTCCACAGACCTTTTATACCCATCCTTTTTCTTAAAGTCCGAAGGCAGAAATGCCACCCCATACTTCTTTGCCAACTCTTCCCCAATTTCATTCAGCTTCTTTGCATTTTTCAACGGGCTTATGCTCAAAGTGGTTGTAAAATAATCAAACCTCTGCGCCGCCGCTGTCTCTGCCGTCTTTTCCAGCCGCAGCCTGTAACAGCGAAAACACCGTTCCCCGCCTTCCGGACATTCTTCCAGCCCTTCTGCTATCTTGGCAAAACAGGACGGTTCATACTCTCCCTCCAACACGTCTATTTTCCGTGCCAAATCCGTAGAATGCATCCCCTCAAAACAGCCAAGCTCCACTTGTCTATTGTATTCTGTAATCAGACGCTTTTGTTCCTCTGCCCTCTTTCGGTATTCCTCCGCTTCTGAAATATTGGGATTATAATAAAATACGGTAAGATTAAAATATTCCCGCAGGCACTCCATCACATAACTGCTGCAGGGGGCGCAACAGCTATGCAGTAAAAGGCGCTGCTTCCCCAAAGTTTCCTTGTCCATTCCGGCAATAATCTTATCCAATTCCTTCGCATAATTCCTAACCTGCGCCATTCTCCCGCTTCCCTGCCTTTCTTACTTACTGCCGGCGTCATTCCGCCTCAGAAGGACATATCTGCCGATTCATTAAAAACAACGTCTCTGTCAGCAAATATGCCCTTCCTCTTTTCATCCATTATACCGTTCTCTTCTTCACCTTTCAAGCCAATATTGGAATCGTTAATAATTAATTCCGTTTATCGCCAACGCTCCATCCACAACGCCAAAGTTTATATTTGCCGTCCCTTCTCCTGAAATGGAAAACCCAATTTTTTTCCCAAAGCCTCTGTTTCCCCTTCATCCACAACAGTATCCTGCCCCGTTTCCGGCAATACCCCCTGGGGATTGCCCTACTGTGTTTCCTGGCTGGATGGTGGGCCTTCTTTGACTATTTCAAATTCAATCTCTCCTGATGCGCCGGGAGCAATTTCATATTTTGCAAAAACAATAACCGGGCGGTTCTCTTCATTTATATAGAACTTAACCTCTTGCGAAATCCCTGTAAACCCTCCTTCCTCCGCGGCAAAAAATATTTCTCCCGCCTTTTGCCTCTCCGCAATCTGTTCCCGGATGCTCTCATTCACCAGTTCCATATAATTACTGCCCAGCATCTCCTCTAAGGTGACAAGTTTTCCGGTATTTAAATCCAAATTATAATAGATGGATTCATTATAGGCGTTTGACCAATTTTCCGTCCCTCTTACAACAAAGGATAAATAATCGTTATTTTGCTGTTTTATTTCATAATTTACCGTAATCTTTATTTTATGTTCTTTCCATTCCTCCGGCGTTCCTCCTGTTTCCAAAAAAGCGTTTCTGTATTCCTCCGCGCGCAAAACGGCATCCTCTGCATACTGGCTGCACCGGGTAAAAATTTCCTCATTGATTCCATCTACCATTATCCCCGTATCCTCTGCAATCATTTCAATCGTTGGAATTTCCACAGAAACTGCAATATCATCCTTTTCTGTTTCATAAGAACGGAACGTTAATATCCGGGCCAATCCTCCAATGACGGGAAGCTGCGCCGCTTCCTTGGCGAATGCCGGACTTGTATTCAAAGCTGCCGTAAAAAGAATGCCCACGGCAGCCGCCATTGCTTCCATGCTGCGGATTATTTTTTGATAACGCCGCCTCTTGCCAGCCCTGCTTTTTTCCGTCTGCTGTCTACGTGATTTCATAATCTCTTGTTCTATCCGGGCATTCAGCTCTTGCGGAATGACAATTTCTTCATATCGTTCTTTCATTTTCTCTAATCTGCCCATAACTCTGCCTCCTGAATATTTTCTTTTAATAGCTTTAACCCACGGTACAGTTTCGTTTTAACCGTATTCAGATTCAATCCGGTAATGCCGGATATTTCTTTCAAAGACATTTCCTCAAAAAACCTAAGCTTTATAATTCCCTGGACATCCAGCTCCAGCTTCTCTAATTCCTGCTCTATATCTCCCCCCTGCTCATAGCCTTTTTCATAGTACGCCTCCGACTCTCCCACAGCGCCAGCAGTCAAAACGACTTTGTTCCTTTTTTTTATTACAGCCAAACATTCATTCATCAATATTCTGTAAAACCATGTCTTAATTGCGTCTGCGTTTTTAATACTCTCGTGCGCTTCCAACGCTTTGCAAACAGCGTTTTGGACAGCATCAAGCGCATCCTCCTGATGTCTTGTGTAACTGTAGGCCAATCGGTAAAACCGGTCTTGATTTTCAAGGATATACTGAATCAACCTTTCATATAATATTTGTTTCATTATTGACACTCACCTTTCTGTTTTATCCTTTTACTATATAGATTGTTCTGGCCTTCGAAAAGTTTCAAAAACTCTCCTTTTCCTATACAAAAAAGGACTGCCTATGCCATGCAATCCTTTCTCCATCTCCAATATTCCGTTTTCTTTGCTCATTTTCTTCAGTTGCGCCGACAAGACCTATTCCATATTTAACAATTCATACCCCATAACTTCCTCAAATTCCTCCCCCCACTCTTTGGTATTGTAAAAAAGGATGCACCCCTGTCCCCCGTCAAAAGAAGCAAGCAAACGTTTTTCTATCCCTTCTTTTTTCAATACCTCATTCATAAAATCAATAACTTTCATATCCATCCAGTCATAATAGGCTTCTCCACGGAATTCATAAGGAGTTCCATTGCACTTAAAACGCAGAATCTGCGTCCCTGTTCCCTCTTCTTCATCCACTTCACTGCAATCCTCTTCCACATCCGTCACCGTTAGGTCATTCCCCGCCAAAGCCAAAACGCCATGCAGAAAATCCGTATACATACTGCCGATATTGAACACCTCCATATCGAAGATGTAAACCTGTTCTGAAGACGGCGTCCATTCCCAATTCTCATAATCGTACGTACCCAAACCAATATAACTGAAAATTATCCCATCCACCTTAAACATCTCATGCGGCCCGTCAAACATATTTTCTATTAATTCCGGCGGATAACCGTCGCATCCCTCCACCACCGCTTCCTCTACCTGCTCATTGGCTTCCGTAATTCCTATGCTTCGCATTTTTGCAATCCGCAGCCTTACCGTTTCTTTCAGGCTGTCCACCGTTACTGGCATCCCTGTTTCCGCTCCCATTCCCACATATTCTTCCATACCGGTTTGACCGCCTGGCATAAATATGCAAAGCAAAACGAGCAATACTGCCAGCAGCATAACTTTGGCAAAGCCCATACTCCCACCCTTCCTCTTTCTTCTCTCCTTGTCTCCATAACAGATAAATCCATGACTTCTGCACAGGCGAAACATACTTCCCTTACATATGGTTTACAGCGCCGTCCTTATTTCAACGAAGCGACGTCCACCAACGTCAGCTTCCCGTCTTCCCTCATATGCTCCAAACTGGTCACGAGCGCCTGTGCCGTATCCAGCGATGTCAGACAGTTCACCCCTGTTTCAATTGCCGTCCGCCGGATTAAGAACCCATCCCGCGACTTATCCCGCCCCTGCGTAGGCGTATCCACCACCAGGTCTATCTTATGTCCTAAGAGCAAGTCCATCACCGTCGGGGACTCCTGCGTAATCTTATTGACCTTACGGGCGCGAACCCCGGCTTCTTTTAAGGCATTGGCCGTACTCCTCGTGGCATAGATGGTATATCCCAGCTTCTCAAAACGCCGGCCAATTTCCACCGCTTCCCCCTTATCCGCATCCTTTACCGTAATAATCATCTGGCGGAATCTTGGCAGATGAACGCCAGCCCCTAAAAACGCCTTATACAATGCTTCATGGAATGTCTTTGCAATCCCAAGACATTCCCCTGTAGACTTCATTTCCGGCCCCAGGCTAATCTCCGCTCCCCGGATTTTCTCAAAGGAAAACACTGGCATCTTAATCGCCACATACCCGGCTTCCTTTTGCAGCCCCGGTTCGTACCCAAGCTGACGTATGGTCTTCCCAATCATCACCTCTGTAGCCAAATCCACAATGGGAATCCCCGTCACCTTACTGATATATGGAACCGTACGGGACGAACGTGGATTTACTTCAATCACATACACATCTTCCCCCACTACGATAAATTGAATATTAATCAGGCCAACCACCTGCAGCGCTTTCGCCAGCCTTTTGGTATATTCCACAATCGTCTCCTTCACCTTCCCGCTAACTGTCTGCGCCGGATAAACCGAAATACTGTCCCCGGAATGAACGCCGGCCCGTTCAATATGCTCCATAATCCCTGGTACCAGAATATCCGCCCCATCGCAAACCGCATCCACCTCTATCTCCTTCCCCTGCAAGTATTTGTCCACCAGAATGGGATGATCCTGAGCAATCCGGTTAATGATTTCCATAAATTCTTCCACTTCTTTGTCGGAAATGGCAATCTGCATCCCCTGCCCGCCCAACACATAGGAAGGCCGCACCAAAACCGGATACCCCAACTGATTGGCCACCTTTTTCGCTTCTTCCGCCGTATACACCGTACCGCCCGACGGCCTTGGAATCCCACATCTTTCCAAAATAGCGTCAAACAGCTCCCGGTCCTCCGCCGCATCCACATTCTCCGCACTGGTACCCAAGATAGGCACTCCCATCGCCATCAGACTTTCCGTCAGCTTAATGGCCGTCTGCCCGCCAAACTGCACTACCGCTCCATCCGGCTTCTCCAAACGCACAATATTCTCCACATCCTCCGGCGTCAAAGGTTCAAAGTAAAGTTTATCCGCAATGTCAAAATCCGTACTCACTGTTTCCGGATTGTTATTGATAATCACTGTCTCATACCCGGCTTTTGCAAAAGCCCAGGTGGCATGTACCGAACAATAATCGAACTCAATCCCCTGCCCAATACGGATGGGCCCGGAGCCAAGCACCAACACCTTCTTTTGGGGCCTGGTTTCCACTGCCTCATTTACACTGCCAAAACAAGAATAATAATAGGGCGTGCCGGCTTCAAATTCCGCCGCACAGGTATCCACCGTTTTAAAAGCCGCCAGGATGCCATTGGCATAGCGCATTTCCTTTACTTCTTCCGCCGTCTTCCCTGTCAGCCTTCCAATCACGGTATCCGGAAACTCCAAACGCTTTGCCTCCTTTAACAATTCCACCGTAAGCGGCCCTGCTTTCAACGCCTGTTCCATTTCTACAAGCACAGCTATCTTGTCAATAAACCAGCAATCAATCATTGTTATTTCATGTATTTTAGCATAATCCACCCCTTTGCGCAAAGCTTCCGCGATAACGTAAATCCTCTGGTCATCCACCTTTTTCATTCGCTCCAGCAACTCTTCTGTGGACAAATCGGAAAAATCATAACTCAGCAAACTGTCTACCTGCTGTTCCAGCGACCGAATCGCTTTCATCAAAGCGCCCTCAAAATTGGTGCAAATGCTCATCACTTCCCCGGTCGCCTTCATCTGCGTTGTCAATGACCGTTTTGCCGTTAGGAACTTATCAAAAGGAAGCCGTGGAATCTTCACCACGCAATAATCCAGGGCCGGTTCAAAGCTGGCATACGTTTTTCCTGTAATGGCATTGCTGATTTCATCCAACGTATACCCAAGCGCAATTTTCGCCGCCACTTTTGCAATGGGATATCCCGTCGCCTTAGAAGCCAAAGCGGAAGAACGGCTCACACGCGGATTCACCTCAATCACACAATACTCAAAACTGGTGGGATGCAACGCAAACTGCACATTACACCCTCCTGTAATTTCCAGTTCATTAATGATATTCAGCGCAGCGCTCCGCAGCATCTGGTATTCCTTGTCCATCAACGTCTGGGAAGGCGCAACTACAATACTGTCCCCGGTATGCACTCCTACCGGGTCTATATTTTCCATGTTGCAGACCGTAATACAGTTCCCAGCGCTGTCCCGCATCACTTCATACTCAATTTCCTTCCAACCCGCAATGCACCGCTCCACCAATACCTGTCCCACACGGGAAAGCCTCAGCCCATTTTCCAGAATCTGCTCCAGCTCCACCTGGTTATGCGCAATTCCCCCACCCGAACCCCCAAGGGTATACGCCGGACGAAGCGCTACCGGATACCCAATCTCAGCGGCGAAAGCAACCCCGTCCTCCAGAGTTTCCACCACAAGAGAAGCCGCACAAGGCTCCCCTATCTTCTCCATTGTTTCCTTAAATTCCAGCCTGTCCTCTGCTTTCTTAATTGTCCTTGCAGTAGTCCCCAACAAAGTCACCTGATGCTTCTCCAGAAAACCAGACTCCGCCAGCTCCATCCCCAGATTCAGCCCAGCCTGTCCCCCTAAGGTCGGAAGCACACTATCCGGCCGCTCCTTCTCAATAATCTGCTCCAACACACTGGCTGTCAAAGGCTCTATATAAACCTTATCCGCAATATCCCTGTCCGTCATAATCGTAGCCGGATTCGAATTGACCAACACCACCTCAATCCCCTCTTCCTTGAGGGAACGGCACGCCTGCGTACCCGCATAATCAAACTCCGCCGCCTGCCCAATCACAATAGGCCCCGACCCAATGACAAGCGCCTTTTTCACATTTGGATTTTTCGGCATTTTTCTTTCCTTTCTTTATTCCAGTTCCGAATCCTCTTTCCATATGCCCCCACTCCTGGAAGGCTTTTCCTCCCTTTTCACGTCCAAAAATCCTTCCTGGCATCTTTCAACCGGATTCTGTCTGTCCAGTTCTGAATCCTCTTTCAATACGCCCTCTCCTTCATCCTTTCAATGAACCGCTCAAACAAATCTGCCGAATCCTGCGGGCCCGGGCAAGCCTCAGGATGGAACTGCACTGTGAAAATATCCTTCCCCACATAAATAAGCCCTTCATTCGTCCCATCGTTTACATTTACAAACGCCGGCGTCGCCACCTGCGGATTGAGCCTGTCCATATTCACTGCATATCCATGGTTCTGGGAAGAAATATACACCTTTCCTGTGCGCAAATCCTTCACTGGATGATTCCCGCCCCGGTGTCCGTACTTCATTTTATAAGTATCCGCCCCGGTAGCCAACGCCATTAACTGGTGTCCCAAACAAATCGCAAATATCGGAATTTCCGCCTCATACAGCTTCCTGATTTCCTTTATTATGGAACCACACTCCTTAGGGTCTCCCGGCCCGTTGCTTAACATTATGCCGTCCGGCGTATCCCCAAGGATTTCTTCTGCCGCAGACCATGCCGGATATACCGTCACATCACACCCACGGCTTGCCAGGGACGCCGCTATATTATCCTTTGCCCCCAAATCCAACAATGCCACCTTTAACGGCTCAAGCTTTCCCCCGCGCTCCACCAGACCGCTCAGTTTCCTTACCATACTCGGCCGCTTCTCCTGCACCCCGGCCTCATAATCTTCCCTGCAAAATCTGGCGCTGCCTGAAACAGCCCCATTCTCCTCCAGCGTTCTTACCCCTTTCACTTCATATTTCTTTTTGCATGTTACCTTTTCTACCACTTTCCCTGGCGAATACACCCTCAAACGCGGCAAAACCTCCTCCAAGGAAAACTTCCCATTCGTGGCAATCATCCCATTCATTGTCCCCTTTTCCCGTAAAAGCTTCGTCAACGCCCTTGTATCAATCCCTGCAATCCCCGGTACATCATAAGCTTCCATAAACTCCTGCACCGTCATGTCCGCCCGGAAATTGCTGGCCACCCTTGACAGCTCCCTTACAATCAACCCATCCACCCACGGCCTCTTTGCTTCCATATCCTCCCTGCACACCCCGTAATTGCCAATCAAAGGATATGTCATACAAACCGCCTGCCCTGCATAGGACGGATCTGTCAGCACTTCCGGATAACCTGCCATAGAGGTATTAAACACAATTTCACTTATGACTTCCCTTTGGGAGCCAATCTGCTTCCCCTCAAATACAGTTCCGTCTTCCAAAATTAAAAATGCCTGCATCTCAAACCCGCCGTCCTCTCTATCCTATTTTCAAGCCATAATGCCTCCATGGCCTTATATCTTTAAAGCTCTCCTATAATCCTTTCTATTTTATATTCTTACCGTTTAAAAGTCAATTTTATTTTGATTTCTTCAAGAGCCGTTGCCGCCTACCTTCCCAAAAAACTGCGCTACGTAAGGAAGGCAGCGGCCTATACCGGCCACTGCCTTCCTTGTATATTTACATAAAACGCGAAAGAGTCAAATTTAGTTTTCCAAAAGCCCGCCGCTTAGGCCCTATGCCGTCAGATAATTTTTCATCACCCGCAGCGCATTTTTCTCCAGCCTGGACACCTGGGCCTGGGAAATCCCAATCAAGTCCGCAACTTCCATCTGCGTCTTCCCTTCAAAAAAGCGCAATGTAATTATCTCATGCTCTCTTTCCCCAAGCCGCTTCATCGCCTCACTTAACGACAAGTGTTCCACCCACGTTTCCTCTTTGTTCTTCTTATCGCTAATCTGGTCCATCACATACAGTGTATCGCCTCCGTCTGTATAGATGGGCTCGTACAGGCTCATCGGATTCTGTATGGCATCCAGCGCATAAACAATGTCCTCTTTGGAAATCCCAATCTCCGTTGCAATTTCATTGATTGTCGGCTCCTTTAAATTCTTCCTGGTCAGATTCTCCTTGGCATAGATTGCCTTATAAGCCGTATCTTTTAACGACCTGCTCACCCGGATGGAATTATTATCCCGCAGGAAACGCCGAATCTCCCCGATAATCATTGGCACCGCATAGGTGGAAAACTTCACATTCAACGTAGAGTCAAAATTATCAATCGCTTTAATCAGTCCGATACACCCTATCTGGAATAAGTCATCCACATTTTCATTGCTGGATGAAAACCGTTTGATTACGCTCAACACAAGCCTGAGATTGCCCTCAATATACTGCTCCCGCGCCTCCATATCCCCTTCTTCAATTTTGGAGAAAAGCTCCTCCTTCTCCGCATTTTTCAAAAGCGGGAGTTTGGAAGTATTTACCCCGCATATTTCAACCTTTCCCTGCGCCATGCCGTTGCCTCCTGCCATTCCTTTCCGTAATTTTTATCCTGTAAAGAAAAGATAAAGCCATCCCAATAGAACTCATCCAATGGAAATGCTTAGACATAAAAACCCGAAACACTTAAAGCTTAACCTTTAAACTCTAATAGAAATGATTTACAGAAAGCGGTAAAATTATACATCCGGTTTTAAAAAAGAGTATGGCGCGGTTTGCAAAGGCAAAAGCATTAATCGGACATTCACCTCGCCCGTTGCACTGCATATACTGGAAGAAAAGAGGCAGGATGTGCTGCTATGCTATTTTCCGAATTGAAGTGCAAATCTGTCATCAACCTGAAAGATTGTAAATGCCTGGGAAAAGTGGGCGATTTGGAATTCGATGAATGCAGCGGACAGATATGCGCGCTGATTATTCCGAGCGGAAACAAATTTTTTAATTTCTTTGACAATGAGCCAGACTATGTAATCCCTTATAAAAATATTAAGAAGATTGGGCCTGACATTATTATTGTTGATATCTGTTGTTAGTGGGAATTGCCACTCAAAAACCATGCTGCCTGCCTAATGCGCCATCCAGTCAAAACCGTTTTCCTTTATTGCATCGTAAAGAAAAGAAAGAGTGCGTCGTTTCTAAACAGATGGCGGCATGGCAGCCCAAAACCAAGTTCAAGTTTCCTTAATCAGCTCCTTTTTGAGCCGTTTCATAATCTTTTTTTCCAACCTTGAAATATAAGATTGCGATATGCCAAGCAGTTCTGCCACCTCCTTCTGAGTCATTTCCTGACCATCCGGCGTACCCAATCCAAAACGCAAATTGATAATGGTCCGCTCCCTGTCTGACAGTTTGCTGACCGCCTTTAACAAAAGCTTTCTTTCCACTTCATTTTCAATGTCACGATATATGACATCCTCATCGGTTCCCAAAATATCCGACAACAACAGCTCATTCCCATCCCAATCCACATTCAGCGGTTCATCTATGGATACTTCCAGCTTCGTCTTATTGTTCCTTCTTAAATACATTAAAATTTCATTCTCAATGCAGCGGGAGGCATAAGTCGCCAGCTTTATATTCTTTCCGGGATTAAAGGTGTTTATGGACTTAATGAGTCCAATTGTCCCAATTGAAATTAAATCTTCCACCCCTACTCCTGTATTGTCAAACTTCTTGGCAATGTAGACCACCAAACGTAAGTTATGCTCAATCAGAATGGACTTCGCTTCATCTTCATATTCCGTCCCAAGATCGCTGATTACTTCATTTTCTTTCTCAACCTCCAAGGGCGGCGGAAGCACCTCCGTCCCTCCTATGTAGTGGATTTCGCCCTGTTTGGACATAAAAAAATTAGGTTCCCGCTTCACCATCTTAAACTGTATCCTTCCAGGTATTGCCACCTTAAAAATCATTTTCATCCCTCCTATATTCCAATTCCATATCAGCCCGAAGTATGCTATAACAATAAATCTTATATTAAATCCGGATGTAAGATCATCTGGTATGTTCCATCTACAGATACTTTCACTTTACTGATGCCCACAATTACTTTCTGCCTGCGCAGCTTCTCCTCTCCGTCATCTATTATTAGCTCCGGCACTTCATACCCTTCCATTATGCCGTTTTCTTTCCCAATGCTGCGGTATGGGATTAGTTTCAGCTTTTCCGGAAGTTTGATGCTGTCCAACTGTTCCATGGCTTTCTCGTCTATCACCGAAACCGGCTTTCCGCTTACCGGTTCCCTAAGACAGTTCCCTGTATCCACCAATGCTTCCAGCCATACCTCCTTCCCATATCCACAGACCTGTACTCTGCAAATCCTTATATTTCTTTTCTTTTTAAGCTGCACCAGCCACCTGCCAATTATCTGATACCCCAGCATCCCTGCGCCCAATATGCGCCAAATGCCTCCCTGCGCCTTATATAGGAATGGAACACAGGAGAACAGGAATTTCATCATTCCCCCAAATACAAACGCATATACGTATAGGTACCCGGTTGCCCTGACGGCCGCCGATACACGCTTCAGCTTGAAAATCCATGCAGTTACTGCCATACTGACAGCCATCGGCCCTGCAAATCTCTTTATGAATACCGGAATTCCCGGTGCAATCAACAGCAAAACGCTAAATGCCGCCCCAAGAGCGCTCCCTGCCCATACCCTCTTATACACGGCAACCTGCCTCAGAGTCTTTGTTAAGAGTGCATACAAGTATAGGTTCATAATGAAATTCATAAGAAAAAGACTGTCAATATATACTTCATATATATTGTGTTTTCATCCTCCTGCCTGTCACCTCCCTTAACAAATATTATATAGACTAATGTCCGCTTTTTTTGTCAAAAAGGCGCTTATAAACGGCGCCATTTACCGCAGGAAATGACAATGTTGGCGGCTTTAAAACATGCCTCCCTTTTCAGACATGCCTTACCGAAGAAATACAAACAATGTGTAATTTTATATAAGGAAATCCTGCCAATGACGAAACTGGCACAGAATTTAGATGAGCTTTGAAAATAACCTATTTTTATAAAAGAATAACTGCCAAAGCCATCTTTCCATGGCTTTGGCCACATTCCTTTTCTTTTTCCTATTTCTTACAATTCACGATTTCTCCCGTTCCCTCTTTTCTCTGGCTCTTATTTCTTCTGGAGGAAATCTGGTATCTTTAGTGTCTTCTCTTCCACAGAACTGCGGATATCCCCTGGTTTATTTATGCCTGGAAGCGGTTTCAGCGGCACAGTGCCTACTCCTGTATTGAAATTCATCTGGGAATTCATCCCGCCTGGCGCCACCACGCCGGCGCCAAGAGTGGTTTTCCCCTGGAGGGATGAGGGTGTGATATAGCCGCCCGGCTTATATGTACCAAAAGCCGAAGCTGCTGTCTTTGCAGCCACATCTTCCAATCCGGTGGCAATTACCGTAATCATACATGCATCCGCCTTTCCTTCATCGTACATGGCGCCAAAGATAATATTAACTTCATCACCCGCCAGACTCTGTACATAATCAGCCGCATCGGCTGCATCGGACAGGGTAATATCGCCGGATACATTGATAATAACATGGGTCGCCCCTGATATGGTTGTCTCCAAAAGCGGACTCTCCACAGCCATCTTGACTGCTTCGCTGGCCTTGTCCTCCCCTTTCCCGAAGCCAATCCCGATATGGGCAATCCCTTTGTCCTTCATTACTGTTTGGACATCTGCAAAGTCCAAATTGATGACTGCAGGCACATTAATCAGGTCCGTAATCCCCTGAACCGCCTGCTGCAATACTTCATCCGCCTTTTTCAGGGCATCCGGCATGGTTGTCCTCCGGTCTACAATTTCAAGGAGTTTATCATTCGGAATAACAATAAGCGTATCTACATTGTCCTTAATCCGTTCAATCCCGTTTAAAGCATTAACCATACGCGCTTTCGCTTCAAAGCGGAAAGGCTTGGTAACAACGCCTACTGTAAGAATCCCCATATCCTTCGCAATCTTTGCCACCACCGGAGCCGCGCCTGTACCGGTGCCGCCGCCCATGCCACAAGTGACGAATACCATATCCGCCCCTTTTAACGCCGCCGTCACCTCTTCACTGCTTTCCTCCGCCGCTTTTTCCCCAATTTCCGGCTTGGCCCCGGCGCCAAGGCCCTTCGTCAGCTTTTCCCCAATCTGGAGGAGCTTTGGAGCCTTGCATAGCTGCAAAGCCTGCTTGTCCGTATTAATGCCTATAAATTCCACTCCGTCTATACTTTCATCAATCATTCTATTAACAGCATTATTGCCTGCACCGCCGACCCCTACCACTATAATCTTTGCTGCAGCCTCAGCATCGTTTGTCTTAATCTCAAGCAAGGTGTTTCCTCCTTCAATCTGCCTAATAAAAACTTCTATATGTTATCATATAATTAATTTCAGGTTTTAGCAACCTTTTTTTCTTTTTTCTGAAATTTTTTTATGGCGGGGAACGGTAACTGCACTAATTTTCATCCTGATGGAATGGGATTAGTTTGGAATCATCCGAATAATTCTCCATACTCAGCACCCCGCTTTTGCCTGTTAGCTCTGGCAGTATATACTGCAGGCGCATCACTTTCTCATCAATTTCCTCACTGCCGCCTAACGTAACCCTTACTCCTTTAAAATACAAAGTCAAATTATAATCCGGGTCAAAATAAATCCTGTCCGCCATCAGCTCATACTTGTCCAAAAGCTGGGTAATGCTTAAAATCCGCTTGAAAATAGTTTCGTTTTCCACCGGAAGCTTTTCATTCAAAACAACATAACCAAACTGCAGCCCTGTCACCAACGGAATCCCTGCCGTTTCCTCCTGGGAGCTTTCCACTACAATGCCGTCCCTGTCAAAGTACATATATCTGCCTAGATATTCCACATATCCTGCCAGCGCTTTCTCATATACATTAATCCGGATCATATTAGGCGCAAGGATATTCAC
Organism: uncultured Lachnospiraceae bacterium; assembly: GCA_910578405.1. Classification (GTDB taxonomy): domain Bacteria; phylum Bacillota; class Clostridia; order Lachnospirales; family Lachnospiraceae; genus Kineothrix. Next base: position 16,830 of record CAJTQO010000038.1, on the reverse strand, counting down.
ATCCATTTTTTCCACAAATGGGACGCCTTCCACCCCCATATCCTTATATTTCACCGCCAAATATAAAGAATTATCCCCGTAAGGCCCCTTCATCACCATATCCATAATTTCCTCATTGGTATAATGGATATTCCCATCCACATATACGGTCGTCACTTTATAATTGGTCACTACATAATAATATGCGCCTGCCGCCGCAGATATTACGGCAAATGCCATCCCCCATATAACAACCAGGCTTTTATGCTGTCTGAACCATTCCCAAAATCCTATCCTTTCCCTGTGCCGCCCGGATTCCTGGCTTTCTTGTCCTTTCGTCAAATTTCCTGACGCTTTCCCGGAAAATGCCTGCCTTAAAAAAGATTCCCTGGAAAGCGTATTCTCCATATAAGCTTTGCCCAGGAAAGTCTTCTTTTTAGAAACTTTCCTGGAAGCGCTTTTCTGTTTAGAAGCTTTCTTATGCGGAGCCTTTTTAGAAACGCTTTTGGGGGAAGAAGCATCCTTCACTGCCTTTTTCCCATCTTGTCTTTGCTCCCCGGATAACTCTCTTTTGGACGTTTGCCCATCAGAAGAAACCTGCGCACGATTATCTTCCGCCAATGGTTTTACAGACGGCTCTCTATCGGAACTTCCTTTGGAATCCACCATTTCCTCCGATACAGAACCTATCCCTGTTGATGAAACTTTTTTCCTGGAAATTTTCTCTTCTGAAATTCTTTTTCCAGACACATCCTTTTCCTTTTCGGAAGGTTTCTTCTTCAAATCCCCCTTCCCGGATGTTTTCTTTTTGGGAATCTTCTTTTCAGAAGCATTTCTTGCACCCGAATCCTTCCTGTCGGATGCTTTCTTTTTTACTGCCTTCTTTTTGGAAACTTTACTGTCTGGCGTCTTGTTGCCGAAAGTTTGGCTGGAAGAACCTTTCGAAGGGATGTCTCCCCTTCCTGAGCCTTTGCTTTCCATCCTAGGCCCTATCCTTGCAGAAGCTCCTTCCCGTGCATCCCTGGCCGCCGCCTTTCTATTTCTCTGCGGCGTTGGCTCTGTTTCGTTTTTCACTAATTTCAGGTTGGGATTACGGGATTTGGCGCTCCCTCCGGTTTTCTTCCCAGCCGTGGATTTCCCAGCCCTGGCATTTGACATTTTCTTTCCTGTGCTGCCGCTTCCGCTCTTTTGTCCTTTTATGCTTCCACTTTCCACAGCCCTTATGGAGCTGGACTTTGTTTTACCCTTTGCTTCCTTTTTCTTTCCCATATCTCTACCCGATACTGATATCCGCTCCCAACTCCCTCAGATCCCTGCAGATATTCTCGTATCCTCTTTCAATAAAATGCCTGTTCTTAATCACAGTCCTGCCCACTGCGGCCATCCCAGCCACTGCCAGGGCCGCCCCACCCCGCAGTTCCTCTGCCTCAACCACTGTCCCTGTCAATGTTTCCACTCCTTTAATATATGCCTTATTTTTTACAATTTCAATATCCGCCCCCATTTTCCCCAAGTCCCCCACGACCCGGAATCTGTTCTCAAAAATATTTTCCTCCAAAATGCCCTGTCCTTCTGCCAAAGCCATCACTACCATCATCGGAGACTGCAAATCCGTGGGGAACCCGTCATACACTTCCGTTTTCAAGTATGGCAAAGCTTTTAGCCGGCGCAGTACGTCAATTCCAATCCCTTCCTTATTTATAGTGACGCAGCACCCCATCTTTTCTGCAGCTTCCAACACCGCGCCCAACTGGTCTGCCGGCGCCTGTTCCAGAAAAATGCTTCCTCCCGCTGCCATAGCTGCCGCCATATAAGTCCCGGCCACAATCCGGTCTGCCGGCACCGTATATTTCACTTCATGCAAACCTTCCACGCCTCGGATTACCAGCCTGCCGCTTCCAATCCCCTCCATGTCCGCTCCCGCTTCCGTCAAAAACTCACACAACGCCACAATTTCCGGCTCCTTAGCGGCATTTTCCAATATTGTCGTCCCTTCTGCCAATACCGCTGCCAGAATCACGTTTTCCGTTGCCCCCACACTGGGAAAAGGGAGCTTTACCTCCGCTCCCTGCAAGCGGGGCGCATGGGCGGTAAACATCTGGTCTTCCTCCACAATCTCTACGCCCATTTTGCGCAGCGCCGTAAGATGGATATCAATGGGACGTTTGCCAATCACACAGCCTCCAGGATAGGACATTACGGCTTCTCCCATCCGCCCCAGCATAGCGCCCAACAGCATTACGGATGAGCGCATTCTTGTCACCGATTCCCCGGACATGCGATTATCGTTGGCCTGTGCTGTATTTACCGTTATTGTATTGCCCGCCCAACTGACCGGACAGCCAAGCCCCTGCAGCAAATTCTGCATATGGTAAACATCCGCAATACGTGGACAATTCTTAATTACGCAAGAACCTTTTATCAGCAACGTGGCTGCCAGGATCGGCAGTACCGCATTTTTTGACCCCTGTATCCTGGTTTCCCCTCTCAGTAAGTTTCCGCCATAGATATGAATAGAATCCAATAATCCACCTTCTGTCCTTTTTATAATATCACCTATTCTATCTATATGCATCTATGCATTCACTGGTTCTTCCTTGTTATTTCCAACAAATCCTATTACAAATCTTTTAACCGTATCCCCCTTGCCACGCTCAGCACAAGCCCTATTTCCGCCAGCATAAACAACACTGCGGAACCGCCGTAACTAATAAATGGCAGGGAAATCCCTGTATTTGGTATGGTATTCGTCACCACCGCAATATTTAGAATTACCTGGATTGCCACATGTCCCATTACGCCAACCACAAGCAGCGCCCCAAACAAATCGGGAGCATTGTTGGCAATGACCATAAAACGCCAGATGAGCAGTAAAAACATCAAAATTACCGCAATTCCTCCAAACAACCCTAACTCTTCACAGATAATGGAGAAAATCATATCATTCTGCGCCTCGGGCAAAAATCCCAGTTTCTGCATACTCTGTCCCAGCCCTTTTCCCAAAATGCCGCCGGAGCCTATCGCATAAAGCGCCTGCAGCGTCTGGAATCCTTTTCCATTGGCATAAGCTTCCGGATCCAGCCAGGCTAAGATACGCGCAAAACGAAAGCCCATATCCTCCGAAGCCGCAATCCCTCTAATGAGGAAAATCAAAGCAATCACCCCTGCAAGACCAGCCAGGCCCATAATCACGAACTTCTTATATTCCGGACTGGATACAAACAGCATAAGGGCGGCAATTCCAAATACGATAATAGCGGAACTTAAGTTATTCGTCACTTTCCAAATCATAACGCATACTGGTGCCGGAACGAGCAATATGGTGAAAAAACCTTTTGTCGTCCTAATCCCCCTACCCATTTTACAAACCATGCTTGCAAGAAAAAGAATCATTCCCAGCTTCGCCACCTCCGCTGGCTGGATTGTCAAAGGCCCTACCTTAATCCACCGCGTCGCCCCATTGGCGCTGTATGCCAACGCCGGGATTTTAACCATAAAAATCAAGACAACAGAACCTATGTAAGCAAGGGAAGCAAACCGTTCCCAGAAATGGTAAGGGATATTTGCCACTAACATCATGACAAAAATCCCCAACACCGTAGCCAACGCCTGTTTCTTCAAAAAAAAGGTGGAATCCCCCTCATGCTGCATCGCTGCGCTGTAAGAACTGGTAGAATAAATCATCACCAGCCCAAACCCAAGCAAAAACAGTACGATAAACAACATGCTATAGTCAAAGAAATTTTCCGCCTGTCTTCTTCTGGTCTGTTCCGCCCTGGCCTGAGCCCTCCTTCCCGCCCGCATCTCTACCCGTATACCTGCCATCGCATTCACTCCTTATTCCAGTTCCGCATCCTCACCTCCCACGCCCCTCCCTTGGAAGGGAATCCCCCCTTATTCATGGGATGATTCCCTTCCTGGCGTGGGATTTTCGGATGCTGTTTTATTCCCAGTTCCGCATCCTCATATTCCACGCCCCTCCCTTGGAAGGGAATCCCCCCTTATTCATGGGATGATTCCCTTCCTGGCGTGGGATTTTCGGATGCTGTTTTATTTCTAGTTCTGCATCCTCATATTCCACGCCTCTCCCTTGGAAGGGAATCCCCCCTTATTCATGGGACGATTCCCTTCCTGGCGTGGGATTTTCGGATGTTGTTTTATTTCTAGTTCTGTATCCTCACATCGCTCTAATTCACACCCGCTTTAATCTGGAAGGCTATTGACATACTCTTTAAAGCAGCGTCCTCTTTCCTCATAGTTGGTAAACATTCCCCAACTGGCGCAGGCAGGGGAGAGCAATACGGCATCCCCTTTTTCTGCATGTGAGGTACAGGCCCGCATAGCCTCTTCGAAGCTTTCCGCCCGGAAAATCTTCTCCGCCTCCATCCCATGCCTTTTCGCACACGCTTCTATCTGCTCCGCCGTCTGTCCAACCAATGCCAGATACTTTACTTTCCCTTCAAAAGCTTCAATCCATGCATCATACACACTGCCCTTGTCATAACCACCGCCAATCAGCACCGTAGGCTTCTCCATTGCCCGTATCCCCTGAATCGCCGCGTCTGGATTCGTCCCCTTGGAATCATTATAATAATCCACCCCAGCCTTCGTCGCCACATACTCTATCCGATGCTCCACAGCCCGGAACCTCCGCACCGTATCCAATATGTTGTCCATCGGCACATCCATACACATAGAAATGGCAATAGCCGCCATCACATTTTCCACATTGCACATCCCCACCAAATTCATTTCATGAATATTCATCAGGCGTTCCTTCTTGCCATCCCAAGCCCTCCAAATCTCCTCCCCTTTCAAATACACCCCCTCTTCCAACTCTCTCTGAGAGGAAAAAAATACCGGACGCGCCGGACACCTGCCCCCGAAATCCCTGGTATACCCATCCTCGTAATTCAGCACACACACATCCTTCTTCGTCTGCCCTGCCGCAATCCTCTCTTTCACTGCCACATAATTTTCCATTGTATGATGACGGTTCAAATGGTCAGGCGTAATATTCAGGATAGCCGATACCTGCGGCCTAAACGCCTCCGTTGTCTCCAACTGGAAACTACTGATTTCCGCCACCGTCACCGATTCCTCCGATGTCTTCTGCGCCGACTCCGTATACGGCTTCCCGATATTCCCTACCACAAATACATTCCCGAAATATTCCTCCAGAATCTGCCCTACCAGTGAAGTCGTCGTTGTTTTCCCATTCGTCCCCGTAATTGCCACTAACTTCCCTTTGGAAAACAGATACCCAAGCTCCACCTCCCCAAGCGCCGGCACACCCCTTTTCCGAAAGCTCTCCACAAACTCCGAATCCACCGGCACGCCAGGACTTGGCACCACTGCCTCAATGCCAACTCTGACCTCCTCCGGCAGCTCCCCGACCACGATATCCACCTCCAGCCCTTCCGGCAATTTCCCCCGGATTTCCTCTACAGCCAGCTTCTCATTCCCGTCAAACAGCACCGGACAGGCGCCCACTGCACAAAGCAGCTTTACCGCCCCCACTCCGCTCAAACCAGAGCCAATCACCAATACCCTTTTCCCTTCCCACTCCCTAACTGCCATAACATCCAACCTCTTTCCTATTCTTCGCCCTATCTACCCTTTATCTTATTGTTGCGCCCCAATATTCTCCTGTTAATTGAGCCATCAAACCCCGCTCAAAGCCACCAGGCATAACAACGCCGTCGCCACAGTAAACACTGTCACTACCCGTGTCTCCGACCATCCGCACAACTCAAAATGATGATGGATGGGCGCCATTTTAAAAAACCTTTTCCCGCCTGTCATACGGAAATAGCTTACCTGAATCATCACCGAAACCACTTCCACTGCATATACTAACGCCACAATCGGGATAAATAAAGGCATCTGCAGCATATATGCAATCGAAGCCACAAAACCGCCTAACGCTAACGACCCGGTATCTCCCATAAACACTCTGGCAGGATATACATTAAACAAAAGAAAACCAAGCAGTGAACCGACAACTGCACAAGTAATGGGTTCCATGCCACTGGCCGTCCCTACCGCCACAGCCGTAAAAAACGTGGCAATCATCACCGTGACGCTGCTTGCCAGCCCATCCAGCCCGTCTGTAAAATTAGCCCCGTTTACCGTGGCAATCACTACTATAAACAGAACCGGCAGATTCAATATGCCAAAGTCCAGGTACGCCTCCTTTACAAAAGGGATTTTCATAGCAAAATCCACCTCCGCATACCGAACCATATAATAGGCAAATACCCCTGTCACCACAATCTGTCCCAGCATCTTCTGCCAAGCCCTCAGTCCCATTGAACGTTTCAGCACCACTTTGATATAATCATCCAAAAAACCAATCAACCCAAATCCCAGCGTGGCAAACAATACCGGCATAATTTTCGGATAATCCTTCACAAAGAAAACGGAAGTAAGCACAATACTGATTAAAATCAATATGCCGCCCATAGTCGGTGTGCCTGACTTCTTTAAATGCGTCTGCGGCCCATCGTCCCTAACCGTCTGCCCCACCTTTAACCTCCTTAAAAAAGGGATAATCACCGGGCCAAGCGCCACGCTTATTACAAAAGAAATCACTACCGACATAACCACTGTCTGATTCATCTTACTCTCCTATCCTTTCTGAATCCATATGTAAGCACCGTCCCGGACATTTCCCAAACGATATACACTGGTTGTTACTGTATCTGCGCTATTACTGCTGTATTTCCCCTCCTCCATCCAGATATGGGAGGATATTTTCAAATAACTGCCGCACAATAGGAGCTGCAATCTGCCCTCCATAGTAAACCCCCTGTGGATTGTTGATAATGGCAACTGCCAATACCTGTGGGTTATCGGCAGGCGCAAACCCTAAAAAAGAAGCGATATAACGTCCGCTGCCTCTTGGCAATGTCTGGCTGGTAGCCGTTTTGCCTCCAATCCGGAAGCCCTCCACATAACCATTCTTCCCACTGCCGTTTTCCACCACCTGCTCCAGGATATAACGCATGGTTTCCGAAGTCTGCGGCGATACAATATCCTTCTTCACATCGTACTGCAGCGTCTCTTTCACATTCCCTTCACTATCCACTATCTTCACGCCAAAGTGCGGCGTAACCCGGTTTCCTCCGTTAATAATGGAAGATACGGTGGTGGCCAACTGGATTGGAGTGATTTGGAACGACTGGCCAAAAGAAATCGTCGCCAGCTCCACTGCTCCAATATTTTCTTTTTTATGCATAATCGTCCCTGCCTCACCGGGAAGATCCACCCCCGTTTTTGTCATCAGGCCGAATTGCCGGAAATAATCATAGTAACGGTCTACCCCAATCCGCATCCCAACCGTAATAAACACTGGGTTGCAGGAGTTCATCGTCCCCTGCACAAAATCCTCAGCCCCATGTCCGCTCACCTTATGACAGCGAATCCTCCTATCCTCCACCATAATATAACCAGGACAGCTAAACCTGTCATTCACTGTCACCACTCCGGCTTCCAGTCCGGCCGCCGCTGTAATTATTTTGAATGTAGAGCCTGGTTCATACGTATCATTGATACAGCCATTGCGCCACATCTGATTTAACAGGTTCTGTTTTTCCTCCTGACTTGCCGGCTCCGGCGTTCCCTCCGGTAAGGCATAAGGTTCATTCAAGTTAAATTCCGGCACATTGACCATCGCCAGAATTTCCCCGTTCTGTGGGTTCATCACAAGGATGGAAACGCTGTCTGCCTGCTTAGTTTCCATTGCCTGCAAAGCAAGCTGTGTAGCATAGCTTTGTATATTGATATCCAAGCTGACATGCAGGTCATTCCCATTGACCGGATCTACCCGTTCTTCCCCAGCCTCCGCTATTTCTACGCCTTTTGCATCCGTTACAGTTAGGATGGTTCCCTCTTTTCCCTTCAAATATTCCTCATATATGACTTCCAGCCCAATAATCCCCTGGTTATCCCCCCCGGTAAAGCCAAGCGCTTTTGACGCCAGCGTCTCATATGGATAATACCGCTTATAATCCTCATCCACTTTCACCCCAGCCAAATCATATTCCCGGATTTTATCCCCCGTAGCCTTATCCACATTGCTTTTAATCCTTTCTATGGCAGAATATTTTTCCACCCGTTTGGCCACATATTCTTCCGACAGTTCCAATTCTCTGGAAAGCACTTTTACTACCTCTTGCGGATCTTTAATCTGGTTATGAATCACCGATATGGTGCATACCGTCCGGTTGTCCGCCAGCACTGCCCCTGTGGAATCTATAATTCTCCCTCTGGCCGCTTTGATCTTCCTTTCCCTTTCATGCAGCTCCTTTGCCGCCTCAGTATAGTATTCGGAGCGCACCACCATCAGGTAAACCAGCCGCACGCCCAATAACAGGAATAAAATACTGCATAGGAAAAAAGCCACTACTATCTTTTTACGTATATAAGTCTTTTGTTTCAATGGCATAGATTGCGTACCTGCTTAAAAGGTGTTACTACAATCTATTATTTGCATAAAACGATTATTACTAAATTCCAGTTTCCCATCCTCTTAAAACGGACTCTTCTCGTCTACAGTGCGGATGCCCGTTTCGCCGCCCAGCCCCGCCGGAGCGCTGCTGTCATTGTTAAATACATGCCCTGTTTCCGGATCTACCAAATTTCCGGTATTGGGATCCTTGGCATAACCGGTTTCCGGGTCAATGGGGAACTTCCTCCACGCCTCCCTATTGGCGTCTTCTTCTCCGCCATTGCCATTATCACTGCCCTCATTGCTTTCCCCTCCAGTTCCTTCCGGCTGTCCCTGTCCAGGGCTGGCGCCTCCTCCTGAAGCATCGCCGGAATTTCCCCCTGCGCCATTCCCGCCGCTTTCCGTATCTGCGCCGGATTCGCCGTTGCCATCGCTTTCCTGGCCTTCGCCGCCTTCTCCTTCTTCCCCTTCCTCCGCCGGAGCCACCGGAGTCATAATTTCTTCCTGCAATGCTTCCAACTCCGCCCGTTCCTTATCCGTCAATTCCTCTGTCATAAAAATGCCCATATAAGGAAGCGCTTCTGTCAAAATACTCCTAACCAAGCGAGTCGCATGTTTGGCATCGTCCTGCTGTGGCACATTGGGCCTGTCCACCACTACATAAATCGCTATCTGTGGGTCATCCGCCGGGGCATAGCCCATAAAAGAAACCACGTATTCCCCATTCTTACGGGGCAGCGTTTCGGCCGTCCCTGTCTTCCCGCCAATCATATAGCCTGCCGGACGCGCTGATTTCCCGGTTCCTTTTGGGCCGCTTACCACCAGGTTGCAGTATTCCCTGATTTTAGCGGAAGTGGATTCCGACACCGTCTGTTTTAAGAGCCTTGGTTCAATGTTCTCCACTGTCGCGCCGCTTGGACTGATGATTTTCTTTACCACATGAGGTTCATAATAATTACCGCCATTCACCAAGGAGCAAAATGCCGTAATCATCTGTATCATGGACACGTTATATCCCTGTCCGAACGAATTGGTCGCCAGTTCCGTAGGGCCCATGCTGTTTTTATCGTACACCAGGCTGGCTGTACGGGATTCCCCGGCCAGGTCTATATTAGTCTTCAGCCCAAAATTAAAAATGTGCTGATAGTCGATAAATGTACTGATACCCGTAGTCTCTGCAATGTACATCATAGCCACGTTGCATGATCTCTCCACCGCCTCGCCTATGGAAAGGGAACCGTCCCCATATGTATTGTGGCAATGGATGTCGTGTCCTCCGATTTCCCTGGAACCATTGCATGTGTAATATTCGTTCCCATTGATTTTTCCCGTATCCAAAGCCGCCGCTACCGTAAAAGGCTTGGCTACAGAACCCGGTTCATAGGTGTCATGGATGCAAAAATTCCTCCACAGCGCATTGAACTGCTGGCTTTTTAATTCATCCGTCAGCAATGCAAAATTCTCTTCTGTAATGTATTCGCCCCGCTTCCAGTTCCCTACTTCATTTACCAAAGGCATTCCATACAGGTTTTCCTCATTACGGTAATCATTTAGGTCAAACACCGGATAACTGGCCATAGCCAGCACCTCACCCGAATTAACATCCATAATAATGCAACCGGTATTGTTACTCCCGTTCCGCTCTGTAAAATTATTTTTATACTGGTCATCAAATTTCTTTAAATATTTTTCCACAATCTTCTGTATATTGATATCAATGGTTGTTACAATCGTATTGCCATCCAATGCGGAAATCGTCGTCCGTTCCAGTGAACCGTCACCGTTCAGGTAGCCATACTCCCGCCCTGGCGTACCGCTCATTACTGCATTGTAATATTCTTCCAACCCATACAACCCCTGGTTGTCACTTCTGGTAAATCCAATGACGTCACAAGCCAGACTATTATTGGGGTAACGCCTTTTATATTCCTCTTCAAACCATATACCGTTGATATTTGCCCCATTCTCCTCATCTGCCTGCAGTTCCTTAAATGCGCTAATCTGTTCATACGTCAACTGCCTGGCCATAATATAATAAGAAGAATCCGGGTTTGTCTCCAACCGTCTGCGTATTTCAGCGCCGTCCAGCCCAAGCAGCCTCTGCGCCGCATCTATCGTTGGTTCAATGGCCACTCCGTCATTGGCGCGCATAACTTTTGCATCCAATATCACATTGTATACCTTTTCGCTGGTCGCCAGCTTCGTACCGTTACGATCCAGGATATCCCCTCTCCGGAACGGAATGGTTTTGCTGTCATAGGTCTGCTGGGAAAGCACCTGTTTTTTATACTGTTCTCCATTGTCCCGGTTGATTAGCACCAGACGCACGGATAATCCAACGAAAGCCAGCAGCACCAATATAAAAAGCACTACCAGCTTCTTTTGCATCCTCAACGTAAACTTTGTGTTCCGTTTCCTCCCCACTTGCCGGTTATGTACGATTCCTTCCAAAGTTTATCCCTTCCTCTCTGTACTTATCCTGCTGTTTCCGTCACACATCTCCCCGCTTCACCATTCCCCCTTTTTCCGTTCCACTGACGCCCGCCCGTCTCTAACCGCCTGTTTCCTCCTTATGTCTCAAATCGTTTTTGAAACGCCACACTGCATTAATCCGGAATGTCTGCCACCTGTCTCATGTAATCGCTCCCTTTGCCGGAAAAAGTAATAATCTGCCCTTCTTCCGCATAGCGCATTCCAAGCTCCTGTATGGCAATCCGTTTTACCTCTTCCAAATCCACGCTGCTCGTAATCCGGTTGTATTCCTCATCGTTATCCAGTTTCATGGTATTCAGCTTACTCTCCAGCCTGGATATATTTTTGATGCTGGTGGTAATATCCGCCTGCAGACGGATATAGCCAATCAAAACCCACCCTGCCACAACCATAGCCAACGACAGGAAAAAGACATAGCCCATATTCATATGCCGGGCTTTTTCCCTGTTCTTGCGCACTGTATTGCCCGTGTGCTTTTTTTTGCGCCGTTGCTGCGGTTCATAGATTTCTTCTAACTGCCTTGCCGTATTGCCCTGGATATAAACGCCGCCCTTTGCCGTCCTAGATGTGTATGCCTGCTGCCTTTTCTTTTGTCCCGTTGTTCTATACTGAGCCATAACACTTTCCCTTTTCTGCCAACGGCGGCTGTCTGTCACCCACCCCCGGCCATTTTTTCAAATACCCTAAGTTTCGCACTCTTGGAACGTTTATTTTCAGCCAGTTCTTCCTCACCGGGAAGTATCGGTTTCCTCGTAATTACCCTGCCTTCCGCCTTCCTCCCGCATACGCAGGCCGGAAAATCCGGCGGGCATACACAGGGATTCTCCTTTTCACGGAAAGCCCTCTTCACGATTCTGTCCTCTAAAGAATGGAAAGTAATAATGCAAAGCCTCCCACCCGGGTTCAAAAAGGCAATAAATTCTCCTAAAGACTCCTGCAAAACCTCCAGTTCCCTGTTGCACGCAATCCGCAACGCCTGAAATGTCCTCTTTGAAGGATGTCCCCCTGTCTGGCGCATTTTAGCCGGAATGGCCCCCCTGATGATTTCATTCAGTTCCCCTGTGGTTTCCACTGGTTTGCCTTTTCTTGCCGCCACAATATGCTTCGCTATATTTTTCGCAAACTTTTCCTCACCATAGTCCCGGATGACACGGAACAGCTCTGCCTCAGAATATCCGTTTACAATATCTTTTGCGCTAAAAGCCTGTCCTCTGTCCATCCGCATATCCAGCGCTGTGTCGTATTTGTAGGAAAATCCCCTTTCCAAAGCATCCAGTTGGTAAGAAGAAACCCCCAAATCCAACAAAATTCCATCCACACCCCCTATTCCCATTTCTTTTAAAATATTTACCGCATTGCAGTAATTGCTTTGTATCACCGTAACTTTATCATCAAAAGACGCAAGCCGCCTGCGCGCCGCTTCCACCGCTTCCCCATCCTGGTCAAAGCCTACCAGCCGTCCGCCGTCCAACCGCTTTGCCACTTCAAAAGCATGGCCGCCGCCGCCCAGGGTTCCGTCCATGTATATCCCGTCTTTCTTTATCTCCAACTGCCCGATTGTTTCCTGCAATAATACAGAGGTATGCTTAAATTCCATGCAAGTATCCATCTCCTCCAAAACTTCCGATATGTACTTTAAATTCCAAGCCCCAAATCAGACATATGCTCGGCAATGTCTTCCATATCTTCACAGGAAGAAGCCTCTTCCCACCGTTCCTTGCTCCAGATCTCTATCCTGCTCGCCACGCCTACAAGGACTACATCCTTACTTATCCCTGCAAACTCCTTTAAAACCGATGGCACAAGTATCCTCCCCTGTTTGTCCACCTCTACGCTGGCCGCTCCAGCCAGGAAAAAACGGGCAAAAGTTCTTGCTTCTTTGTTTGTAAGCGGCAGACCCTTTAGTTTCTCTTCAAATTCAGCCCATGCATCATTGTCGTACACAAACAGACAGCCGTCCAAACCCTTCGTTATGACAAATTCATCGCCAAGCGCTTCGCGGAACTTCGAGGGTATGATCAGCCGGTTCTTTGTATCAATGGTGTGGTTGTATTCTCCCATAAACATAAAGCTCACCCGCCGTTCCAAAAAGCAGCCGGATGCCTATCAGGGATTTCGTGGGACAGTTCTTCCACTTTACCGCCACTCCATTCCACTATGCACCACTTTCCACCACTTTTAATTCAATTCTATACTAATGCGGTTCGTTTGACAAGCAGATTTTTGGATTTTACAGATAAAAAAAACGCCCTGCAGCATTGTGCAAAACGTATTTTTTTCATATAAACAATATATTGTTTGATTATTCCTCCTTAATACTATATCTAGTGTTTTATCCATTTCCGCCATCTGCTTCTATCTATGAACAGGATACGAAACAAACCTGTCCAGTATAACGTTTCCCATCTTTGTATGAATGAGTAAGCGATATATTTAATTTTCGAAACCGTTCATCCCGCTACACATTAAACCGGAAGAGAATCACATCACCGTCTTTAACTACATATTCCTTCCCCTCCATGCCAACCAGCCCCTTTTCCCTCGCTGCCGCCAAAGACCCTTGCTCCAGAAGATCTTTATAATGAACGACTTCCGCTTTGATAAAACCCCGTTCAAAATCCGTGTGGATTTTCCCCGCCGCCTGAGGCGCTTTCGTGCCGAGCTTGATTGTCCAAGCCCTCGTCTCATCTTCCCCTGCTGTCAGGAAACTATGCAGCCCCAGGATATGGTAACTTGCCTTGATAAGCTTCTCCAACCCTGACTCCTTTAAACCAAGATCCTCCAAAAACATAGCTTTCCCTTCCTCATCCAATTCTGCAATTTCCTGTTCAATCTGCGCACAGATTGCAAACACCTCGCTGCCGTTCCCTACCGCAAATTCCCTGACCTTCATAACCTCCTCGTTACTCTCCCCATCGTCCGCCAAATCTTCTTCCGAAACATTGGCGGCAAAAATAACCGGTTTATAAGTCAACAGGTTATAAGACGCCAACCAACTTAGCTCATCCTCATCTTCCGTCTCAAATGTAAGCGCCAACTCACCTTTCTCCAGATGCGCTTTGATACGCTCTAAAAGGTCCAGCTCTTTCGCCAGCGCCTTGTCCATCCTGGCCCCTTTGGAAGTCTTTGCAATCCTTCGTTCCAGTATCTCCAAATCGGAGAAAATAAGTTCCAGGTTTATCGTCTCAATATCACGCAGCGGAGCCACGCTCCCATCCACATGCACCACATTGGAATCCTCAAAGCAGCGCACTACATGCACAATGGCATCCACTTCCCGGATGTTGCTCAAAAACTGATTCCCCAGCCCTTCCCCTTTAGACGCCCCCTTTACCAAACCGGCAATGTCAACAAATTCAATTACCGCCGGCGTCACTTTCTTGGAATGATACATATCCCCTAATAGTTTCAGCCTTTCATCCGGCACTGCCACAATCCCTACATTCGGGTCGATGGTGCAAAACGGATAATTGGCAGACTCCGCCCCTGCTTTTGTTAAAGAGTTAAATAAAGTGCTTTTGCCTACGTTGGGCAGACCTACGATGCCTAGTTTCATTTTTCTGTATACCTCCTTTAAAACGCCTTAAAATAGGCGCTTTTCGTAATTTCTATATTTCTTCGAGTACCAATCAGAGTACCAATTTTAAATTTTAGTTGGCAAAGCCAACGTGCGTAAAAACAAACGTTTTCGGACTGCGCGGTTCAGATATTACATCACTCTGAGAGACGCTGCAATTTCCTTATGTTTTTCATCTCCTGTCGTGTGAACATACAGATTCATTGTTATACCAATATTGGAATGCCCAAGCATTGTTTGCAATGTCTTTGGCTTCATGCCACTCCCGATACATCTAGTGGCAAATATACGCCTCAATACATGTATGGAAAATCTCGGAATTCCTATCTTGTCACACTGTTTAAATAACATAGCGTCATATGTGCTGTTTTTAACCAGCGTTCCCTTACGGCGCAGGAAAACACATTTCAACCATTCCATTGGAATTACCTTGACTTCAAGATTCTTCTGTTTCCGCAACATATCTATTGTTTCATCCGTCAACGGAATTGACCGATACTCCGATTTACTCTTAGGCTCTCTGACCCTCCATTCTCTGATAGAGTGGCGATATTCCATAGAACGGCTAATCATCAAGGTGCGGTTATCAAAATCAATATCTGTCCATTTCAAGCCTACAAGTTCCCCGGTCCCAAGCCCTGTCCGCAGCAAAAATTTATATTGGCGCTCGTATGCATTTCCCACTATTCCCCTTACAAACCTTCTCTGCTGCTCTAACGTCAGCGTTTCTTTCTTCTGAGTGGGCTTTCCAATATCAGATTTCACCATTCCATTACAAGGATTTTTCATAATCACATCGTTCTGATACGCATAATCAAGCATATTAAACAATGTTATTCTTGTCTGATAAATAGTAGATGTACGATACCCTTCATCTGCCATCCGGCTCCTAATCATTTGACATTGAATCGGTCTTACTTCTGACAAAATCTGTTTTCCAATCACAGGGTCAATGTCACGCCCATAACGCTCTGCATAATTTCTTACCGTGTTCGGGCGTACCGTTCGCTTTTTCATACTAATCCAATAATCAAACCATGCCTTTACCGTCATTTCTTCCGGAAAATTCAGATTACTATACTCGTCCTGATACTGTGAATCCACCAGCCACTGTCTGCACTCTTACAGTTTACGGAATTATTTCTGTTTCCATTGTCCATATTGGGTGATAAATCTACCAACATAGAATCCGCCAGACTTTGACTTATCCCAACACTAAGTTCCTTTCCTTTTAAGTCTTTTCCCATAGTAAAAGCTCCTTTCAAAAAAAGAGCCTTACTACCGAGCGCTCAGCAAGCTGAGCATTGATAGTATAGCATATCAAGGCCCAAAAGTAAATCATCGGGTTCCTATATTTCCAATGTGGCGCTTCGGACCATTGTCAATACATCTTCCGACTCTTGACATGCTCTGGGGCATTCCGGCATCAACTATTTTCTGCCGAAAGGTTTTGGAAGCGTACTGGCAGCCCCTGTCAGAATGGAAGACTGGTTTTGCGCCCAAATCCGCTAAAAGGGCGTTATCAAAGGAAATCATCTCCTCGTGCTTGGAATGCAGAGTTCTAATCGCTTTACCGCTCCTAATGTGATGCCATACTTTTTCTCAAGGGAGTAGAATGAGGCTCCCTCTTCATGCTCCTTCAATACTTTTAGCTTGAATTCTTTTGTGTGCTTTCTTTTAGACATAGGTATGCTCCTCATATGATAGTTTTTGGATATTTCCATTGTCTACCATATAGGGAGCATTCCTAATTCCTCTTTCAGTTCTCTCAATACACAGGCTTTGGGGGTGTTTAGTTCATTCTCTTCAAAATGGCCTCCTGCAGACCCAACCCATGTATCGCTCACAACACTGCCGTGCTGCCGGAAAAGCAATAGCATTTCATCCCCTTTTGTTATATATATATTGAAGTCATGTTCCTCAGTTTCTCATCCATTTACACCCCACCCACCCTTGTCAATTGTCTTTATTCTACTTATCCATTTTCTCTATCCTATAAATCTTTAGCTTTTGTACAATATACTTTTTCCCTGAATCTTCTGCGCTTCCACATAATTTCGCCCTTACTTGTGATATGGCTCTCCACAACATGCCCAAGTGCGAAAATTAGCCCTATATTATTCTGTCAAACAAGGCAGAGCACCTGTAAATGCTCTGCCTGTTATACTTACAAATACATTTTTGCTGTTTCTTCAGCCAAATGAAACTTTTCCTGGATTTTATTCAGAATAATGCTGTCTGCAATTTGTAAATCCTTTAATGCTGATACCATAGCTATTATTCCTTCCTGTCTTCCTTCTTGTCTTCCCTTTTGAATTCCTTTCTCCTC
>CAJTQO010000037.1 GCA_910578405.1 uncultured Lachnospiraceae bacterium | reverse complement strand
GAAGTGTAAAATCTGATAGACTGGGTATGCCTGTCGGAGCAGATAAAGGAAAACAATAATACAATCCGCAATCTGACCGGGGAATACAAAAAGATAGAGCCGAATTGTCGGGAAGGAGTGCGGGCGCAGTTGGAACGCATGAAAGAACTTTGTAAAGAGCGCAATAATTTGTATGAGAAGCAGAATGATTTAAAAGGGCAGAAACAGCAGATAGAGAGAGCGTTGGAGCGATAAAAAATGTGGGGCGTGGCGGTTGCTATGCTCCACATTTTTATGGCAAATGGAGAATGAACGTGGTATAATTTAACTTATCAATTTGAGCTGTGGAGGTGATTTTAATGGATTTTATTAGAACAGACGGCAGGAATAAAGATTTTATAGAAAACTGCCGACTTCTTGATATTGATTTGGACAGGCGTGTGGGAAAAATGATAAAGAGAGATAAATACAAGAAATATAACCAGCTAGATGAAATAAAAGAAGCAATCGTTGTTTATGAAAATGATAAGGTGGTTGGCGGTGGTTCTATAAGAAAGTATGATGAAGAAAATATAGAACTAAAGAGAGTGTTTGTGCATACTGAATATCAAGGACGGGGGATAGGGAGTAAACTTGTTGCCTTGTTGATAGAGTGGGCTATGGAATTGGGATATAAAAGGATGATTCTTGAAACAGGAGAGTTATTAGCTGAATCTTGTGCTGTATATAAAAAATTGGGATTTGATATTATTCCCAATTATGCTCCATATGTGAATATGCCAGAATCATTGTGTATGGCAAAGGATTTGAGAGGCAGATAAATTCCTATATTGCGAGAAAGATAGAATAAATTTTTTAGTAATGATTTTAACATGATGGTATTATGTAATATAGGTGGTTATAGAAAAATTTATTTAGATATTTTGGGAGGAAAGTATGGAATATGTAACGGCGACTTCTGACATGGCGAGTGCGATTTATAATGTTTTACATACAACGATTAAAGCGGTATATGCAAAGTATTATCCCAAAGGGGTAGTGGATTTCTTTTGCCAACATCATAGTAAAGAACATATTTTAGATGGTATAGCGTCTGGAAATATGGGCGTATTATTTGAGAATGGTGCGATTGTTGGAACGGGCTGCTTTGATAATAATCATATTACGGGATTATATGTGCTGCCTACTTATCAGAAGCAAGGCTTCGGATCGTATATTATGGATTGTTTGGAAATGGAAATTTCAAAAAAATTTGATGTTGCTGTTTTAGACGCTTCACTTCCAGCAGTGTTTTTATATGAGCATAGAGGTTATAAAACTGTAGGGCATGGAATTTATGAGTTAGAAAATGATGTGAAGCTGGTCTATGAAGTTATGGAGAAAAAACTTAAAAATTAGTTGGTGTCAACGTACATAAAAGGCGGTATAAAATGAAATGCAATATAAGAAAATGGAAATTGTCAGATGCAAAAGATTTAGCAGTGGCTCTTTCCAATAGAAAGATACAAGATAATCTTCGGGACGGATTACCATATCCTTATACAGAACAAGATGGAGCGGACTATATTTCTTCTATGCTCTCTGCAAATGAAAATGATACTTTTGCATTTGCAATTACAGTAGATAACAAAGTGGTTGGAAGTATCGGGGTTTTCCGGCAGGAAAACATACATAGGCAGACTGCTGAATTAGGATATTATGTTGCGGAAGAATATTGGGGCAGGGGCATTATGACCGAAGCAGTAAAGCAGATTTGTGAATATGTTTTTTGCAAAAGCGATATTCTCCGTATTTATGCAGAACCGTTTGCGTATAATGCTGCTTCTTGCCGGGCGCTTGAAAAAGCAGGATTTCAGTACGAAGGTACATTGAGAAGTAATGCTGTGAAGAATGGGAAAGTCATTGACATGAAGATGTATTCTTTACTGAAAACAGAAATGTGATTTTCGATGCGATATTTCGTAGAGGTATATATGGAAATATATTCTCTTATTAACGATATGAACATGGTGCTAGCACCATGTAAGTTAATGTAGATAAGGGAAATAGTAATGTGACAGTTAGCAATATCAAGCGAATTACCCATTTTTATGGAAAAATAGGCGGTTATGTGGTAATATATAGGTGCAAAGATAAAAACACAACGCAAGGCAAACTTGCAGAACTGGTAGGTAGTCCAGTCGCACCGATTTGGTGTAAGTAGCCCTCCCTCCTTAGGGTCGTCCATTCTTTGTTCATTACAATTATTTTAAGGAGGAATTGTCATGGACAAAGTATCGGGAAAGTTGACAGTATTTTTTGAAGAACCATTTTGGGTGGGAGTGTTTGAACGTGTATCGGATGGTAAGCTATCTGTATGCAAGGTTACGTTTGGAGCAGAACCAAAAGATTACGAGATTTATGATTTCGTTCTGAAAAATTACTATCGGTTACGATTTAGTCCGGCTGTGGCAACTAATGTAAAAGAAGCTGGTCGCAATCCTAAACGAGTACAACGTGAAGTGCGGAAACAGGTACAGAATACAGGGATAGGAACAAAATCGCAACAGGTTTTGAAATTACAGCAGGAGCAGTTAAAAACTGAACGAAAGATTGTGAGCCGAGAACAGCGGGAAGCGGAAAAACAGCGGCAATTTGAACTGAAACAGCAGAAAAGGAAAGAAAAGCATAAGGGCAGGTAATACCTGCTCTAGCTATTTTGAATTAATTGTAAATGGTTTTGGAGGAATGAAATTATTCGATTCAGTGCTTTATGAAGTGCTGATGATATAGGGGAGAATATTTATGGCAAGAAAAAAGGTTAAAGAGGTTGAGGCAACAGCCAAAACTTCATAAATAATAGAGATAAAAGAAAATTTTGCTTATAGATTCGGATATGAAATGCGGAAAGAGAGTTTAAAAGCGTTTAAAAACCGTACTTTATCAGCTATTGTAAGTGTTATAGGAAATGATAGGTATGATATAAATTATTATTCAAGAGAAATTTTTGATTTGGTTGCTTATCCATTTGTTGATAAGATAAATTTGTCTTTTGTTAATTCTGATTTGAATGCGGTGTTAAAAGCAATAGATATTGAGGAAAGCAAATCTAATCTGTATATCTGGTTACAAATTTTGGAGTTGATTGCCAATAGTTGTTATTCATCTGATGATAATTGCAAACAAATCTGGTTTGTCAGAGATATTGCATCTGCTTTAAAACTATCAGGAGTCAATGCAGTTATTTGCAGTACATCATCAGGATATAAATTCTATCCTGCAAGTGAAAGATTTTTGGATGAAAAGTTAGTAATTGATATTTTAAATTGGTTAAGTAAGTATGATAAAGCGAAAGAACAATTTGAAAAGGCATTGCAACTTACACTTAAGGGACAAAATTGCAGACAGGTAGTTGATTGCTTAAGATTGTCATTAGAATTGTTTTTGAAACAATACTTGAATAATAGCAAGTCTTTGGAGAATCAGCATGATATATTGGGGAAAAAATTATCAGAAAAGAATATTTCTGTGGAAGTAAGAAATATGTTCATAAAATTATTGGATTATTATGAAAAATACAATAATGAACATGCAAAACATGATGATTCTACTAACGAAGAAGAATTAGATTTTTTGATATATTTAACTGGAAATTTTTTGAGGCTTCTTATAAAGATAAAGTAAGAAAGGAAAGTATAAGGGCAGTTTAAATTTGGGTTGGCATTCCGTGATAAAGTATGTAGAGATATTGTTTTGTCTTAGTTGCTTAATTTATAGGGGCTTGAAACAAAAAAGATGATGACGGATAATTCCCTGTATATATTATAAAAATTTTCTTGTTGTATGAAGCAAGAAATTACATATCGTCTTATTGGTACAGTATTACATTGCCTTAGCACAATGTAGAAGGGTATCAAAAGGAACAGAAGATAGGAGGGGTGAGGTGTTAGATTCACAGTATATGTTTAGTAGTCTGGTTGATTATAAATTTGTCGGAAAAGATCGAGTAAAAAAACAAAATGAACTTTTGATGGATATAGGCATAGATATAGATTTTTCAAATGGGATACGAAATAAATGTCGAGAATTAGGGATGAATGGGTGGGTTATTTCTCCCTTTTGGGAACCTAATAATGATGAAACTTGGTATGAAACATGGTATCAATTACTGAAAAGTGGGAAAGGAGAGAAGATAAAAGATTTTTTTGTCTATAATAACTATCAGTTATTAAATCATATAAGGGGATATACAAGATTTGAAGTAGAGAAATATAACTGGTGGACGGAAGCTGAAAATTTATTTGATAAGAAATTGTATTTTAGCTGTGCTTTGGTTTTGTCGGCATTATTAGAAAGAGAAATTAGAAAATGTCCAATTGACAATTGGAGGAATAAAACTACACGATATTTTAAAGATTCAATTTCAGATAAAATAACTCAAATTTACTGCGATGATAGAATAGAGCCTATTAGTAGATATATAGACACGTTACTGCTAATCCCATCTTTAGATGGATTTATAGAATCTTTTTATAATAGTGGTTATACTTTTGATAAAGGAATAAAACCACAGTTCATGGAAAGAAATTGGCTTATGCATGGAATGACAGATAGAGAGGTTTCAGAGGAAGATTGCATTAAACTTTTCAATGTAAATGGCAGTTTATGTTATGTACTTCATGCCTTGTTTGGAACTGATTATGGGCAATAAAGTTGGCTCTATTTTGGCTCTAAAAATTTTGACTGGCACAAAAACGAGAGCAATTTTTAAATAATATGGATAATAAATGCTTGAAAAATAAGGGAAAAACAGCCAGTTCAAGCTATCCGCCGAGGAGTTCGAGTGATGAAAAATTTTACACAGGTTATTTTATTTAGGCTTATTTGAAAAATTTTTTGTTGCCAGAAAATTATATACAAAATGATTGACACCAAATACGACACCACATATAATATAGATAGGAGGTATTCAGAATGTCAAAGTGGGATAAACTATTAGCACGTATTTGCACTTTATCAAAAGATATTCGGTTTGATGAATTGCGTAAGGTGTTAGAGAGCTATGGATATGAGATGAATGCCCCAAGAAGTGGAAGCAGTCATTATACATTTAGAAAAAAAGGTTGTATGCCAATTACGATACCAAAGCATGAGCCAATTAAGAAAGTTTATGTTGAGATGGTGAAACAGATCGTAGAAAGTGAGGAAAGAAACGATGAAAACGCTGAATGACTATATGACAATGTCTTATCGGATGGAGATTGTGGAGGATAAGGATGAAGGTGGTTTTGTGGTTTCTTATCCCGATCTGCCGGGATGTATTACTTGTGGTGAAACAGTAGAAAAAGCGGTGGCAAATGCAGCAGATGCTAAGAGGGAATGGATTGAAGCCGCACTTGAAGATGGGATTAAGATTAATGAACCAGACAACTTGGAAGATTATTCTGGTCAGTTTAAATTGAGATTACCTCGGAGCTTACATCGCCTATTGGCAGAGCATTCCAAAAGAGAAGGTATCAGTATGAATCAGTATTGTGTGTATCTTCTATCAAGAAATGATGCTGTTTATTCAAAGTAAAACCAACAATATAATATTAAAAAGATGGCAACATTTTGGCAACAGAAAATCAGTAAACCAAAATAATTGATGTAATTGAAGTAAAAATGGGCGTGTATTTGCGCAAAACTTAAATAAATATAGTTAAGTCAAATAAAGAACACGCCGAGTTCGGGGTATTCGGCCTTTGCAGCCATTACCGTCCAGGAGGATGATGCGCCTGGCGGGCCGTTCACTGCTGCAGAACTGGAAACCCTATGGGCAAATAAAGACAAGCCATGGGTGGACAGCGTCCTGATATACATATACTCCGGATGGAGGATTTCGGAGCTTATCCTAATGCCAGCCAGCGACATAGACCTGCAGGCAGGTGCATTCCGGGGAGGGCTTAAAACCAAATCCGGGAAAAACCGCATTGTCCCGATACACTCCAAAATACGGGGGTTCGTGGAAAACAGGCTGGCAGGGAACAGGGAAAATGCCCTCTTCCTGTCCAAAGGCTCCCCCATAAGCGTGCCGGCCTACCTTAAGCTGTTCAAAAAGACCCTTACGTCCATTGGCGTAACATCCTACCACACCCCCCATGACTGCCGCCACACCTTTACGTCACTGCTGGACAGCGCCGGGGCCAACCAGGTATGCATTGACCGCCTGATTGGCCACACTTCCAAGTCACTCACCACGCGTACTTATACGCATAAGGATATAGAGGAACTCCGACAGGCCATAGAATTAATATAACCCTCCTGCCGGCTCCTCGGGAGGGCTTTTTACTATCACTAGCTTGTCACTAGTAGATTAAAACACTGCATATTTTTCCAGATGCCACATTACCGCAAATGCCCGTAAATACGGGATTCTTCAAAAACAAAATTTCCAGAAATCCACATTCTTTTAAGATTTTCTTAAGTTTCTTTTAAGATGGAATAGGGCTGCCTTTCCCAAACAAATATACTTAAAATAGATTCACCCTGTATAAGCAGATAAATAACTGCCCTAAAAAACGCAAAAATAAATCCACCCATAATTCAAAAATGAAACAGGATGGATTATTTATCTCTTTATTTTTACTAATAATTCCTTAATTTCCACTTTACCATTTTTTCTTATCTCAGTGTACAATAGACAGCCTCAATTCCTCTCTGCCTCCATAACCCCGTACCTGCGTACATCCGACATATTAAAAATTACAGCATTATTCCTTTCAGAATAAGTCCCTGAAATCTTATATGTACAATCTGTTCCTAAATTATTCATTGCCAACAGACCTGTCACAAAAGATCTGCTTGTAACTTTCATCTGTCTGCCACTGTTAAACATAAAATCATCCGGCACACGAAAAGACAAAGCATCTTTTTCTTCACATGGCATTACGACAAAAGAATCCATTCCCTGATTGATTTTTAAGCAGATGTTTTCCGGGGCTCCAAGCACACGCAGCACATCCTTTCCAATATTAATCATGCTTTCACGACCGTAAATGGAAACATCCAGTTTCACTGTATTTTTAGCCTTTTTCCCACATTCCTCACTGCCTTTTGATTTTTTTCCATTAATCATAACCCTGCCTCCACCCCTTATCCCCTGTACTGTGCCACAGGAAGTTCTCTTTTTATACCGTCAGGCATATCTTTATGCACATAACCTTTCTGTGCAGTAATCTCTTCTGCCGTCTTCTGTTGTTTATCTGAATAAGTCTGTCCCATATATTCCTCCAAATATTCAAACAAATTCCTTTGCCTTGTTTCAACATAATCATTATACGACTGTCCGATGCAGTCTTTATAAACATCCGGATAATATTTAACCTGCTTCTTCTTCACCTCTCCAGTCTCTTTATTTACTATCTCTATAGGTTTTGACGCAAACATAATGGCCTCACCCAGTTCAAATACAAGCACAAGACCCTGATTGGAATTTGCCACCCTTCCAAGAACTTTATAGCGGCAGTCATTTTTCCATTCCATCATTTTATATAAGTTAAAGATAAAATCCTGCGAAGTGATATTCTTGTTCACCCATACAGCATCCTTCTGCCTTTTCCTCGCCCAAGCAACCGAGGCGCTTTCTTCCTCAGCACACATCACCACAGTCAAACGCTTCTTTCCAGGATGCACCAGTGGCAGGATAAATTCCACACTCTCAAAAAGCCTGATACAGGCCATATTAAATATCATCCTTTCATACCGGATGCTGACTGCAGGCTTGTTGAGCATAGAAAACTGCGTGCGGGGCGGCAGCATATAGCCATCCAGATTTTCATATTCCAACTCGGATTTCTGCGCCATCCTTGACTTTACAAGCTGACGGATTAACTCCTGGTCGCCATAGGAATAGACTTCCCCTTTCCGCTTTTCCCCTACTGCCCCGGCATCCTGTATCATCCCTTTTCGCTCCATCCCATAACCTCCGTTTTACATTGACATTAGCAGTCCTTCCAGTTCATTTCTGACCTCTTCCCTCGTGGGAATCCTGCCTATCAACGGGTTATCCATTACAATCCCTTTTTCAGAAATATCATTCTCTGTAAGGGTATCAATTATCCTGTCCCTCCTCCTTCGGTCAGGATAAGTCATCCCTCCCCTTCCAACATCTCTATTTTTATATGGTATATATTCTGACGTAATTCCATCCTTATATGCTTCTGCCCTTTCTCGCATTCTTCCATCTAAAAGTATCTGTGGCTCATCAAGGAAAAATACCATTGCTTTCCGGCTTCCCCTTTCCCTTGTAACGCCGCGGAATCGGAACCCATACTCCGGCATCCAATCCATCATATCATAAACCGCTTTACAAAAAGCATGGGCGGAAATACCCTCCTGAATTCTGCCCCTGCTGCTCTCCCACCGGATAGCATTGCCCATCCCTTCCTCACAGGGCCTAATCATAATAGCCTGCAGCATAGGATGGCAGAGTATTTCTATATAAACACAGCCTCCTAGTTTCTCATGACATTTTTTGTTGAATTTTATCTGCCTACGCGTCAAGGTAAGCGTTGGCGTATCTTTCCCTATAAAAAACGCACTATAAGGGACGTAATAACCCGTAAAATCTTTTGATAATATAGCGCTGTGCGCTTCCCCATTGATAATCTCCGCTTCCTTTTTCAACCGTTCATATTCTTCCTCAGAATGCACACTTCTGCTAAGTTCTTCCAATACAGTTCTATTCACACCATAAAAAACTGGATTTACACTTACAAATCCTTTTAAGGCCCCCCTCTCTATCACTGCAGCATCCGGCACACCGCCAACAAGCCCTCTGCCACTTGACAATACCATCTTTGCCGCTGTTGCAATTTCCCTTGAAACGATGCCCTCATGGTGGTTGGGGACAAAAGCTGAATCTCTAATCTGCGTATTCTTCACACGCTTACCTTTAATATAATCAACCACTATTGTCTTCCTAGCTTCCAAATCACCCCACCGCCTTTCATTAGACATGATCTTGCGTACCATATCTTCATTCCAATCCGTCCTTCCCATAAGGGTTTTTCTCCCTTTTTTTGTCAGGATATTCGCTATCTCACCCAAGGAATACCCCATCAGATACGCAAAGAAAATAAACCTTACCGTCACTGCCTCATCTTTTACTATCACCAATCCGCCTTCCGTCGTATGTCTATAACCAAGCAAATCCGATACGGGATACTGCCCCGTACATATCCTCTGGTCATAAGACAAAATCATCCTCCGGCTCTTATTGGCTGATTCCCAATCCGCAAGCATGGCATGGATGGAAAGCATTTGCCCGCAGTCCGGATCCAGTGTATAGATATTCTCGGTTTCAAAATAAACCCCAACAGGATGGGAGGGATTGACCGTTTTTAACTTGCGCACCTGCTCCATACAATCTGAGACATTCCTTGCAAAACGTGACACACTGGCACAAAGAATCAAGTCCATCTTCTTATCAGCGGCATCCTCTAACATCTGCCTAAACTCTGTTCTCTTCCTTATGGAAACGCCGGATTTTCCCTCATCCGCATATATTTTATACATATTCCAGTTAGGTGTCTGCTCAATCTTTTCAGTATAATATCTTGTCTGGTTTTCTATAGAAGAAACCTGTTCTTCACTCTTGGTGCTGACTCTGGCATATACTGCCACTCTCTTGCTTCCTTCCTCCAGAATAGACGGTTTTGGCTTTGCCCTGCGCAAAATTGTTCCTTCCGTCACTTCTGCATTCCAAACCTTCCGGCGGATATTCTCCTTCCGTACATCCCGTCCTTTTTCCTGGAACTCTTTAACATCTTTGCCAACTTCGTCCCTTCCTCCCAGTTCTTTTATTGAATGCCTTTCCGTATGCTTATTCATAGCGCCGCCTCACTTCCCGCACGTTTCTAAATTTTTCTTATCTCCCTCTCAATTTTTTCCCGCCAGGCAAAATACCTTTCGGAATCCAGGCCAATAAAATCTCCCGCCATCTTATCAAGCGCCGCTTTCTGCCCATCTATATCACTGATGGTGTCTATATGGTATGTTTCATCCTCCGTGATGAGATATATCCCTATATCAAGCAACATCTTTACCAAATAACAAAACTCCTGTGTATTCGCCGCCAGATATCCCCTTGTCTGGGTTGCAATGCACTCCACTTCCCCATTGACACAGCTTTTAAGGAGCCTGACCATCTCCATGCGCTTTGCTGTCTGCTTATTGCCCGTTATATCCACAAAAACTCCCACCAGTTCAAATTCCCCATTAACCGGAAATTTATCCAAATAATATTTCTGGTGGTACCGTATAGCTTCCTCCCGTCTTTTCTCCCACAACTTCGCCAGTTTCACATAACCAGCCACTTTAATCTTACATCCCATCCCCTTCCTCCATAAGTCACAGTTTTACCCTTTCGACTCTTTCGTCCTCACTAAACCGGCAGACAACCGTCTTCGCGCCATAACTATTCCATTTCCTACTTTTTCCTCACCAATACATCTACCAATTCCCTTTGTGATATGTCTTTCTTTTCCATAAAATCTCCCCTTGGGCTCATCTACTCATCCTTTCATCCGTCCATATATCCATTATGGTTATATAATAAGTCCAAAACGGTTATATGTCAATTACAAAATGACCAACTCGGATATATCAGCTATACCAAAATGGAAATATAATAAAGTGGGGGTGTTGATATGGAATTAAAAAAAATCCGTACACTGAAAGGACTGACCCAACAAGCCGTCGCCGACGGAATACAGTGTTCTGCAACCGTATATGCAAGATATGAACGCGGCGAACGGGAGCCATCTATTGAGATGCTCTTGAAACTTTCCGCATTTTTTGATGTTACTGTTGATTACCTGTTAGGCAATGGAGAAACTGCCATGTCCTCTTTCACAAAATATGAAATGGATCTTGTTATGGCGGCACGAGAAGCCGATGACCGTGCGCGGGAAGATGCCTTAAACACGCTGCGTTCCCACCAGATAAAAAAGAAAAAAATATGCCACGCATAGTAAAAAAAGGGAAAATAATCTATTTATTTTGGGACAGTTAAGGATGCAAGGAAAGTTCTTCCACCTTGCATCCTATTCTTTCCTCATTCCCCAATTTCCCTTATGACATTAACTTAGATTTTCAATGTCCGTTCCCTTCTTTTTTACATTCATTACGGAATATAATTTTATTTTTACTCCAAAAAAATGTAAAACTGGATTTACGGCTTTGAATTTTATGCCGCTTTGTTGTAATCAATAATCATAACTTCACTGATAATTTTTTCTGCCTGTTTGCTTAATTTTTCAATTTCTTTCATAATTGCCATTGAAAAAAATTCCTCGCCGCATTGGGAACATTTTTTACAATCAAGATACCTTTTTCTAATTTTTCAACATAGATTGTTGTTGCTTCAATCATACTTAAAATGGGAAAGTAAAAGGAAATCTGGTGTGTACTTGGATTCGTGGCTCTGTATTTTGAACGGTGTAGGAAAGAAAAATACTGCGACGCTTTTTTATTGTTTATCTCGGCAGTATTGGCAGAGGAATATAAAAAATATGCCACCTCATATCACAGGCTTTATAGACTGTCTTCAACTGTCTTCAAATTTGCAGACACAAAGAAAAACGGAAACGCTGTATTTATCAACGTTTCCGCCTCATTAAAAGAGCGCGAGACGGGACTCGAACCCGCGACCCCGACCTTGGCAAGGTCGTACTCCACCAACTGAGCCACTCGCGCATAGAATATATTTTATTTATCTTGTCTCTCAACAATAGCTATTATAAACATAAAATATACATTTGTCAACCACTTTTTTAAATTTCTCCAAAATATTTTTCCAAAACCAATTTCACCTTTGAAAGAGAAAGCGATTGCAAACTAAATGACCTATAACTTTCCATCCAGGCAGAACAAAAAGTTCTGCCTGCCATAATCCATAACCTTCACCCCAAATTCCCCTTTACCCTTAACAAAGATATCTTTCTACCAATATCAAAGGAATCTTCCCATTTCCCGCCACAATATCCGACATATTCCCTGTCCCTGCATCTTCGCCATAATAATCCAGCGCCAATCCCCCCGCTTCCCGGACCAACAACATCCCTGCCGCAAAATCCCACAACTTCAAGCCACGCTCAAAATACCCTTCAATCCTCCCGCAGGCTACATTAGCCAAATCTAACGCCGCCGATCCGGTGCGCCGGATATCCTGACAGTCCTGAAAAACAGACTGGAATATGGCAAAGTTTTCCTTCGCCATCTCTTTATTATATGGCGAAGTGCCTATGGAAATCAGACTGTCCTCCATTTTTGCCACGTCACTGACATGGATGGCCTGCCCGTTCCGGTAAGCTCCTTTCCCCTCTTTCGCCCAAAACAGTTCTCCATTGTAAGGATTATACACCATACCCATCACTATCTTTTGCCGTTCCATCAATGCCAGGGAAATTACGCTGTTCCTGTAATCATGCATCAAATTTGTTGTGCCGTCCACCGGATCCAGTATCCACACCAGCCCTGTTTTATCAATTTCCTCATTGCTTTTCTCTTCCCCCATAAACTGCGCGCCCGGATATACTTCCTGTAATTTTCCACAAATGAACTGCTGTACAGCCATGTCCACTTCCGTCACATAATCCGCTATGCCTTTCATTCTGGCGTTTCCGGCTGCCTCTCTGTCCTGGAATAATTTTCCGGCCTCTACCACAATATCTTTTACTTTCCCAATCTCTACTTCCATTCTTTTATCACATTCCTTTTCCGTTTCCATATCCTTATTTGCACAAAACTGTATAGCCCTTATTTTTCATTATCCGGCCTACCGGCATTTAAATCTGTATAACAATCTAACAGCCCAACGGTTTCATTTGCCGGCCTGCCGTACATATTGCAGCACTTATGGGAAACCTCTGCCCTCTTATCGCTGGTTTCATCCATCTCCACACTCATGCGCACTACCCCCATCTGTGTCTCTCCATCCAAATGCCTTAAAATATCTTCTATCAAACGTTCATCTTCCATACCCTTATTCCTCCCTGCATTTATAAAGCCAACCCGGCAAAAAAATCCCTGCATTCCATTTTCTGTGCCTTATACTGAATCAAAAAAGCTTTCATCTCAGCATACTCGTCCGGCATATCCCTTAAAATAGCGTCAAAATTTCCTTCCGTCACACCGCCAATTTCTGCAAATTTTTGCATATATTCCTTTTTATGCCCATACTCCGTCCGTATCACTTCCCAACTTTCCTCCGTATCGCACCCCTTCGTATGCCCTGCCACATATGCCTTTAGCTTTTCTTCCATATCTTCCGCCAGACCAATCGGGTTCATCAACCGCAGCAAAGCCAGTTTTACTTTTCCTTTCCTTTTGTTTTTTACAAATTCTTCCAGACTGCTGCCATAGTCTTCCTCACCGCATAAAATCATTTTCGTATATCCTTCGCTGTCCTCTTCTTCCATCACCGCATTCATTCTGGCATCCCACTTTCGGATCCAGCTTTCCGTGCCAGCCTCCAACGGATTCATCAAATACTCTGTATCTAACATCCCTGCACTGGCAGCCAGCAATGTAGCGCACTGCCCCTCCCTATCCTTCCTCTCCTCTGGTTTCCCACCAATTTCCTCTTTCCCTATTCCGGGCCTGTAAGCATAAATCCACCCCACCTTCGGGCACTCCATAAAAATCCGGCTTCCAAGTTTCATTTCCCGCTTTGGCAGCCATATACTTTCCAGATTGGTACAATAGGCAAATGTCCAATCGCCAACTTCCTCAATGGTGGAAGGCAATACTGCCTTGCGTAACTGCTTCCGGCTTAAAAAAGTCTTTTTTGCTATACCCCGTACCGGGACCCCCTCTATTTCCTCCGGCACCCATACTTCCGTATCTGTCCCGCTGTAATCCGTAATTGTGACCCGTTTCCCATCTTCTACCATATAACCAATGGTTCCCTCTAAAGTTTCCAATGTTCCTTTTCGTCTTTCCATCTTTAAAAACCTCAGCAATTTCTTTTCTCTCTTTTTCGCCTGTCCAATGCCCCACCAGGCAAAAAGCTTTGTTCTCCCATACAAACTTACAGCGTCAGCCGCCATGTTACAAATCCAGCTTCTCTATTTTCTGCATTAGGCCCTCCTGCCTGTCAGATAACCGCAAAGACGCATTATGCTTCTCATAATCCTCACAGCCAAACATAGCAATAAACCGCGCCCCGGCAGCGCTTACCGTCAACTCTGTCACTAGGATTAACATTTCATTTCCCTCATCAAAGGCTTTTTCTACAAATGCAAACAGGCCATGCAGCCTTTCCTTCGTCCTTTCCGTCCCCGACTTCATACTGGCGACTTCCGCTTCAAATTTCCGTTTCAGCCAGGCAAACGCTTCCTGCGCAGTCCGTGCATCACCTACGTATAATTCCTTTTTGGCTTGTTCCAGGAAAGAAATCACACTCTTCCTTTTCTTCCTGTCGCTTTCTGACAGGGCATTGGCCTTACGCAAGGCATCCAGCCCTTTCTTCTTAGCTTGCGTCTGCTGCTCCAGCCGTTGTGTCACAGCCGTCATATCCCCTTCCTTTTCAGAAAGTTCCCGCAATGATTTCAGCAAAATGACCAAATCATTCAAATAATCCGCCGTATCCACCCTCTCCCTGATTTCCCCCAGTATCTTATCCAACAGCATACTAAGCAAAGACAGCCGCTCATCAAAGGAAGCGGCCTTAGCCCGGACTAAAGCCTCCTCTGGCAGATGCCCGTCCAATATTTCCTCTATATGATAATTTTTCTTATACTTATGATACAGGTCATAATAAGCGCTGAATTCCTTTACAATATGTTCATTGCGCAAATACTGGCCAATCAGCGTTTCATCCACCATCAACCCCTCTTCCTCATACAGGAAAAGAATCTGGGACAAATCCTCCCATCCCCTGGCGGTTACATAGGAACGCCCCTTTACAGTCGTCTCTATTTTATAAAAATGCTCTTTCTTTAATTCCAGATAACTGGTAATTACATTGTGAATCCCCTGGTTTCCCGCATACTCCTTCCATACATTGTAATCCGCTTCCACCTCCAAAACTTTCAGCCGGTCCATCGTTACCACATCAAATTCCCTGACCGACTTATTATACTCCGGTGGGTTTCCCGCAGTTACAATCACCCACCCTTCTGGCGTCTTATGCCTGCCAAAGACCTTATACTGCAAAAACTGCAGCATGGAAGGAGCCAGCGTCTCTGAAACACAGTTTATTTCATCCAAAAACAAAATCCCTTCCTTAATGCCGCTCTCTTCCATCACATCATAGATGGAAGCTATAATTTCACTCATCGTATATTCTGACACCTTATACTTTAATCCCTCATATTCCTTTTCCTCTATAAAAGGAAGCCCCAAAGCCGACTGCCTCGTATGATGCGTCATGGAATAAGATACAAGGGCAATCCCAAGCTCCTGTGCAATCTGCTCCATAATTGCCGTTTTTCCCACCCCTGGCGCCCCTAAAAGAAATATAGGACGCTGCCGTACCACCGGAATCCGGTATTCCCCAAAACAATCCTTTTTTAAATACAAATCCACAGTATTCCTGATGTAATCCTTTGCTTTCTTAATATCCATACCTTTTCCTTCTTCCCATCCTCTTCTATCCTATGCCAGACCGTACCTCAGCCATCTGTCCCTTGCAGGAAATCCTCCTCCTGCAATACTATTCCAATCGCCCAGGGCGGAAGCTCCGGCCTCTGATTATTCTCATCCAAAAAAACAAAAATCGTATCATATCCGGGCATCTGCGGCGGATATATCCCATAGCCGTCCGTAAAATAAATAAGCCCCTTCAAATTCTCAAATTCCCCCTCTGCCGCCAGCTTCTCCACGTATGCAAAAACCGGGCGAAAATCCGTAGAACCAAACCCTTTTAATTTGCCCTCCTTCATAAAAGCGTCAAAATCTTCCGCTCCGGTAATCTTCGTATCACTTTGCACCTCATTGTCACACTGAATAATATGCACATTTATTTTTTGAAAAAAATTCTCCGTCCCTTTCAGGATAGAATAAGTTTTTCTGACAAACTCCTTCACTGTCTCCCCCCGGCAGGATGCCGACGTATCGAGAGCTATAACAAACTCCTTCACTTTTTTTACATCCTTATACTCCAAAGGCTCTACCAATGGCATATTTCCGTATTCTGAAAGGCCATACGTATAATAAATATAATCAAATTCGTCGTCATTGACCTGTATATCTTCCCCCATCACTGTAAATTTCTGCAGAATCTGTGCATAATTATACCTATCCTTCGTTGCTTCCGCCAGATTTTTCTCCAGACTTTCCGAGCGGTTTTTATCTTTGGAAAAAGACTTTAAATCCGCCTTAATCCTCTCACTGACCTTCTTCCATTGTTCCTCTGTAATAGACAGTTCTTCCTGTTCATGCCAGTATACATGGGCGTCCCTGCAAAACAAACGGCTCCACCTGACCCGCTCCCTATTTGAAACCGGATTATTTTTCAAATACCGGTAAATCCGTTCTGCCGTAAGGACTCCCACATCCTCTTTCAAATAATGCAGTTTATTACGCGCCTCCGCATCGGTTTCCAAAACCGCCATATGCAGCCCCATTTCCAGTATCACGTTTTCCACCGCGGCATCCGCCGCCAAATCCCATAATTCCTGCTCTTTCTCCCCATAAGCAAAACTATGATAGAATACATAATGGAGCAATACATGCAAATACAGCCTGACCGGATAATCTCTCTCCTTCTTATACTGTTTCAACAGCCACACCGGGTCATAGCACAGCCTTCCCCCATCTGCCGCCGCTCCTCCAAACCCTAACTTCGGCTCCTGTTTCAACCGGGATAAAGCCACATCTAAAAACCGCATATTTACGATAATCTGATCCCGCGCCAACTGCATTACTTCTCCTGCCAAAGCGTTTACCTGCCCCGAAGCCGTATCCTTTACCGTATACTCTGCCTGCTTTTGCTGTCCATCCCAAACAGACCCTCTCTCTCCTTCCTGCTTTCTATCCATAGCAATCCCCTCTCCCTTTCCTGTACTCTATCCACAATAAACTTTCTCCCCTTCCTTCTTTCCATTCACAATAAACTCTCTCCCTTTCCTTCTTTCCATCCACAGCAAATTCCCTTCCCCTCCTGCCTTCCATTCACAGCATACTCCCTTCCCCTCCTGCCTTCTATTCACAGCATACTCCCTTCCCTTTCCGCTTTCCATTCACAGCATACTCCCTTCCCCTCCTGCTTTCCATTCACAGTATACTCTCTTCCCTTCTTGCCCTCCATTTACAACAATTTCTCTCCCTTTCCTGTTTTCTATCCTCATCCCATTTTATATCCAATTCTTTTGCTCCAAACCTCCATCATCCAACACACTCTAATCTTCCAACCTCATTTATTATCTTACCAACCTTTTCCCACATTTACTACCCTAATTTTTTATCCTATGTTTCTTTACTCTTCCCTGTAAAATGAAATCAAAGCGACCATTTCCAGAAATAATTAATTTTATGTAATACCATAATAATAAAAATGATATAAAGTTTTATTTTTAGAATTTTTTTCTTTTCAACTATAATTATGGTAAATAAGGAATGGAATAATATGAGCTTATATCACATTCAAAGAATGAAATCAAAGGCGCCATAAGGCTGGACTCCGGGCGTGCCGCCTGTAACTCTGGCAATGGATTTAGACTCCCCATATGTCCTACGAAGACGCCATCCAGGAACTGAAATCCATTTCTGAAAAAAATTTTTAAAAGAATTTTTTCTTAATGGGAAATGAAATCCAAAAACTGCAATCCTTCATCGTAAGAAAAACAAAAAATACGTCCAAATTCAAAAAACGCAGCTATTGCGTCTCTTGAATTTGGACGGAAATACAATGCATATATAATTTAATCCGTAGGCTTTTGATAAAAATACCCTGACAATTCATCGGTCTTCATCTGGTTTACAAATGCATTTTCATCCACACTCCGGACCGCACGCACCACTTTCTTCACTTCGTCCCTCGAAACCACCGAATACACCACATTCCGCTCACAATGCCCATAAGACCCTTTCCCTTCCAGGATGGTGGCCCCATGGTTGCTTACGGCATAAATCACATCACATATTTCCTTCGGTTTATTCGTTACAATAAAGAACGTCTGCTTTTGGTATCTCTTATACAATATGTGCAGAATCTGAGTGGAAGCATATTGGAAAATAATCGAATACAAAGCTTTGTCCCAGCCAAAGAGAAGTCCTGCAATGCACAATATAACAATATTCACTCCTAAAATCATATTCCAGGCATCCACACCCTTCTTTTCAGAAAGGTAGATGGAAATAAAATCCGTACCGCCCGACGTTGCGCTTACCATCAGGCACATACTGATGGCAAGCCCATTAATAATTCCTCCAAAAATACTAATCAGCAAAATGTCATACGTAATAATCTGCGCCGGAATAATATCGGTAAGAAAACTGTTTATCACAATCATCAGGCAGGACAGTAAGGTAAACTTCTTACCAATAAAACGGAATCCGATATACACCGGGCCAGCATTCAATAACAGGTTGATTACCGAAAAGGGAACCTCAACTCCAAGAAACCTTTCAAATATTGCCTGAAGCAATATGGAAATTCCTGTGACGCCTCCCGGATACAATCCTCCTGTCCTTACAAAGGATTTAATGTTTACTGCCATAAGCACTGCTGCAACACATATAACCACCACTCTTTTTGCATCTTGTTTCCAACTGAACTTCATCTTTGTCCCTCTCCCATACACCTTGCCGCTGCCTGTATTCCATTACCTGAATTGTAAAAAGTTTTTCCCATGCTTTTTGTAATGCTTCAATACAATTCCGGAAGTCGGAGGCAAAACAATCCGGACTTTCCCTTTTACGATTGGATATTCCTTCCCTTCCGTTGTAAAACCATCTGCAGTAGTTAAGATAAGCTGCTTCATAGAACCCTCTTTCGGCGTGCCAAGACGCCATACGGATATCTCCTTTGTTATTTCATAATCATTGTTATTGATTAATACCAATGACTGCTCCTGACGGTTAAACCGCCCATATCCTATTATATTATAGTCCGCTTCCATGTGTTTTAAAGAACCGGTCAAAAATTCCCTGTTCTCCTTATGGACGGCAATCATTTTCCTATGGAACTCTATCAACTGACAGTCTTCATGTCCCCATGGATAAGTCCTCCTGTTGTCAGGATCCGTAAATCCCGTTACCCCGGCCTCATCCCCATAATAAATCGTTGGGGCGCCGGGCCATGTCATCTGAATGAGGACGGCTTCCCGCATCACTGCTTTGTTTACGTTACAGTCCGCCATCTGCGGGCCTACTGTATTCGTCCTACCCACCACATGGTTCGTCCGCGTCAGGAAACGGGAATGGTCATGGTTGGACAGCTCATTCATCGCCATATATAAAGAAGGCATTGTCATATTCGCCATATTATAGGCCATTGCCCCCCAAAAACTCTCTGCGTTTCCTAACATATCCCTCCGGAAATCGTCACTGTGTTTTTGCATCCCTGTCAGAAACCATGTGACCGGTTCCATAAAAGCGTCATAATTCATTATGGAATCCCACTGATCCCCATGCAGCCAATCCCTGGGATTGCCATAATGCTCCGCCAGCACCACTGCATTGGGATTCGCCTGTTTTACCGACTTATAGAACTCTTTCCAGAAATAATGATTGTATTCCGGCGAGTGGCCCAAATCCGCTGCCACATCCAGCCTCCATCCGTCTGCATTATATGGCGGCGAAACCCACTTTCTTGCAATATGCATAACATATTCAAACAAGTCCCTGGAAGCCTCGTAGTTTAATTTCGGCAGCGTATCATGCCCCCACCATCCATCGTATGACCCGTTATAAGGCCACGCGCCTTCGTTATGGAATGCAAAATAACTATGGTATGGGCTTTCCCTCTCCACATATGCGCCTTTTTCATACCCTTCTTCGTTTTCATAAATCCTTTCCCTGTCCATCCATTTGTTAAAAGACCCGCAATGATTGAACACACCGTCCAGAATCACTTTCATCCCCCGCCTGTGGGCTTCCGCCACTACCTGGGCAAACAGCTCATTGCTGGCCTCCAGGTTCGCCTTATTGGTTACTCGGTTGATATATTTTCCTGCAAACCGGTTCTCTACCTGCCCGTGCTGCAGCAAATCCCCCTTTTCCGTCACAATCTTTCCAATATGAGGGTCGATGTAATCATAATCCTGTATGTCATATTTATGGTTAGAAGGCGAAACAAACAAAGGATTAAAGTAAATAACGTCAATCCCCAAATCCTGCAGGTAATCCATCTTATCCATAACGCCTTGCAAATCCCCCCCATAAAACTCGCGCACGCCCATAGCTGCCGGATACTTTCCCCAATCTTCCACTTTTACCGTATTAGCTCCAATATACCTGTATTCATCCGTCAACACATCATTGGAAGGATCCCCATTGCAAAAACGGTCTACGTATATCTGGTACATCACCGCTCCCTTTGCCCATTCAGGCGTCCGATAGCCGGGAATCAGGCGGAAATTATAATGCTGGTCCACTTCCTGCCTTACGCCATACCGATTGTAATAACATACAATTTTCCCTGACTGTATTTCAAAATAATAACTGATTTCCCGATTCTCCAACTGGACGGAATGGGAATAGTAATCGAACAACTCATCCGATTCTGTCTTTAACATCATATGTTTTTCATTGTCACAGACAAAGTACACCCTGTCTACATTATCTTTCTTTGTCCGGAATTTCACGGTTATCATCCCATATACGCTTGGTTCCGGCGGAATTACATAATCCCCTGTCAGGTCACTGAATAAAGCCCTTTTGTCAAAAAGCGGACGCATTGCCGTAATATAATGCTGGCGTTCCTGCTCCATTTCAAGAAATCTGTTTGCTTCCATGCATTTGTCTCCCTATATTTTCTAGTACCATTTTATACTATGGCCTACAGATATTCAAGCTATTTATCGGCGGTAATGGATGCGCCTGAATGCGCAGTTTTTTCCTTGTTTTATCTCCCTCTTCCAACGGACTTTCCCGCAAAGTAAAAAAGACAGCTAAAAAACCGCTGTCTTTTTTAGAGAAGGTATTTCTTTCTTATGGGGTATAGCAAAAAACTATATAATGTATTGGGGGGTTACAAGTAGTATAATAGCATACCCTGCATCCGGCGTAAATACCAACGATTCACAAATATTACAAATTTGCACTTTACTTTTTATGCATATTGCATAAAACTATATTTTTTCCAAAGATACTTCCTGCCCTGCTTGTTTTTTATCGAACAAACTTTCAAATTCATCCCTTGTAATCTTTTCTTTTTCCAGGAGCATTTGGGCGCATCTGTGAAGAATTTCTTCATGTTCCGCAATAATCGCTTTCGCCCTTCCGTAACAGTCCCCGATAATCTCCCTGACTTCCTGATCAATTTCCCCTGCGATTAACTCACTGTGGCTCTTGGCATGAGCAAGATCGCGTCCGATAAAGACCTCATCATCATCATCATCATAATTAATCACCCCGATATGGTCTGACATTCCGTATCTTGTCACCATCCGGCGGGCCGTTTTCGTTGCTTTTTTAATATCGCTGGAAGCTCCTGTCGTAATGTCGTCAAAAATAATTTCCTCCGCAATACGCCCGCCCAGGGATACCATTATTTCCTGCAACATTTTGCCCTTTGTAAGGAACATCTCATCCTTTTCCGGCAAAGGCATGGTATAGCCTGCCGCGCCCAGCCCGGTAGGAATAATGGACACCGTATAAACCGGCCCCACATCCGGCAGCACATGAAAAAGGATGGCATGGCCCGCCTCATGATACGCTGTAATCCTTTTTTCTTTCTCGGAAATAATACGGCTCTTCTTCTCTGTACCAATACCCACTTTTATAAACGATTTCTTAATATCTTCCTGCTTTACAAAAGCCCTGTTATCCATAGCTGCATGAATGGCCGCTTCATTCATAAGATTTTCCAAATCCGCCCCGGTGAACCCTGCCGTTGTCTGGGCAATCTGTTCCAGGTTCACATCCTCTGCAAGAGGTTTATTTTGGGAATGCACCCCAAGAATCTCCCGCCTGCCCTTCACATCCGGCGCGCTGACGGTAATCTTCCTGTCAAACCGCCCGGGACGCAGGATAGCCGGATCCAGAATATCCACACGGTTAGTCGCCGCCAGGACTATAATCCCTTCATTTACGCCAAATCCATCCATTTCCACCAATAGCTGATTCAGCGTCTGCTCTCTTTCATCATGGCCGCCGCCCATCCCGGTTCCGCGCCGTCTGGCCACCGCGTCAATTTCATCAATAAACACAATACACGGGGAATGCTTCTTGGCGTCCGAAAACAGGTCACGCACCCTGGATGCGCCCACGCCTACAAACATCTCCACAAAATCCGAACCGGAAATGCTAAAAAACGGAACGCTGGCTTCCCCGGCAATCGCCTTGGCCAACAGCGTTTTACCGGTGCCAGGCGCTCCTTCCAGCAAAACGCCCTTTGGTATCCTGGCCCCGACCTTTGTGAATTTGCCAGGCTCTTTCAGGAAATTGATAATTTCCTCCAGCTCTTCCTTTTCCTCCTGCAGCCCAGCCACATCCTTCAAAGTCACTTTATTGTCCAAAGTCAACCTGGCGCGGCTTTTGCCAAAATTCATCATTTTGGCGCTGCCCCCGCCCCCGCCGGAATTTTGCGCATTCATCATTACAAAGAAAAAAACGCCCACCACCAGCACAAGCAAAATAGGGAAAATACTCGTCATAAACCAGTTCTCCCTTGGAATATCCCTAACCTGGGGATCTAATCCAAAAGAACGCAATTCTTCTTCCAACCCCTGGATATCCGTAACGTAAAGAGTGCGCTCTTCCCCGCTTTTTAAGAAAATCCTGGCCACACCGGTGGGCGTTTCTTTATTCGGCTGGATAACCGCCTCTATCACCTCGCCCTTTTCCAGATTCTCTGTCAGTTCCCCTTTTGTATAATCCGTTTCCTGGCCGGATAACCCACGGAACATCCATGCAGCAAGGAACATCAATCCAAGAATCACAAAAAAATATGCATTAAAATTCTTTTTATTATTATTCAATTTTTCTTTCACCTCATCAATCAAATTCCACTACGCCGATATAAGGCAGATTCCGGTATTTCTGGTCATAATCCAGGCCATAGCCCACTACAAACTCATCCGGGATTTGAAATCCGGTATAATCCACATGGACATCCACCACCCTCCGTTCGGGCTTATCCAAAAGCGTACATAACCGCAGGCTCTCCGGCCCTCTGTCTTTTAGCATATCCAGTAAATAACTCAGCGTCCTTCCGGAATCCACGATATCTTCCACTACAATCACATCCTTGCCTTTCAAAGGCTCATCCAAATCTTTTACAATCCGCACTACCCCGCTGGATTTTGTCTCGCTTCCATAACTGGATACCGACATAAAATCCAAAGATACCGGCACGGTAATCCGCTTTGCCAATTCACACATAAAGAAACTGCCGCCTTTTAGCACACACACAAGATGTACCTTCTTTCCCTCGTAATCCTCGCTAATCTGCCTGCCGATTTCCTGAATCCTTTCATCCACTTCCTTTTCAGACAACAATACTTTGATATGCTCCGCCATTTAAAGTCCTCCTCCTAACTGTACCTGCAAAATATGTTTTGTCTCCCTCGTTACTTTATAATACTCACTGATACGGTATCCCGGCACCCATAACACATGGTTCCCTTCCGCCAAAATATAAATTTTATCTCTTTGTTCTCTCGGAATCTTTTCGTCAATCATATAATCTTTCAATTTCTTCCTTGACCGATTCCCATGAACCGTAAAATAATCCCCTTTTTCCCTGATGCGAAATACTAAAGACTTAGTTATTCTATCATAGTCAAACCATTTCGTATATGACTTTTGTGGAATAAATTGTGAATTTCCGGAAAAAAAGCCTTCCAGCCCGCTTCCTGCAGGCATCCTATCGCTTTCTAATAAAGTAAACGCAACTTTACCAACCCCCGGAACCTCTGCCTCCCCCGGAATCAGTATCCCAATTGGGTCTGGCTTCCCTTCCTCCAACCGTTCCTTTTCCTCTTTTCTTATGGTCAGCCGCTGCAACCCTTTCAAAGGCTCTTTGCGCACTACCACCCCATATGGCAGGGAAAGCTGTTTACTGCCTTCCTTGCCCAAAAGCGCCTCCATCTCCTTCATATGACAGGCCGAAATATCCTTGCGCCCATCCGTTACCTGTCCAAGCCCAAGCAGCAACGCCTGTCTGCGCAAAAAAGGA
Organism: uncultured Lachnospiraceae bacterium; assembly: GCA_910578405.1. GTDB lineage: Bacteria > Bacillota > Clostridia > Lachnospirales > Lachnospiraceae > Kineothrix. The sequence continues at coordinate 9,474 of CAJTQO010000037.1, read as the reverse complement.
GCCTCCGCCAGCAAACCGCCCACATCAAATTCCACTACTCCTTCTTTTTTCCCATCCATCAGACAACGCAAATAAGCTTCTTGCGCTTGACGCCGGATATACTCCTCCGCTTCTGCCACAAGCTCCGCCGCTTCACATATATGTCCCACAGCCCCGTGGCACACTTCTTTTTCCACATATGGGAAAATATGGTTCCGTATCCGGTTTCTTGTATAAGTATCCTCCATATTTGTCCTATCTATACAAAAAGATACCTCCCTTTCCCTTAAATACGCTTCGATTTCCTCCCGTTTCAGACATAAGACAGGCCGGATTACACGCCCCCTTACCGGACGGATACCCGAAAGCCCCGCCAATCCGGCTCCCCGCAACAAATGGAACAATACCGTCTCCGCCTGGTCATTGGCATTATGCGCCACCGCTATCTTCCCCTTCCCTTCCATCCCCCCCATATGCTCTTCTAATACCCTCTCAAAAGCCCGATACCTTACTTCCCGTCCCGCTTCTTCTTCCGACAGACGCGCTCTCTTGGCATATGCTTTCACATCCTTCTCCACCAATACATAAGGAACTTCAAACCTTGCGCATAACTCTTTAACAAAAGCCGCATCCCTCTCTGCCTCCGCTCCCCGTATCCCATGGTTTACATGAACGCCAACAAGGCGGAGCCGCATCTCCTCCGCCAATTCTTTTAACAACAGCAACAAACATACCGAATCAGCCCCGCCCGACACCCCTGCCACTACCGTGTCCCCAGGCAAAACCATCCGGTATTTCTCCACATATCCCCTTACCTTCCGAATTATTTCCTGTCCCATTTCCTCTATCCATTCCGCACCTTCATCTATCACAAAAACATGCTGCCAATCCCCTCCTTCCCATATTATCCAATTCCCCTCAAAAAGTCAAACAAGATTCCACCCTGAAAAACGGCGGTTCCCCACCGCACTACAGATTCTCCCATATCCCCGTAACCAACACTGTCATATCATCCCGCACCTTCCCTCTGCTTTGGTTCAAACTAAAATTCAATATATAATTGGCAATCTCCGAAGGATTTTTCAAGGAAACCCTTCCCAGCATCTCCGGCAGCATATCTTCCCCAATCCCCTGGGACAGTGCATCCAGAATCCCGTCCGACAACATAATAATGTAATCCCCATCCACCAGCCTGCGCCTTGTCACTTCCATATCCATTTCATAAAATACCCCCAGCGGCAAATTCCGCGCCGATATTTGCTCAATTAAATTTTCACGCTTTATGTAAGAAGGAGCCGAACCGATTTTCATAAATTCACAAACCCCGGTATACAAATCCACCTGACATATATCCAGCGTAGACATATTTTGCGATTCCCCGCCTGCAATCAAAGAGCCGTTAATCATTTGCACTGCCGTTTCTTTTGAAAAGCCTACCTCCAGAAACTTTTCCATAAATTCTATAACAAATTCGCTGTCCTTACATGCTTTTTCCCCAGATCCCATCCCATCGGATAAAACTGCCGTCAGTCCCCCTTCCTTCATTTCCATAAAAGAATAGTTGTCCCCGGAAACCGCCTCTGTTTCCTTTACCGCTTTCGCCACACCAGTCAGCACATGGAATTTAGGCTCTTCCACATACTGGTAACAGCTCCATTCTTTACTGATAAAAACCGGGCTTGTCCTTACCGGCATAAACCGCAGATTCAAAAAAACAGAAAGCAGGTTGCCTACCTCCTCCACTTCCAGCCCCGTCCCTTTCCCGGCACGCATCACCAGATTCATTTCTTTGTGCCCATCCTCTTTTTCCATCAGGCAGATATCCTTTAAAAGGATGCCGGCTTCTTTCATTATATGGCTCAATTGCTTTACTTTCCGTTCCCCCAAATGTATAAACCGATAAGACTCCTCTGCCACCTTAGTCATAATTTGGGCCATCTCATTTAAATGCTCTGCCATCAGGTCGCGGTTTTCCAACAGCCTTCTCTTCCATAAATATTCCTGCCTGTCCTCTGCCTTTACTTCCGCCGTTTCCTGTTTCCTGGAATCCGTAAATGTATGGGCCAGGTCACGGAAAGAATCCGCATACATCAGCAATTTCTTTTTTCCATATTCCGGCAATACACTGTCAAAAGTTATTTCCCCACCTGTTAGCTGCTTTTTCATTTTCCAACCTGCTCCTTGCTTTTCTTTCACTGCCTTTTTACAACTATTTCTGTAAGAAAATATTATACACGCCGTATCCCTCCGGATTTGTCAAAAGAAAGGTTAAAAAAAATATTTTTATACGACAAAAAATGCAGATACCGGAATCCACCGCTATCTGCATCCTAATTATCATCTTTAAAAAGAATCTCACCTTCATGTACCAGACCCAATTTATCTTTCGCAACCTCCTCTATATACTGTTTTGTCTGTGTATATTTCTCATATTCTTTGATTTCCTCGGTACGCTGCTCTTCTTTCTCAATCTCTTCCAGCAATTGCTGTTCTCTTGCCTGATATCCGGCTAATTTCTGTTTCAGTTCAATACTCTTTACCAATACGACAACCAGCAGCATGACAATTACTGTGGATACCAACAACATACCAAACCCATTCTGTTTCCTCTTACGGTAAGCTGCCCTTCCCCTTCGCGCCATATTACCTCCTTTCCATTGAATCAAATCCCCCTTCTTGGCATTTAATGCTTATACCTTACTATTCTAAGCGCTTTGCGCAAGCCCGTCAACTTCTTTTTCATATATTTTAAAAAACGCTTTTCCTTCCGGCCAAGAAAATGAAGAAACGCCATTCCCTTTTTTATAACAAAGCCAAAGGGCCAAAATACAATTCCTGCAATTTTTCGCAACAAATATATTTCTTTCTGTATAAGGATGGCAACCATTTTCACAAAACGGTTCCCCACGGCTTTTTTGTACAATGCCATCCCAATTGCAGCGCCCAAAACTGCAAACCACCGTAAAACCCCATTATTTTCCTTATAAAGCATATAAAATACAACAATGGCACATGCCACCCAGAAAAAGAAATCTTCAAAAGATATAAAAAATAGGCTATGCCGCACAATCCGCCGTCCGATTAAAATAAAATCATAAGCAAAGGTTATTACAATCCCCATCAGTAAAGAACCGCCCAGAAAATAAACTTCATTAATAATATCCTGACTCATCCTTCACCTACTTAAACAATTTAGATAAAAGGGACTCCCCTTTGCTTCCATATCCCGCCACTTCCGAGTAGGTGAAACTATCCATCTTACCGTCTATATCCACCTCTCCTTTGTCCAAAGTCAAACGGCTGACATGAAGGTCTTCCCCTTTAATCATAAGCATCCCCTGGTCTGTTTCCAGTATCACCTCTTTTACATCAAAAGACAGCACATCACATACGCCGCTAATGGTACATGTCCTTCTGTTGGTAAGCATTAATTTATGGGTGCGCTGCTTCGCGGCATTTAAATCTTCCATTAAAAAACCCCCTCGTATAATCTCTTATAGATTATATGAGAGGGATATTTTAAATATACCGGAACAGTTCCTTTGCTTCGTCTTTTTTTACCGTTTCCTGTATGTCCAGCACCTCTACCTTCACATCCTTATTCCCAAACTGAATCGTGATAATATCACCCATCTTTACATTAGCAGAGGCTTTGGCAGGTTTATCATTTATCAATACCCGGCCCGCATCGCAGGCTTCGTTAGCAACCGTACGTCTCTTAATCAAGCGTGACACTTTTAAATATTTATCTAATCTCATAACATTCCCATTAATTATCCATTCACTAAATCCTTTAAAGCTTTGCCAGCTTTAAATTTCGGAGCCTTAGAAGCTTCAATTTTCATTACTTCACCACTCTGCGGATTTCTCCCTTCCCTTGCAGCCCTGTTTGAAACTTCAAAAGTACCGAAACCAACCAACTGTACCTTACCATCTTTTCTTAATTCTTCCGCAACAACATCCGTAAAAGCTTTTAAAGCCTTTTCAGTGTCCTTCTTTGATAATCCAGCCTGATCAGCCATAGCCGCAATTAATTCTGTTTTGTTCATGTTGAACTCCTCCTGTTAAATTGAAGTTTATATTGCTCTTATAGAAGTCTCTCTTTTGAAACGTCTATAATATATATAGACGCTTTCCTATGGTTTGTCAAGAAAAATATACCTTTACCGCCTATTTTTCGGGGTTTTCCATTGGCTCATAATGTTCAATCAGGCTTTCCGTCCGGTCGGTAAGAATCTGCTCCAGCGAAATGCGCCTCTGCCTTGCCAAATCCGCCAAACCTGTCAAAATATCCCCCATAACCTCTTCTAACCGCGCCGCTTCTTCCTCTGGCCGGATATCTGCCAATGCCGCGGCCGCTTCCTGTATCCGCTCTACATTGGTTTGGTAATCCCTGCCTGCCCCATACAGCTTGTCCGCTTTGCGCATTACCTTAACGGCGCGGACTAACGCCGGAAGCTCTCCTGGCTCCTCCCGCAAAGGCGATATAATCCATTCCTTGCCTTCCTTCTCCTTACGCTTTATTTCATCCCAGCTTGGAATTTCCCCATCCGCCTCTCCAGCCTGTCCTTCTTTGATAAAAACGCGCGGATGCCTGCGCACCATCTTCTCACTGATTTCCTGCACCACATCTTCAAAAGTGAACAGTCCCTCTTCCTTTGCTATTTGGGAATGCAAAACCACATGGAAAAGCACATCCCCCAGTTCTTCCCTCATATTCTCCGCATTTCCCGTCGTGTCAAAAATGCGGATGGAGGAAACCAGCTCCGCCGCTTCCTCCATCATATAAGGCTTTAAACTCCTATGTGTCTGCTCCTTATCCCATAAACAACCGTTTTCACCACGTAACGTTTCGACAATTTCCATCAAGTCTTCCAATGTATATCGCTGGCACATAACGTCTCCTACTCTCCGTCTGGCACATTACCGCTTGCCGTATTATTCTTTTTCTCCTCATCCGTATTGTTCCCGCTCACAGTCTTATTTGCGCTGACGCTGCTGTTTCCACTTACCGTGACAGGCTCCTTTTCCCGCTCCAAATCGGAGAAAGAATAAGTGATGTCATTTTCCTCTTCATCAATCTGCACCATATAGCTCTTTGTTACGTATCCTGCCTTGCGCAGCGTAATGGTATGGACGCCTGCTTCTTTCTTAATGCTAACCGGAGCCAGCCCTTTATAAATGCCATCCCAGTATACCTCCACATCGGCAGGCGACTGAATATAAATTTTAAAGGAGCTTAAATCCGTAGCGGATAACTCCGAAGAATTGCCGCTTACACTCGGATCCTGAATATCCACTGTAGTCTGCCCTGTCTCTGTTTCTTCCTCTTCTTCCAATGTGATGCTGATACTTGCCAATTCTTGTCCGACCCGGATATACTGGGTCACTGTTTCATAGCCGTCCGCTTTCACAATCAGTTGGTGTACGCCATACTCCAACACCACAGGGCCGCTAATATCCACCTGTTCCCCGTCAATCTGCACGATGGCGTCACTGGGACTGATGGCAAATACAATTTTACCCATCTTTGGCGCTTCCGGTTCCAGGCCGCTGACATCCAATGTCAGTTCCTGATTCCTGTATATCGTCACCTGGCGGACTTCATCAATGCCATTGGCCGTCAAATGCACTTCATAAGTCCCTTCCGGCACAATGAGCAGCATATCCTCTGTAATCTGCTGGATAACGGCCTGCCCCACTTCAATCCAGCCGCCCTCCAGATAATCATTGGCGCTTAAACGAAGGTAGCCGTGGCCTTCCTCCACTACCACGCTGTATACGCTGTTCCCCACACCGCTGACTGACACCACATCCCCACGGATAATGTCTTCCAATTGCGCATCCTTGCCTTCTGAAGAAACAACCAGATTATTCCTCAAACTGTAAATGCCGCTGCCCACCTCCGCGCTTTTCCTAAGTACGTCAAAGTTATACTTTTGCACCTTCTCCATTACCCACGCGCTTTCAGACAATTTCATACTGGATAATTTCTTTTTCCCCCTAAGAAACGTTACATCCACAATATCGCCGTTTTTCATCTGTGCAATTGACATACCGTTGCCGTATTTATCCGCAAAAAGGGTAGTTCCATCATAAGCCAGGGTATAATATTTCCCTGTTTCAATGTTCATTAAAGTAACTTTGCCCTGTTCTGTATCCATTTCCCTTATCACCGCAACGTCTGCCGAATCATAACTTCCGGGCTGGGCAATGACAAAACCTGAATCATACGGTTCATAATCGGATTCATATGCCATCCCCTTGCTGTCACTTCCAGCCAAAAGCCCGGTTGCCACCATCCCTGCCGTTAATATGGAAAGTACGGATACTGCCACCAACACCGGTTTCCCCTTTTTCCCAAAAAAACTGCTGTGCATGAAAACCTCCTCATCTGAATTCCAAATAACTTATGTATTTTCCTATTATATACTAAGACGGCAAAAAAGAAAAGCGCTCAAAAAATACTTTTATCCTCCATAAATGCTCCTGTATTTTTCAAGAAAAGCGACTTTCTCCGGTTCCTGCGCCAAAAGCTTTTCAAGTTTATCCATATTTCGTCCTGGAATCCATGCTTTTCCCGAATTATAGTAAAAATTTACTATTTTCCAAAACTTTTCCGGATAAGAAAGCCGATAATACAATTGTTTATAATCCTCTGGCGACAGCGTCCTTTCTTCCTGGTAAGCTTCTAAAAGCAAAACCCCAAGTTCTTGTGACCAGGCGTTCTTTTCCAACAATTTGCGCAAAAACAAATATAAATCCCGAACCGGATTGTCCCTCATGCATTTTTCAAAATTTATGACTGCCATTTCCTCCTTCCCATTGCCCCCATAATCACCCACAATAATATTATGGTATTGATAATCCCCATGACAGACCATGCAGGAAGGCTCCTTTGCCTCTGTCTGGCTGGTATGCACTTCATCTTCAATCTGAAGCGCCTTTTTTAGGAAACTGTCATAATTGCTTAACAGAAACATCTCAAAGTCCGTCTTCTGGCTCTTATCCTTAAGAAACTTTTTTACTTTCTTAAGCTCCCTGTTATGCTTCTCATATTCTTTATCCATACCGGATTCCATTTTTTGCCTGAATGGGGGAAGATCCTGCAATTCCACACAAGCTGCCTGGTGAAGCCTTGCCAATGTTTTCACTGCCTGCAGACATTCTTTCTTCTCCCGCAGGTTGCATTCTTTCCCGTCAAAATAAGTTTTCAGGATATAGGGCGTCCTATCCTGGTCATATACCGTCAGTTCCCCCTCTTTGGTCCTTAAAATACTTTCCACTGCAAGGAATCCCCGCTCCCTGATGCACCGGAGCAGTGCGTCCTGAAAAATAATCTTATCTTTTGATCCCGTATATTCTTTTAAAATCAACAAACCCCGATCCGATTCACAAAGTATCGCACCGCGCCCTTTCCAGGTGCGCAACACTTCTATTTCATAATTTTCAAGCACGCTGGCTGCCCTGTCATTCACATAAATACCTCCCATTTTCGGTTCTACTCGGCCTATCCTATCTTATGAGCCAATCATAGAAAGTATTCATATAGCTTCATCAATTCTTCCCTTGTATTTTTCTCCGGATCTTCCAGCACAGCCTCCAACAATTTATGCAAAACTTCCCCCATTTCTTTCCCTGGTTTCATCCCTGCCTGTATCAAATCCTTTCCCGTCACCGCCAGGGTGCGCAATGACACACAATTCTGTTTTTTTTGGACTTCCCGGTAAATTTCTTCCACTTCCTTTAATTTTTCTTCTTTCTCTTCTCTTTGGTAGTTGCTTTGACCCGCCACATCGGCTCTTTTCACTTCAATTAACAGCGGAAAAATATCCTCCCCTGCCTTATATATCGCATGGCGCACCCCCCTTGGAGTAGAAGGTATCTCATAATCATGGAAAAACACTAACTTTTCCACCACATCAATGGTATCATTATCAAACTTTAACCTGCGCAGTATCCCTTTTGCAAGTTTTGCACTGACCTGGGCATGGCCGTGAAAATGATCCACCCCTTTCTCGTCTGTGGTTTTTGTCTGCGGTTTCCCCATATCATGTAACAGCATAGCCAGCCGAAGCGTCTTTTCCCCCCGCACCTGGCGCATAGAGTGCAGAATATGCTCCCCTACCGTATAACAGTGATGGGGGTTATTCTGCACCGTTTCCATACATTGGTCAAATTCCGGCAGCACTGTTTTTGTAATACCGGTTTCATAACAAACCCTCATATCCTCCGGATGCGGGGAAACCAAAAGCTTCACTAACTCTGTCCGTATCCTTTCCGCGCTTATTTTCTGCAAATTCCCTGCCATCTTCCGTATGGCGGCCGCTGTCCCCGCCTCTATGGAATACCCCAACTGGGCGGAAAACCTGACTGCCCGCATCATACGCAGCGCATCCTCCTGAAAGCGTTCCTCTGGATTCCCTACACATCTAATCACGCCTTTTTGTATATCTTCCGCCCCGCCAAACAAATCCACCAAACCCTTATGGCTGTTATACGCCATTGCATTGACTGTAAAATCCCTGCGTTTTAAATCCTCCTCCAGACTGCTGGTAAAAGTCACCTCCTTGGGACGCCTGCCGTCCTCATATTCACCATCAATACGGTAAGTCGTTACTTCAAACCCTTCTTTTTCCAACATAACCGTAACCGTCCCATGCCGTATCCCTGTATCTATGGTACGCTTAAAAAGCGCTTTCACCTGCCAGGGACTCGCCGAGGCAGTAATATCCCAATCATCCGGAACCCGCCCGATTACAGAATCTCTGATACACCCTCCTACCGCATATGCCTCATAACCGGCAGCCTCTATCCTGTCTATAATGTATTTTACTTTATCTGGCAGCCTGATTTCGATTTCCATGTCGTCCCCTCCTGCTTTCTCTTATTTTTTACCATTATAGGCATAGATAATGCAACTGGCAATATATTTCCATACAGCGTGCGAACATTGTTTTTCATACATATTATTTCCTGTGCTGCCCATACTAAGGAATTATAAGCAAACAACTTTACCGTCTTACATCCCTGTTTATCCATTGGCGTATGCCAAAATCCTTTAGTCAGGGGCTGGTAAGAAAAAAACATCAGGAGGTTCCGTTTTATGGAAAGAGAAAAGAAAACAATGGATGGCAACCATGCCGCTGCCCACGTAGCTTATGCCTACAGTGATGTAGCCGCTATTTTTCCCATTACCCCTTCCACCACGATGGCAGAGTATACGGATGAATGGGCTGCAGAGGGACGGGAAAATATTTTCGGACAGACCGTGCGCGTATCGGAAATGCAGTCGGAGGCAGGAGCCGCGGGGGCAGTGCATGGTTCCTTAGCCGCCGGCGCACTGACTGCTACCTTTACCGCATCCCAGGGCCTGCTGCTTATGATTCCTAATATCTATAAAATTGCCGGGGAACTGCTGCCCGGCGTATTCCATGTGGCGGCAAGGACTATTGCCACCCATGCCCTTTCCATCTTTGGCGACCACTCCGATAT
>CAJTQO010000036.1 GCA_910578405.1 uncultured Lachnospiraceae bacterium | reverse complement strand
GATATTCAGGCTTTATCCCCCGGCTTCCCGGTTTATACAAAGCAGGGCGGAGATGGAGGAATTTATATAGGGGACGATTACAAGCCATATGTGAATACTCTTTCCGCTGACGAGTTAGATACATTGTGCGAGATTTACAGACAGGCAGAGGGCGTACATAAGAAAATTTTATTGCAGATTATACATAAATACGGACCCGATAAGCTGGAGATTTAACCTTGTCATTCCGCTAAAGCACATAATCTTTACAGAACCGTTCATAGCAGACGGAGAGTGCTTATGTGCTTTTTGGGCTGACAAGTCCAGAAATGATTTTATCCAAAACAGGCAGGAAGGTTTCTGCCGGATTGAACCTTGAAAATTGAATATGCAAATACATACGGGACGTGTGGGATATGCGGAGCCGCTATGCGGACACGCCAAGAGCTGCCTGCTTTCATTTTTGTGTGAAAGTGTATGCGAGGAAATATTGAAATCTGGTATTGAAGCTAAGGTAGTGAGCGATAAATGTCTGGCAAAAAGTGTAGCAGTTACATGAGGCTATGAGGCATATCTTTGATAATGATACTTCCGATTATTCGGTCAATATAGAATGACGGTGCGATACCGATGTGGACAGTGTAATGAGCTGTCACCTGTATGTGTTTTTTGAAAAAGTTGTCTGCCAATGAGAACTAAGAACAGGGTTCTTATTTGTCATTGGCAGATGATATTGAAAAATTGGAAAGGAGGAATTTCATGGGAAAAGATAGACTGTTAAGATATAGTATGCAATTAGCAATGCTGAAACAGTTACTATCCGCAAAAAAGATAAGCACAGAAGAATATCAAAAGATAAAAAACAGGCTAATGGAAGATTATGGGATAATCGCCGATTTTTCGCTTGCAAATACATAATGCTTGATGTATAATTTGATTGGAACTTAATCAAAGAACAACAAAAAGCGAAGGTGGTGATTAGAGTTTGGAAATAGAAGTAATTAAAGCCACATCTAATCGAGTGGATCGCTCCAAAGGAAAAACGATTGAAAGGTTGCGTGTAGCGGCGTATTGCAGGGTAAGCACCGATTCAGAAGATCAGTTGAACAGTTATCGTTCTCAGGTACGTTATTACACAGACCTTATCAATCAGAAAAAAGAGTGGTGCATGACAGAGGTGTATGCTGATGAAGCCATTACCGGAACACAGATAACCAAACGTGACGGTTTTCAGCGAATGATTTCCGATGCAGTTGAAGGAAAGATAGACATGATAATTACAAAGTCTATTTCAAGGTTTGCAAGGAATACGCTCGATACTCTGAAATATGTGAGGTTGTTGAAAGAACATAATATTGCAGTCTTTTTTGAAGATGAAAATATTAACACTCTTACAATGGACGGTGAGCTTCTGCTTGTAGTCTTAAGCTCGGTTGCACAACAGGAAGTGGAGAATATTTCTGACAATGTAAAAAAAGGCTTAAAAATGAAAATGCAGCGTGGAGAGTTGGTTGGTTTTCAAGGTTGTTTGGGATATGAATATATTCCCGAAACAAAATCATTGGCAATAATCCCGGAGGAAGCGGAGATAGTCAGATATATTTTTGAACGCTATGTGCAAGGGATTGGATCACGTCTGATTAGTCAGGAACTTAATGCCAAAGGATACAAAACAAAATATGGAAATGAATGGGGACAGGCAGGAGTGCTTGGCATCATACGAAATGAGAAATATAAAGGTGATGTCCGGTTAGGAAAAACTTATACGGTTGATCCGATTTCCAAAAGGCGTTTGACGAACTTAGGAGAAGAAGATCAGTTTTATATCAAAAATCACCATGAAGCTATTGTTTCAGAGGAAGTATTTGATACAGCGAATGCCCTGCTGAATAAAAGAAGGCAGGTTCACAACCCGAACCAATCCGCAGAAGTGGGCAAACGTGAAAAATACAGCCGGAAGTATGCTTTTAGCGGAATGATAGAGTGTGGTTTTTGCGGAACCAGCTACACCAGAGGAAATTGGCACAGCAATACTAAATACGCAAAAATAGTATGGTATTGCATCAAAGGATATAAAAAAGGTAAGAAGTATTGTCCACACAGTAAAATGGTTCCAGAAGCAATGATAGAGGAAGCCTTTGTTGAATCCTACAAATTATTATGTGGTGATAATAAAGAGGTGTTAGAGGAATTTATTGAAAGGGTGGAAAAGACTTTAAGTGAAAGCTCCATAGAAAAGAAAATATTAGACATTGACAGGGAGTTGACAGGCATAGAAAGCAAAAAGAAAAAACTGCTTGATATGCAGCTTGACGATAAAATAGAGATGGATGCGTATGTATCCAAAATGGAGGAATTTCGAGAACGAAGCGAGAAGCTGCTTGCTGAACGTGATGTGTTTGAGAAACAACGTGGAAGTGAGAACACTCTAAAGAAACGTATCAAAGACTTTAAATCTCTTTTAGAGAAAAATCAAGTCTTAGAAAAATTTGACAGAACGATATTTGAAAGTATCGTAGAAAAAATTATCGTTGGCGGTGCTGACGATAATGGTGAAATGAATCCTTATAAGATTACTTTTGTATATAAAACAGGAATTACTTGTGAAACCAATGCAAAATCGCCTTATAAGCCTCGAATTGGTAAAGATGTAGCGAAAGACGTTCAAGATGTGCTTTCCTATGATGATACCGAGGTAAGAGATTTGTATTCCAATGATGATACCGACACACAGGGAACGAATTGAGGAGAACTTTGATATATGGGATTTTGAACTGACGGAGGAAGAGATGAATAAGATTGCGTCGTTGGATATGGGGTATGGGGATACTCGCACCAAACATTTTGAACCGGAATTTGTGCGTATGTGCGTACATAGAAAGATTCACGATTAAGGGAGAATAGAGATGGTCTTTTATTTTACAGGTACAGGAAACAGCCTGTATGTAGCCAAATATCTGGATGGGGAACGAATCAGCATTCCACAGGCTTCCCGCCAGGAACATCCGGTATTTGATGCGGAAACCATCGGTGTGGTTTGTCCTGTATATGGACATGAAATGCCGGCTATGGTAAAAGATTTTTTGAAGAAAACAGAATTTCATACGGCTTATTTTTATCTTATCCTTACTTATGGGCGGATACATGGAGGAGCGGCGGAACTGGCGGAAAATTTTCTGGATAGCTGCGGTAAAAAAGCCGATTATATCAATACGATTATGATGGTGGATAATTTTCTGCCAGGATTTGACATGAAAGAGCAGATTGCCATAAATCCGGAGAAAAAGGTGGAAGAGCATATGGCGTCAATCAAAGCGGATATTGATGGCCGGGTATGTTATAAGCAGCCGGCGTCACAGGAGGATTGGGACTGGCATCAGGCATTTCTTGACAGAACGGCTGGGGCGCCGGTAAAGAAGCCGCTTTATGTTGTGACAGATGAGTGTATCGGCTGTGAAATCTGTGCAAGAGTCTGTCCGGCAGGATGTATTTGCCTGGAGGGGCAGAAGGCAGTGCATACAGGGGAAAACTGCCAGGTGTGTATGGCATGTATCCATCACTGTCCGAAAAATGCCATTCAGCTTACCATACCTGAAAAAAACCCGGGCGCCCGGTACCATAATGCGCATATAGGGCTGATGGAAATTGTGGAGGCAAATAATCAAAGAGGCAAATAATCAAAATAGAAAGAGGCTATTGCAAAATGCAGCCTATATACAATATATGGGTGAAATTCTATCATTCTGAATACCATATTTTGTATATAACAGCTATTTTGCAACAGCCCCTCTTTTGACTCTGATCATTTCGCTTTCGCGCTGCCGTTTCTTTTACTTTTCTTTCATCCTTCCATGTACGCTTCGGAAAACCCCGCCTGAGAGAAGATGTTTTTTCATATTCCTCTGCAGGGAAGTGTCTTCGGGAAGTTCTGCATAATCAGCGTCGCCCGTATCGTTTTTATGAAACACCCACTCCAAAAATTCAGTTCCGGCTTCTCCTTCTTCCAATAATTCAAACCGATTCTGAAAGTGGATGATATTGCTTCCTTCTTTTAACATTCCCTTTAGCTGGCTGTCTAACAGCCAGGAATCGCAGCGGTATTCCGAGTCCTCTGCTTCCGGGTAATATTCCCGGAAGAACTTTTTGGCGCATTCCAACGATTCATCAACGGCCGAAGGGGAAAAATCGGCATCGGAAGGAATGTGGATTTCGATGATTGTCTGGCCATCCTTCTCTATGCGTTCGTATTCCAGTTCTCCGATTCGGAATAAATGACAGCCCGCCTGACGGGTGGTCCAGAAATCCCGGTCAAAGAAAAGCCGGCCTGTCCTTTGGAAGGTTTCGTCAATAAAGCGGGTGTAACACTTCATAGTGGAAACATAGATTTCATCAGGAATCCCTTTTTCCTGATAAGTTTCATAGGCCACGGCAGATGCTTTCAGCATACAGGCAAGCATTTTTATTTTATCCGGATCTTCGCCAAGGATGGTCTGCAATTCGGCCCTGGCTTTGTTCATGTTTTCATAGACAGAGAAATCGTTTAACTGCTTTTCCACCGTTTTAAAGTCAAATTCTTTTTCAAAAGAAAGCGCTTTGTTTTTGATTTCAGGCTGCAGGTTTATTTTGCTGCAAAGTGTTAATAAATCCATTGTAATACTCCTTTTGTTTTTTGTGCTTTCTAAACCGTTTCGTTTTCTTATCCAGTGTAGCCCTCCTAATCCCATTTTACTGTATGCGTTTTTCACATGCAACAGGAATTTTTGAGGTCATTTTCGTTAAGCTCTTCAGGGTGGCGCAAAGCGCATCCCTCCGTCCAGGAATCCGGTTCTTATTTGGCCGGATGCATAATAGGCAATTGTATGGGAAGCTGCCTTTTGTTATAATGAAACAGGGCCCAGGGAGAGGCAGGCAGCCTGGAGAGGGAAGCTGGTTTGGTGCGGTTAGGTGAATGTCATTGTTTGGAGGTTTTAGAATGGAAATCAGAGTGCTTCGGTATTTTCTTACAGTAGTCCGTGAAGGGGGAATCAACCGTGCGGCAGAAGCCTTACATATTACACAGCCTACATTGAGCAGGCAGTTATTGCAGTTGGAGGAAGAAGTGGGCGTAAAATTATTCCACAGGGGCGCAAGGAAGATTACTTTGACAAAGGAAGGGATTTTGCTGCGGCGACGGGCGGAGGAGATTTTGGCTTTGGTTGAGCGGACGGGGAAAGAACTGGCTGAGCAGGAAGAACTGGTGGAAGGCAGGATTGTGGTGGGCTGCGGGGAATTGGCGGCTGTACAGATTTTGCCGGATATGATAGAGTCTTTCCGGCAAAAGCATCCCCTTGTCCGTTATGATATTTTTACGGCGAACGCGGATTTGATAAAAGAGCAGATGGAAAAAGGGCTGGTGGACATTGGGATACTGTTGGAGCCTGTGGATATGGAAAAGTTTGAGTTTATCCGTTTGGCGGGGATGGAGCGGTGGGTGGTTTTAATGCGGCCGGATGATTTTTTGGCCGGAAAAGCGGCAATAAGCGCCAAAGATTTGGAAAATAAGCCTCTTATTTTGCCAAGACGTTTGAATGTGCAGAGCGAACTGTTGCATTGGTTCGGGGATTCTTTTCAAAGCGGGCAAGTCCTGCTCACCAGTAATTTAAGCGCCAACGGCGCCCTTATGGTGCAGAAGGGATTGGCATATTCGATAGTGATTGAAGGCGCTGTGCGCTTTTGGGATAAGGAGAAAATAATCTGCCGCCCATTGTCCCCGGAATGGAAGGCAGACAGCGCAGTGGCCTGGAAAAGGAACCAGCCGTTTAGCCTGGCGGCGGAGAAATTTATAGAGCATATTAAATGCTTTTTAAGCATAAGTGACATATAAAAACTAAGTATTTGATATAATATGGAATATATTCTATGATGTAGATGCAGAGAAAAACACAGTCCTCTTTTCCCTGCATCTGCATTTTATTTTTAAGGTTGGCTTATCTGCTTTTTACATGGAAATTTCCCTGGCAAAAGCAAAGGCCATGGCACAACGGCATGAAACGGGAAGGATGGGGCTTCTGGCAGGAAGCTTATGGCTCCTGCGCATTTTAAAAGGAGGTAAACGTATGGAGCGACAAGCTGCTCTATTTTCAAACAAGAGTCTGAAGGCAATGATTGTCCCCTTGTTTTTTGAGCAATTGCTGGTGATGTTTGTGGGGCTGGCGGATACGCTTATTGTAAGTTATGCCGGGGAAGCGGCCGTTTCGGGGGTTTCCTTGGTGAATCAGTTTAATACTGTTTTTATTTTCCTGTTTACCGCGCTGGCTTCCGGCGGGGCGGTGGTGATCAGTCAGTATATCGGCAAGGGCGCCAAGGAAGAAGCCGGGGAAGCCGCCAGCCAGCTTTTGGCTTTTTCCACGGTGTTTTCGGTATTGGCGTCGGCGCTTGTGCTGATTGGAAACGAGAGGATACTCCGTCTGATGTTTGGGAAGGTGGAGGAGGATGTGATGGAGGCATGTATTGCTTATTTGCGGATTTCGGCCTATTCTTATCCGGCGTTGGCCATTTACAATTCCGGCGCGGCGTTGTTTCGCAGCATTGGGAAGACGAGTGTGACCATGTATCTGTCCATAGCGTCCAATATAATCAACGTGGTTGGGAACCTAATAGGCGTGTTTGCCCTAAAGGCAGGCGTGGCGGGTGTGGCATATCCGTCCCTGGTTGCCCGGATGTTTTCGGCGGCGGTGATTACATGGCTTTGTTTCCGGGAGAGGAAGGAAGTGGTTTACCGTTGCAAGTGGATTTTTAAGAAAAATGGCAGGCTGATGAAAACCATATTGCGCATTGCCATTCCCAATGGATTGGAAAACGGGGTTTTCCAGTTGGTGAAGGTGGCTTTAAGCAGCATCGTTGCGCTTTTTGGGACATACCAGATTGCCGCTAACGGCGTGGCGCAGAGCATCTGGTCACTGGCCGCTTTGGCCGGCGTGTCAATGGGCCCGGTGTTTATTACGGTAATTGGACAGTGTATGGGCAGTGGGGATAGAAAAGAGGCGGATGCTTATTTTCAAAAGCTGATGAAAATTACCCTTTTGCTTTCCTCGGCCTGGAATCTGCTTGTTTTTGTCCTGACTCCGGCTTTTCTCAAAATTTATGCTTTAGAGCCGGAAACAAAGCGGCTTGTGGTTTGGCTGACATTGATTCACAATCTGTTCAATGCCGTTGCCTTTCCGTTCTCCGGCGCATTAAGCAATGGGCTGCGGGCTGCGGGGGATGTGAAATTTACTATGTATGTGTCTGTGCTATCCACCATTGCGGTGAGGCTGCTGTTGTCATACTTTTTAGGAATTACGCTGCAAATGGGTGTGATTGGAATTGCGGTTGCAATGGCCTGTGACTGGATGGCGCGGGCGGTGGTTTTTTATTGGAGGTTAAAATCGGGAAGATGGAAGGCATTTGAAGTGGTCTGATGGAAAGGTTGGGACGCCATGGGGCTAAGGCGTCTATGGCAATATAACGAAGAAACGGCATGTGGCGAAAGGAGATAAATGGTATGCGGTACATAAAATTAGGAAATTCGGATTTGCAGGTATCCCGTATCTGTATGGGATGCATGGGGTTTGGCGATGCGGCAAAGGGACAGCATTCATGGACGCTTGATGAGGGGCAGTCCCGCGAAATTATAAAACAAGGGCTGGAGCTTGGCGTTAATTTTTTTGACACGGCAATCGCATACCAGGGCGGAACGAGCGAGCAGTATCTAGGCAGGGCATTGGCGGATTTTGCAAAACGCAGCGATGTGGTGGTGGCCACCAAATTCCTGCCGCGCACAGAGGAGGACATTGCGGCGGGGATTACAGGGCAGAGGCATATTGAGCGGATGGTGGATAAGAGCCTATTTAACCTGGGCATGGATTATGTGGATTTATACATTTACCATATGTGGGACTACCGGACGCCGCTTTATGAGATTATGGAAGGCTTAAACCGGATTGTGAAGGCCGGGAAAGCAAGATATATCGGCATTTCCAACTGCTTTGCATGGCAGCTTGCCAAAGCGAACGCGCTGGCGCAAAAGGAAGGCTTTGCAGAATTTGTTTCTGTCCAGGGGCATTACAACCTGATTTTCCGTGAAGAGGAGCGGGAGATGGCAAAATTATGCGCAGAGGATAACATTGCCATGACGCCTTACAGCGCTCTTGCAGGAGGGCGTTTGTCAAAGAAGCCGGGAGAGAGTTCCAAACGTTTGGAGGAGGATCAATATGCCAAATCCAAATACGACGCCACCGCCAGACAGGATGGCGTAATCATAGAGCGGGTGGCGCAACTGGCCGGAAAACATGGGGCGACTATGACGGAGGTTTCCCTTGCCTGGCTTTTGGCAAAAGTAACGGCCCCGGTGGTGGGAGCGACGAAACGGCGTCATTTGGAAGGTGCGGTGAAGGCAGTGGAGCTGGTTCTTTCGCAGGAAGAAATGGCATATTTGGAAGAACCTTATGCGCCCCATGCGCTGGTTGGCGTTATGGCGCAAAATACCGTGCCTGCAAAAGAGAAACATGCAAAACAACTTAAAAAAGGCTTGACCTAAAGTGGACTCCAGCCTATATAATGAAAAGCAAAGCTCCCTGCAGGAAAAAGAAAATGCAAAGGAAGGTGTTTTGTTATGATTTTAAAAAAATTCCAGGATTTGGATTTGTCCGCATTGGGGATGGGTGCCATGCGCCTGCCTACGGTGGACGGGGATGACAGCAACATTGATGTTGCCGCCACCGAAGAAATGGTGGCGTATGCTATGGAAAAGGGGATTAATTACTATGACACAGCCTGGGGTTACCATGGCGGCAATTCCGAACTGGTGATGGGGGAAATATTGAAAAAATACCCCAGGGACAGTTTTTACCTGGCTTCCAAATTCCCGGGCTATGACCTGGCTAATATGCCGAAAGTAAAAGAGATTTTTGAAAAGCAGTTGGAAAAATGCCAGGTTGGCTATTTCGATTTTTATTTATTCCATAATGTGTGTGAGATGAACATAGACGCTTATCTGGATGATGGGAAATACGGCATATTTTCTTATCTGACAGAGCGGAAAAAAGCAGGGGACATCCGGCATCTTGGTTTTTCCATCCATGGCAGTTATGAGGTTTTGGAGCGGTTTTTGGCGGCTTATGGGGAACATATGGAATTTTGCCAGATTCAGCTTAATTATCTGGATTGGTCATTCCAGGACGCAAAAGCCAAGGTTGACCGGCTGAACAAAGAAGGGATTCCGGTGTGGGTAATGGAGCCGCTGCGGGGCGGCCGGCTGGTGAACGTAACGCCGGAAGAAGAGGGCAGGTTAAAAGCCATGCGTCCTGGGGAATCCGTCCCGGCATGGGCGTTCCGGTTTTTACAGACGGTTCCCGGCGTCACCGTCACTTTGTCCGGCATGTCCAATTTCCGGCAGATGAAAGAGAACATTGCTACCTTCGAGGAAGAGAAACCACTGACGGACAAGGAAATGGAGGGGCTGTTAGCGTTAGCGGAAGGCATGCTTTCCGGCAAGCTGCCCTGCACGGCCTGCCGTTACTGCACGGCACATTGTCCCAAAGGGCTGGATATCCCTATGCTCTTAAAACTGTACAATGAACATAATTTCACAGGCGGCGGCTTTATTGCGCCGATGGTTCTTTCTTCCCTGCCGGAGGAGAAAAAGCCTGCAGCCTGCATCGGCTGCAAGAGCTGTGAGGCAGTCTGCCCGCAGCGGATTGGCATTGCAGGGGCTATGGCGGATTTTAATGCAAAATTGAACGGATAGTTTTTTAGGAAAGCGGGAAGCAGTCTTTGGATTATGCTCCCGCTTTCTTTTTGCCGTGCATTCTTTCGTTATAATGTCCTCAGAAAATTATGGAGCCGGGGCTTTAAAGCCGTTATGCTTTAAAAAGAGGAATCAGAGGGCAAACGGAAGTGTTAAAATTGCAGCATAGGCCCTTTTGCATAATCTAAAATTCCGTTTCCATAATGATTGCAAAAAGAAAAGTCCTATGTTATAATATGTCCAGTGGGCAATGATAAAAAATTAACAATCGTTGCAATATAACCGAAAAGACATAATTAGGATGGAGGAAAGAACAATGGCGAAAAAAGTAGTTTTGGCAGGCGCATGCCGTACAGCGATCGGGACGATGGGAGGCGCTTTAAGCGCTACACCGGCAGCGGAACTCGGCGCTATCGTTATTAAGGAAGCTTTAAACAGGGCAGGGGTATCCCCTGAACAGGTAGACCAGGTATATATGGGATGTGTTATCCAGGCAGGGCTTGGGCAGAACGTAGCCCGCCAGGCGTCCATCAAGGCAGGGCTTCCGATTGAAGTGCCTGCTGTGACCATGAACGTAGTCTGCGGTTCTGGCCTCAACTGCGTGAACCAGGCGGCGCAGATGATTATGGCAGGCGATGCGGATATCGTAGTTGCAGGCGGTATGGAGAATATGTCCATGGCTCCTTATGCAGTGCCAAATGCACGTTTCGGTTATAGGATGAACAATGGCGTTTTAGTGGATACCATGATTAAGGACGCCCTTTGGGATGCGTTTAATGACTACCATATGATTAAGACAGCGGACAACATCTGTGAAGAATGGAGCCTGACCAGGGAAGAGCTTGATGAGTTTGCATTAAACAGCCAGCAGAAAGCGGAAGCTGCCCAGAAGTCCGGCGCATTTGACAAAGAAATCGTTCCGGTTATGGTGAAGAAGAAAAAAGAGATGGTGGAATTCAAAGTGGATGAAGGCCCGCGTCCGGGTTCCACGATAGAAGGGCTTGCAAAGCTGCGCCCGATTAACAAAGACGGTTTCGTTACCGCAGGGAACGCTTCCGGCATCAATGACGGCGCGGCGGCAATCGTTGTAATGAGCGAGGAGAAAGCAAAAGAACTTGGCGTGAAGCCTATGGCAACTTTCGTGGCAGGCGCTCTTGCAGGCGTAAGGCCGGAAGTAATGGGAATCGGCCCTGTTGCGGCAACGAAGAAAGTAATGGC
Source organism: uncultured Lachnospiraceae bacterium (assembly GCA_910578405.1). GTDB lineage: Bacteria > Bacillota > Clostridia > Lachnospirales > Lachnospiraceae > Kineothrix. Next base: position 26,858 of record CAJTQO010000036.1, on the reverse strand, counting down.
AAAGACTGGCCTTAAGATTGAAGACTTTGATATCATCGAAGCGAACGAAGCGTTTGCGGCACAGTCCGTAGCGGTGGGCAAAGACCTGGGAATTGACGTGGATAAGCAGCTCAATCCTAACGGCGGCGCCATTGCGTTGGGACACCCGGTTGGCGCTTCAGGATGCCGTATCCTTGTAACGCTGCTTCATGAAATGGAAGCGAAGGATGCAAAGACCGGACTGGCTACGCTTTGCATCGGCGGCGGTATGGGATGCGCTACCGTTGTCACCAGGGAATAAGCGAAAAAGTAAAAAAACCCGGTAAGCAGGCTTTTACAGTCTGCTTATTGGAGTGTGTTTGAAAAAACTGGAAAGACAGAAAAGAAAGGAAGATACGACAATGGAATTTATCGTATACGAGCAGAAGGGCAACTATGGGATTATTACGATTAGCCGTGAAAAAGCGTTAAACGCGCTGAATTCAACCGTATTGGAAGAGCTGGACCAGACCTTGGACGCCGTAAATCTGGAAGAAGTAAGGTGTCTCATTTTAACAGGCGCAGGGCAGAAGTCTTTTGTTGCCGGGGCGGACATCGGTGAGATGAGCAGCCTGACCAAAGCGGAAGGCGAAGCGTTTGGCAAGAAAGGGAACGATGTATTCCGTAAACTGGAAACTTTCCCGGTTCCGGTTATCGCTGCGGTAAACGGTTTCGCGCTGGGCGGCGGCTGTGAGATTTCCATGAGCTGCGATATCCGTATTTGCTCGGACAATGCAGTGTTCGGACAGCCGGAAGTGGGTCTTGGGATTACGCCTGGCTTTGGCGGCACACAGAGGCTGGCGCGTCTTGTGGGCGCAGGCATGGCAAAACAGATGATTTATACCGCAAGGAACATCAAAGCGGACGAAGCGCTGCGGATTGGCCTTGTGAATGCGGTACATACCCAGGAAGAACTGATGCCGGCGGCAGAGAAGATGGCGGCAGGCATTGCAAAGAATGCCCCCATTGCAGTGCGCAACTGCAAGAAAGCCATTAACGAAGGGCTGGATGTGGATATGGATCAGGCAATTGTTATCGAAGAGAAACTCTTTGGCGACTGCTTTGAGTCCTATGACCAGAAAGAAGGCATGACAGCTTTCCTGGAAAAGAGGAAGGTAGAGAAGTTTTTGAATAAATAAGCGGCTAAGGCGGCATGGAGCGGTAATCATAACCGTTTGCGGCCCGTTTTGACTGGCGGGCTGCGGACGGTGAAAATTATAGAATACAATTTTTAGGAGGAAGTAGAAATGAAAGTAGGTATTATTGGCGCCGGTACAATGGGTTCCGGTATTGCACAGGCTTTTGCCCAGACAGAAGGGTATGAAGTGTTCCTTTGCGATATCAACGAAGAGTTTGCGGCAAACGGCAAGAACAAGATTGCAAAAGGTTTTGAGAAACGCGTTGCAAAAGGCAAGATGGAGCAGGCCAAAGCGGATGCAATCCTTGCTAAAATCACAACAGGCGTGAAGACAATCTGCACAGACTGCGATTTAGTAGTGGAAGCGGCGCTGGAAGTTATGGACATTAAGAAACAGACTTTTAAAGAGCTGCAGGATATCTGCAAAAAAGATTGTATTTTCGCTACCAATACTTCTTCCCTTTCCATTACGGAAATCGGCGCAGGGCTTGACAGGCCGGTTATCGGTATGCATTTCTTCAATCCTGCCCCGGTTATGAAACTGGTGGAAGTGATTGCAGGTTTGAACACACCGGACGAAGTAGTGGAGAAAATTAAGAAGATTTCCGAAGAAATCGGCAAGACCCCGGTACAGGTAAACGAAGCGGCAGGCTTTGTGGTAAACCGGATTCTGATTCCGATGATTAACGAAGCAATCGGCATCTATGCAGAAGGCGTTGCATCGGTGGAAGGGATTGATAATGCAATGAAACTGGGCGCAAACCATCCTATGGGGCCTTTGGCTTTGGGTGACCTGGTAGGGCTGGATATCGTGCTTGCCATTATGGAAGTGCTGCAGGCTGAGACAGGCGATTCGAAATACCGTCCTCATCCGCTTCTTAAGAAAATGGTACGCGGCGGGCAGCTTGGGCAGAAGACCGGGAAAGGCTTCTACGATTATTCGAAATAAAAGGTTTTTTAACGCGGCCTGCCGTTTTCCAAACTTGCCTTCCTCTTTGGGCGGCGTGACGGCAGGCTGCAAGATATATGGCAGTACCGGATTTCATTAAAGAAAGATATGGAGGAAATAAAATCATGGATTTTATGTTAACAAAACAACATGAAATGGCTAGGACGCTTTTCAGGGAATTTGCTGAAAAGGAAGTGAAGCCTCTGGCACAGGAAGTGGACGAGACGGAAATCTTCCCCAGGGGTACAGTGGAAAAAATGGCAAAAGCCGGATTTATGGGCATTCCGGTTCCGAAGGAATACGGCGGACAGGGCTGTGATATCTTAACCTATGCGATGTGCGTAGAGGAGCTTTCCAAAGTCTGCGGCACAACAGGCGTTATTGTTTCCGCACATACGTCCCTTTGCTGTGACCCGATTCTGACCTACGGCACGGAAGAGCAGAAGAAGAAATACCTGCCTGATTTAGCAAGCGGCAGGAAGATTGGCGCATTCGGCCTGACCGAACCCGGCGCAGGCACAGACGCACAGGGCCAGCAGACCAAAGCAGTGTTGGACGGCGATGAGTGGGTAATCAATGGCTCCAAGATTTTTATTACCAACGGTAAAGAAGCGGATGTGTACGTAATCTTTGCGGTAACGGGCATCGTGGAAAAACGCGGCAGGAAATCCAAAGAAATCACCGCTTTCATTGTGGAAAAAGGCACACCGGGCTTTTCCTTTGGCACCAAGGAAAAGAAAATGGGTATCCGCGGCTCTTCAACCTATGAGCTGATTTTCACAGACTGCAGGATTCCGAAAGAGAATATCCTTGGGCAGCAGGGCAAAGGGTTCGGCATTGCAATGCATACGCTGGACGGCGGCCGTATCGGTATCGCTTCCCAGGCGCTTGGTTTGGCCGAAGGCGCATTGGAAAGAACGATTGAATACGTAAAAGAGAGGAAGCAGTTTGGCAGATCCATCGGACAGTTCCAAAACACCCAGTTCCAGTTAGCGGATATGGCTACGAAGGTAGAGGCGGCGCAGCTTTTGGTTTATAAGGCGGCAGTGGCTAAGAATACTCAGAAAGTATATTCCGTAGAAGCGGCAAAGGCAAAACTGTATGCGGCAGAGGTTGCTATGGAAGTGACCACAAAGGCAGTGCAGCTCCACGGCGGCTATGGCTATACAAGAGAGTATGATGTGGAACGTATGATGCGTGATGCGAAGATTACGGAAATCTACGAAGGCACAAGCGAAGTGCAGAGGATGGTAATTTCCGGCGCTTTATTAAAATAAAAGGCCGGAAAGCAGTGAAGGCTGTGTGAAAGCAGGTAGGAAAATGCCATGCAGGCAGATAAAATAGAATTCAACATAAATATAAGGAGTGGAATACAATGAAAATCGTTGTTTGTATAAAACAGGTACCTGATACCAAGGGTGGCGTGAAATTCAATCCTGACGGTACATTGGACAGAGGTGCGATGCTTACGATTATGAATCCGGACGACAAAGCAGGGCTGGAAGCTGCGCTGAGGTTAAAAGACCAGTATGGCGCAGAAGTAACGGTAATTACCATGGGGCTTCCAAAAGCGGAAGAAGTGCTGCGTGAAGCTATGGCTATGGGCGCGGACAAAGGAATCCTGGTAACGGACAGGGTATTGGGCGGCGCAGATACATGGGCAACTTCCCAGACATTGGCCGGCGCTATCCGGAATTTGGAATATGACCTGATTATTACAGGCCGTCAGGCAATCGACGGCGATACCGCGCAGGTAGGCCCTCAGATTTCCGAACACCTTGGAATTCCGGTAATTTCCTATGCGCAGAATATTAAAATCGACGGCGACAGCGTAATCGTAGAGCGTCAGTTCGATGACAGGTACCATGTGCTGAAAGCAAAAATGCCTTGCCTGATTACTGCGCTTGCAGAGTTAAATGAGCCTCGTTATATGACTCCGGGCGGAATCTTTGATGCATATCATGCAGAAGTTACCGTATGGGGCAGGGATAAGCTGGTGGATGTGGAAGATTCCAACCTTGGCCTGAAAGGTTCCCCGACACAGATTGCAAGAGCTTCCGACAAGGTAAGGAAAGGGGCTGGCGAAAAAGTTACCCTGGATCCTACGGAAGCAGTGGACTACATTGTTGACAAGCTGAAAGTGAAACACGTAATCTAAGAAGGAAGGTACAAAAGCCTGACAGGAAGGTCTGCCGTCATCTTAAGAATATAGAGGCTGGCAGAAGGGAAGATTGCGTGTCCCTGTTGCAATTTTGCCAAATTTTGAAAGGAGCAGAATCAGAAAATGAATATAGCAGAGTATAAAGGAGTATTTGTCTTTGCACAACAGGTAGATAACAAACTGAGCGGAATCGCTTTGGAACTGGTGGGCAAAGGAAAGGATCTTGCAAAAGATTTAGGAACCGAAGTAACGGCGGTTTTGGTAGGTTACGGGGTAAAAGACCTGGCGGATGAGCTGGCGGCTTATGGCGCAGACAAAGTGATTCTGGTAGACGATGAGCAGTTAAAGGAATACCGGACAGAGCCTTATGCGCATGCCCTTGCATCTGTGATTGAAAAATACAAACCGGAAATTTTCCTGGTAGGCGCTACAGCAATCGGGCGTGATTTAGGCCCTCGTGTTTCTGCAAGGATACATACCGGCCTTACGGCGGACTGTACACAGCTTGAAATCGGTGATTTCCCGATTAACCCGGTTCCGGGCAAAGAACAGCTCCACAACCAGTTGCTGATGACCCGTCCGGCGTTCGGCGGCAACACCATTGCAACCATTGCATGTCCGGAATTCCGTCCTCAGATGGCTACGGTACGTCCTGGCGTTATGCAGAAAGCGCCTAAGGTAGAGGGCGCAAAAGCGGTAGTGGAAGAGTTTAACCCTGGATTTACCCCGGATGACAAATACGTGGAAATTCTGGAAATCGTAAAATCCGTGGTAGACACTGTGGATATTATGGATGCAAAGATTCTTGTTTCCGGCGGACGTGGCGTAGGCAGCCCGGAGAACTTCAAGGTTCTGGACGATTTGGCGGAAGTATTGGGCGCTACCGTAAGCTGCTCCCGTGCCGTAGTGGATGCAGGATGGAAGCCGAAAGATTTGCAGGTAGGCCAGACGGGCAAGACCGTACGTCCCAATGTATATTTTGCAATCGGTATTTCCGGAGCTATCCAGCACTTAGCAGGTATGGAAGAATCCGATTTGATTATCGCTATCAATAAAGACGAGACAGCGCCCATCTTTGATGTGGCTGACTATGGCATCGTGGGCGACTTAAATAAGATTGTGCCTGCTTTGACAGAGAAACTCAAAGCGGAAATGGCGGCTAAGAACTAGAGCTACAAAGGCTTATTGCCGCAGGAAAAGCGAATAGAGCTTAAGAACAGAGAGGCTTCCTGCCGTCAGGCAGGAAGCCTTTCTGTTGTTTGATGCAATAAGCTGTCTTGCAAAGCATGCAGCGTTTGATGCAATAAGCTGTCTTGCAAAGCAGACAGCGTTTGTTTTACTAATTCTGCATCCGTATTTGTTCTTCTTCTATGGGGCGATAGCATATCAGTGCATTGCCATCCAGGTTTTCCCGGCGCATGTCAACTGCCGTAATCTGGTGGTTGTCATAGGAGGTATAGTAATAGATTCCTTTTGAGGCATTGCAGCAGGAGGTGTAAAGCGTGGTTACATACTTGCCGTCTCCCAGGTCGCAGCATCCTCTCTGCTGGTCTACGGAATTCAGTATGTGAAAAAACTGGCTGACGCTTTCGTCTTCCCTGTCGCCGGAAACGGAATGTATCCGCACAAAAGCCGCCCGCACAAACCGGGATTGGGAGGATAAGTCGCCCGGAAGCCCAAGGGCGCCCATGCCATGGCAGTAGGGTTTAAAGGGGAGCGAAGGGGCAAAATGGTTTTGGGGCGCTTTGGGGGACAGAGAGATATAGTTTTGTAAGGCAAACATTTGCTCGTTAAAGGGAGGGTTGTTGGTCAGGATGCCAAGAGGGTTTTCATATAGTTTCATCCCTTCCGCCACCTGCTCTATAGTAAGGGCCTCCTCCCGGTCTGCGAGCATCCAGTGCAGTTGCGCGGGGGGAAGGCTTTCATGGAAAGGGGCGTCTGTGAGATTTATTTTTTCCAGGAGGCTGCGGGCCTCTTTTACCGAGGAGCATTGGCTGAGAATCCAGGGTATCAATTCAAATTGGGCAAGGTTATCCTTTCCCTGCTGCGCTTTGTGATAGACCGCATTTCCTACAAAATTCAGTCCGGCCATAGCCAATCCTTTTTCATTTACCGCATCGTAGTACAAGGGATATTGCTCTGCCACATATGCCATGCCGATGATGGCATAATGGGAAAGGACATGCTTGTTTCCCATAAAGCAAAAGGGGTAATTCCTGGGGGTTACGGCTATTTCATGCCCATAAGAAAAGTCATAATCCAGGGTGCGGCCGAAATAAAAATCTTTGGTTTGATACGTTGCTGCAGTACACATGGGTATGCCTCCTTTTTTCAAAACCTTTTTCTATATCATATCCAGAACAAGGCAAAAGTAAACAACGGGCTTGTGGATGGATTGTTGACTTGCCTGGTTAGCGGCAGTATAATGACATTGAGCGGCAGGAGGCTTTCCTGTCATATTCTGCCTTGTCTGGCGCTATATTAATAGAAAGAGGGAGATAAGGCGGGGGACGGGGGATGACGGTTTCGTTATCGGAGTTTACCGGGCAGTTGGCGTCAAATCCTATCTTGCGGATGACGGTGGCGCTGATTTTAGGCGTTATTATGGTGAATGGCTGGACTGACGCTCCAAATGCCATTGCATCGCTGGTGGCGTCGGGCGGGATGCGGTTAGGGCCGGCAGTGCGCATGGCGGCTGTTTTTAATTTTGCAGGGTTATTTGTAATGTCTGCGGTGAATACAAGGGTGGCGTTTACGGTCTATCACATTGCGGATTTTGGGCAGGATGGGGCGGCGGCGCTGGCGGCTTTATGCGCGGCGCTGACGGCGATTATCCTCTGGTCGGCAGCGGCATGGTGTTTTGGCCTTCCGACCAGTGAGAGCCATGCGTTGCTTGCAGGTTTGACCGGAGCGGCAATCGCGCTGCAGCATGGTTTTGCAGGGGTGCATATGGAGGAATGGGGAAAAGTATGTTATGGGCTGGCCGTTTCCGTGGCGCTTGGTTTCGCGCTGGGGTGGCTTGGAGGAAAGCTTTCCTGTCTGGCAGGAAAAACAGCCCGGAAAGACTTGGTTTCCAGGATGAGAAAGAGCGTGACGCAAGCACAGAAAGCAGGGGCGGCCGCTATGGCGTTTATGCATGGGGCGCAGGACGGGCAGAAATTTATGGGCGTTTTTTTACTGGGGCTTTTCTTGGCAGAAGGCAAGGGAGAAGCTTTGGAAGGGAATTTTGCCCTTCCTCTCTGGATGATGCTGCTTTGCAGCGCCGTTATGGCAATAGGGACATTGATTGGCGGGGAACGGATTATTCAAACCGTAGGCAGCGATATGGTCAGACTGGGCAGTATGCAGGGAGCGGCGGCGGACGGGGCAGGCGCGCTATGCCTGCTGCTTTGCAGCCTGACCGGAATTCCGGTGTCTACCACCCATGTAAAGACTACCGCGCTTATGGGGGTAGGAGCCGCCGGGAAAAAAGGGGCAGTGAACGGGGGGATTGTCAGGGAGATGTTTCTTGCATGGTTAATTACATTTCCCTGTTGTGGGTTGATTGGATATTTTACGGCAGGGATTTTCCTGCGGATGATTCCATAGATGAAAAATGGGGGAATCTGGGAAACGGGAGAGGAGCAATTGCACGCAAGCGCGCCGGATGGAAGCGTGCCATACAGCAGCCGTAAGGAAACAGCCATACGGGAGAAAGATTGGGGCAAAGGCAGGGCGAATAGTAGCGCAAGACCGAAAAACAGCGCCAGACCGGATAATAGCGCCAGACCGGAAAACGGGAAGAAGAGAAGAGAGGAAGAAAGCAGGATGGAAAAAAGTATTCTGGAATATGAAACAGTGGCTTTGGACGATGAGGCGAATGCGGTGGTGATTATCGACCAGACGCTCCTTCCGGCAAGGACGGAGTTAATCCGGCTGAGAACGGCGCAGGAGATATGGGACGCCATTTATTTATTAAAGGTGCGGGGAGCCCCTGCCATTGGCGTGGCGGCGGCTTTTGGCATATATGTGTTGGCAAAGGGGATTGATACGGAGGATTTTGATGCCTTTTATGCGGAATTCACCAAACAGAAAGAGTTTTTAAATTCGGCAAGGCCGACGGCGGTGAATTTATCCTGGGCGCTGAACCGGATGGATGGGATTTGCCAAAGCGGCAGAGGGCTTCCGGTAGGGGAAGTGAAGAGGAAACTGAAAGAAGAGGCCGACTCCATCAAGGAAGAGGATATACAGGTCTGCCGCAAAATCGGGGAATTTGGGTTGGGATTGGTGAAGCCGGGAGACGGGATACTGACTCATTGCAATGCAGGGCAGCTTGCAACGTGCAAATACGGGACAGCGACGGCGCCGATTTACCTTGGGCAGGAAAAGGGGTATGGGCTCCATGTCTTTGCAGATGAAACAAGGCCGCTGCTGCAGGGAGCCAGACTGACGGCCTATGAATTGCTTTCCGCAGGGGTGGATGTAACGCTGATTTGTGACAATATGTCCGCCGCGGTAATGAAAAACGGCTGGGTTCAGGCAGTTTTTGTAGGCTGTGACCGGGTGGCGGCAAATGGGGATACGGCCAATAAGATAGGAACCAGCGTTGTCGCGGCAGTGGCGAAACAGTACAAGGTGCCGTTCTATGTGTGCGCGCCTACCTCCACCATTGACCAAAACGCAAAGACCGGGGCGGATATTTGCATTGAAGAACGCCCGGCGGAGGAAGTGACCAAGATGTGGTATAAAGAAGCGATGGCGCCGGAAGGGGTGAAGGTGTACAACCCTGCCTTTGACGTGACAGGGCACGAACTTATTACGGCGATTGTGACAGAGTATGGGGTGGCAAAGGCTCCTTACGAAGAATCTCTGCGGGAGATTTTCCGGAAAAAGGGATAGGATAATTTCCTGGAGAAGGAAAGACGGCATAGGACATGGGGACAGGGAGAGGCAAAGATGGAAAAGGAAATGGAACTGATTATGCTGGGAACAGGACATGCCATGGTGACAAAGTGCTATAATGCCTGTTTTGCCCTGCGTATGGGGGAGCGGTATTTTCTGGTGGATGCAGGGGGCGGGAACGGGATACTGGCGCAAATGGAGAAAGCCAAAATTCCATTTCCTAAGGTGCAGGGAATGTTTGTGACCCATGCCCATACAGACCATATTCTTGGTGCAGTATGGGTTATCCGTAAGGTGGCTGCGCTTATGAGACAGGGGGATTATGCAGGGAATTTTATCGTTTACTGTCATGATAAAGTGGAACGGCTTTTACGGCTGATGTGTGAAGAAATGCTGCCAAGGAAATTTTCCTCTTTTCTTGACAGAGAGGTGATATTGGAAACGGTAAAGGACGGAGACAAGAGGACGGCGGCAGGGATGGCGGTAACGTTTTTTGACATTCATTCCGTAAAAGAGAAGCAATTTGGCTTTTTAGCAGTCCTGCCGGACGGGCAGAAGTTTGCCTGCCTGGGGGACGAGCCGTTTCAGGAGACATGCCGGGCCTATGTGGCAGGCTGTGACTGGCTGCTTTGCGAAGCGTTTTGCCTGGATAGGGATAAGGAGATTTTCAAGCCTTATGAAAAGAAACACAGTACGGCCCTGGATGCCGGGAAGGTTGCGAAAGAGCTTGGCGCAAGGCGTCTGGCGCTGTACCATATGGAAGATAGCTGTCTGACGCAGCGCAAGGAACGGTACATAAGGGAGGCGCAGATTCATTTTGGCGGTAAAGTGTATGCGCCGGACGACTTGGAAAGGATTCGGCTTGGGGCAGCGCGGGAATAATGCCTGGCAGCATTATAAACCAAGGACTTCCTGCACGATTTCCACACAGTCCATAATACAGTCCGGACAGCTATGGAGAACTTTGCCCGTCTCTATTCCTTTTAATTCCTTACAGGAAGTGGAGCCTGCTTTGGATTGAAAAGCCTGTACCATCTGTTTGGTGTATTGGTAGGTTTTGGCTTTGGTGGAAGGGTCCTCCAGATTGCCGTCGCTTTGCCGGAACCCGGCCAGCATGACCGCGCCGGACAGGGCGCCGCAAGTGCATTCCAGACAGCCCATGCCGGAGCCAAATCCTTCACATGCCTTAAAAAGGACAGCTTCGTCCACGCCGATTTCTTCGCTGAACGAACAGGCCACCGCCTGGGCGCAGTTGTATTTTTGGTTTCTTTTTGCGATTGCAAGTTCTTTTTTTGTCATAATAGTCGCCTCGTTTTTTGTTTTCTTTGCTTAGAGCGTGTTTTCAGGCTGCCGTCCCGATTTGCGTTATGTTTTCGTCCATGGGCAAAGGATGTAGGTTGTTTTTCGCTGTGCCGTATGGAAGAGCCAGGGCAAAAGGGGAGGATGCTTTCCGGCCGTAAGCTTCGTTTATTATACTACATTTGCAGGGGGATGGAAACCCTGTTTTGCCCGGAAAGTAAACAGCGGCTGTTTGACATATCACTTCAAATATTTGCGCACTGCAAAAACGCAAAGAAGGGTCTGGAGCAGTTGGCTGGCCAGCAGGCCGTAGAGATAGCCTTGGATGCCAAGCACAGGAATGAGCCAGAAGACAAAGAGGAGCCGCAAGCCAAGGCTGGCTATGCTGAAAAGGAAAGTGGCGGTAGTTTTTCCAAGCCCGTTTAGGATGCTGTTCAAAGTGCTGGCGACATACATAAACGGACAGATAAAGCTTAACGTAAGGATAAAGCTCCCGGCGAGGGCGCTGTTGTACAAGGTCTGTCCGGCCCACCGTCCAAATAAAAGGAATGCGCCTGTGCAAAGGAAGCCAAGAAACAGGCAGTATTGGATGGATTTGCGCACCGCTTTGCGTACGGCTGCGTGGTTGCCGCTGCTGTCGGCTTCCGACACAATAGGCAGCAGGAGGACGGAAACGGAGTTGGTAATGGCGGAGGGAAAGAGAATCAGGGGCAGCGCCATGCCGGTCAATACGCCGTAAACGCCCAATGCTTTTGCGTTGTCATAACCGTAACGCTGAAGACGCTGGGGGATGTAGATGGCCTCCACGCTTTGCAGCAAATTGATGAGGGTGCGGTTTAAGGAAAGCGGGAAAGCAAGGGAAAGCAGACGGCTGGCTTCCCTGCGGATGGCGTGGCTTATGCCATAGGACGCCGGACGTTTCGCCCTGTGCATCAGGTTATTTGGCCGGGGCAGGGTATAAAAACGGCGGTAAATGGCAGCCAGGCAAAACAGCATGGAGCCGGCCTCCCCGATAATGAGCCCTATCACAGCAAAGGCAATGGCAGGTTTAAAGCCTTTGGATGCATAATAGGTAAAGATGGAATATACGCTGCCCACCCGGATGAGCTGTTCCACCAACTGCGCCAGGGCCGGGACGGAGGTCTTGCGCACGCCGTAGAAATAGCCGTTAATGCAGGAGTGGACGGTGGTCATGGGAATGGACAGCGCAATGATGCGCAGTAAGGGCGCCGTTCTTGGCTCAAACAGAAGGTTGGCCGCAATGGAATCTGAAAACAGATAGATATAAGCAGTGCATCCCATGGAAAGAAGCATGGCAATCCCGAATCCGGTGCAAAGGGTGCGCAGCGAACTTCTGTAGTCATGAGTGGAAGTTTCGCTTGCCACAAATTTGGAGATGGCAGTTTGCATACCGGATACAGTAACGGAAAAGGAAAGGGCCAGCACAGGGGCGGTAAGCTGGTACAGCCCCATGCCTTCCGCCCCGAATATGCGGGATAGGAAGATACGGTAAAAAAAGCCTATAAAACGGCTGGCAAAGCCGGTGGCAGTCAGAATAATGGCGCCTGTAATCAGTGGGTTGTTTTTTTTCATGGGCTACCTGTTTTAAGGATTTGTTTATAAATATATGCAAGCCGTTTTCTTGACAGAACAGCCTCCCCATGGTATAGTGAAAGCATATAATCCGTACTGGATTAGTAGGAATTGAAGGACTGCACAGCGGCATGGAGTTATGTGTGGCTTGCTTTCCATAGATAGGGGACAGGATGACAGAAGGGACGAAAAAATGAAAAGACATGTCATATATTTGGATAATGCAGCGACAACGAGGACGGCGCCGGAGGCAGTGGAGGCGATGCTTCCCTATTTTTCGGAGCAGTATGGGAATCCCAGCAGTATTTATTCGGTTGGTTGCGCGGCAAAAGAGGCGGTGATAAAGGCCAGGGAAACCATAGCGTCCACGCTGGGGGCTAAGACCAATGAGATTTATTTCACCGGGGGCGGCTCAGAAGCCGATAACTGGGCGCTGGTTGGGGTGGCGGAAGCTTACGCAGAGAAGGGGAAGCATATTATTACGTCAAAGATAGAACATCATGCCGTGCTGCATACGTGCCAGTATTTGGAGAAAAGAGGGTATGAGGTGACGTATCTGGACGTGGATGAAAACGGGATTGTGAAACCGGAGGAGGTGGAGCGCGCCATCCGCCCGGATACCATACTGATATCGGTGATGTTTGCCAATAACGAAATCGGAACGTTGCAGCCTGTAAGGGAAATCGGTGAGATTGCAAAGAGACACAAGACGCTTTTCCATACGGATGCGGTGCAGGCTTATGGGCATGTGCCCATCCGGGTGGATGAGCTGCACATTGACTTATTAAGCGCCAGCGGGCATAAGTTCCATGGGCCGAAAGGGATTGGCTTTTTATATCTCCGTGCGGGGGTGAAAATGCGTGCATTTTTGCACGGCGGGCAGCAGGAACGGGGCAGGAGGGCAGGAACGGAAAATGTGCCTGGGATTGTAGGGCTTGGCAGGGCGGCGCAGTTGGCATTTTCCAGGATGGAGGAGAATGGGGCCAGGGAAAAAGAACTGCGGGATTATCTGATTGGGAGGATGGAAAAGGAAGTGCCTTATTGCAGGCTGAATGGGGACAGGGAAAGAAGGCTGTCCAACAATGTGAATTTCAGCTTCCGGTTTGTGGAGGGGGAATCGCTGCTGATTATGCTGGATATGAAGGGGATATGCGCTTCCAGCGGTTCGGCCTGCACTTCCGGTTCCCTGGATCCGTCCCATGTACTGTTAGCTATCGGGCTTCCCCATGAAATTGCGCATGGCTCTCTGCGGCTGACGGTAAGCGCAGAGAACACAAGGGAAGAGATGGATGAAACTGTGGACGCAGTGAAGGAAATTGTGGCCAAGCTGAGGGATATGTCGCCTTTATATGAGGATTTTCAAAAGGGGAAGAGCGCGCCAGAGCGTATATGAAAATAGGGAGGGATACGGACGATGTACAGTGAAAAAGTAATGGAACATTTCCAAAACCCGCGCAATGTAGGGGAGATTGAAAATGCCAGCGGGGTGGGGACGGTTGGAAATGCAAAATGCGGGGATATCATGCGCATTTATCTGGATATTGATGAAGACGGTATCATACAGGACTGCAAATTTAAGACTTTCGGATGCGGCGCAGCCGTGGCTACGAGCAGTATGGCGACAGAGCTGGTGAAGGGGAAGAGCGTTGAGGAGGCCATGAAGGTGACGAATAAGGCGGTAATGGAGGCGCTGGACGGGCTGCCCCCGGTAAAGGTGCATTGCTCTTTGCTGGCGGAAGAGGCCATCCATGCGGCGCTGTGGGATTATGCGCAAAAGCATGGCATCCAAATAGAAGGGTTAGAGCAGCCAAAGGAAGACATCCATGAAGGGGAGGAAGATGATTTGGATGGGATGGACGAATGAGGGTAGCGCATACTTTTGAACCGGTTTATGATGAAAATTCCAGACTGTTGATTCTTGGCACTTTTCCTTCGGTGAAATCCAGGGAAAACGCCTTTTACTATGGACATCCCCAAAACCGTTTTTGGAAACTGTTGGCCGGGCTGACCGGAGAGAAAACGCCGGGAAGCATAGAAGAGAAGAAGGAGCTGCTGCTAAAACATGACATTGCCATATGGGATGTGATTCGTTCCTGTGAAATAGAAGGCTCCAGCGATAGCTCCATCCGTGAGGTAGAGCCAAATGACATTGCCGGCTTATTGCAGGGCAGCAGGATAGAGCGCATTTATGGGAATGGGGACAAGGCGTGCCAGCTTTATAACCGTTTTTGCAGGGCGCAGACAGGGGTGGAGATTATCCGCCTGCCGTCCACCAGCCCCGCCAATGCGGCCTTTTCCCTGGAACGGCTGACGGACTTGTGGGGAAAGGCTTTGGGGCTTTGCCCGCCAGAGGGTGGGAAAGAGGCTCCTTAAAGACAGGAGTTGCTATAAATGAGGAAAAAGAAAGTAGTGGTAGGTATGTCAGGGGGCGTGGATTCCTCTGTGGCGGCGTATTTACTGAAAGAACAGGGCTATGAGGTCATAGGCGTGACGATGCAGATTTGGCAGGAAGAGGCGCAGGAGAAGCCCGGCCGGGAGGAAGGGGGATGCTGCGGGCTTTCGGCAGTGGAGGACGCCCGCAGGGTGGCGCAGTTTCTTGGCATCCCTTATTATGTAATGAATTTCCGGAAGGAATTCCGGGAAAAGGTGGTGGATTATTTCGTGGGGGAATATTTGCATGGCCGCACGCCCAATCCGTGCATTGCATGCAACCGGTATGTGAAATGGGAGTCGCTTTTGCACAGAAGCCTTGCCATAGGCGCGGATTATATCGCAACCGGGCATTATGCCAGAGTGGAACGGCTGGCAAACGGCAGATATGCCATATGCCATTCGGTCACGGCGGCAAAGGATCAGACCTATGCTTTGTACAGCCTGACCCAGGAGCAGTTGGCCCATACATTAATGCCCATAGGGAGCTATGAAAAAGATAAAATCCGCAGCATAGCCAGGGAACTGGGCCTGCCGGTGGCAAATAAGCCGGACAGTCAGGAAATCTGCTTTATCCCTGACCATGATTATGCGGGGTTTATTGACCGGGAGACAAAAGGACAGGCGCCAGGGCCGGGTAATTTTGTGACGGCTGGCGGGGAAACGCTTGGGGTGCATAAAGGCATTACCCATTATACCATAGGTCAGCGCAAAGGGCTGGAACTGGCTATGGGCCGTCCGGTTTTTGTAACGCAGATACGTCCGGAGACAAACGAAGTGGTGATAGGGGAAGGGGAGGACGTTTTTTCCAAGGAGCTGCTTTGCGGCCAGGTCAATTACATGGCGATGGAGGAAGGGGAATTGGATGCAAAGGGGACAAGACGGGCGGTGGCAAAAATACGATATGCCCATAAGGGCGCTGGATGCCGTATAGAAAAAGCAGGGGAAGGCAGGATACGGTGTACGTTCGAGGAACCTGTCCGGGCAGTGACGCCAGGGCAGGCAGTGGTTTTTTATGAGGACGGGTATGTGCTGGGAGGCGGCACGATTATCCGGGAGTAGCAAAGGCAGAGGGAGGTTTGATATGGCGATTTTGGCGGATTATCATTTACATTCTTCTTTTTCCGGCGATTCCGAAACCCCTATGGAAGAGATGATTGCCAAAGGGTTAGGGCTGGGACTGGAATATATGTGTTTTACGGAGCATATGGATATGGATTATGTTTATTCCAAACCGGAAGAGGAAGGAATGTTTGAACTGGATACCGCTTCCTATTTGTCCGGGCTGGCCCGGTGCAGGGAAAAGCATAAGGGCCGGATAGAAGTCCGGTTTGGCGTGGAGCTGGGAGTCCAGCCGCATATTGCGCAAAAACTGTCCGCATATGCGGGGGCTTATGATTTTGACTTTATTATTGCGTCTTCCCATCTTAGCAACAGGAAAGATCCTTATTTCCCGGACTTTTATGAAGGCAGGAGTGAGGAAGAGGCTTACGGCGAATATTTTGCTTCTATCCTGGATAACTTGAAAAGCTTCCAGGATTTTGACGTATATGGGCATCTGGACTATGTGGTAAGGTACGGGCCGCAAAAAGATGCGGAATATAGTTATGGGAAATACCGTGATGCGCTGGACCCGGCGCTGCGCTGGCTGGCAGAGCATGGGAAAGGGATAGAGATTAATACAGGCGCAATAGGATACGGGCTGCGGGAACTAAACCCCTGTACGGATATTATCAGACGCTACAGGGAGCTGGGCGGGGAGACGGTTACGGTAGGCTCAGACGCTCATACGCCGGAGCGTATTGCGCATGGATTTGGACGGGCGGAGGAAGTTTTGCGTTCCTGCGGTTTCCGGCATTATGCCATTTTTTCCAAACGTAAGCCGGAATATATCAGGCTGTAGGGGGGATTTTTCGGCATAGAATACCTCTTTTTAGGAAAGAATGCAATGAAAAATGTCTGCCGCCTGCCATACGGGCTGCAGAACTGTAAAATATAGGGCAAATTGTAAATATTTTTTTATTTATGTCTTGAATTTTTAGGACAAATTAGGTAGAATAAATGTGATGATAATTTTTTGACAATCATTTTTACAGTGGTTGTAAAATAGTATAAACAAATTCATTTCTAGGAGGAAACGAAAATGGCAGTAAGAGTAGCAATTAATGGTTTTGGCCGTATCGGCCGTCTTGCTTTCAGGCAGATGTTTGGAGCAGAGGGATACGAAGTAGTGGCAATCAACGATCTGACAAGCCCTAAGATGTTGGCTCATTTGTTAAAATATGACTCTTCCCAGGGTAAATATTCGAAAGCAGACAGCGTAACGGCTGGTGAAGATTCCATTACCGTTGATGGAAAGACTATTACAATCTACAAAGAAGCGGATGCAAATAAGCTTCCTTGGGGTGAGCTGAAAGTTGACGTTGTTCTTGAATGTACAGGTTTCTATACATCCAAGGATAAGGCACAGGCTCATATCAACGCTGGCGCTCGTAAGGTTGTTATTTCCGCACCTGCAGGAAATGACCTTCCGACCATCGTTTACAATGTAAACCATGAGACATTGAAGCCGGAAGACACCATTATTTCCGCTGCTTCCTGCACAACAAACTGCCTGGCTCCTATGGCAAAGGCTTTGAATGATTTGGCTGGAATCAAATCCGGTATCATGAGCACCATCCATGCTTACACAGGCGACCAGATGATTTTGGACGGCCCTCAGAGGAAAGGCGATTTAAGAAGAAGCCGCGCAGGCGCTGTGAACATCGTTCCTAACTCTACAGGCGCTGCTAAAGCTATCGGCCTTGTTATTCCTGAATTGAACGGCAAGCTCATCGGTTCCGCACAGCGTGTGCCTACACCGACAGGCTCCACCACAATCCTGGTTGCAACCGTTGAGAAGTCCGTAACGAAGGAAGAAATCAATGCAGCTATGAAAGCAGCGGCTACAGAGTCCTTCGGCTACAACGAAGATGAAATCGTTTCCTCCGATATCGTAGGAAGCACCTTTGGCTCTATCTTCGACGCTACACAGACCATGGTTGGCGCAGACAACCTTGTTCAGGTAGTTTCATGGTATGACAATGAGAATTCTTATACAAGCCAGATGGTAAGGACAATTAAGTATTTCTCTGAATTAGCATAAGTTGTGAAATTGTCCTTGGACAATTAAATACTTCTCTGAGTTAGCGTAAGTTGTGAAATTGTCCTTGGACAATTAAGTATTTCTCTGAATTAGCGTAAGTTGTGAAATTGTCCTTGGACAATTAAGTATTTCTCTGAATTAGCGTAAGTTGTGAAATTGTCCTTGGACAATTAAATACTTCTCTGAGTTAGCATAAGTTGTGAAATTGTCCTTGGACAATTAAATACTTCTCTAAGTTAGCATAATTAGCATAAGTTTCGGAATTGTCCCCGGAATTTGGAAGACCTAAAAAGGGTCCGGTCTTAGGGCCGGGCCTTTTCTTTCTTTGTGGATGTTTATTTTATTATATATGGAGGCACACAGTCATGGGATTGAATAAGAAGTCAGTAGATGATATTAATGTCAATGGAAAGCGTGTCCTTGTAAGGTGCGATTTCAATGTACCGTTGAAGGATGGCCAGATTACGGATGAAACGCGTATTGTGGCAGCGCTTCCTACGATTCAGAAGTTAATCAAGGATGGCGGGAAGGTAATCCTTTGCTCCCATCTTGGAAAAGTAAAGAACGGCCCGAACGAAGGGGAATCCCTGGCTCCGGTGGCTAAGAGGCTTTCTGAAAAGCTGGGCAAGGAAGTGAATTTCGTTTCCGATGATAATGTAACGGGCGAAGCTGCAACCGCTGCAGTGGCCGCTATGAAGGAAGGGGACGTGGTGCTGCTTCAAAATACGCGTTTCCGTGGAAAAGAAGAAACAAAGAACGGGGAAGAGTTCAGCAAAGAACTGGCTGAGCTGGCGGACGCTTATGTATGCGACGCTTTCGGCTCTTCCCATAGAGCGCATGCTTCCGTTGCAGGCGTAACCGATGTAGTGCGTGCAAAAGGCGGCGAGTGCGCAGTCGGCTATTTGATGCAGAAGGAAATTGATTTCCTTGGCAATGCAGTGGAAAATCCGGTAAGGCCCTTTGTTGCAATTCTCGGCGGAGCAAAGGTGGCGGATAAGCTGAACGTGATTAACAACCTGTTGGAAAAATGCGACACCCTGATTATCGGCGGCGGTATGGCCTTTACGTTCTTAAAGGCAAAAGGGTATGAAATCGGCAATTCTCTGGTAGACGAAGAGAAACTGGATTACTGCAAGGAAATGATGGAAAAAGCCGAGAAGCTCGGTAAGAAACTGCTTCTTCCGGTAGACACCACCATTGCTGCAGGCTTCCCGAACCCGATTGATGCGCAGATTGAAGTTTCCATGGTAGATGCGGATAAGATTCCGGCGGACATGGAAGGGCTTGATATCGGTGAGAAGACGGCTGCGTTATATGCAGATGCAGTGAAATCCGCTAAGACAGTAGTATGGAACGGCCCGATGGGCGTGTTTGAGAACCCGGTTCTTGCAAAAGGCACCATTGCAGTGGCAAAGGCTTTGGCTGAAACGGACGCCACTACCATTATCGGCGGCGGCGACAGCGCAGCGGCAGTGAATCAGTTAGGGTTTGCGGACAAGATGAGCCATATTTCCACAGGCGGCGGCGCATCCCTGGAATTCCTGGAAGGGAAAGCATTGCCTGGCGTAGTGGCAGCGGACGATAAAT
Source organism: uncultured Lachnospiraceae bacterium (assembly GCA_910578405.1). Classification (GTDB taxonomy): domain Bacteria; phylum Bacillota; class Clostridia; order Lachnospirales; family Lachnospiraceae; genus Kineothrix. Next base: position 7,657 of record CAJTQO010000036.1, on the reverse strand, counting down.
AAAGGGAACGGATAGCAGAGATAAGGAGAGAGGAAAATGGCAAGAAAGAAAATTATTGCTGGCAACTGGAAGATGAATATGACTCCCAGTGAGGCAGTGGAATTAGTGAATACATTAAAACCATTGGTAGCGACGGATGAGGCGGATGTGGTATTCTGTGTGCCTGCCATCGACATTATCCCGGCTATGGAAGCAGCCAAAGGGACAAATATCGAGATTGGCGCGGAAAATATGTATTTTGAGGAAAAGGGCGCTTTTACAGGCGAGATTTCCCCGAATATGCTTACTGACGCAGGGGTAAAATATGTCATCATCGGTCACTCTGAGAGAAGGGAATATTTCGCGGAGACAGATGAAACGGTAAATAAGAAAGTGTTAAAGGCATTTGAACATAATCTGACGCCGATTATCTGCTGCGGGGAATCTTTAACACAGAGGGAACAGGGTATTACCATTGATTGGATTCGTCAGCAGATTAAGATTGCATTCCTGAATGTAACGGCTGCACAGGCTGCTACGGCAGTGGTTGCCTATGAGCCGATTTGGGCTATCGGCACAGGCAAAACCGCTACCACAGAGCAGGCGCAGGAAGTGTGCAAGGCAATCCGTGAATGCATTGGGGAAATCTATGATGAGGCGACGGCAGAGGCAATCCGTATCCAGTACGGCGGTTCCGTAAACGCTGCAACGGCTCCGGAATTATTCAGCCAGCCGGATATTGATGGCGGTCTGGTGGGCGGCGCTGCTTTAAAACCGGATTTTGGGAAAATCGTAAACTACAAATAAGACATTTTCTGCAAAATTCCATTCGTAAGAGGATGCGGCAAAACAGGGATACCAAGGGAAAACGTTCCTTTGGTATCCCTGTTTTATAATAGGGGGAGCGTACAGGCAGAAGGGATTCCCATGCCATCAGCATTCGTTTTCCCGTATAAGGCGTTCGAAAAGCAGTCCGGCAAGAATCCAGCAGGGGAGGTAGTCCAAACGGATTACTTTTTTAATATTCCAGCGGGAACGTCCGTAGTCCCACGGGCATAGGTCGCGGCGGCTTAAAGCCAGCCCGGTGACATATTCCCCGGTGAATATGCAAATGGCATAAACAAAGCCGCGGATAAGGAAATGCCGTTTGCGCACCCAATGGTATACGGGCGCCAGAAAGGAAGCCATGCCGTATATGGGGAACATCCAGATAGAGGTATTTCCCGTCAGCTTGAATTCCCGGCGGCGGAATGCGCCAAGGGCAGTGAATGTAATTTCGAGGCACCAGCCGAGGATGCCGCAATGGATAAAATTGTGGATAATTTTTTTCATAGTGATAGCATAGCCGTTTTGGAGCAAAATATACAACAAAATATCTTGCCGGAATGCCTGATATTGATTTGTAATTTTCTCCAATTGGCGTTATAATAAGAAAGGATGCCCTGAAACCAGGGATCTGTAAATAGTTTTTCGGGATAAAGGAGAAATGGGATCATGGGTAGTTTGATGCAGGATATGTTAGGCGCTTCAGCGGAAAAAGACGGGCTGATGCTCAATACCAATGTGGATATCGTTTTTGTGATTGACGCAACGGAGAGTATGCAGCCGTTGATTGATAAGGTAAAGAGCCTGACATTGTCTTTCCGTGAGGAGTTGGAGAAAGGGCTGGAGAAAAATAAGCGGAAGATTAGCGGCCTTCGGATGAAGGTGATTGTGTTCCGGGATTATTATGTGGACGATGCATACGCATTGGAAGAATCCAGGTTTTTTATCCTGCCGGAAGAAAAACAGGACTTTTACGATTTTGTATCCGGCATCCGCGCCGGAGGGGGCGGTGACGAACCGGAAAGCGGGCTGGAAGCTTTAGCGGTGGCGCTGCGCTCGAAATTTGTGGAAGAGGGCGACAAAAAAAGGCACATTATCGTGCTTTTTACCGATGCATCGGCGCATAAATATGAGCAGCAGTTTGACGGGATTCCGGTAAATTACCCGCCGGAGATGTTTAAGAACCTGGGAGAGCTTTACCAGGCGTGGGAGTCCGGCCAGGGGGCGCTGGGAGCGTCAAACAGCGGGAATCATTTGATGGACAGGGAAGCAAAACGGCTGGTGCTGTTTGCGCCAAGCGTATATCCATGGAATGACCTGGAGATTGATTTGGAAAATGTAATCCGTAAGGAATTGGATAAAGGGAACGGCGGACAGGATTTGGATTTGGACGATGTGATTGCATTGGTGTCCAATTCCATTGCATAGCAGGAAAGGAAGAAAGAGGGACGCAAGATGGCGGATATGCAGGATATGCTTGGGATGGGGGCCATGGATGAAGGCATTGAGACGAATGTGGACATTGTGTTTGTCATTGATGCAACAAAAAGCATGACACCGATGATTGACAAGGTGAAGAATGCCACCCTGACATTCCAGGATGAGCTTTATAGAGAATTAGAGAAAAATAAACGGATTGTGAATAACCTTCGCGTGAAGGTAACATGGTTTCGGGATTTCTATTATGATGGGAAATATGCTTACGGCGAGTCAAAGTTCTTTGAGCTGCCGGAGGAAAAAGAGGATTTTCATGATTTTGTGGCAGGGATTGAGGCGGCAGGGGGCGGTGACGAGCCGGAATCCAGCCTGGAGGCGCTGACGTTGGCGATGCGTTCGGATTTTACCCAGGAGGGGGAGCGGAAACGGCATATTATTGTATTGTTTACGGACGAAGAGGCGCATAGATTTGAAGATTATGACCGTCTGGTGGCGGAAGCGTCAAAGGAAGGGTGCGAACCGGAGATGTATCCGGAGAATATGCCCAAAGACCTGGGCGGATTTTATAATGCATGGTACGGGAATGCGGAAAATGAGGGCGTGCTTGGGACAGACGGGAACCGCACAAAGCTGGATTCGTCCGGAAGGCGGCTTGTCATATGCGCTCCGGACGCTTATCCATGGACTGATATGGAGATTGACCTGGAAAATATCCTCCGTGTGGAACTGAAAAAGGGGGGAAGCGGTGAAGACCTGGATATGTCGCAAGTATATCCCATGATAGCTATGTCAATGTCCAGCAACTAAAGACGCAGGAACAGGCAAAGAGGAAGGGCAAGGCAGACGGGACGGCAGCATGGAGGTTAGATTGGAAAATCGGCTCGATAGCTGATTTTATCAATCCGCAATTTGAGTCAGAGCCTTAAATACGCCTTGAGCGCAGTCGGAAATTTGAGATTTCCGCCGTGCGTCATCGCAGTAAACTGCTCTGGCATGAGGGATTAGTGTGGAACCATTTCAGTTTCAGAAAGGAAATAAGAACAATGGGTGTGAAGACGCCCCTCCGGTGGCTGTTTCTTCTTATTCCATTATTTGTGACGGGCTGGGAGGGGCAGGTTCTACAAAGTATCTGGTATCGGAAGAAGGTGGGACGGTAAACCGTACGAGCGCTTACCTTGGCTCACGGATTGTGTCTTGCGCAACGGACAGTTACTTTAAGGAAAATGCCGAGCTTCTAGGCGAATATTTATCGGAGCAGAAAAGCATTGATATTTTTGTGCAGGGATTAAAAGAAAAAATTACTGAGGCTTTGGAAAGGGAATTGGAAAGGCTGAATATAGAGCCTTCCAAGAGCCGTACGTTAAAGGTTTTCCCCACGACCTTGGCTTCCGCTTTATATTTTCCTTTTGGGGACAGGCTGAAGGTGCTTGCAGTCTGGGCGGGGGACTCCAGGGTTTATATTTTAAGCCCTTCCAAAGGGCTGCAGCTTTTCAGCGTAGACGATGCGGAAGGCCCGAAAGGGCAGATGAATAGTTCATCGTCTATGAATAATTGCATTTCCATCCACAATGACTTCCGGCTCAATTATGCCCTTTTTGAAATGGCAGAGCCGGGGGTGGTGTTTTGCTGCTCGGACGGTTGTTTTGATTATATGAAGTCCCCGCTGCATTTTGAGTGGCTGCTTCTGAATACGATTCTGGAATGTATGCCCGAGGACGGCAGTAGCCTGGGGGAGGTTTTTGCCGCAAGCGTAGAAGAGTATATGTATGAGTCAATTGGGGATGATACAACTATGGCAGGGATATGCTTTTGCATGGAATCCATAGCGCAGATGAAAAGCTTATACCAAGGGCGGATGGCGGCGTTTGGGAAAGATGCGGAAGAGATGAACGACTATATTAAGCAACTGCGGGCTATGCAGTCGCAGCGGGATGCGGCGAAGAAAATGCTGCGTTTGCTGGAAAGCCAGGTAAAGGACGCAGTGCGTACGCAGGCGTGCCGGGCATTTACCCGTCAGACGCCGGAGCCGCTGTATGATTTTATGGTAAAGCTGCCATGCTGCAGGGATTTTTTTCAAAAGGCCAGGGAAATCAATGAAAATGTAAAGGAAAAATATGGGCCGGAGGCAGAAGGAGCCGGAGGCAGGACGGCGGATTTGAAAGAAGAATGCATATATTTGCTGCGCTGTGATTATGTAAAGGCGAAGTATGAGGCGGAAGGCGGCCTGATACCGGGGATTGTAAAAAGGCCCAACCGGGCGTATGTGGGGACTTTGGCGGCGCAGGTGGTGGAGACTTGCGTCAAAATGTTGGAACGGACGGACTTGGGAATGGTGGTTCCACTTTCCTCAGGAGGGGAAAGGAAGCCGCAGATTTCGGTTTTGGTGGAGATTTTGCGGCGGATGAAAAACCCGGACGCAAGGATGGCGGACTTTTGGGAACAGTCTTTTTGCACAACGTCTATGTTTGAAGACGAACACAGGCGTTTAAAAGGGGATGCGGAGTTTGGACGGATGGTGGAAGAAGCATTGCATGAACCGGAAAAGTGCAGGTTTGCCAGCAGGCTCACAAAGCAGCGGATTCAGCAGTATCAGGCGGTTGCGGCCCAGGAAAGGAATGCCGCCCGCGGACGTTTTGAGGATATACATAAGAAAAGGATGGAAGAATTTGTACGGGAATATTACAGACAGAGGGAAGAAGAGATTCTGGATGCGCTGTCCGGGCAACTCCCAGGCACGCTTAGACAGTTGTTCCAGGACAATCCCATGGCGGGCCAGTTGAATGACTGGGCGCAGGCCAGAAGGAAGCTAAACGGCATAGGAGAGGATATCCAGGCGGCGCAGAAAAAAATTGACAGCCTTTGGGAGGAGTACCGTACGGATTATGAATTATTCAACGAGGTTGGGATGAGAGGAGAAGTTTGAAATGGAAACGCTTCATGGATATAGGTTGGATGGGACACAGTGGAAATGTCTGGGGGGAAACGGGCAGTGTGTGGCTGCGCAAAAGGACGGCCGCAATTATTTTATAAAAAGGCTGAACAAGCCCAAATATCCGGAATCCAGTAACTTTTCCGGCGAATTTAAGAAGCAGAAAGCGGCGGAGTGCGACGGTTGGCTTAGAAGGCGGCGGGCCATTGCGGAGCAGTTGCCCGGCACCGGTTCCGGCAATATAATAAAGCCCGTGGAATATTTCCGGGAAGGGGCCTGCTTTTATGAAGTGACCAATCAGGTAAATGTGACGAGCATCCCTTATACGGAGATTTGGAAAGAAAAGAAGACGGACAAGGCGCGGCTGATGATGACCATTGCCATGAGTTTATCGGACATACACAAGGCAGGGATTGTACATGGAGACTTGGATCCGGGGAATATCCTTATTTCAAGGAGCGCGGCGGGGCATTTGATTACCAAGCTGATAGATTTTACGGACGCTTTTTTTGAAAACGACCCTCCAGAATCCATTATGTCCAAAGATGCATGGTGGAGCCCGGAGGTGGCGATGTATTCCAAAGCGCATGGGCAGGAGCCGAATCCGTTCCGTCAATATATCGGCACGAAGACAGACGTATTCTCCCTTGGGCTGATTTTCCACCAATATTGCGCTAAGGACGGGAATTTCCCGGAGTACGAAGGGGTGGACTATCCGTGGCAGATTTTTGTGAAAGGCGGTATGTTGGAGCCGGAGGAAGAAATGGAGCCGGAATTTAAGGAATTGATTGCCGCTATGCTAGAGCCGGATTGGGTAAGCCGCCCAAGTATGGAACAGGTTCATAAAACGCTGCGCCAGATTGTGGATGGCAGGCCGCTTGCAGTTGCCGCGCCGGCAGTAGAGGCCGGAGAAGGGACGACAAGGAACGGCGCTTTTGTGACTGGCGCGAAATTGCACGAGCGCAACCCGCAAAAGGTGGTGTTAGAGTTTAGCGACGGGAAAAAGCAGATTATGGATTTGGGGCTGGCCGTGAAGCAGAACTTTGTGAAGCAGTAGGCCGGGAGTGTTTTTAGACAGCTTTTCCGGGTATGCGTTGGGCGGTTGGCGCATGGCGGCGTTTGGAAGGAAGCGGCAGTAGGGCAGAAGGAGATGGGGTTCTTGAATTGGATATGTGAGGAATGTGGGTATGAGATTGCGTGCCGCGCTGACTCACAGCCATTGGAGTGTCCAAGCTGTGGGGCGGCTGTGCCTCTAAAAAAGAGGCAGGCGGGAGCGTGGACAGAGGAAGAGAACCAGACAAAAACCTGGCTGGATGGAAAGACGAAAGAGGAGCCTGGCGCGCAAGCTATGCGGGAAGGCCAATTGGAGCCGGAAGAGGGCGATTTGCAGGAAGGCGGCCCAGGTTCGGATATGGAAATTCTGCGGGAAAGAAACGGGGAAGCCGGGACAGGGCCAAGGCATGGAGTAAGGCCAAGGGAAAAGGGAAACAGTCTGGAGCGGGCGTATGGGAGAACGGGGGCGGACTTACGGATTGTTTGGATTGCGCTGCTCTTTGCGGCGGTTCTTGCGGCGGTTTTTGCAATATGGTTTTTCGGGAAAAAGGATGCAAAAGGGGCAGAGCCTGGCCATATTGCGGACATTGCGGCCGGGAAAGAAGGGGAGTTTGCAGAGAGGGCGACAGACGCGCCTTTTTTTGCAGGGAAAGATTATGAAGCGGAGGTAGGTTGAGAAATGGCAAGAAATGAAGCGATTATACTGCCGGTAAATTGTATTAAGACGCATAAGACTTTTTATGCCAGATATGATTATGCATATGATGAAATATGGGTTCTTTCTTATGGATTAAAGGATTTGCCGGAAGATATGGCAAAGGATGAGGGCAGCGGCGTGGCTAAAATGCGCCTTGGGAATTCCAGAACAGGCCCTCAGTTTAAATGCCCTTATTGTGAGAACCGTGGGTTTGTCCAGTGCGGGAAATGCAAAAAGCTGACCTGTTATGCGGAAAACGGGCAATTTACCTGTGACCATTGCGGCTATGAGGGGACAGTCAGCGGGGTGTTGGAAAGTCTGGAGGGCGACAGCAAACGTTCTCAGTAAGAAACGGCAGGATGGCCCGGGGCAAAAGTTGTTGTGGAAAGGGGATAAGGCAGAAAGAAAGGGGGCTGTTCATTTTGCAACAGCCCCTTTTTTGTGAACGGAAAAGCATATGGCGGATGAGAAGGGGACGCCGGAGCAGATTAGGAAATCCGGGTTTGTTTTCCGGGGAAAAGGCGTTTGCTTGGATGACAGGCAGAGTTGGGGAGAAAGGATAGGTGTTCAGATGCAGACAAAGCAGGTGGATTTTTCAAAGGGAAGCGTGACGCAGAATATTATCCGGGTAGCCGCCCCCATGCTGGTGGCGCAGATTCTGAATTTAATGTATAACATTGTAGACCGGATTTACATAGGGAGGATTCCCGGGGAGGGGCTTCTGGCATTGGGAGGGG
>CAJTQO010000035.1:37784-40539 GCA_910578405.1 uncultured Lachnospiraceae bacterium | reverse complement strand
TTGTAATGGAGGGTGGGGGAAATTGCAAGAGGGAGGGTGCAGGTGATATGGGGTTGTGGAAAGTATATAAATTGGAGGTGAGAAATTTGGTAAAAGTGCGAAAAATTTATATTTTACAATTATCAGTGATTAAATGCAAGAATTAGTGATGATTAAAAAATAAAGTTAAATATAATTAAAATAAAGTTATTGATGGAGATGTGGGGGATTGGATGTAAAGGACAGGAGGGATGCGGGATGTTGGCAGGAGAAATGAAGGAGCATTTGACGGGTGTTATCATTCCTTTTTGGGAGGGGATGAAGGATGCGGTTTATGGGGGATTTTATGGTTGGATGGGATATGATTTGAAGGTCAATGAGAAGGCAGTGAAGGGATGTATCCTAAATAGCCGGATTATGTGGTTTTTTTCCAATGCATATATGCTGTTGAAGGAGGAGGCTTTACTGGAAGATGCCAGGCATGGGTTTGCGTTTATGAAAGCGCATTGCCTGGACAGAGAGTATGGGGGGATTTATTGGTCACTGCGTTATAACGGGGAGCCGGAGGAGCGTATGAAGCATACTTATAACCAGGCTTTTGCCATTTATGCCCTTTCTTCTTATTACGACGCAAGCGGCGATAGGGAAGCGTTGGATATGGCGTTTGCATTGTTTCGCTTGATTGAGGAGAAGTGTAGGGACGAGGTGGGGTATAAGGAGAGTTTTGACCGGACGTTTAGGGAGATTGAAAATGACAAGCTGTCGGAGAATGGGGTGATGGCGGGCAAGACGATGAATACGCTGCTGCATGTCTTTGAGGCGTATACGGAATTGTACCGGGTGAGTGGGGATGCGGCGGTGAAAGACAGGCTGATGTGGATTATGGATGCTTTTGCCGATAAGGTTTACAACCCGGAGCTGCATAGGCAGGAAGTATTCTTTGACGCACAGATGAATTCTATTTTAGATTTGCATTCTTATGGGCATGACATTGAGACGGCCTGGCTGTTGGACAGGGGGTTAGAGGTTCTTGGAGAGGAAAGCTATGTAAAGAAACTGCGCCCGGTTACAAAGGAGCTGACGGCGCGGATTTACGAGACGGCGTTTGACGGGCATTCCCTGGCCAATGAGTGTGAAAAGGGCGTGGTGGATGAAAGCCGTGTCTGGTGGGTGCAGGCAGAGACGGTGGTGGGTTTTTTGAATGGTTATGAGCAGGAGCCTTCGAAGTTGGAGTATCTGGAAGCGGCTAAGAAGGTATGGGGATTTATTCAGGAATATGTGGTGGATAAACGCAAAGGCGGCGAGTGGTTTTGGAAGGTAGACCGGGAAGGCCGTCCGATAGGGGAAGAGCCAATTGTGGAGCCGTGGAAATGTCCGTACCATAATGGGCGGATGTGTTTTGAAGTAATAAGGAGGAGCAGGGATGTCGCAGAATTTGCATAAGAAGTATTATGAAGAGTTAGAGAAGTATGAAGCTTTGGTGAATCGTAAAAATGAAGTGGATGAGAACTTTTATAATGGGGTTTATGACAGGTATAAATTTCCGGTGTTGACAAGGGGGCATATTCCGTTATCCTGGCAGTATGATTTAAACCCGCAAACCAACCCGTATTTTATGAAACGGCTGGGGGTCAATGCGGTAATGAATTCGGGGGCCATTGCGTTAAATGGAAAGTATTATCTGGTGGCGCGGATTGAAGGGGATGACAGGAAGTCTTTTTTTGGCGTGGCGGAGAGTGACAATGGAATTGATGGTTTCCGGTTTTGGGACTATCCGGTTCTTTTGCCGGATACCTGTCCGGAGGAAACAAATGTTTACGATATGCGTCTGACGCAGCATGAGGATGGGTATATTTACGGGGTGTTCTGCTCGGAAAGCAAGGATAGGTCGGTAAATGATTTGTCGGCAGCAGTAGCGGCGGCAGGCATTGTGAGGACAAAGGATTTAAAAAATTGGGAAAGGTTAGACAATCTGGTGACGCTGCATTCGCCACAACAAAGGAATGTTGTGCTTCATCCGGAATTTGTAGATGGGAAATATGCCTTTTATACAAGGCCAATGGATGATTTTATTGAGACAGGCTCCGGCGGCGGCATCGGTTTCGGATTGTGTGAGGATATTGCGCACGCGGTAATTGATGAAGAGAAGATGACCAGCCTGCGCAAGTACCATACGATTACGGAAGTGAAGAATGGCGCCGGGGCGGTGCCGATTAAAACCCCAAAAGGGTGGATACATATTGCCCATGGGGTGCGGAACACGGCAGCGGGGCTGCGGTATGTGATTTATGCGTTTGCCACGGATTTAAAAGAGCCTTACAAAGTGATTGCAGAGCCTTCGGGATTGCTCATTGGCCCGATGGGACAGGAGCGGGTTGGCGATGTATCCAATGTGGTCTTTACTAACGGGGCTATTGTGAAAGAGAGCGGGGAGGCGTTAATTTACTATGCGTCCTGCGACACAAGGATGCATGTGGCGGTAACGACAGTGGATAAACTGCTGGATTATGTCTTCCACACCCCGCAGGACCCGCTGCGGTCTGTAGAGTGCGTGGCGCAAAGATGCGAACTAATCCGCAAAAATATGGAGTATTTAGGGTCGTTATAAGAAAATAAGATTTCTTGCGTTAGTGCGGAACTGGAAATTAAACAGCACGAGAGCAAGAAAGGCGCGGAAGGATTTCAGGGAGCGAAAGCGAGAGGAAATTCTTCCATAGAAGTGGGATTTCTTGCGTTAGTGCGGAACTGGAACTCAAAACAGCACGAGAGCAAGAAA
>CAJTQO010000035.1:30058-37686 GCA_910578405.1 uncultured Lachnospiraceae bacterium | reverse complement strand
GTGGGATTTCTTGCGTTAGTGCGGAACTGGAACTCAAAACAGCACGAGAGCAAGAAAAGCCCGGAAGGATTTCAGGGAGCGAAAGCGAGAGGAAATTCTTCCATAGAAGTGGCATTTCTTGCGTTAGTGCGGAACTGGAATAGGAGAATAGGAAAATGGTGAAGATGATAAGTGAACCAGTGAAGAATATGCCCTGGCAGGAAAGGCCGGAAGGGTTGAAGAATGCGCCAATCTGGAGATATACAGAAAATCCGGTTATTGGCAGGAATCCGGTGAAGGGTGTGGCGAGGATATTTAACAGTGCGGTTATGCCGTATGGGGATGGTTTTATCGGTGTGTTCCGCGGGGAGCAGGTAAACGGCATTCCATACATTTATATGGGGAGGAGCCAGGATGCCATTCATTGGGATTTTGAGGAAGAGAAGATTCCGTTTGTGGATGAGGAGGGGAAGCCGTTTATGCCGGTGTATGCCTATGACCCTCGGCTTGTAAAGGTGGAAGACGTTTACTATATTATTTGGTGTCAGGATTTTTACGGAGCGGCGATTGGGCTGGCAAAGACAACGGATTTCAAATCATTTGTGCGGTTGGAAAATCCGTTCCTTCCTTTTAACCGGAATGCGGTTTTGTTCCCAAGGAAGATTAACGGTAATTTTGTGATGCTGAGCCGTCCAAGCGACAGCGGACATACGCCTTTTGGCGATATATTTGTCAGCGAGAGTCCGGATTTGGTATATTGGGGCAGGCACAGGCATGTGATGGGGAAGGGGAATGAATGGTGGGAATCGTTAAAAATCGGCGGCGGCGCGGCGCCTATTGAGACAACGGAAGGCTGGCTGTTGTTTTACCATGGGGTGAGCGGGACCTGTAACGGATATGTGTATTCTATCGGCGGGGCTATCCTGGATCTTGACAATCCGTCTATTGTGAAATACCGTTGTGAGAATTTCCTGTTGACGCCGGAAGAATGGTACGAGGAGCGGGGCTTCGTCCCCAATGTGTGTTTCCCCTGTGCCACTATCCATGATTCGGAAAGCGGCAGGATTGCTGTTTATTATGGCGCGGCAGACAGCTATGTTGGGTTAGCGTTTACCCGGTTGGAGGAAATAGTAGAATATATAAAGGCGCATAGTGTGGTTACGGCGGTGGATACGGAAGTGGGCAGAAGATAAAGGCTGGGCTTAGAATGGTTTGCCCTTAATGTGAAATAGAAACGCAAGGGGAGGAAAACAAGCGTCTGATTTTGGTAAGCGCGGTTTTGGGCGTTTAAAAGCGGCGCACATCGTAGTGAAAAATCTGCACAAGGCGGTTTATCCGAAACTTTGGATTGCGTGAAACCGCATTTACCGCATGGATGGCAGTATGCGCAAGTTTGAAAAGATTTGCGGCAGTTAGAAGGGGAGAAGCCGTAAGGATTAAACTTAGGACAATTATGAAAAAAAAAGCCGGATTCTTACGGAATCCGGCTTTTTTTCGTAAATATGTAGGATAGGGAAGGGCACAAGAGGGCAGGAAGGAGTCCGTGATGCACAGGAATTATAAAAGTTGCCAAACGGCAAGGGAAAATGCATTTTAGAAAGAAGGAAAAATATATACAAAAAAGATTGGACTCATAGCTGTAAAAATGGTAAAATGGTATATAGCAGTAAGCTGAGCAACTGTCTGACATTGGTAATTATGTTACAAATGATATTACAATAGGAGGAGCATATGGGGATTGCAAAGAGTGGCAGCAGGGAAAAGAAGCAGCGGGAAAATTTTGCAGCGGTGGGTTTCGGGACAGAGGAAAACGGCAAAAAAGCTAAGAGGGCAAAGCGGTCGGATGAGCGTAAGCCGCAGGAGAGGCCGTCTCTCCGGCCGAAAGAACCGCGCCTGTTGCGTATGGGCAGCAAGAGCATCCAGGGGACGTTAATAAGCGCGTTCCTGGTTCCCATTGTGCTGATTATTATCTTGGGGGCGGTTTCTTATATTACGGCTTCCAATACGATAAAGAATAAAGTGGAAGAGTCTTCGGAGTCTACAATGGCGGCGATGGGGATGTACTGTGAGATGATGATGAAAAATGTATCCAGCAAGGCGCTGGAACTGGTGGCAAGCGATGACCTGGCCAATTATTATGATATTTATGCAAAGCGGGAAAGTACGGAAGCCAGGAATTACTGGCGGGAAGCCCGGACAAAGATGCTTCAGATTAAAGCGAGCGTAAATTACATATACAGCTTTAGCACCATTCCTGCCATTGGCTCATATATCAGCTCTTTTTCCGGGGATATGGGGGAAAATCCGATGGAAGGTTTTTTGGCGTCGCCGGAGGGGCAATTTTTTGCAGAAAACAGTTCGCACAAAAATGCATGGTTTGGATACCATACATTTTTGGATGAGCGGATGAAAGGCTCCAAAGACCAGTATGGTTTGGCTTTTGTCCAGAAGTTTTTAGTGTCCAATACCTACCTGGTGCTGGATATTAATACGAAAACTATCGAGGAAATGCTGCAGATGCTGGATTTTGGCGATAATACCATTAAAGCCCTGATTGCGCCGGACGGGAGGGAAATAGTCCGTATCCAGCAAGGGGAAGCCGATGTGAAGCCGGAAGAGGAAATGCCATATTTTACGGATAAGGAGTTTTATCTGGAAAGTGTGGCGGAGGGGGTTGGCGGCAGCAGGTATATCACGTATGACGGCGCTTCCTACCTGTATTTGTATACGCCGGTGGGGAACACGGGAGTTATGATGTGCAGCCTGGTTCCGCAAAGGAATATATTGAAGGAAGTGGATTCTATCCGTAACCTCTGTATTGCAATGATAATTCTGGCATGTATTATCGCGTTTCTGATTGGGACTGTTATTGCAACGGGGATGAGCAAATCGGTGAAGATGATTACAGCGGGCCTGGATAAGGTGTCGGAAGGCGATCTTACGCAGAACTTTGCGGTGAAGCGAAAGGATGAATTCGGTCTTTTGGGCAAAGGGCTGAACGATATGCTAACCAGTATGCGCACTCTGATGGCGGACATGAAGAAATTCGGGAATCAGGTAAAGGAGATGGCAGATGGGGTGGCGGTGAAATCAGACACCATCAACACTTCCATTAAGGAGATATCCCATGCTGTGGACGAGGTGGCTTCGGGAGCGCAGACGCAGGCGCAGGATGCGGAGAACAGCAACCATAAGATGACTGGCTTTGCGGTAAAGGTGGACGGCGCCTGCCGTGGCGCAGGCGATATGGGCAATACCATAGACCAGGCGACGGCTGCAGTCGGACAGGGCAGGGTGATTGTGGACGACCTGAGCAAAAAGACAGAAACAACCGTGCAAATTACCAAAATCCTGGTGGAGAATATCAGGGATGTGCAGGAACGTTCTACGGAAATTGAAGGGTTTATTGATACAATCAGCAATATTGCGACGCAGACGAACCTTTTGTCATTAAATGCTTCCATAGAGGCGGCAAGGGCCGGGGAGCATGGCAGGGGCTTTTCGGTTGTGGCGGAGGAAATACGTAAGCTGGCGGATGAGTCTATGCAGGCCGGGAAGAAAATTAAGGATATTGTGGACAATATTATGGAAACAACGCAAAAAACGGCGGACTCTGCACAGGAAGCGGAAACCATTGTATTTGCGCAGGCGGATTCCCTAAAAGAGACGATAGAGGTATTTGGCGATATCAATGACTGTGTGGAGAAGCTGGTGAACGGCCTGCAGGATATTGCGGACGGTATGCGGGAAATCAGCGGGGAAAAAGACCAGGTGCAGGAGTCTATCCAAAATATTTCGGTGGTTTCCGAACAGTCTGCGGCGGCTGCGGTGCAGGTAACGTCTTCCCTGGATGAACAGGTGAAAACGGTATCGGATTTGACGGAGGAAGTGGAATTGTTAAAGAAAGAGGCGGATGCGCTGGAACGTTCCATCAGTCGGTTTATTTTATAGGGCAGGAAGGCCGAGGAGACAGGAAAGCCAGACGCAAAAGCGGCAGGGAAAGTAAAAGGGGTGGCGGATACGCTTATGGAAACGGCGCGGAAAATCAGAGAAAGGAAAGGGTATTTGGAAATGGAGAACAAAGAGATATTATTTTTAACCCCGGTATTTAAGGAAATGGTATGGGGAGGAAACCGTATGGGAGAGGAATTTCACTATGCGTTGTCTTCAGACCATATAGGGGAGTGCTGGGGAATCAGCGCACATCCCCATGGGGATTGTGAAGTGAGGGAAGGCGCATTTAAAGGAAAGAAGCTGTCAGAGCTGTGGAAAGAGGAGCCGGGGCTGTTTGGCCATTACGAAGCGGAAGGTTTTCCGTTATTGATTAAGATTATCGACGCGAAACAGGATTTGAGCATACAGGTGCATCCCAATGACGCATATGCAAAGGAGAAGGAAAAAGGGAGTCTGGGCAAGACGGAATGTTGGTATGTGTTGGACTGTGAAGAGGGTTCCAGCCTGGTGATTGGACACAATGCAGGCAGCAGGGAGCAGATGAAGGAAATGATAGAAAAAGGGCAGTGGCAGGAATTTTTGCGGCAATTGCCGATTCATAAAGGGGACTTTATACAGATTGACCCTGGCACGGTTCATGCGATTAAAGGCGGTTTGCTTATCCTGGAGACGCAGCAGAGCAGTGATATTACGTACCGTCTGTACGATTATGGGCGTATGGTGGACGGCAAGCCAAGGCAGCTACATCTGGAGAAGAGCATGGATGTGATTACCGTGCCTGCCAAGGATGTGTCAAGCAGCGTAAAAGGAACGTTGGGGCTGCCGGCGGATACAAGGAACGCGCTAGAAGCCAACCAGTATTATACGGTGTGGAAAATCAAAGTGGAGAAGGGCTGTGCCTTTGCACAGGATTATCCGTTTATGAATATGAGCGTAGTGGAAGGGGAGGGGACAGTCAATGGACAGAAGATAAAGAAAGGGGATCATTTTGTGCTTCCCTGCGGGTTTGGCGAAGTGGAACTGCAGGGAGAAATGTGCCTGATTGCTTCGGCGGCGGGGAAAGTAGGTTAAGCTTGTAGAGAGTCTATGGGGAAGGAAGGCAGCAATATTCTGATATTTGGAAACAGCGTAGGGACGCATGGGACAGCAAACGGCTGCCCATGCGTTTTTTGCGCGCAAGGGATTCTCTTTATAATTTTATTTTAAGAAAGGTTCCATAATCGGGGTGGGTGTGATAGAATGTTTGGAGTTAAGGACAGAAAAAAGGATAAATACGGAGGAATAGGAAAAAATGGTAAATAAATATAAAGAGATGTTGGGCGCCAAGTCGGTGATTCGTGAACTTTCGGAGTACGCGGCAGCAAGGGGGAAGGAGATCGGGTATGGGAATGTATTTGACTACAGCCTTGGAAATCCGTCAACGTCTGCGCCGGAAGGTTTTAAAAAGGCGGCGCTGCGGATATTGACGGAATGTGACCCTATGCAGGTGCATGGATACAGCCCCAGCTTAGGAATCCCTTCCGTGAAGGAGAAGGTGGCGGCTTCTTTGAAGGAGAGGTTTGGGCTGAATTATACGGCGGAGCATATTTTTATGACTTCAGGGGCGGCCGGGGCTATTGCCCACGCGGTGCGCCTGGTGGCGGAGGCGGGGGATGAAGTCCTTACGTTTGCCCCTTTTTTCCCGGAATACCATCCCTATATTGATTTGAGCGGCGCATGCCTGAGAGTGGTTCCGGCGGATACGGAGCGTTTCCAAATCCACTTTGAACGTTTTAGGGAAATGCTGACCAAAAAAGTGACGGCAGTGCTGATTAATACGCCGAACAATCCGTCAGGAACAGTATATACGAAGGAGACGCTGCAGGAGCTGGCGCGGATTATGAAGGAGAAGGAAGAAGAATACGGGCATGAGATTTATCTCATATCGGACGAACCGTACCGGGAAATCGTATTTGCAGGGGTGGAGCAGGAATATGTGTCGAAATTTTATGAGAATACCATTAGTTGTTATTCTTTTTCCAAGTCGATGTCCATACCCGGAGAGCGCATTGGGTATATAGCGGTCAACCCGGCATGTAAAGATGCAGTCACGATGGTTCAGATGTGCGGGCAGATTTCCAGGGGGATTGGGCATAATTGCCCCACGTCGTTAATCCAGTTGGCAGTGGCGGAGGCAGTGGGCGAAACGTCGGATCTTTCTGTATATGAGACGAATAGGAATCTCATTTATGAAGAATTGGTAAAGCTTGGATTTACCTGCGTGAAGCCGGGCGGGACTTTTTATATTTTTCCCAAGGCGTTGGAGGAGGATGCAAAGGTATTTTGCCAAAAAGCGAAAAAGTATGATTTGATTTTAGTGCCGGGGGATTCGTTTGGATGCCCTGGGTATTTCCGGATGGCGTATTGCATAGACACAGAGAAAGTGAAACGGTCGCTTCCTGCGCTGCGTAAATTTGTGGAGGAGGAATATGGCATAAGGCGGGAAAACGGAAAATGGCAGGATTGATGGGTGTGGCGTCATGCGGTAGGAATAAGGAATGGCAATCAGGGTTATAAGAGGGTTTATATACCAGGCAGAGGGCATGGAGGAATGGAGGGCATATGTATCAGGCTGGGCTTGTGTTAGAGGGCGGTGCAATGAAGGGGGTTTACACTGCCGGGGTATTGGATTTCTTTTTGGATAAGGAGATAGCGTTTTCTTCCTGTTATGGGGTATCGGCAGGGGCATGTAATCTATGCAGTTTTTTATCCAAACAGAGAAAAAGGGCATACCGGGTCACGGTAGATTATTTAGACAATAAACATTATTGCGGCGCGTACAGTTTGTTGACGACAGGGGATTTGTTTGGAGCGGATGTTTGTTACGACCTGATTCCAAACTATTTGGATCCCTATGATTATGATGCTTTTAATCAGTATGAGGGAAAGGCATATGCTGTGGCGACAAATATAGAGACGGGGAAAGCGGAGTATTTGCCGATACGGGATATGAAGAAGGATATTGTGGCAGTGCGGGCTTCCAGCTCTATGCCGTTGGTTTCCAGGAAGGTGGAGATTGATGGGAAGCTGTATTTGGATGGGGGCATTTCCGATTCGGTGCCTATTGGGAAGGCTATAGAGGATGGGAACCGGAAAAATGTGGTGGTGCTGACCAAAGAAGTAGGTTTCCGGCGGGAGGCGGTTTCGCCGTCCCGGCTGGCGATGCTTAAGGCCCGTTATTTGCGGTATCCCCAGGTGTATGAATTGATGAAGGAGAGGCATGTCAATTACAATGCGATGTTGGATAGGTTAGACAGACAGGCAGAGGAAGGCAAAGCTTTTGTAATACGGCCCAGGAAGAAGAGCGGAGTGGGCAGGATTGAAAGGGATGCCGGGAAACTGAAGGCGTTGTATGAGGAAGGGTACCGGGACGCGGAGGATTGTTATATGGATTTGCTGGAGTATTTGGCGGATTAAATGCGGATTTGTCATTTGTGTGGGGTGGGGGGCGTATATATAGTGGGATGGGCGGACGCGCCGGATATGGCATAGCTGCCTTAAGGACGCGCTTTCGCTCGCTTCAAACGAAACGGCGCTAAGCTCGAAATCTGCCTGCGGCAGATTTGAACCTCGCTAAGAGCCGGCGTTTTCGGACGGTCCTTAAGGCAGCTATGCCATATCCGGCGTTTGGCGTTTCAGCCGGAAGGGGTTAGTGT
>CAJTQO010000035.1:0-30048 GCA_910578405.1 uncultured Lachnospiraceae bacterium | reverse complement strand
CGGCGCTGGGATGGAGCATTAAGGGAAAATGCCGGGAAGGTTTTGGGGAGGGGAAGTGGGAAGAGGGATTTGCATAGGATGGGGGATTTTTGAGGCTGGTGTGGCGCCGGAATGGAGGTTATTGGTATGGCGGAGATTTTGAAGGCGGTGTTGTTTGGGATTGTGCAGGGGATTACGGAGTGGCTGCCGATTAGCAGTACCGGGCATATGATTTTGTTGAATGAATTTGTGGCGTTAGAGGTGTCACAGGAGTTTTTGGATGTTTTTTTGGTGGTGATACAGTTTGGGTCGATTCTGGCGGTGGCGCTTTTGTTTTGGAAGAAGATTTTTCCTTTCGAGTGGAAGGGGAGGGTTTTGGTTAGGAAGGATATTTTTACGCTTTGGTTTAAAATCGCTGTGGCGTGTATCCCGGCTGTTTTGATTGGGCTGCCGTTTGATGATTTCTTTGAGGCGCATTTTTATAATTATGTTTGTGTGGCGGTGGCGCTGCTCGTATTTGGCGTGTTGTTCCTGGTAGTGGAAAATAGGAACAAGGGGAGGGCGCCAAAGGTGACGGAGTTGTCTCAGGTGACGTATCAGATGGCGTTTTTCATTGGGGTCTGGCAGTTGATTGCCGCGGTGTTTCCGGGAACTTCACGTTCGGGGGCGACGATTGTGGGAGCTTTGCTTTTGGGGGTGTCCAGGACGGTTGCGGCGGAGTTTACTTTCTTTCTTGCCATCCCGGTTATGTTTGGGGCTAGTTTATTAAAGCTGCTGAAGTCAGGGCTTGCATTCAGCGGTGGGGAGTGGCTGATTCTAGGCGTGGGGATGGTGGTTGCCTTTGTGGTTTCGGTTCTTGTCATCCAGTTTCTAATGGGGTATATTAAAAAGCATGACTTTAAGGTATTTGGCTGGTACCGGATTGTGCTGGGGATTTTGGTGCTTGTTTATTTTTTAGCGTTGGCATAAAGCGAAACAGGCGGAATTATTGGTTTTTTTCCAATTTTCGTGCGTTGAAAAGTTGACAAAACAGCGGAATTGAGATACACTATCTAACGTAAACAGTATTAACATTTATTTTCTAACTTGTTTGCAAGGCAGTGGCTTAAGAAACAACCGGCGGAGGAGATATAGAAAATTTTGTATAATGTGTAATCTTGGAAAAGAGATTTGGAAAGGAGATTCATCCATGGCGGAAAAAGAAACAACTGTGAAGGCGGAGGCGGCGTTAGAGCCTGCAGTTACATCGGCGGCAGAGAAGAAGGGGGAGACGGGGGCTAAGAAGGAAGAGAAAGCGGCAGCGAAAAAGGAAACCAAAACGACGGCAAAAAAGACTGCGGCTAAGAAGATTTCCACGGCTGCTGCAAAGAAAACAGGAACGAAAAAAGCAGAGGAAAAGGCTGCGGCGGAAAAAGCGGAAACGGCCAAAGCGGTAAAGGCGGAAGCAAAAGCTGCGGCAGAGGAGAAGGGGAAAGCGGTAACGCCAGTGGTGCATTTGCAGTTTGGCGGGAAATCCTATTCTATGGAAGACCTTCACAAAATAGCTAATGATGTGTGGAAATATGATTTGCACAACGAAGAGGAGTATACTTCTTTAGAGCTTTATGTGAAACCGGAAGATAAGGTTGCTTATTATGTATTTAATGGGGAGATTACCGGAAGCTTCTTTATTTAAGTTTATCCTTCCTCTTATTTCGGAAGGCGGTATTGTTTGCTTTGCGCATTGTATGCGTTTGGCAGGATGTTTTTCTCCATGGCTTTAAGGCGCCAGGGCAGTGGGCCAGAGGGACGTATGCGTTTCTGGAGGAGGAAACCGAAGGACTGTTGTATGATAGGGAAATTGTACAATGGTCTTTTTTGTTGTCTAAAACAGGACGGGCTTTGGCTCTTTACACTTTTTTTAGAATTATTTTTTCAGTAATGTGTTGACATTCCCCTATCTAAGTGATATTTTATGGTAAGAAGATGTTAGCACTCTTAAATGATGAGTGCTAACAAATCAAAGGAGGATGATGGATGCAGGGATTGGATGAAAGGAAAATGAAAATTTTGCAGGCCATTATCCGCAATTACCTGGAAACCGGGGAACCGGTGGGCAGCAGGACAATTTCGAAATATACGGATTTGAATTTAAGTTCCGCTACCATTCGGAATGAAATGGCTGATTTGGAAGAGCTGGGGTACATTCTCCAGCCGCACACTTCTGCAGGGAGGATTCCATCTGACAAGGGCTACCGATTATATGTGGATCAACTGATGGAAGAAAAGGAAAGGGAAGTGGAAGAAAGGAAAGAGCTGCTGCTGGAGAAGGAAGACAAGATGGAACGCCTTTTAAAGCAGGTGGCGAAGGTATTGGCGCAAAATACCAATTATGCCACGATGATTTCGGCTCCTCAGACACAGCGCAACAAATTAAAATTTATACAGTTGTCACGGGTGGACGCCCACCAGTTGCTTACCGTTATCGTTTCGGAAGGGAATATGATAAAAAACAGCATCCTTCATGTAGAGGAGGAGCTGGATGATGAAACGCTGTTGAAGCTGAATATCCTTTTAAACACCCACTTGAACGGATTGTCCATTGGTGAGATTAACTTGGGCATGATAACGGTTATGAAGCAGCAGGCAGGAATACACAGTACAATAGTGGGGAATGTTATTGATGCGGTGGCAGAGGCGATTCAGGCAGAAGAGGATTTAGAGATTTATACAAGCGGCACCAATAACATTTTTAAATATCCGGAACTGGCAGACAATCATAAAGCCAGTGAACTGGTCAGTACGTTTGAAGAAAAGCGGCTGCTGACCAATCTGGTGGAAGAAACGCTGGCAGATGAGAACAGCACAGGGATTCAGGTGTATATCGGAGACGAAACGCCGGTACAGACAATGAAGGACTGCAGCGTTGTAACCGCGACCTATGAATTGGGCGAGGGGATGAAAGGGACGATTGGCATTATAGGGCCAAAACGAATGGATTATGACAAGGTGGTAGGGACATTAAAAACCCTAATGCATCAGTTGGATGAATTATATAAGAAAAAAGAGTAACTGTAACTGCCCGGTGAAGCGGGAAAGAGCGGCTGTAAGCGGAAATAAGGAAAGGAATGGGAAAATTGGCAGAGCAAAAGGCAAGGAACGGCGTTCCGGGAGATGACAAGGCAGATGGGGCGGCAGGAATCCCCCCAGAGGATACGGCAGAAAATAGGGAGATGACGGACGACGCCGGGCAAAATGCAGCGGAGTCGGCGCCGGAAGAGGCGGCAGAGCCGGAAGGCGAAGCGCAGGAATGGGAAGCGGGGCAAGAGAGCCAGGATGGGGCAGAAGGCCCGGAGGAAGGTGAAGAGGACAATGGGGAAGCGGCAGAAGGAAAATCATTTTTCCGGAAGAAACCGAAAGTGGATAAGAAACAGGAAGCGCTAAAACAGAAAGTAGAGGAATTGGAAGACAGAGTAAAACGCCAGATGGCGGAATTTGACAATTTCAGGAAGCGTACAGAGAAGGAAAAGACAGCGATGTTTGAAACCGGAGCAAAGAGTGTGGTTGAGAAAATCCTTCCGATTGTGGATAATTTTGAGAGAGGGCTGGCAACGGTTCCGGAGGAGGAGAAAGGAAGCGGCTTTGCAGACGGTATGCAGATGGTATATAAACAGTTAATGACGGAATTGGAAAACCTGGGGGTAAAACCGATAGAGGCAATTGGCCAGGAGTTCAACCCTGATTTCCATAATGCGGTTATGCAGGTGGAAAGTGAGGAATACGAATCCGGCATGATAGCGCAGGAACTGCAAAAAGGGTATATGTACCGTGACAGCGTAGTGCGCCATAGTATGGTAGGAGTTGTAAGTTAAAGAAGTATATAATAGTGATATATTATATAGATTCAGAAAAGAAACAAGTTTATATTGGAATGGCTTGCAAGGAACATGCGGGAAAGCAACAGGTAACGCGTATGGTTATGATAATTAGGAGGGTTTAGGAATGGGTAAAATTATTGGTATTGATTTAGGAACTACGAATAGTTGTGTGGCAGTTATGGAAGGCGGGAAACCTACGGTAATCGCCAATACAGAGGGCGCAAGGACGACGCCGTCGGTGGTGGCGTTTACAAAAACAGGGGAAAGGCTGGTAGGTGAGCCTGCAAAACGTCAGGCTGTTACCAATGCGGATAAAACAATCGCTTCCATTAAAAGGGATATGGGTACGGACAAAGGCCGCACCATTGAGGATAAGAAATATTCCCCGCAGCAGATTTCCGCTATGATTCTGCAGAAATTGAAAGCAGACGCTGAAAGCTATCTAGGAGAGAAAGTGTCAGAGGCGGTTATTACAGTCCCGGCATATTTTAATGACGCACAGCGTCAGGCTACCAAAGATGCAGGCAAAATTGCAGGGTTAGACGTAAAGCGCATTATCAATGAGCCTACGGCGGCCGCTTTGGCGTACGGGCTGGATAATGAAAAAGAACAGAAAATTATGGTATACGATTTAGGCGGCGGCACCTTCGATGTTTCGATTATCGAAATCGGCGATGGGGTAATCGAGGTATTGTCCACCAATGGCGATACCCGTTTGGGCGGCGATGATTTTGACCAGAAGATTATCAACTGGATGTTAGAAGAGTTTAAGAAGAAAGAAGGCGTGGATTTATCCAATGATAAAATGGCGCTCCAGAGGTTAAAGGAAGCGGCGGAGAAGGCAAAGAAGGAACTGTCTTCCTCTACAACGACCAACATTAACCTGCCGTTTATTACGGCTACGGCAGAGGGGCCGAAACATTTTGATATGGATCTTACCAGGGCAAAGTTTGACGAACTCACCCATGATTTGGTGGAAAGGACTGCCATTCCGGTGCAGAACGCAATGAAGGATGCAGGGCTGTCCAATTCCGATATCGGTAAAGTATTGCTGGTGGGCGGTTCCACACGTATTCCGGCAGTGCAGGATAAAGTAAAGCAGTTGACCGGACACGAACCTTCCAAGAGCTTAAACCCGGATGAATGTGTGGCTTTGGGCGCTTCCATCCAGGGCGGTAAACTGGCTGGCGATGCAGGCGCGGGTGAAATCCTTTTGTTGGATGTAACGCCTCTGTCTCTTTCCATTGAAACGCAGGGAGGCATTGCAACCAGGCTGATTGAAAGGAATACCACGATTCCTACCAAGAAGAGCCAGATTTTCTCTACGGCGGCAGATAATCAGACAGCCGTGGATATCAACGTGGTACAGGGGGAAAGGCAGTTTGCAAGGGATAACAAATCTCTGGGGCAGTTCCGTCTGGATGGGATTCCTCCGGCAATGCGCGGTGTTCCGCAGATTGAGGTGACGTTTGACATTGACGCCAATGGCATTGTGAATGTTTCCGCTAAGGATCTTGGCACAGGCAAAGAGCAGCATATCACTATTACGGCAGGCTCTAATATGTCGGATGACGAGATTGACAAGGCGGTAAAGGAAGCGGCAGAGTACGAGGCGCAGGATAAGAAGAGAAAAGAAGCCATTGACACAAGGAACGAAGCGGACTCCTTTGTATTCCAGACGGAAAAAGCGTTGGGAGAAGTGGGAGATAAGATTGACGCTTCGGCAAAGAGTACAGTGGAAGAGGATTTGTCTGCCTTAAAGGCTATTTTGGAGAGGACGAAGGATCAGGAACTGTCCGATTCCGATATGGATGAGATGAAAGCGGCGAAAGAAAAGCTGATGACCGATGCGCAGGCTTTGTTTGCAAAGGTGTATGAGCAGGCACAGGGCGCAGCAGGCGCGGCAGGCCCGGATATGGGCGCGGCAGGCCCAGACGCAAGCGCGCAGGCGGCAGACGATGTAGTGGATGGGGATTACCGGGAAGTGTAGGGCTATAAGCCATGGATGGGATTATGGCATTCCATCCAGCCGGAACGCCCGGTTTCAGGTAGAGGGATGGTTCGGGAAGAACCATTCTTTCTACTGCGTTATAGAAATGGTTTCTGATAGCATAGCGGATAATGAGGCAGATGTAAAAGGAGTCAGTTATGGCAGAGCAAAAAAGAGACTACTACGAGGTACTCGGAGTAGAGAAAAATGCAGAGGAAGCTGCAATTAAGAAAGCCTACCGGGTTCTGGCCAAGAAATACCATCCGGATATGAATCCGGGGGACGCGGAAGCGGAGAAGAAATTTAAAGAGGCTTCGGAGGCATATGCGGTACTTAGCGATCCGGAAAAAAGACGCCAGTATGACCAGTATGGCCATGCGGCGTTTGACGGCGGCGCCGGAGGGTTTGGCGGCTTTGACTTCAGCGGTGCGGATTTTGGTGATATATTTGGCGATATATTCGGTGATTTCTTCGGCGGCGGCCGTCGGGGCAGCAGAGGGGGCAGCGGTCCGATGAAAGGGGCCAATATCCGTACAAGTGTGCGCATTACTTTTGAAGAAGCGGTGTCCGGCGTGGATAAGGAGTTGGAGCTGACTTTGAAGGATGAGTGTACTTCTTGTCATGGAACCGGCGCGAAACCGGGAACGAACCCGGAAACCTGTCCTAAGTGCGGCGGCAAAGGGCAGATTGTCTTTTCCCAACAGTCTTTCTTTGGGACAGTCAGGAATGTGCAGACCTGTCCGGAATGTAACGGAACCGGAAAGGTCATTAAAGATAAGTGCGTGGACTGTCATGGCAGCGGCTATATCGCAAACAAGAAGAAGATACAGGTGTCCATCCCGGCGGGGATAGACAATGGTCAGAGCGTGCGTATCCGTGATAAGGGAGAGCCGGGCAGCAATGGCGGGCCAAGGGGCGATTTGTTGGTGGAAGTGATTGTGGGCAGGCATCCGGTTTTCCAGCGTCAGGATTACAACATATATTCCACGGTGCCAGTGTCCTTTGCCGTAGCTGCGTTAGGCGGGGAAATTATTATTGAGACTGTGGACGGAAGGGTGATTTATGATGTGAAAGCCGGGACCCAGACGGATACCAAAGTCCGGTTAAAGGGCAAAGGCGTGCCGACTTTGCGGAATAAAGAGATAAGAGGGGATCATTATGTCACCCTTGTCGTTCAGGTGCCGGATAAATTGTCTCATGAGGCGAAAGAGTTATTGAAGAAGTTTGACGCTGAGGCAGGGGATACGCTCAATGCAGTGAAGAATGCCGGGGCAGAGGGCGAAGCGAAGGAGACGAAAGACAAGAAGAAGAAGGGATTTTGGAAGTAGGAAGGAATATATGTCAGAGACGCTCTGCGGCAGGAGAGGCTGTTGCATTTTGCAACAGCCTCTTTTGTTTTTGACAGTGATATTTTTATGCGCCTCTGTTTTTCTGTGTGCCTGTGGCTCTACAAAGAAGCTAAAGGGGCTGTGTTTTAGACTGCTGCCCCTTGATTATCCGCTTTTTGATACAAAAGAGCCAACAAATCCGGAAATTATAGCGCGTTTTTAGGACAAATGTTTTTACATTCAAAACATAAAATACATTCCGTTCCGTTTTTGCGTTTTCTTGAGTTATCAGTTACATCAACATTCATAGGACAACCCTTTTTACATTTTCCACAAGAAACGCATTTGCTTTTGTCACATTTAATACGCAGCAATGAAAAATAGGATGCCGGTTTCAAAAATACTGTAATTGGACATATATATTTACAGAAAGCACGATTATCTTTTAACGCAAAAGCTAAAAAAATCCCAACTATGTAATATAAACTGTTGCCAATCAAAAACAACCAGAACATAATTTGCTCCATATTCTTTACTTGTGCAAGGAATAACCCACTAACAAAAATAAAAGATGATATAAAAGCAATATACCTTATCCACCCCCATTTTTTTCGTGGCTGCTGCGGTATCTTATATGGGAGCAAATCAAGAATCATTGCTGTCCAACAGGCAAACCCGCACCACCCACGTCCGAAAAGGAAAGGGCCAAATATCTTTGCAACTGCATAATGAATGGTTGCTGCTTCAAAAACGCCAGTAAACAAATAATACCAAAACCCTTCAATCTGCATATTTTCATTACATATCAATCCAAGATAAACAAGCATATAAGCTCCAATCAAAAATTGCGCTATTCTGCGTGCATACTTACATTGAAGCTGAAACAGCAAAAGTCCTATGGCTATTGATGTTCCAATATAGCTAAAATTAAATAGATAGAATATATTTTGCATTGTAAGCCAAAGTGTAACGGCTATAATTTCAAAAATCAACCACATCATAACAGGCAACATGAATTTCTTCAATCCTTTAAACTTTGTCATCATAACTCCATTTCTCCCTGTAAATTTTCTCCACTATTTTGTTGCCACATATCGGACAAAGTATCCATTTGGTTTGGAAACAGCGTTTTTGGAAGATGTATGGCAGGTACAAAGGATGTTCAGATATGTGGGGCTTCCCCTTCGCGCCCTGAGTGAAAACAGGACGCAAAGAGGGCAGCAACAAACCATGGTTTATATATATGGGCTGAATGGGGGGTTAATGATATTCTGCAAATTCCCCATATTCGTCCCATATATTGCAGATCCAGGTTTTTCCCTGGTTGAAGATAATTTCCTCCCCGGCTTTATCGTAGAATTTTGCCGGGGTGGCGTCGCCGTCATAGCGTTTCCATGTTCCTTTTATAACTTTTCCGTTGGTAAAAACAAGCGCTTCCCCTTCTCCGTGTACGCCAAAGGCAAGATAGTCTTTTTTGTCGCGCACTTCCCCATGGCAATATTGGAAGACCACGTTGGAAACGGCAAGCTGGCTGTCGTCGTATTCGTCGATTTGTTTTTTCCCGTCTTGGAACCGATAGTACCGCCTGTCTTTTTCATTGTATTCAAAATAGGGATTGTATACGCCGTAACCGCCGGAGTTGCTTTCGCGTCCTCCCGGATAAATGGAAACGGCGTTTTCTTCCTCTTCATACTCTGCCCGGTGGCCGTCCTGGGCAAAGGTGAAGGGCGGGACGTAAGCCGAGTCATATTCGGTTTCGTACTTTTGGCGTTTGATTGCTTTTTCCAGGCCGTCCGTAAACAGATAGCCGGTGAATTCCGTGGCGTACCCGGGCCGCTTAATCCGGCCGAAAGCTTCATCGGACGGGTTGTGGATGCCTTCCACTGCGGCGCTGATGTTTTGCACCGTGTCCTGGCGCAGCAGGTCTTCCACATAGGGGCGGGCCAGGCCCCAATTGCAGTAAATGGCTTCATATCCCATGGCTACATATACGAAATAGTCCCGGCTGCTGCGCACAGGGCCGATATGCGCCAGACTATCATAGTCTTCCCATACGGCCATCAGGCGGGTAATCCGCCCTTCCACCGGGGCTTCATAAATAATAGCCGCTTTGGAAAGGCCGTATTGGGGCATTGCAGGCGCATTGTTTGGAATCATAACGGCGATGGGTCTGCGCAGGGCGGCTTCTTCCCGAATCCACTCCCCGGTCAGGTAGCTTTGCCTTTTTCCGTCTATGGTCTGCCTTTTTTCTATGACAGGAAGGGGTTCTTCCTGTCCATCTGTATCCGCTGTCTCTTCCGTTATGTCCGTTATGCCGTTCGCCGGAGGTTCTTTTGGGACATCCGGGCTGGCCAGCTCCTCCGGGGCTTCGTTTACCTCACCCAAGGGCAGGTCATCCCCCCGGCTGCCGCAGCCGTTTAGAAAAAAAGAAGCGGAAAAAATGGACATGCATAAAATGCTGATAAGCAATAAATAGCTGATAGGTTTATTTTCCATTTGTTTCTTCCTCTTATGGTTGCTATTTTCATTTTTTATGGACAAAATTCCGTCTGGAGGGTCTTTGCCCAACTATAATGATTATAGAATAAAAAGAAGTGGTTTGTCTATGTAGTAAATTTGCCATAAGAGTAAGGAACTGTTAAAAATTAATTTTTTTCCATGTATTTTTCTGCGGTTTTCAGGATATAAATAATAGGTGCAATTAAAATTCCACAAAAGAAATTACTGATTCCATGCACAAAATCCCAGGGAAGCCCGGCGATTATCCAGGAAACCGCGCCTTTTAAACTCAGCCCGTACAAGACAGCCTGTACCGGGGCGTATAATGTCCCGAACAGGAAGCCATGCGCGGCGCATACAGCCATATAGACCAGTGGCTGCAGCTTTTTTGACATATGCCTTGGCAAAAGCATGACAACGCCCCAGAGGATGGCCCATACATATAAATAGGGAATCCACCAGGAGGCAAAGCCATAAAATACGCCATTGAGCATAACGTAAACATAAATGGGGTACAATGCTTTTTTCCGGTAAACGACCGTAAAGGCAATGGTGAATACGCCCAGCAGATGAATATTGGGTGCAAATTCCATCAGCAGTTTGGAAGCGTACATAATTGCGCCAAGCATTGCAAATATAACGGTTTCACGAGTCGTAAGCTTCATACTCATTCTATCCGCAGGGAATAAGCGTCCCCTTCGGCAATGGGGGTGGAATCCACGCCGGTAGCGGCATACTCCCCATTGATGTAAAAGGCCCAATAGACGCCGTCTTTGTCATAATCGGCAGTCACGCCATTGACGGTTTGGACATAAAGCCCATACTGCCCTTGCTCTCCGGCAATCAGCCCTAAGTCAAGCAGCGCTTCTCCAACGGTTTTTTTGTCGGTATGGATTTCGAATGGGGTTTCGTTTCCTTCCTTGTCTGCCACTGTGAGGGAGAAGACGGTATTGCCCTCGCCCAGGACGGTGGCGGCGCCATCGGCAGGGGTTTCGGTTCCTGTTCCGGCTTCGGACTCAGAGGACGGACGAGCGTCTGTTTTGCCATTACAGCCTGTTGTAAGCAGTGCGGTTGCCACAGTCAGCACGATACAAAGGATGGATGGCAATAATCTACTGTTTCGATGATTGCTGTTACTGCATTTTTTTCCCATGTTTAAAACTCCTTTGTTTTTTATTTCCTCCTTAAAACCGGCGCCCGCGGTTTTTTCCGATGGTTTCTTATGTTTAAGAATGGAGGATTGGATTTGCCCGGATATTTCGGCTTGACATTCCCAAAGGCCGGCCTTCTCGGACTCTTTTGTCCAATGGTTTTTCCCCGGACTGTGGCTCCGGGTGAGGTCTGTGGCATATTCCTTATGTCTTACGGCGACGGGCTCGCACAGGATTTGCACCTGTTTCCCCGGACATTCCGCCTTCTATCATACCGGGTTATGGCGCAAGCGTCAACTGGAAATCTCGGCGCGCGGATTGGGAAAAAGCAAGATGTTTGGAATGGCTGTCTTTAAGAGGAAGAGACACTTTACAAATGGTATATTCTATGATATAACAAACATGTTACAGATAAACCAAATTTTTTCATAGCAGAGTAGAAATCTATGCGTTAAGAGTCCTATGGACAGGGAGTTGCCATAGGGAGGAAGGGCATTTACACAGAGAAATGTCTGCGTACAGGTTTCGCATCCCGCTGCTGCATATAGGTGTGTTTGCTGTCTCCTTTATGTGGTTAGGAAAACTGCTAGAAAGGAGGCTTTTTTTGAAAAAAATAATTCAGATTTTCAGCAATTCATGGAAGGAACTTTTTCACACAGGGACGATTGTGGTATGTGGGCTGATGGCGGCATTGGCAGTGACGCTAAGCATGGTGGCTTCCATAGATATCGGGCCTTATATCCGGATTGGTTTTTCGGGGCTGCCAAACCGTGTGGTGGAGTGTCTGTTTGGCCCGGTGGTGGGCAGTTTATTCGGCGGTATGCTGGATGTTTTGAAATATATATTGAAACCGTCCGGCCCCTTTTTCATCGGGTTCACTTTAAACGTAATGCTGGCAGGGGTTATTTACGGGACGTTGCTTTACCGGAAGCCGGTTACGGTAGGGCGGATTGTGGCGGCGGAGTTTTTGACGAAACTGCTGGTGAACTGCGTCTTGAATACCTTGTGGATTTCCATGCTGTATGGAAAAGGGTTTTTTGTGATTTTGCCTCTCAGGGTGTTGAAGAATGCGATTATGCTGCCCATTGACAGTTGTATTTTGTATTTTACTTTGACGTATGTGAAGAGGGCAGTGAGATATTTAGGGGGAATCCGGGAGTCGAAGATAATGCACAGGTAGCATATGACGGTATGGGTTTGCAATCCTGTGTCGGTTTTAGCGATAGTTAGGAAGAGGATGGGAAGTGTGCTAGGATGAAGTGGAAGAAGTTTAAAATTAAAACAAGGACACAGGCAGAAGATATTGTAATCAGCGCGTTGTACGACATTGGCCTGGAAGGGGCGCAGATTGAGGATAAGGTTCCGCTGACGGCGGCAGAGAAGGAGCAGATGTTTGTGGATATCCTGCCGGAGGAGGAGCCGGACGATGGGGTCGCTTATCTGAGCTTTTTTGTGGAAGAGGGGGAGGACGGCAGGCTGGAGCTTGAGGGGGAGGCTGTGTCTGTCGGGGATATTTTGGAACGGGTGGAGCAGGAGCTGGAGAGTTTGCGTTGTTTCCTGGATATTGGAGAGGGAACGGTTTCGGTGGAGGAGACGGAGGATATTGATTGGATGAATAACTGGAAGCAGTATTTCCACCAGTTTTATATTGACGAGGTGCTTGTGACGCCTTCCTGGGAAGCGGTGAAAGAGGAGGACAAGGGGAAGATGATTCTTCATATTGACCCAGGCACGGCCTTCGGAACGGGAATGCATGACACAACGCAGCTTTGCATCCGTCAACTGCGTAAATATATCACACCGCAAACCAGGCTGTTGGATGTGGGGACGGGAAGCGGGATATTGGCGATTCTGTCTTTGATGTTTGGCGCGAAGGAGGCGGTGGGGACGGATTTGGATCCTTGCGCGCTGGAAGCCGTCAAGGATAATATGGCGGCGAATCAGGTAGACGAGGAGAAGTTTAGGGTGATGATTGGGAATATCATTACCCAAAGGGAGGTGCAGGAACAGGTGGGGTATGGCTGCTATGACATTGCAGTGGCCAATATCCTGGCTGAGGTATTGGCGCCGCTGACCCCGGTGATTTGGCATACCTTGAAAGAGGGTGGGATTTACATTACTTCCGGAATCATTGATGATAAGGAACAGATGATAGTGGAGGCAGTGCAGGCGGCAGGGTTTCTTGTGCTGGAGGTGACGCACCAGGGGGAATGGGTATCCGTAACGGCGCAGAAGGCCAGACAGGCATGACAGGAAAGAAAGGACGGGTATGTATCATTTTTTTGTGGAACCTTCCCAGATACAGGGGACGGAGGTTATAATTACAGGCAGTGATGTGAACCATATAAAGAATGTGCTGCGCATGAAGCCCGGGGAGGAGTTGTCTGTAAGCAATGGCCTGGATCAGAAGGAGTACCGGTGCGGCATTGAGGAATGCCGGGATGACAGCATCTTGTGCAGGCTGCGTTTTGTAAAGGAGGACGGGTTAGAGCTTCCATCCCGGATATATCTGTTCCAGGGGCTTCCAAAGGCGGATAAGATGGAGCTGATTATACAAAAAGCCGTGGAATTGGGTGTGTATGAGGTCATCCCTGTGGCGGCCAGGCGGTCGGTGGTCAAACTGGAAGGAAAACGGGAGGCAGGGAAATTGGCGCGCTGGCAGGGGATTGCAGAGGCGGCGGCCAAGCAGAGCAGGCGGCGTATCCTTCCCAAAGTGCATCCGGTGATGTCTATGCGGGAGGCGGTCGCCTATGCTTCGACCATGGAGGTGCGGCTGATTCCTTATGAGCTGGCGCAGGGGATGGGGAAAACAAAGGAAATATTGGAAGCGCTGCAGCCTGGGCAGTCGGTGGCGGTGATGATTGGGCCGGAAGGCGGTTTTGAGGAAAGCGAGATTAGGGAGGCAGTGGACGCCGGGATGCAGCCTGTAACGATGGGCAGGCGGATTTTGCGCACGGAGACGGCAGGGCTTGCCATGTTAAGCTGGATTATGTATCATCTGGAAAGCTGAGGTACACAAGCTACCATTTGGAAAGAAGGCCATATAATGAGTATATGCAGGGGAAATAGCTTATAGTACACACAATGTTAGGAGACATAACATGGAAGTATATTTAGATAATTCAGCGACTACCAGGTGCTTTGACGACGTGGCGGCTTTCATGACACAGATTATGTGCAGGGATTACGGCAATCCATCCAGCCTGCATATGAAAGGCATACAGGCAGAGAATTATGTGCGGTATGCGAAAGAAACCATAGCGAAAATCTTAAAAATAAATGAGAAGGAAATATTGTTCACTTCGGGGGGAACCGAGGCGGACAATATTGCTTTGATTGGTACGGCCATGGCAAACCGCAGGGCAGGGAAGCATCTGATTACAACGAAAATCGAGCATCCGGCTGTCCTGCAGACGATGCAGTATTTGGAGGAACAGGGCTTTAAGGTAACGTATCTGCCTGTGGACGGGAATGGGAGGGTGCATCTGGAGGACTTGCAGAGGGCAATGTCAAAGGAGACGATTCTGGTGTCCATGATGCACACCAACAATGAAATCGGCAGTTTGCAGCCGGTGGCGGAAGCAGGGGCGCTGATTAAGAAATGGAACCCGCATACCTTGTTCCATGTGGACGCTGTACAGGGTTTTGGGAAGTTCCGTATCTACCCAAAGAAGATGAACATAGATCTGCTGACGGTCAGCGGACATAAGATACACGGGCCAAAGGGCGTTGGTTTCTTATATGTGAATGAAAAGGTGAAAATCAAACCTATTGTTTACGGCGGCGGACAGCAAAACGGGCTGCGTTCCGGTACGGAGAATGTGCCTGGGATAGCAGGGCTGGCTAAAGCGGTGGAAATGATTTATGCTGATTTGGACAGGGATGTGGAGCGGCTGTATGGGCTGAAACAGAAATTTGCCGAAGGGGTCAGTCAGATTGACCATGTGAAAATCAACGGGCTGCCCGGAAGGGAAAGCGCGCCCCATGTGGTCAGCGTTTCCGTAAGGGGAATCCGCAGTGAAGTATTGCTTCATGCTTTGGAAGACAAGGGGATTTATGTGTCTGCAGGGAGCGCCTGCTCCGCCCGGAAACCACAGCCGTCCGCTACATTGAAAGCCATAGGGGTGGAAAAGGATTTGCTGGAATCCACTCTTCGTTTTAGTTTTTCTATTTTTACCACAGAAGAGGAAATTGAGTATACGCTGCAGGCAATGTATGATATGATAC
This sequence comes from uncultured Lachnospiraceae bacterium, assembly GCA_910578405.1. Classification (GTDB taxonomy): domain Bacteria; phylum Bacillota; class Clostridia; order Lachnospirales; family Lachnospiraceae; genus Kineothrix. The sequence continues at coordinate 15,017 of CAJTQO010000035.1, read as the reverse complement.
CTGTATTGCGCAAATATACGAGATATTAAATATGCAGTATATGAAATAAATCAGATATGAAATATGCATTATATTAGGGTAAGGATGTTTACTGTGCCTGTTGCGCCTGGAAGGGAAAGAGATGCATATGCCCTGGCCCGCGCCGGAAGGATTGGTTTTTGGGGGCCGGGGCAGGGAGCTATGGCGGCAGGGAATGCAGAAAGGCCGTAATGGTGATGGAAGGGGTATCCCAATAGGAAAGAGTCCGTGGACGGGCAGAAAGGTGTTCGGATGTTCACAGCATTTTTGATAAAATATGCCGAAATTGGCGTAAAGGGAAAGAACCGTTATATTTTTGAAGAGGCGTTGGCGCGGCAGATTAAATATGCGGTCAAAAGGTGCGAAGGGGAGTTTACAGTCACCCGTGCGCAGGGAAGGATTTATGTGGAAGCCTTGTCTGCGTTTGACTACGATGAGCTGATTGGCGGTTTAAAGACGGTTTTTGGCATATCCGGCATTTGTCCGGTGGTCTATGTGGAGGATGAGGGGTTTAAAAAACTGGGAGAGGAACTGGTGCGGTATGTCGGGACAGTGTATCCTGAGACGGACAAGACTTTTAAGGTTCATGCCCGCAGGGCAAGGAAAAATTATCCCCTTACTTCCATGGAGATTAACAGCGGGATTGGCAGTGTCCTGTTGGATGCTTATCCCGCTATGAGAGTGGACGTGCATAAACCGGACATCCTGTTAAATATAGAAATCAGGGAAAAGATTTACATTTATTCCGAAACGATTCCGGGGCCGGGCGGGATGCCGGTAGGGACAGGCGGAAAGGCGATGCTGCTGTTGTCCGGCGGCATTGATTCGCCGGTGGCCGGGTATATGATAGCCAAACGGGGGGTGAAGATGGATGCGGTTTATTTCCATGCGCCTCCTTACACAAGCGAAAGGGCCAAGCAGAAGGTGGTGGATTTGGCCCGCATTGTTTCCCGCTATACCGGGCCGATTTATCTGCACGTGATTAACTTTACGGATATTCAGTTATATATTTATGAAAAATGCCCCCATGAGGAACTGACGATTATTATGCGCCGTTACATGATGCGGATTGCGGAGCGGATTGCAGGACAGACGCAGTGCCTTGGGTTAGTTACGGGGGAGAGCATCGGGCAGGTGGCGTCCCAGACGATGCAGAGCCTGGCGGCGACCAATGAAGTCTGCACTATGCCGGTTTACCGTCCGCTTATTGGCTTTGACAAGATGGAGATTGTGGAGATTGCGGAAAAAATTGATACTTATGAGACGTCCATACAGCCATTTGAGGATTGCTGCACGATTTTTGTGGCCAAACATCCGGTGACAAAACCGAATTTGAAAGTCATTCGCAGACATGAGCAGAATTTGCAGGAGAAAATAGAAGAACTGGTGGATACAGCCGTACAGACGGCGGAGTTGCTAATAGTGCATTGCTAAAGGGTGTGTCAGCGGGAGGGCCTTCTCTGCCCGCATGAACCTGTCGGTATACAAAAAAGCATTCGGGATACCGAATGCTTTTGGCTTCTGTCCGGGAAAGCCCCATCTGCCCGATTCCGTCAGGACAAAGGGAGAGGGATGGCTTTTTATCCGGTTTAAATCATGTAGGGCTTCAATGCTTCCAGGACTTCATCCACATCATCTTCCGCATGGATATTCAGGTCAATGGATTTGGACAGATCCAGGCTGAAGATGCCCATAATGGATTTTGCATCAATCACATACCTGCCGGATACTAAGTCAAAATCATAATCGAATTTTGTAATATCGTTTACAAAAGACTTTACCTTATCAATGGAATTTAACGAAATCTGAACTGTTTTCATCGCTTTCTACCTCCTTTTGTTTTCATACCTTCTGCCTATAATATTAATGGCTGGGGACGGAAAAGTCAATGCATAAACAGTACAAAAATAGAAAGGGATCCAATGAAAAGTATAGCATTACATAACTTGGGCTGTAAAGTGAACGGATATGAAATGGACGTAATGCAACAAATGCTGCAAGATTGTGGGTACCAGATTGTGCCATTTGATCAGATTGCGGACATTTATATTGTAAATACATGCACGGTTACGAATATCGCAGACAGAAAGAGCAGACAGATGCTTCACCGGGCAAGGAAGCGTAACCCAAAGGCAGTGGTGGTGGCAGTGGGGTGTTATGTACAGACCGGGCAGGAGGCTGTTTTGCGGGATGCAGGCGTGGATTTGGCCATTGGGAATAACAGGAAGGGGAAGCTGGTCCCTATTTTAGAGGAGTTTTTGGCGCGAAAGGAGAAAGGGGAACCTGTGGGGGAAGGCGCAAAAACGTTGGACGGCAGGACGGTGATTGACATTAACCATACGGATGAATATGAGGATATGCGGCTAAAGGAAACGGCAGGGCACACCAGGGTTTTTATTAAGATACAGGATGGGTGCAACCAGTTTTGCTCCTATTGTATCATTCCTTATGCCAGAGGGAGGGTCAGAAGCCGGGGACAGGAAGAGATTTTGGAAGAAGTGCGCGGGATGGCGGCGCATGGATACCGGGAGATTGTATTGACCGGAATCCATATCAGTTCTTATGGGACAGACAGGGGCGGGCAGGAGCTGCCCGGTCTGATTGAGGCTATCCATAAAATAGAGGGGGTGGACAGGATACGGTTAGGCTCGTTGGAACCCCGGATTGTTACGAAAGAGTTTGCCGCCAGGCTGGCAGGGCTGCCAAAGGTGTGTCCTCATTTCCATTTGTCCTTGCAAAGCGGCTGTGACAGTACGTTAAAACGTATGAATAGGCATTACACAACCGGGGAATACTATGAAAAAGTGGCGCTGCTTCGGGATGCGTTTGAACATCCTGCTATTACTACAGATGTAATAGTTGGTTTTCCGGGAGAAACGGAGGCGGAATTTAAACAGACGGAGGCATTTTTAGAAAAGGTGAAGTTCTATGAAATGCATGTGTTTAAATATTCGCCAAGGAAAGGGACGCGGGCCGCGGCGATGGAGGGGCAGGTGGCGGAGGAAGTGAAAGCCAAACGCAGCGCCAGGCTGCTTGGGATGGTATGCAGGGATTCCAGACAATACAGGGAATATTACATAGGGAAGGAAGCAGAGGCGCTGTTTGAAGAAGAGAAGGAAATCGCAGGGGAGGCGTTCCAGGTAGGACATACAAAGGAGTATGTAAAGGTGGCAAAGCGTGGGGAAAAAACGCTGCAGGGCAGCATTGCGCATGGGCGGATTCTTGGATTTCTGGCGGAGGATGTGCTTTGGATGGAGTAGAAATGGGGAAACAGGGGGGTTGAAATTTGGGGGCAATTGAGGTAATATAATAGTTAGTATAAGTAGCTTCGGACAGGAAACAGAGTGGATAAACAACAGATAGATAAGGGCGTGATGGAATGCAGGATTTGAGCAGTACACAGTTTTTCAGTGTGGAAACAGAACCGGAAACGGGCGTGGAGAAGGTTTTGACAACGGTATATGAGGCTTTGACGGAGAAGGGTTATAATCCGGTCAATCAGATAGTGGGTTATATTATGTCCGGGGATCCCACTTATATTACGAGCCATAAGAGTGCCAGAAGCATGATTATGAAGGTGGAGAGGGACGAACTGGTAGAGGAGCTGCTTACGAAGTATATTGCGAATAAACATTGGAGATAGCGGCAGCGGACAACAAAATACGGGATAGGGGGAAGGCCATGCGGATCATGGGCTTGGATTTCGGGTCAAAGACGGTAGGGGTGGCGATAAGCGACGAACTTCTGCTTACGGCTCAGGGCATTGAAATCATAGAGAGGAAAGAAGAGAATAAGTTACGCAGGACGTTGGCGCGGATTGAAGAGCTGATTGTGGAATACGGCGTGGAGGGGATTGTGCTTGGGCTGCCAAAGAATATGAACAATTCTTTGGGAGAGCGGGCAGAGCTTTCCATGATGTTTAAAGAGAAGCTGGAACGCAGGACGGGGTTTCCTGTCGTTATGTGGGACGAAAGGCTAACTACGGTTGCAGCGGACAGGGCTATGATGGAGGCCGGCGTCCGGCGTGAGCATAGGAAGGAACATGTAGATAAAATAGCGGCATGTTTCATTTTGCAGGGATATCTGGATTACAGGAAGAATAAGGAGAACTTGGGTGGAGAAGCTAATCTTTGAGGCAGGCGAAGGAGGGCCGGCAGAGTTTTATATTTTGGAAGAAACGAAACTTGGAGGCGTTTCCTATCTTCTGGTAACGGAAGAAGAGGAGGGAGACGGCGAAGCGTTTATTTTAAAGGATGTTTCCACGCCGGAGGATACGGAAGCGTTGTACGAGGCGGTGGAGGATGAGACGGAACTGGGTGCGGTTGCTGCAGTTTTTGAAAGCATACTTGAGGATATAGAATTTACAGGGATGGAGTAAATGGCAGTAGACAGGGAGCAATTTAAACAATTATTGAAGGAAAAAGGGTTAAAGGTGACAAACCAGAGGCTGCTGGTATTGGAAGCCCTGGCTTCATGCCCGGATAAGCACCTGACTGCGGAGGAAATATATGAAATGGTAAAGACAGGCTATCCTGAGATTGGCCTGGCTACTGTTTATAGAACGATACAGTTACTTTTGGAATTGCATTTGATTGACCGCATCAATTTGGACGACGGGTTTGTGCGTTATGAAATCGGGAATGTGGGGCTGGGTACGGAAAAACATCACCATCACCATTTGATTTGCAGAAACTGTGGTAAAGTTATGTCCTTCAAAGACGATTTATTGGAGGAACTGGAAGAAAAAATCACGAAGACAACCGGATTCCATGTGATGGATCATGAAGTGAAACTCTACGGGTACTGTTCAGAATGTGGAGGAAAAACTGATTGAAGAAAAAAGAAAACGGAAATGTTTCCAAGCTGAGAGTGATTCCCCTTGGGGGCTTGGAACAGATTGGTATGAACATTACTGCCTTCGAATATGAGGACAGTATTGTTGTAGTGGATTGCGGATTGTCTTTTCCGGACGATGATATGCTGGGGATTGACCTGGTCATACCCGATGTGACTTATCTGAAGGAGAATATTGAAAAGGTCAAAGGCTTTATGATTACCCATGGGCATGAAGACCATATCGGCGCGCTGCCTTATGTGCTGCGGGATATTAATGTGCCTATTTACGCCACAAAGCTGACGATGGGGATTATTGAAAACAAACTGAAAGAACACAACTTAACCGGGGTTACGAAACGGAAAGTGGTCAAATTCGGCCAGTCCATTAACCTGGGGCAGTTTCGGATTGAATTTATTAAAACAAACCATAGTATCGTGGATGCGGCGGCGCTGGCGATTTATTCCCCGGCAGGCATCGTGATCCATACCGGGGACTTTAAGGTGGACTATACCCCGGTATTCGGGGACGCCATTGATCTCCAGCGGTTTGCGGAAATCGGAAAGAAAGGCGTGCTGGCGCTGATGTGCGACAGTACCAATGCGGAGCGCAAGGGCTTTACGCCGTCGGAGAAAACGGTGGGCAAGACATTTGACTCTCTGTTTGCGGAACACAGCGATACGAGGATTATTATTGCCACGTTTGCGTCCAATGTGGACAGGGTGCGGCAGATTATCAATTCTGCCAATAAATATGACAGGAAGGTTGTGGTGGAAGGCCGCAGCATGGTCAATATTATAGAGACGGCCACCAGTCTGGGATATCTGGAAATCCCGGATAAGACGTTGATTGATATTGAGCAGCTTAAGAACTACCCCAATGAGAAAACCGTGATTATCACTACCGGGAGCCAGGGGGAAAGCATGGCGGCGCTCAGCCGTATGGCAGGGAATGTCCATAAGAAAATATCCATAGGGCCTGGGGATACGGTTATCTTTTCTTCCAACCCTATTCCGGGGAATGAGAAGGCTGTGACCAATGTTATCAATGAGCTGCTCATCAAGGGTGCGGATGTGATTTTCCAGGATGTCCATGTTTCGGGACATGCCTGCCAGGAGGAAATCAAACTGATTTATACGCTGGTGCATCCCAAGTATGCGGTTCCGGTGCATGGGGAATACAAGCATTTGAAAGCGCAGGCCAGAATTGCCCATGAACTGGGGATTCCAAAGGATAATATCTTTATATTAAGTTCCGGCGATGTGTTGGAACTTAGCCAGAATGATGCGAAGGTGGTGGACAGGGTTGCGGTGGGAACGATTCTGGTGGACGGCCTGGGCGTTGGCGATGTGGGAAATATAGTGCTGCGTGACAGGCAGCATTTGGCAGAGGACGGCATCTTGATTGTGGTGCTTGCGCTAGACGGCTATTCTGACCAGTTGGTGTCCGGGCCGGATATTGTATCCCGTGGTTTCGTCTATGTAAGGGAGTCGGACGAGCTGATGGAAGAGGCAAGGATGATTGTGGAAGAGGCTGTCCATGGATGCCTGGATAAAGGAATCAGCGACTGGGGGAAAATAAAGGGCGGCATTAAAGATTCTTTGAGCGATTATGTATGGAAAAAGACGAAACGCCGGCCTATGATACTTCCTATTATTATGGAAGTGTAAGATATTATGGAAGCGTAAGAATAACCAGCCGCAGTTATGGCAGGGCTGTGGCAAGCAAAAATAAATGGAAGGGGAACCGGGCGGGAGGATAAAATATAGCGGTTTGAACAGCGGCATGGTAAGAGAACAGCGGCGGAGGACATTTGGGATGGACAACTATATTAGGAAAACTACGATGACTTTTGCACAGGAGGTAAAGCAATCGGAAGTTTATCAGGAATATGCCCGGCAGCTTGCAAGGATTAAGGAAGAACCGGAACTGTATGAAAAGGTGAATGAGTTTCGGAAACGTAATTTTGATATACAGAATAACGAGGCTCCGGAGAGGTTAATGGAACGCCTGGAGGAGTTAGACAGGGAATACGCATGGCTGAGGGAAAAGGCTGAGGTGGACGAATTTCTGAACGCAGAGTTGAAGTTTTGCAGGATGATGCAGGAGATTGACGCGTTGATTATAAGGGAGTTGGATTTTCAATAACCGGTTATGTACGAAGGGATGGTGCAGGAATGAAAATAAGTCATATTATCGGGGGTGTGTTGGATACCGTCATAAAAATTGTGATGGTTGTGGTTATCGTGACTTATGCTTATAAATATGCACTGCAGGCTTATGACTTTGGATACCGGGTGTTTGCGGAAGAGGCGGTTTCAGAGCCTGGGGCGGCAAAGGTAATCAGCATTTATATTCCGGAAAATGCCACCGCCATGGAGATTGGCAAAGCATTGGAGGAGAACGGGCTGATTAAAGACGCCAGGCTTTTCCTGGTGCAGGAGCTTTTGTCGGGGCATCATAATGAACTGAGGGAAGGGAAATACGAATTAAGCAGTGATATGACGCCGGAGGAGATGATAAAAGTCCTGACTGCCGAACCGGCGGATGGAGAAGAAGAGACAGACTTAGAAAGCGGGCAGGGAAGCGACGCAGAAGCCAAAGAGGAAGGGGAAACGGAAAGCGGCGGGAACCAGGGAGAGGACGCGGAAGCGGGAAGCGACGACGCGGCAGGGGAAGCCGGGGGTCCGGAGGGGCAGCCATGATTACGGATGAAAGAATGGATGTTTTTCTGAATTCCCTGGACTGCGGCAATACGGATTTTTTAAATGCGTTGGAAGATGAGTGCAGAAGGACGAAGGTGCCTGTCATACGCACCCAGACGCAGGGGCTGTTGAAATTTATACTGGCGGCAAGCAAGCCAAGGCAGATTTTGGAAGTGGGGACCGCCGTTGGCTTTTCTGCGCTTCTTATGAGCGAATACGCGCCGGATGGATGCCGGATTACGACGATAGAAAAATATGAAAAACGTATCCCGTTAGCCAAAGAGAACTTTCGGCGGGCCGGGAAAGAAGATAGGATTACCCTATTGGAAGGGGACGCGCTGGAAGTGTTAAAGGGGTTAGAGGGCAGTTATGACTTGATTTTTATGGATGCGGCAAAAGGGCAGTATATTCATTTCCTGCCGGATATCCTGCGGCTGTTGCGGACAGGAGGGCTGTTGGTTTCCGACAATGTGCTGCAGGACGGAGATGTGCTGGAGTCCCGTTTTGCCGTTACAAGGCGCAACCGGACGATACATGCCAGAATGCGGGAGTATTTGTATGAGCTGAAACACAACAGGCAACTGGAGACGGTTATCCTCCCGGTAGGGGACGGGGTGACGGTGAGTGTAAAACGCTGACGGACAGTGGTAATGCAGGCGTTTTCCAAAGGGGCAGAGAGGACAGGAGAGAAGGAGAAGTCATATGAAGAAACCAGAATTGCTGGTTCCGGCAGGGAGCCTTGAAGTATTGCGGACGGCAGTGGCATTTGGCGCGAATGCGGTATATATTGGCGGGGAAGCATTTGGGCTGCGGGCGAAGGCTAAGAATTTCAGCCGGGAAGATATGGCGGAGGGAATTGCATTTGCCCATGCCCATGGGGTGAAGGTTCATGTGACAGCCAATATTCTGGCGCATAACCGGGATTTGCAGGGGGCCGGGGAGTATTTCAGGGAACTGAAAGAATTAAAGCCGGATGCGCTGATTATTGCCGATCCCGGTATGTTTTGGATGGCGAAGGAGATATGCCCGGAAATTGACATCCATATTTCCACTCAGGCCAATAATACAAACTATGAGACGTTCCTGTTCTGGCATCGTCTCGGGGCAAAGCGGGTAGTGTCTGCAAGGGAGCTGTCACTGGAGGAGATTGGGGAAATCCGAAAAGCAATTCCCGAGGAGCTGGAGATAGAAAGCTTTATCCATGGCTCTATGTGCATCTCCTATTCCGGCAGGTGCCTGTTAAGCAATTATTTTACCGGGCGGGATGCGAACCAGGGGGCCTGCACCCATCCTTGCCGCTGGAAATATGCGGTGGTAGAGGAGCAGCGGCCGGGGGAATATTTGCCGGTTTATGAGAATGAACGCGGAACGTTCCTCTTTAATTCCAAGGATTTGTGCATGGTGGAGCATATTCCGGAGCTGATACAGGCCGGGATTGACAGTTTTAAGATTGAAGGGCGGATGAAAACGGCGTTGTATGTAGCCACGGTAGCAAGGACTTACCGGAAGGCCATAGACGATTATCTGGAATCGGAGGAAAAGTATCGGCAAAATATGCCATGGTACCGGGCGGAAATAGCGAAATGCACTTACAGACAGTATACCACAGGATTTTATTTTGGCAGGCCGGATGAGGATATGCAGATTTATGATAACAGCTCTTATGTAAATGAGTATATTTATCTTGGCACGGTGCAGGCAGTGGATGAGGAAGGACGTGCGAAAATACAACAGAAGAACAAATTTTGTGTGGGCGATGCGATAGAGATTATGAAGCCGGACGGCTCCGATGTGAAAACAAAGACGCTTTCCCTTAGAACGCAGGAAGGGGAACTGGTGGATGCGGCGCCTCATTCAAAACAGGTTTTGTTCGTGGAACTGGAGGAAGCGGCGTCGGAAAATGATATTTTACGGATGGCGGCGCCTGCCGGATAATAAATTTCATAAACTGGAATATTGTGCTTGCAATTTTACAAAAAATGGGGTATCGTAAGGAAGGTAAGAGTAGAATCCATATTTAGCAATATCCTGGACAAAGGTGTTCCAAGTTTTTTGGGGCGCTTTTTGTTTTATGCACGGGAGCGTCCAAGGCGCGGACGCTGTAAAGAGTTTACAGCGGTAGAGACGGTCGCTTTGTGCAGGCAATGAAGGCGGAAAGGAAATAAGGCTATGGGTGAAAAGTTTAACGTGGAAGAGATTTTTGCAAAGAATGTATTTACGATAAGGAAAATGCAGCAGCGTCTGACAAGGAGTGTATTCAAAGAGGTTATGAAAGTAATGGAGCAGGGCGGGGAACTGTCCCTTGCCGCCGCGGATGTGGTGGCAAAGGCCATGAAAGACTGGGCGGTGGAAAACGGCGCCACTCATTATACACATTGGTTCCAGCCGCTGACCGGGATTACGGCGGAAAAACACGATGCTTTCGTGACACATCCGGACGAAGAGGGCAGGATGCTGATGGAATTTTCCGGCAAAGAGCTGATTAAGGGGGAACCGGACGCTTCTTCTTTTCCTTCCGGCGGTTTGCGTGCAACATTTGAGGCAAGAGGGTATACGGCGTGGGACATTACTTCTCCGGCTTTTTTGAAAGAAGGGGCCACAGGGGTGATTCTCTGTATTCCTACAGCGTTTTGCTCTTATAAAGGAGAGGCGCTGGATAAAAAGACGCCGTTGCTGCGGTCTATGGAGGCAGTTAGCGAACAGGCTCTGCGGATTGTCCGTTTGTTTAAAAATACGAAAGATGCCACCAAGGTAACGCCAAGCGTAGGGCCGGAACAGGAATATTTTTTGGTGGATAAGGAGAAATATCTGCAAAGGCCCGATTTGATTTTTGCAGGGCGCACGTTGTTCGGCGCGCCGGCGCCGAAAGGGCAGGAGATGGAAGACCATTATTTCGGCGTAATCCGTGAGCGGATAGGCGCTTATATGAAGGACTTGAACGAAGAACTGTGGAAACTGGGGGTTACGGCCAAGACACAACATAATGAAGTGGCTCCGGCGCAGCATGAGCTGGCGACGATTTATGAGACTGCCAATATTGCCGTAGACCATAATCAAGTAGTGATGGAAACGATGAAAAGGGTGGCCGGACGGCACAATATGCGCTGCCTACTGCATGAAAAGCCTTTCGCCGGGGTGAATGGTTCCGGCAAACATAATAACTGGTCGCTTGGCACGGATACGGGTATGAATCTTTTGGAACCCGGCGATACGCCCAATGAGAATATTCAGTTCCTGTTAGTGCTTGCCTGCATTATGAAAGCGGTGGACACTCATGCAGACTTGTTGCGCCAAAGCGCGTCGGATGTGGGCAATGACCACAGGCTGGGGGCCAATGAAGCGCCGCCTGCCATTATCTCCATGTTTTTGGGGGAACAGCTTGAAGATGTGGTAAAGCAGTTGGTGGAGACGGGGATAGCGTCAACCTGCAAAGAGGGGGAGGTATTGGAAACCGGGGTTTCCACTTTGCCTAACTTTGAAAAGGATGCTACGGACAGGAACCGCACGTCGCCGTTTGCCTTTACCGGAAATAAGTTTGAATTCCGTATGGTAGGCTCCGCCGATTCCATAGCGAGTCCCAATACCATACTGAACGCCATTGTGGCGGAAGCTTTCTGTGAAGCGGCGGATATTTTGGAAAAAGCCGGGGAGGAGGAGTTTGATAAGGCGGTGCATGACTTAATTAAGGAATATATGACAAAACACCAAAGGATTATCTTCAACGGTAACGGCTATTCGGAGGAATGGGTGGCGGAAGCGCAGCGCAGAGGGCTGCCGAACATAAAGTCCATGGTGGAAGCGGTGGAGACGCTGACTACGGATAAGGCAGTGAAGCTGTTTGAAAAATTCCATATCTTTACCAGGGCGGAGCTTGAGTCACGGGAGGAGGTTTTGTATGAAACCTATGCGAAGACCATTAATATTGAAGCGCTGACTATGATAGATATGGCTTCCAAGCAGATTATTCCTGCTGTGATGAAATACACCAAGTCACTGGCGGACACGGTAATTGCCGTGAAAGCGGCAGGGGCCGATGCATCGGTGCAGGCGGAGCTTCTGGCGAAAGTATCCGGGAAACTGGCTGAGGCGAAAACGGCTTTGACCAGGCTGCAGGAGGAAGAGAAGAAGGCGGGATGCATTGCGCAAAGCAAAGGGCAGGCTTATGCTTATAAAGACAAGGTGAAGACAGCCATGGAAGCGCTGCGGGAGCCTGTGGATGAATTGGAAATGCTGGTGGATAAGGAAGTGTGGCCATATCCTACGTATGCGGATTTGATGTTTGAAGTATAAAGTATGGTAAACTGGCAAGGCGGGAAGCGGATTCCCGCCTTGTTGTGACAGGAAAAGATTGGAGGAGAATGAAGTATGGTGAAGGAAATTACGGTATGCAGTGATTATTTATTGATTCCGGTGAGGACGGAGGAAGAAAATAAGAAGCTTAGCATTTATGAAGGTGAAACGAAGCTGTATGAATTTGCAGTCCCTGTAGGGGAGGGCGGTGAAAGTTATGCCTTTCATTATTATGCGGCGGTTCCGGTTAGTGAATGGAAAGGAAAAAGGATTACGGTAGGGGGCGACGTGCCGGAAAGCTTTTTGGACGCCCTGGCTTTGTCGGACAGTATACCGCACAATAAGCAGCAGCATCCTTTGGTTCATTTTGCGCCGGATACCGGGTGGCTGAATGATCCAAACGGGATGATTTACCATGAAGGGGTCTATCATTTATTTTTCCAGCATAACCCCTTTGACGTCAGATGGGAAAATATGAGTTGGGGACATGCGGTCAGCAGTGACTTGCTCCATTGGCGGCAGAAGGAGGATGCGCTGTTTCCGGATGAGGACGGGACAATGTATTCCGGATGCGGTATAGTAAATGAAAGAGGGGAACTGGGGCTTGGAAAAGAGGCGGAAATCTTTTTTTACACCTGTGCGGGAAACCAGTCGGCATGGAGCAAAGGCAAGAAATTTGTCCAAAAGGCGGCTTACAGCCTGAATCATGGGGAGAGCCTGGTAAAGCTGGACGGCTGTATATTGGAGCATCTTGTCGGTGAAAACAGGGATCCTAAGATTTATTGGCATGAAAAAAGGGGCGTTTATTATATGGCGCTTTATCTGGATGGGAATGAGTATGCAATTTTGAATTCCAAGGATTTGGCGCATTGGGAAACGACGCAGAAACTGACGCTTGCGCGGGCTTGGGAATGCCCGGATTTGCGGGAAATACCGGTGGAGGGCGGCGGCTCCAGATGGATGTTTTGGTCAGCGGACGGATATTATTTCTTAGGGGATTTTGACGGTTCCCGTTTTGAAACGGACGGAATCTGCCATGAGGCGTATCAGTCCATGCTGCCCTATGCGGCCCAGACGTTTTGGGGGCCGGAGCGTGTCATTATGATTCCGTGGATGCGAACCAATAACAAGGGGAAAGTATACAGAGGGATGATGGGGATTCCAAGGCAGCTTACTTTGGTGGAAAAGGACGGGGATTATCTTTTGCGTCAGAAGCTGGTGGATGAGTGGGAAGAGAAGAAGGAGAAGGTATTTGACTGGAGGCCCGGGAAAGAAGGGGGCTGCGGGACAGAGAGCCACTGCGCGCGGTATGAGCAAAAGCAGAGGGCGGCAGTGGAAGTTATAGTGTGGTTGGAGGAAAATGCTGATTTTACCGTGGATATTTACGGCACGGCCTGCACTTATGAGGCGCAAAAAGCAGCGCTGAAGATGGAAGGGATTGCAGAACGCAGCGAAGGGGTTAAGGCCGCCGTCCGCTTAGGCGATAAGGAAGGGATGTCTGAGGAGGAACCGGAAATCCGTTATGTAAGGCTTAACGGCAGTTTGGCGGGAGAAGCGGGAAAAGGAAAGAAAGTTTCTTTCCTTTCGGATGGGGAAATTCTGGAGGTGACGGTGGACGATGGGCTGGCATGCGGCGCATTCGAAACCAAGGTGGACGCTATGGGCGGTGAAATCCGTATGCAGGTTAATGGAGAGGCGCGGATTGAGATTTTTCAAGTGATGGAAACGGGAAAGGCGTAAAACGCGCTCTAGAGCGTGTTTGAAAATTCATTCCCCCAACCTGCACGCCCCACTTTGCGTGATATTTGCGCCAAATTTAATCAACGTAGCCCACTACGCCTCTTAAATTTGGCGCAAATCTCCCACAAACTGTAACGCACATCTTGGGGAAAGCAATTTTCAAACACGCTCTAGGAAAAAGCCGTGAGGCTCCAGAGGCGGAATGCCTGCTCGGCGGTATCTGCCAGGTTTGCTTTTGCGTTCTGGGGTTCCATGGCTTCTTCCAAAGTAGTGATTCTGCGCAAAATGGGGAAGAAAGCGTCTATGCCGTTCTCATTGCATAAGGAGGCTTCCCTGGTAACGCTTCCGGCAAAGGCAAGAACGGGCTTTCCGTATTTTTTCGCAAGCCTGGCCACGCCGATTGGCGCTTTGCCCATGGCGGTCTGTCCGTCCAGGCGGCCTTCTCCGGTAATAATAAGGTCGGCGTTTTGGATATCTTTTTCCAGTCCGGTTTCGGATAAAATAATATGGACGCCCGATTCCAGGACAGCGTTGGTAAAAGTGAGAAAAGCAAAGCCCAACCCTCCGGCAGCCCCGGTTCCTGGCAGCCTCGGGTCTGCCTTGGGGAATTGGCTTTTGGCAAGAACGGCGAAACGGTACAGCCCTTCCTCCATTTGCCTGACCATGGCAGGCGTGGCTCCCTTTTGGGGGCCATAGACGGCGCTGCAGCCAAGCTCTCCGCACAAAGGGTTAGTCACATCGCAGGCGATGTTAAATTCGCATTCCGACAACTCCGGAGGGACATGGCCGGTATGGATGGAGCAAAGCTGCGCCAGGCCGGATGCGCCGAACGGGATTTGCTTTCCTTCCCGGTTCAAAAAATCAAAGTCAAGAGCCTGCAGCATACCAATGCCTCCGTCATTGGTGGCGCTTCCGCCGATGCCGATAAGAAAGCGCCGGCAGCCTTTTTTAATGGCGTCCAGTATGGCTTCCCCCACTCCATAAGTGGTGGTGAAAAGGGGGTTGCGCTTATCTTTTGGAACAAGTGTGAGGCCGGCGGCGGAGGACATTTCCAGTACGGCGGTTTGGCCGTTTTTGAGAATGCCGTATTCGCAGACGACCGGGGCGCCGAGGGGGCCTGTGACGGTAACGGTTTGCCTGATTCCGTCCATGCCCTGGATAAGGGCTTCTACCGTGCCTTCCCCGCCGTCAGCCAATGGCCGCGCCAATATGCTTGCGTTTGCATCGGCGCGGTGTATTCCCTGGGCAACGGCTTGCCCGGCTTCCATGGAGGTAAGGCTTCCTTTGAAAGAATCCATTGCGATGACTATTTTCATAGGTTCTCCTATTCTGCATCCGGCTCGCGGCATTTGCAGCGAAAATGGGGAAGGGGCGTTGAAAAGGCGCTGCGGGGGATGCTTTTTATGATGTGTTTTTGTGTGCCTATGGAT
>CAJTQO010000034.1 GCA_910578405.1 uncultured Lachnospiraceae bacterium | reverse complement strand
TTGGGGAAAGCAATTTTCAAACACGCTCTAGCGCTCCATCCAGACAAAAAATTAGATTTTTGGACTGCATGGTTCGTGCCAGCGCTAGGCAAAATTTCGACGGCGATGCGGTGGCATGGTCTAGAAATTTTACCTTGCAGAACGATTTCAATCCTTATATACGCTCCCATCCTTCCGGAACCATTTCACCCCATCTGTCATTACATAATCTTCCCCATTCCTGAGTGCAGACATAAAATCCTGCATAGACGTCATCCGCCGCCGGAATGCCATGCCTCCATCCAGCAAATCCGTAGTATGGATATCCGACCCGGCTGTTAAGAAAAACCCATGTTCCTCCGCATATGCCATAGCCTTACTGTCAAATTCCGGATGGTTATGGGAATCGCTTCTTGGATTGGAATGAGTCGCATTAACCCCTTCCACGCCATCCACATATTCCGGGTACAGCCTTATTCCCGGAATATAGCCTGCTTCACGGAACGGATGCGCATGAACCACCAGGCCGCCCCCGCTATGCACCAGGTCAAACTGTTCTTGAATGGTAGCTGTCCGCAACTGCGGATGTCCCAACATAAACTGCTTATCCAGCCCATAAATCAAAAATTCTGTCCCATCATATCCGGCCTCATACCCGAAAAACACATCCAAACCAATGCGCTCCCCCATTTGGGCCGCATCTTCATACCCCTTTACAAACTCTTCCACCCACTGCTTCCATGGCAGCGTCTTATTTACCGCGGTATTGCCGCCCCAATTGTGATCTGTTACAATAATCCCCGTATAACCAGCTTTCTTACAAGCCTTTGCCATCTTTGCCCCGGTGCAGTGTGCGCAGGCGCTGGCCTGTGAAGTGTGCAAATGTGTTTCATATAAATAAGGATACTCCTTTAATAATTCCATACCTTTCAAAAACCCTGCCTTTCCCTTTGCCTGACCAAAACCTTCTTTCCTTCAAATGCAAACCCATACTTTAAATTCCATGATTATGGCTTTCTTTTGCCTGTCCAATGGCTCATCGCCACATCATACTTCCTTCCATTTTCTGCCCAAATGCAAGAATAAGTTCCCAGCCATGCCGGGAACTTAAATAAGTCATGATTTTTCATAGAAAAAAGAATTCTTTCTTGTGTAACCAATATCTTTATAATTGATAATCTGTTCCGTACTGCCGATAAACAGTACGCCCTTATTGGCCAGCGACCGCTGGAACTTAGTAAACACTTCGTCTTTGGCCTCTTCCGTAAAGTAAATCAAAACATTCCGGCAAACAATCATATGCCAGCCATTCCCAAAATCATCCTTCAACAGGTTATGCTGGGAAAATTCCACCCTTTTCTTCACCTGCTCCGAAATCTGATAGGACAGCCCAACCTTTGTGAAAAACTTCTTTTTCAAATCGTCCGGCACACTGGCAATGCTTTTCTCATTGTATAACCCTACTTTGGCTTTCGCTATGACCTGCTTATCCAAATCAGTGGCATGAATCTTAATCTGCTCTATCGGAATATGCCTGGACAAAGCCATCACTAAAGAATACGGTTCGTCCCCCGTGGAACATGCCGCACTCCATATTTTCAGGTTCTTGCCAAACTTGCTGACTAATCCCGGTATAATATCCTTATCCATCACCCGCCATTGATCTGCATTACGGTAAAATTCAGACACATTAATCGTAAGGTAATTGATAAATTCCTCAAATTTCGTATTATTCCCTTTGATAAACGCAATATATTTATCGTAATCCTTCACGCCGTTTTTTGCAATCAAGGTATCAATCCGGCGTTTCATCTGTTTTTCCTTATAAGCATTTAGATCAATCTTAGTCAGGTCATATACTGCTTTTTTAAACCATTCATAATCATATGCCATAGCCATTATTTCCCTACCGCCATTTCCCTTTATCCCATTTACCCTGCCAGCAGCAGGGTAAACTGAACTACGGAAACCTTATCGCAGGCATCCGCTCCATGCATTAACCGCTCCATTGACAGAGGCGTGAAACATACCCCATATAAGCTAAATTATTTATGCCTCGCCATCTTCCTGCTGCCCGTCCGCAATCACTGCATCAATGTCCACCGATACGACATCTTCCTCTGCTGCCTTCGGTTCCGACGCCAGCATCGCTTTGATGCTCAGGCTGATTTTCTTATCCGCATCGTTGAAATCCACAACTTTAGCCGTAATTTCTTCCCCAATCTTGAGGACGTCCGCCGGCTTCTCAATATGCTCTTTGGAAATCTGTGAAACATGGAGCAACGCGTCCACTCCCGGCTCCAGCTCAATAAATGCGCCAAAGTCCGTCATCCGCGCCACCTTCCCGGTCACAATGCTGCCAACCGCATATTTCTGCGCAGCGCCTCTCCACGGATTCTCTTCTTCAAATTTCAGGCTGAGCGCAATCTTACTCCCTGAAATCTCTTTAATCAGAACCCTTAATTTCTCACCTACTTTAAATACTTTCTTCGGGTTTTCCACTCTGCCCCATGACATTTCAGAAATGTGGAGCAGGCCGTCCGCCCCGCCCAAATCAACAAATGCGCCGAAATCCGTCACATTCTTCACAAATCCTTCCACGGTATCCCCTTCATGGATGGATTCAAACAGCTTCTTCTGGAGTTCTGCTTTTTCTGCAAGGATTAGTTGTTTACGGTCACCGATGTATCTTCTTCTCTTAGGATTATATTCACTGATAACAAATTGAATCTCCTGTCCTGCATACTTGGACAGATCCTTCTCATATACATCCGAAACCAAACTTGCCGGGATAAATATCCTAACCTCATCCACAACGACGCTCAGGCCGCCGTCCAGCACCTGCGCAACCTTTGCAGTAAGCACTTCCCTGTTATTATATGCTTCTTCAATCCTTTTGTTTCCTCTGTCTGCAGCAAGCCTTTTGTAAGTCAGGAGGACTTGTCCCTCCCCGTCATTGACTTTCAGGACTTTCACCTCCATGGTGTCGCCCGGCTTTGCGATAGTTGTCAGGTTTACGTTCGGTTCATTGGTATATTCGTTCTTTGTTAAAATACCGTCTGATTTATAGCCGATGTTGAGTATAATCTCTTCAGGTTTCACATCGATGACTGTACCTTCAACTACCTCTCCTGCATGTATAGTCTTAAATGATTCATCTAACATTTGTTCAAAAGTTAATTCTGACATAATTTTGAACCTCCTCAATAATATTGTTTGGGGTCGATGCCCCGGCAGTGATACCGACCGGTGAAGCAGCTTTAGGTAGTTCTAAATGCAAGTCATCCAGTGTCTGTATAAAATAGGTGTCGCCGCACTCTTCCTTACAGATCTCATACAACTTCCTTGTATTGGAACTGTGGGTGTCGCCTATCACAATCATACTTCCAACCTGAGACGCAATCTGTCTCGCCTCAGTCTGCCTTTCTTCCGTCGCGTTACATATAGTATTCACAACAATACCATTGTAACCTTTTTTCAAAAAAATTTCAACTAGTTCTTTAAATTTGTTGTAGTTAAATGTCGTTTGGGAAACAATACACCATTCTTCCCCCTTATTTTCCAGGTTTTTGGGATCATCTGCAAAGGTTTTTGCCTCTTCCTGTGACTCAATGACTGCCGTTTCCGACAAAGCCCAGCCCCGAATCCCCTCCACCTCCGGGTGTCCGGGGTTGCCTATAATAATAATCCGCTTCCCTGCCCGGCTTTCTTTCTCCACAATTTTGTGAATCCTCTTCACAAAGGGACAGGTTGCGTCCACGCAGTCCAGCCCCTGCGCTTCCACCGCTTCATAGATTTCCCTTGACACGCCATGGGAACGGATGACCACTGTCCCCTCATGGAGCCGCTCCAGCTCTTTTACGCTTTCCACCACTGTCACGCCCCGTTTCTCCAAATCCCGAACCACTTCTCCATTATGGATAATCGGCCCGTAAGTGTAGATTTTCTTCCCCTTCCCTGTCTGCTCATATACCTTTTCCACTGCACGCTTTACGCCAAAGCAAAAGCCTGCGCTTTTGGCCACTGTCACTTCCATGCCTTACGCCCCTCTCCCGGCATCTCTTTCTGCCAGACCGTCCCTGCACTGCCGCTGTCTTTTTCCATCCGGCCGTCTCCTGCGCCGCCCCTCCCCCCGGCTCGCTTCCATGCTGCCGCCCGTTCCCTATCCTCTCTGTCTTTTTTCCGTTGCGGCCTTTCATCCCTTTGGCCTTCCGGCAAAAGCTATGGCGTCTCTATTGACACAACTCCAGTATCTTCCCTACCACCTCATCAATCGACATAGCCGAAGAATCCAAAAATACGGCATCCTCTGCCTGACGCAGCGGAGATATTTCCCGGTTCATATCCCGGCTGTCCCGTTCTATAATATCCTTTTCAATCTGCTCCAAGTCACATTCCATCCCCTTCGCCTGCAGCTCCTCATACCTACGCTTTGCCCGTACGCCGCTGCCCGCGGTCAGGTAGATTTTTACATCCGCATCCGGAAGCACGCAGGTTCCAATATCCCTTCCGTCCATTACCACATCCGCATCCCTGGCCAGGCGCTGCTGCAGCTCCACCAGCTTCTTACGCACCTGCGGGTTTACGCTGCAGGCGGAAGTCATATTGCCTACCTCCTCCGTCCGGATTAGGCCGTTTACGTTTTCCCCATTCAGAAATACCACCTGTTCCCCATCCACATAGGAAATGGTAATATCCACATTTTTACACTTTTCACTGACTTGTCCCATATCCTCCGCACGGATTCCCTCCCGCAGGAAATAAAGCCCCATGGCGCGGTACATTGCCCCTGTGTCCACATATATAAAACGCTTCTCCTTCGCCACCCGCTTTGCCACCGTACTTTTCCCTGCCCCGGCAGGGCCGTCAATTGCTATATTATAGCTCATCGCTAACCTCCTGTCCCAGTCCGCAACTGTTTATTCCTGTTCCACAGCCATCCTATCCAAAGTCCTCTCCATAGAAGAATATCCTGCCGGCAATCCCACCCACCTATTCTTCCTGTTGTTTTTTATTCCCGCTCCGCAGCCGCTTTCCCCGCCGCATATCCGGTAGACCAGGCAATCTGCAGGTTAAACCCTCCTGTCAGCGCATCCACATCCAACGCTTCTCCGGCAAAATAAAGCCCTTTGACCTTTTTGGATTCCATGGTGGAAGGATTCACCTCTTTCACATGCACGCCTCCCTTTGTAATAACGGCTTCCGCATAACCCCTTGTCCCTTCTACCGTCATTGCCACATCTTTAATCATACGGCCAAACCGCTGCCTCTCTTCTTTTGTCAATTCATGCGCCTTCTTCTCCCCGTCTATCCCGGAGAGCATCACCATCACCGGAATCAATCTTACGGGAAACAGCCCGCCCAGGGCATTTTTGAACTGCTTATTCCTATTTTCCTCAAAATCACGCAGTAAACGTTTATCCACCTGTTCTGGCGAAAGCGCGGGCTTCAAGTCCAAATGTAATTTAACGTCTGTCCGTTTCCTCTTCCCTGCATAAAAGCTGCTTGCGCTCAAAACAAGAGGGCCGCTTACTCCGAAATGCGTAAACAGCATTTCCCCAAATCCTTCATAAAAAGGCTTCTTTCCATCTTCACAAAGTGAAACGGATACGTTTTTCAATGCCAGCCCTTGCAACTGCCTGCACCACTCCTCCCGAATCACGAAAGGCGCCAGTGCAGGAAAAGTTTCTTTTACTGTATGTCCTGCTTCCTCAGCCATCCGGTACCCATCCCCGGTGGAACCTGTCAGCGGATAAGACAACCCTCCAGTAGCCACTATAACCGCATCCGCCCATTCCACCGTTCCGTCCGCCAGCCGCACTCCTGACACTGCTTTTGGCCCTTCATTTTGCTTTTTCTCTTCCACTGGCTCTTCGTCTGTCCGAAACACCAGGCTTTCCGCTTCCGTCCCCAGCCGCACCTTTACCTTCCACTGCTTCAACCGCCTTACCAAAGCCCCTATAACATCCGAAGAATGGTCGGAAACGGGGAATACCCGCTCCCCACGCTCTGTTTTTAATGGACACCCGGCCTTTTCAAACCATTCCATTGCCATCCGGTTGTCAAAACCATAAAACGCACTGTACAAAAACTTTGGATTTGTCACTGTATTCTCAAATAATTTCTCCATATCGCAGGCATTTGTCAGATTACACCGTCCTTTACCTGTAAGAAACAGTTTCCTCCCCAACTTTTCATTCTTTTCCAATAAAATCACCTGCCGCCCCTGCTGCGCTGCCGTTGCCGCTGCCATCATGCCTGCCGCCCCGCCGCCTATTACCACCACCTTCTTCATCCCTGCCACCTCATTGCTTTCATTGTTAGCGCCATTTCTGCATAGCCTTATTGCACATACCAAGTTTGTGGATGTCGTGCAGACACAAACTTAGATTGGAAATTTTCCATTTTCAATCTTTCACCATCGCCGCATTCATAATAAACGGATTCACCACCGAAGAATCCATCTTTGCAAAATCAGACGCAGCCCCTCCTGACATGGCTGCAACGGATACCCCTTTTCCTGTCATATCCGATGCAGGCACATCCTTTACCGCCATATCCGCCGATGCCTTGCCCAAACGGTCTGCTTTAGAATTCCTTAGGGGATAATTATTCATCAGGGAATAATTATTCATGGACTCTTCATCTATGTAATTGATTTCATCATTCATATACATCTGATAATTATTCCACACTTTTTCCAATTCATCCATATTCCGCTTCACTTCCTCCGGCCGTTTTAAGCAAAGCGCCACTACCAGGGCATTGATTAAACTCAGCGGCGCCACCAGTGAATCCACGATGGAAACCATATCGCTTCTGGCAAACAAATTACAGGAAGAATACAGATTCATGGGGGAGTGAACGTTGTCCGTAATCGCTATCACTTTAGCGTTCCTGTCATTGGCAAACTCCATAGCTTTCAATGTACGCATAGAATATCTTGGAAAACTAATCCCAATCATCGCATCCCGCTCATTGATTCGTATCATTTGTTCAAACAATTCACTTACGCTCGTAGTCCTTAAAAGCACTACGTTCCCCCGAACCATATTCAGATAAAAATGGAGGAAACCCGCCAACGGTTCACAGCTACGGATCCCCACCACATATACAGTCTCTGCTTTCAGGATAATGTCCACAGCCGTCTCAAAAGAAATCCCGTCCAAATGTTCCATGGTATCCTGTATCTTCCCAATATCCGATTGCAAAACCGAGGTCAATATTTCCGACTGGGTGCTACGCCCATATTTCACTCCTATTTTCTGCACCGAATTCAGTTTGTCCTTCACCCATTCTTCCAATACTGACTGGAACTCCGGATATCCGTCATATCCGATCCCCGATGCAAACCGAACCACAGTTGATTCACTGACCCCTACCGTTTCCCCTAACTTGGCTGCCGTCATAAACACAGCCTGGTCGTAATATCCGGTTATATAGGCCGCTATCGCCTTGTGGCTTTTGCTCATCTTCGGGTACTTTTCATTAATCCTGGCTATAATATCGCCGTCTGCTTTTCCTTTTATCCCCATCTGTACCTATCCTTTTCCCAACCTGTATCCGCCAAAATATATTTGAAAATGCATACACCCTGCCATCTTCCGTCCCATGCCTTTTCACATAAACCTTATTGTAACACAGGATAGATAAAATGAAAAGGCCATTGCGCTTCCTGACACGGAAAATGAAATACAAGCAGCAAAAACAGCAAACTTATAAACCAATGAAACAGTTGCCCAAACACAAGGAGTTCGAATACTATAAGCCCTTCCCACTTCTCTCTTAACATATCCATCAAGTGAATGTCTTCCGATGCACGTCTGCTTTATGTAACAAAAAGGCCATCGCACTAAGAAAAAATGAAACAAAATATAGCATTATAAATACCTTTTATATACTATATCTTGTATGCATTCTATTTAGTGCAACAGCCACCATTTCAACATACTACTATTTTACTTCAAAAAACAATAGTTTCGTTTTAAATGAAAATTCCGGGTTTTCGCTGATAATCCTGCTTATTATATTGCTTCCCGTAAACTTCTGATAACCTCTGCTTTGATAGCTCTCTTCGAACTCTTTCTTTGCCCGCTTCATCATTTCTATCATATCTTCTATATATTGGGGATCACGGAAATCATATATGCCTGGCACATATGTAGGAGTTTTGGGAATGCTTAAATCCACCTTTCCCATCACTTTCCTCATTTGCTGGCTTTGAATATAAGCGTCCATATTTCCCAATTTTCTCTCAAAAGCCAAATCCAACGCTCTCAAATCCTCTTCCAATGTTACAGTCCCTTTCCCATAAAGGGAAGAAAACTCCCGATCCCCCGTTTCATGTATTTTCATAATCTCATGATAGACCGCCTCATATCCTCCCATAATGGCTCTGGCATAATCTTCGGAATTGTCCGATTTCTTATTTTCAGCCCTTCCTATCGCCCAATAATGTTCCATCATAAGTTCACCGTCTACGTTGACATCTTTAGGGGTTAAATCATCCTCACCAGGATTTTTTACTTCATACTGGCTAAAATCATGCTTTCCCTTTTCCTCGCTTAAAATTCTTTGCCCCTCTTCCGATATCGTAACTTTGACCGAAGAATCCATTCCAAGCGCTTCCTTCATTGTCACCCTGCTTTGGTTTGGCTTTTGCGTCTCTATTATCGAAAACAAATCTACGTCAAAATGGTTTACTGGTATTAATCTCATAACACCCCTCCTTTTAGGAAGAAGCAAGTATACAACTATGCATACCTGCCCCTTTTGCCATAATCTGGCCTGTGAAACGTACTAGAGCGTGTTTGAAAATTCATTCCCCCAATCTGCACGCTCCACTTTGCGGGAGTCTTCATTATGCTTCTTATCTGCACCTTGTCTATCCTACGTTACCTATTATTTATAAATCCTTTTATAACTCTCTACAAATTGATTCCGTTCCTCTTCCAGTTTTTTCACCATACTTTCTACATATTCCGGATCCTGCAGGCCGTATGGCCTGCTGATATACCCCCGATAACTATCCAATTTCCAATTAAAAGCCATATTCAGCCCTTTTAGGTCTTCCTCTAATGTCAACGTTCCCTTCCCATAAAAAGGAGAAATATACTCTCGATTTCCACCATTCTCATGCATTTTCATAACATTGGCATACACCGCCTTATATCCAGCTATGATATCCCTTGCAAAACTTTCGGCATCATGCACCTTAATATCTACGGCATCATTCATTTCCCAATAATACTCCATCATAAGTTGACCGCTGACATCTATATCACCTTGATCAAATGGCTCACTCCTTGAAACGCTTACTCCATACTTTTGAAGGTTTTCCCTCCCCTCGCTTAACATTTTTCTTGATTCCTCTGAAATCGTCACATTTATTGATGAATCTATATTCAACAATGCTTTCAATTGTTTTTTCGGAGAATCCTCTGTTTCCTTCACTGAAAATAAATCTATGGACTCATATTGCTGATATCGATCTAATAGTGGCGTTCGCATAACTTTCCTCCTTTCCACAAAACTCAATTTCTGCCATGAAATAGTATCCTCTTATAGAAAGCACAACTACCATTCCTCCGGGTAGTGATCATCATGATATGCATAATAGTGTTCTGTAAATATATTATACGGCCTTGTAAATGTCATCTCATTATCTCCTGATGCAAAATCATAGAAATAATTAAATTCCTCAATATCAACAAGCTTTCCATTATTCGGATTGATTAAAACCACAGCCATATTCATGTCTTGCCGTAAATGGTTTTCTTTATATGCCCCTGTACATACACAATTTATCCGATAAAAATCTACAGCAGAATATACTGTCAATTCCAGCAAACTCCCACCAGGCTCTCCTGTTCCCATAGTGCCACCCAAATAATGTACCGTATCTGGTAATGTGTAAGAAGCCATATCAAGCTCAAATATCTTGGCTCTTATTGATGGGTCATTGATCATTGTTATATCATAAATTTGTTGTCCATAAGAATTGGAAGCGTTTAAAAAATATTTGTAGCTTATATCTATCGGATTTCCATTGACATACATATTCTGTCCATTTCTGTCAGATTGAAAAACTATTTTAGCAACTTCATTTACTGTAAAATATGTAGAATATGGATTATCCGCTACATTGGCTACTTTCTCCACTTTAATACTATAAGCCTTATTCTGATCATATTCTCTGTTAGAACTCCTTACTAGAATACAATAAGTCCCTGCCGCCAGCCGACGTATCCCTTCATCCCTTTTACTTACTTCCCTCATATCCGCTTCATTATCCACACGGATATAATCAACGGAATAATTCCCAACATCATATGTCAGCCTTACCATCATAGGAGAATCTACAGTAAATGTATAAAAATCATAATCATATGGACTGTCAATAATCCCTGTAACCGTTTCTCCTAATCCAAATACCACAGCATTTGCCGCATCATCATTCAGTTCATTATTTATATCCTGTGTCTGATAAAAAGCAAAAGCAAATTGCCCACTTCCATCATAGGCACTGACTGCCATATAGTAAATCCCAGCATCCAAAATCCCAAAATAGTGTTCCATTAATCCTGCGCCAGAATTGACACTCCCGACTATCAGATTCAGACTATATGTACTCTGGTCTAACTTAAACAAGTAAACATCAGCATCCACACTTGTTGCCATCTCCAATACAATTGAAATTTTATTCGGTTCATTCACGATAAATCCATACCAACGCATTTCATTTGTTTGGGTCAAATATCCCTGTACCACAGCCTCATTCTGGACAACATATGCGTAATTCGGATCTGTATTTTCCTGTGCAGCTCGCGCTACAAAAGCGGCCTCCCCATCCAGAACTTCTGTCACGTTAATATTCCCCCCATTATAATCCCGTTCCATATTATTTGCTGTAAATCCCCTCTCTACCTTTTCCAACTGCGGCACTTCTTCAAACGCATCTTCTACCGTCATATTAGAATCGACCTCTGCTGGAAACTCAATTTCTGGGAAAACCATTTTCTTCTCTGGGGCAGATTCCTCTTCCTGCACAGTTTCACTCTCTGGCAGGGGTTCTTCCCCTTCTAAGAGCGTTCCTTCCTGTACCATCGCATTCCATTCTGATATCTCCTGGCTCCCTTCTACTGTTTCGCTTTCCTGAACTGCTTCCTGCTCTTTTTCGGGAACCTCCTCCCAGGCCACTTCCTCCCCGTTCACGAAACCTTCTTCCTCCGTAACTTCTGCATTCCCCTCTATAGCCATATCCTCTGGTATGGCAGCTATATCCTCCGATACGGCTTCCTCCCCTCCTGGGAAGCCATCTTCCGGTACGGCGCTATCCACCTGGACAGTATCGCTTCCTTGTTCCGTTCCGTCTTCCAGCGCTGCAATGCTTTCCTACCCTGTTCCATTTTCCTGAACAGTGTCATTCTCCTGTACAGCCCATCTTTCTAGCCCGTTCCCCCGTTCCTGTGCATGCAGCGCCAAGGGGAAAGTCCCCATGGAAAATGCCAGGCAAAGCGCCAATATCTTTCTTCCCTTTGTACTCTTCATTATTATTCCGCCTTTCATTGCTTCTATTTACAGTTCTCCGAGGCGCTATAAACTCTTCTGTCCCGCCCTGACCCCTTATTCAATTGTATTCATGGCTGTACTCTAACTTTATACACTCCCCTCCCTCCTAACAAATATTACCACATAATCATTATAACACATTGTACGGAATATTGACAACACTTTTCCAACAAAAAAAACAATTTTAAATCCAAATAATCAATCTCTATCTATTCAACCAACTGAATCCCTAATTCTTCGTCAAATCAAAGCCATTTAGCAAAAAAGACGGGCAAAAAGCAACCGCTTCTTACTCGTCTTTTTTTCATCCATTATACCGGATAAGCCCCATTCTTTGTATCTGCCTGTGACATATCCACTTTCTGCTGCTGTGCCTGGCGGTATTTGAAGAAGTCGGTTGCAACTTGCGGGAAGAGCGCATAGGACAGCACGTCTTCATCCTGCTGCTTCCATTCCTTCATCTCGGATTCCAGTTTATCCAGCTCGTTTTCAATCAAGTCAGCTGGACGGCAAGTAATCCTTTTCTCGCCAGGGATAACCTTATCAATGATCTCCTGGTTCATCGGTTTTACAGTCTGGCCGTATTCACCGCGCAGCACTGCCTTTGTTTCTTTAGTTGCCATCTTATAACGCTCACCCATCAGTACGTTGAACACTGCCTGTGTGCCAACGATCTGGGAAGACGGCGTAACCAGAGGCGGTTCACCCAAATCTTTACGCACTGCCGGGATTTCCCTAAGCACATCGTAATATTTGTCTTCTGCATTCTGCTCTTTCAACTGGCTTACCATGTTGGAAAGCATACCGCCCGGTACCTGGTAGAGCAAAGTCTTGATATCTACGCCCATTACCTTCGGATTCAACAGTCCGCTGGCAAGGCACTCGTCCCTGTACGGCCTGAAATAGTCTGCAATTTCCGCCAGGATATTCTGGTCATACCCGGTATCGTAAGGCGTACCTTTGAAAGTTTCCACCATAACTTCCGTTGCAGGCTGTGAAGTACCCATAGCAAACGGGGAAATCGCACAGTCAATCACATCTACGCCAGCTTCCACTGCCTTTAAGTATGTCATGCTTGCCACACCGGAAGTGTAGTGGGTGTGCAACTGAATCGGAAGTTTCGTTGCCGATTTCATTGCGGAAATCATTTCCGTAGCCTTATAAGGCACAAGCAAACCGGCCATATCTTTGATACAGATAGAATCCGCGCCCATTGCCTCAATCTTCTTTGCCATATCTACCCAATATTCCAGAGTATAAGCATCGCCTAATGTATAGGAAAGAGCTACCTGGGCATGGCCCCTGCCCTCCTTTTGCTTTACTTTGTTGGTTGCATTTACCGCTTCCTGCAGATTCCGAAGATCATTCAGACAGTCGAAAATACGGATGATATCAATTCCGTTGGCAATGGATTTCTCTACGAAATAATCCACCACATCATCTGCATAAGGGCGATAGCCTAAGATATTCTGCCCCCTGAAAAGCATCTGTAGTTTCGTATTCTTAAAACCGTCCCTTAATTTCCGTAACCTCTCCCATGGATCTTCCTTCAGGAAACGCAGGGAGGCGTCAAACGTAGCGCCGCCCCAGCATTCCACTGCATGATATCCAACTTTATCCATTTTTTCTATAATCGGAAGCATCATATCGGTAGGCATCCTCGTTGCAATCAGGGACTGATGTGCATCACGAAGAACAGTCTCCATAATTCCGATCGGTTTTTTCACCTGTTCTGCCATTTTCTCTATTCCTCCTATTCCAATTGCGCATCTGCTCATTCTTCGCCGCTCTATCAACAGATACAAAATTGCTTTTTCATCCAAATCAATTTTGTATCTGGCGGCTCAGAATCAACCGATGCTGTCCAGTTGCGCATCTGCCTATTCTTCGCCGCTCTATCAGCAGATGCAATATTGCTTTCAAACGCAAACCGCCTCTAAATGCAAGTCTAAATTGTACCCGGCGGCTAAAAATAGACTGACGCTGTCCAGTTCCAATTTTAAATATTTTATTAGAATACGCCGAACACTGCCATAAAAGTCCCGGCTGCCACTGCCGTACCGATAACCCCGGCTACGTTAGGCCCCATAGCATGCATCAACAGGAAGTTTGTCGGGTCTGCTTCCGCGCCAACCTTCTGGGATACCCTGGCTGCCATAGGAACTGCGGATACGCCTGCCGAACCAATCAGCGGGTTTACCTTGCCATGGCTTGCTATGCACATAATTTTACCGAACAATACGCCTGCCGCCGTACCGAAAGCAAATGCAATCAAACCAAGCACTACGATTTTAATGGTTGCCATATTGAGGAACGCTTCCGCACTGGTCGTCGCGCCTACGGATGTGCCAAGCAGGATAACTACGATATACATCAAAGCATTGGACGCCGTATCGGTCAACTGCCTTACCACGCCGGATTCACGGAACAGGTTGCCCAGCATCAGCATACCTACCAGGGGAGCCGTTGTAGGAAGGATCAGACATACTACGATAGTAACAATGATGGGGAACAGAATCTTCTCCAGCTTGGAAACCGGACGAAGCTGCGCCATCTTAATCTTTCTTTCTTCTTCTGTCGTCAGCATCTTCATAATCGGGGGCTGGATAATCGGAACCAGTGACATATAGGAATATGCCGCTACCGCGATTGGCCCAAGCAGGGCTGTCTGCCCAAGCTTACCTGCTAAGAAGATAGAGGTAGGGCCGTCCGCACCGCCGATAATGGAAATAGCAGCCGCTGCCTTGTCATTGAACCCAAGTGCAATTGCGCCAAAGTATGCGGCAAAAATACCGAACTGCGCTGCCGCGCCCAAAAGGAAACTCTTCGGATTGGCAATCAGGGGACCAAAGTCCGTCATAGCGCCTACCCCCATGAAAATCAGGGAAGGCAGGATTGCCCACTCATCCAATAAGTAGAAATAATACAGTAAGCCGCCCACCCCGTTGGCCGAGTCTTCGATACTCACCATAATGTCAGGATAAATATTAACGAGCAACATACCAAAAGCTATCGGTGTCAGCAATAAAGGCTCAAAGCCCTTTGCGATAGCAAGATAAAGAAATACACAAGCCACTGCAATCATCAGGTAATTTCCGCCCGTCAGGTTGAAAAAAGCCGTCTGATGCAATAGATTGTCTAATGTATTTACAATATAATCCATTACTTTGACCTCCTGTCATTCACAAACGGACACTTGCCTGCGCTTGCGCACACGCCCTGTCCTTCTGCTTTAGTTCAATGTTGCAAGTAATGCGCCCGCTTCCACTGCATCGCCAACTGTTACGTCAATGCTTGCCACGGTGCCGTCCTGCGGCGCTACGACAGGAATCTCCATCTTCATTGCTTCCACTACGACTACGGTATCGCCTTTTTTCACTGCCTGCCCTACTTTGGCTTCGATGGAAAATACTTTGCCAGCCGCACCGGCTTCCACTCTTACGCTTCCTGCGCCGCCTGCCGGAGCTGCTTTCGGAGCCGCCGCCGGAACTGCTTTCGGCGCTGCCTTGGGAGCTGCAGGAGCCGCTGCCGGAGCCCCTGTGGACGCTCCTTCCTCTACTACTACGTCATATACGTTTCCGTTTACGGTAATGGTATAATTTTTCATTGTTCATTTCCTCCTAGTATTTTCTTCTTCTAATCGATCTTACTACAAAACCATCGGTAGAAACAGCGCCTTCGCTGGCTGCAACAGCCGCCGCAATCACTGCCACCAGTTCCAGGTCATCGGATAATTCTTCTTTTTCCACAATCTGCGCAATGGTCTGGTCCACTGCCGTTGCGGATTCTTTCTTCTCTTCCTGCGGCTGCTTCTTTGTAAAAGCCGCCTGAATCTTCGGAATATAAGTAAAGCAGGAAATAATCAGGCAAATCAGAATCAGCACTGCAAATACGGTTCCCATGCCAAGAACGGTATTCAGAGCCGCTTTCTGCATCAGCTCGCCAAAAGTGTATTCTACGTTTGTCGTAATGCTCGTTTCCATCAAATCATCGTCCAGGATAATTTCCAGGGTAGCGTCACGCTCAGAACCGTCCAGCTTTACATTAATGATTACGCCGTCCTCATTCAAATCCGCCGTTGTCTCCAGTATCCCCACATAGCTGCCCATATCCGCCTGAGCGTCTTCCCAGCTCTTTAGAGCCGCCGCATATACGGGGCTTTCCTTTTCCACCTGCGCCCTGTAATCCTTATATTCATCGGAGCAGAACATAATCAGCGTATCTACCACATGCCCGCCTGCCGACACTGCTTCCTCTTGCGTAATATCAGTCCTT
The DNA here is from genome assembly GCA_910578405.1 of uncultured Lachnospiraceae bacterium. Classification (GTDB taxonomy): domain Bacteria; phylum Bacillota; class Clostridia; order Lachnospirales; family Lachnospiraceae; genus Kineothrix. The sequence continues at coordinate 24,904 of CAJTQO010000034.1, read as the reverse complement.
ACATATTCCGTCTCCTCATTTCCGCATGCGCTCACACCGAGGATACAGGTAAGCATACCTAATACTAATAACCATTTTTTCATATTAAGTAACATCCTTTCTAAACGGTACCGTGTTTTTTCACCGGACGTTCTTCGTGCTTTGTATATAACATTTCAAATGCACCAATCACATATTTCCTCGTGTCCTCCGGAGCCACGATCTGATCCACATATCCTCTCTTCGCTGCGCTCACTGCGCCGACCTGGAGGGCTGCATACTCTTTTGCACATGCGTCAATCGCTTCCGCACCCTTCCCGTCGCAGATAATCTTAGCCGCCAGCTTAGCATCCATTGTGCCGATTTCCGCATCCGGCCATGCCATTGTGATATCTGCGCCGATTGCTTTGGAATTCATCGCAACATAAGCGCTTCCCATCGCTTTTAACGTAATGACGTTTACTTTCGGCACCGTAGCATTTGCAAAGGCATATGTAAGGCGCGCCGCTGCCTTAGCCATCCTCTTCTCTGCGCATTTCGTGGAAGCATAGCCTTTTACATTCGTAAGGGACAGCACCGGGATATCAAACGCATCGCAGAACTGGATAAAGTCTGCCGCCTTTTCACATCCTTCCGGAGAAAGAACCGCCTCAAACTTGTCCGCTGCCTTTCCGTCCTCTCCATATACTTCCGTGCGGTTAGCGACAGCGCCTACGGTCGCCCCGTTCAGACGGATAAAGCCTGTCACCATATCCTTCGCATAGTTCCTCTTTGTCTCAAAGAACACACCGTTGTCGGAAAGCTGGGAAAGCGCGATGGAGGCATCCCCTGCGCAGTTTGCCATGCCTTCACACACCCTGTTTAAATCATCCGTGCATTCTGCGTATGCCATACTGTCTTCGTTGTTTGCCGGAAGCATGGAAACCAATTCCCGAATCTGCGCCAGCACATCCGCTTCCTCTGCAACCACATCCACAATCCCTGCCTCTTCGCTCTGGAAAGCGGCAGATGACGTATCGCACTTGGAAATCTCATTCCCGTCGATTGCATTGGGGGCGTTCACAAATAATTTGGCCTTCTTCCCTTCCATAAACGTAAAGTCTGTCAATGTAGGCACTACGGCAAGACCGCCGCCGCATGTCCCGAAAATTGCGGTAATCTGAGGGATTACGCCGGATGCCTCCACTTGTTTCTTATAAATCCCGCCAAAACCGTTCAAAGCGTCCGTCGCTTCCTGGAGCCTCAGCCCGGCGGAATCAATCAGGCCAATCACAGGCGCACCTGTTTTCATTGCCAGATCATAGAGATTTACAATCTTTTTCGCATGCATCTCGCCAATCGTCCCGTTCAGCACGGAAGCGTCCTGGCTGTATACATACACAAGACTGCCATCAATAACTCCATACCCGGTAATCACACCGTCAGAAGGAGTCTCCGTCTGTTTCAAATTGAAATCGGTTGCCCTTGCTGTAACAAGCGCCCCTATTTCAACGAAACTGTTTTCGTCGAGTAAAGCATTGATTCTTTGACCCGCTTGTGAAGTAGTACTCATTTTTCAGCCCTCCATTTTATATTAAATAAATCAAAACGTAATCATACCATAGTAGTATAACACAAAAGTTCCAAATCGCATAGAAATTTTTTTTAATTTTTACCTAATTTTTGCAATAGTTTCATCACTATATTACTTTCCACAGTATATGCGAATGGTTCTAAGACAGGACAGCAGGCCGCCGCGCCGCCAGACGGCAGACCCGCCCCGGCGGCCTCGCTGCCGGAAGGCGTATCCAACCTTCCTTAGAACGAATACTGCTGCCAAATAAAACGGAGAATCCATGCAAAATCCATCTCATCCATCGCCCCTTTCGTCCGGATAGGGTATTCACGCAAAAGCTCCCCGTCCAGGCAGTAATTCACAGCCCCTACCTGCCTGCCTGCCTCTACCGGAGCCTCCAGTTTTTCCGGCAGGAGGACGCTGCATTCCACTTCCTCCCCTTCTTTTAAAAGGACTTTCAGTTCTTCCCCCTCTTCCTGCGCCACCTCCACATCCAAAAACGCCTCCCCATAAGGCTTCCCATCCGCCGGAATGCCGCCTTCCACTAACAGGGGCTGCAACTGCTTCTCTTCGTATACGTCCCGGTATTCATAATGTTCCAGGCCGTAACTCATCAATTGTTTTGTGTCGCTCCACTTGTAGGTTCTGTTGTTGGGCCATCCGCAGGCAAGCAAGGCGACGATAAACGTTTTCCCATCCCGTTTTAACGCCCCTACATAACAGTAGCCCGCATTATTCGTAAAACCCGTTTTCCCGGAAAGCGCCCCGTCCATCATTTGCAAAAAAGCATTGTGGTTGTTGCAGGCATAGCTGCGCTTCCCTTCCAGGTCCGTAAAAGAGTGGCTCTGCGTCCTGGTAATCTGCAGGAATTCTTCACTTTTGGGAGATTCCCCAATACAGTATTTCATAATGCGGGCCAGCTCCGCCGCCGTGGTGGAATGCACTTTCTGCCCGTCCGCCTCCTGAACCGATGCATCCAGTCCGTTGGGCGTTATGAAAAAAGTGTCCCTGCAGCCAAGTTCCTGCGCCTTTTGGTTCATCATCCCCGCAAAGCCTTCCACGCTTCCCCCTATATGCTCCGCAATGGCGACGGCCGCATCATTATGGGATTCCAACATCAAAGAATACAGCAAATCCCCTAACCGGAATTTCTGCCCTTGGCGCATCCCCAAATGCACCTTCGGCTGTGACGCCGCATAGGAGGAAACTTCCACCTCCTCTTCCAGTCCGGCATTTTCCAGAGCCAGGATACAGGTCATAATTTTCGTGGTGCTTGCCATGGGCAGTTTCTCATTTTCTTCTTTTCCATATAAAATACGCCCGGAATCTGCATCCATCAGGACTGCGGAACGGGCATATAACCGTAAATCCGTATTTTCCTCCTTTTGTGACTGCGCCGCCAGGCTGTTGCCCGCAGTCTGCCCTGCCGTTCCCCATGCGCGCACCGCCTCCTCCCCTTGCGCCGCCGCAAACGCCCAAACCAGGAACCATGCGCAAAGCGCCCTTATGCATCCCTTCCGTTTCCTTGCGAATCGTTTCATTTTCTTCTTTCCCTTTTCCCAGCCTGCTTTTCATACTTATCACAGACTTTACCTTACTATTATCATATGTCCGCCAGGCGGAAATTAGAAAATGAATTTTATTCAGATATTTAGCTGTAGCTGCACCTCCGATTCCGCCTGCTGCTTAAATTCCTCAATCTGCACCGCACTCAGCTCCGGCAGTTCCTCCAGGGACTTTACCCCAAAACTACGTAAAAATTCCTCTGTTGTGCCAAACAGCAGCGGCCTTCCCGGCGCATCCATCCTGCCCACTTCGGAAACCAGTCCAAACTCCACCAGGCGGTTCACTGCATGGCCACAGTTTACCCCACGGATTTTTTCGATTTCCAGTTTTGTGATAGGCTGTTTATAAGCGACAATAGACAATGTTTCCATCAAAGTATCCGACAAGGTGAATTTCCTTGGCGTCTTTGCAATCTGGATTAAATGCTCATACATCTCTGGCTTTGTGCATAATTGTACGGAGTCCTCCAACTCAATCAGCATAATTCCCCTGTTTTCTTCCCCGTAACGCTTCTTCATCCCATCCAGGATTCCTTTCGTCTTTTTGACATCCTCCCCGACTACCTCTGCCAGCCTTTCCACTTCCACTGACTCGCCCATGGTAAAAAGAACGGCTTCTATAACAGCCTCTGCCTGATTTTTCTTCACTGTTCCACCCTGTCTTTCCCTTTTCCCGTCATTTTACAGCTTCTTTACCGCTTCCCATATCTTACGCCGTGCCTGCCCCGGCTTTGGAGGTAATCATGATATCGCCGCATATCTCCTCCTGCTCAATGGAAATCAGCCCTGTCTTCATCATTTCCAATACCACAAGGAAAGTAACAATAATTTCCATCTTACTATGCTGCTTTTCCAACAATTGGCGGAAGCTGAAACGGCCATGGCTCCTTGCGTACTGCTCCACATAGACCGTTTTGATATCCATGTCCACCTCATCTTTTTCTATATTGCCAAACGTACTCCTTACCGGATCTATTTTATCCTCCTGCCGTTTCATAATAAACTGGAAAACCTCATGCAGCTTCTTTAAATCCACATTGGCCAACAACGTCTTATAGTCAATAGGCTGGCGGTAATCCGCCACTTCCTTTGGCAAATGCCGTTCCCGGAACAAAGCTCTTCCCGCATCCACCTGCCTGTCCCGCAGTTCAAAAGACATGTACTTGTACATCTTATATTCCAACAGCTTCTGAACCAGCTCCGCCCTGGGATCCTCCTCTTCTCCGTCCTCATTGATTTCCTTGGGAAGCAGCATACGGCACTTAATGTCAATCAAAGTCGCCGCCATCACAAGAAATTCACTGACCACATTCATATCCTCCGTTTCCAACTGACGGATATAATCTAAATACTGTTCCGTAATTTCCACTATTGGAATATCGTAAATGTCTATTTTGTTCTTCTCTATCAAATGAAGCAGCAGGTCAAGGGGACCTTCAAACACTTCCAACTTTACCGGTATCGCCATTGCACTCCTTACCTTTCAAATGCTTTTTATGTGAATGACCTTATTTCACGCCCCAGGCTCCAGCTCAACCACCACCAGTTCTCCCGGGTTAAATGCCCGGACCGGGATTGTATGCATACCAAGCCCTCTTCCCAAAATCATCCGGCTGCCATATTCCTCGAAAGACCCTCCGTCATATTTCGGGAAAAGCCGCGCCGCCGGGGAAATAACGCCGCCAAGCGCCGGCACCCTCACTACGCCGCCATGCACATGTCCGGCAAAGACCAAATCCGCTCCCCAAGCCGCATATTGTTCAAAATAATCCGGATTATGGCCAATCAGCGCCTCCAGGCAATCCGTCCGGCTTTTCCCAAGCAGACGGCTGATGCACTGTCCATCCATATGCCTGCGCCGCAGCCTTTTGTAATAAGCCCGCCCAAGTTCCAAACCACAGATTTCCATATTATATTCCGGCAGGTATACCCGTCCGTTCTCCAACAGACGCACCCCGTATTTTCTCAAAGCCTCGGCATATCCCTTATATTTGTCCCCATACACAGCCCTGTATGTCTTAATCCGGTATTCGTGGTTCCCGGTTCCGTAATAAACCGGATAACGCAAAGCAAGCTGCCGGAGCAGCTCCAAAGGTTCCTTAAACTGCGTGCGCTTCCCGTCCGAAGTCACCATATCTCCCGCAACGATAATGAGATCCGGCTCCTGGGCATGGACGGCCTCCACCAGTCGGCCATTATGCGTCCCATATTCCTTATTATGCAAATCCGATAACATAACAATCCGGCACCGCTTTAACAGTTTCGGTGACGTCATCCGGTACTTAACCACCACAAACCGGCTGCTGTCCCTCCATACCACAACGCCAAAAAAAGCCAGCACAACCAAAGCCAACATAATAACCATTCCAATTTCCTCCCGGGCATCGCCAACTATTTTCCTTCCCATCATAACATATCATACCCTCCAATTCAATGCCTGAAACATCGCCCGTTTGGAAATCATCCTTCCCACCGCAAAAATAACCTGCATAACGGACAGGTATGTGATTACATCAGACAAGGAAAGCCGCTTTGTCCGGTACGACGCCATGCCGGCTCCAAGGACGCTGAATAATGACGCTGCGCATCCATCCAAACCAAAGAAAGACGCACCGATACTAAGGCGCCTTAGCGCTGGTGCGTCTGCCGTCATTCAAATGCAATTGCCCTAAACAATCACCTTCCCTTACAGCAAAAACCGCTGCACTGCTTTCCAGACATAATCCCGGTATCCGGCCTTTTCCACCCCTTTGGCAGCCACAATCGAAACCCCGCCAATCCTCTGTCCGTCCAGCTTATAAACCGCTTCCCCTACCGCCTGGCCTTCCGCCACGGGCGCCTCCACCAATTCCGGCAAGGTAATGGTTTCCTCTATCTGCGACAAATTGCTCCCCTTCGTGTCCAGGTAACGGAATTCCCCGGCAAAACTCAGATTCACCTCATCATCCACCCCTCCTTTGACTGTCAGTGACGGAAGCGCTTCTTTATTTTCATCCACATACACATTGCTGACGCTGTAACCGAAATTCAACAAAGCCACCGCATCCTGGAACCGCACTTTATTGTCCGGCGCCGCCATTACCACGGCAATTAAATCTATCCCATCCTTGCTTGCCGTAGCCGAAAGGCAATATTTCGCCTTACTGGTGGAACCTGTTTTTAAACCAGTAGCCCATTCATACTGCTTCAACAGCTTATTCGTGCTGGACAATGTAAACGTTGTGCTTCCCTGCCTGGTTACATGGGTAATGTCCTCCATCCATATTTTAGTATAATTGTACACTTCCGGATGCTTCGTCACCAATTCCCTCGACATCACCGCCACATCCCGCGCCGTCGTATAATGCCCATCCGAATCCGTCAGCCCGCAGCAATCTTCAAAATGGGTATTATCCATCCGCAGCTCTTCCGCCTTTTGGTTCATCAGTTCCACAAACTCCGCCTCACTGCCCGCAATATACTCTGCCACAGCCACACAGGCATCGTTCCCGGACGCAACGGCGATACATTTTATCATCGTTTCCAACGTCTGCACTTCCCCCTCTTCCAAAAAAACCTGCGAACCGCCCATAGACTTTGCATGGGCGCTGGTAATCACCTCATCCTCCAGATGGATTCTCCCCGTATCCAGATGGTCAAAAATCAACAGAAGCGTCATAATCTTTGTAATGCTTGCAGGGCTTCTGCGCACATCCGCATCCTTCTCACAGACAATCTGGCCTGTCGAAGCCTCCAGCACGATATAAGAAGGCGCAGACACCTCCGGCGCCGCCTGTACATATACCACCGAAGACATAAGCAGGCAAACACTGCACATACAGCAAACTATAGTTTTCACCACTTTGTTCACATCTACCTCCATCCGCCCGCCCCAGCGGGCCAGGCCGGCAGCGCAGAGCAATTTCCTTCCCACCCCTGCGTCCCAGGCACGCCCCGCTTCGTGTGATTGCGCCAAATTCAGGTTATACATGTTTCCTTTGGCGCAAATCTCCCACAAATTATGACATACATCTGCCAGAAAGCAATTTTTAAACACGCTCTGGCGCCCGGACTCCGGGACCTCTTTTGCAAAACCCCTCCGCCCTGCCGCCTATTCCTGTATTCTACTATTATAAATATAAAAAAACGGCTCTCAATAGAACCGTTTTCCGAAAATCCTCTTCCCGTATGAAATTTTCTTCCCACTAATACCAGCGTGCCTTAAACTCTTCATACCTATCCATCAATTTATCCCGTTTTTCCCTTAAATCAATATGAAAAATATCCATCAGCCGGATTATGTAATCCACGGTCACGCCAAACAGAACCAGGCAGCAAATTTTACTGCCAAAGGAAAAACTCCATCTGTCAATAAAGGCCATCACCCTGGAGTGAAGGAACACAATGATAATCACTGCATAAAAACCCCACGCCACTGTGCTTTCCAGACATACAATCCCTTTGTAATTGCATGGCTTATCTTTATAATCCCACCAGACTTCTCCAAACAGACGCAGCATCAGTTTACCCACCAGAAATTCAAAAACCGTCGCCGCAACTGCCCCTACAAAATAGAGCTTCACCACATCCTGCTCCAAAGGCCGCAGCATCAAATACCCAACAACGGCGCCAAATCCATAAATCGGACAAAACGGCCCCTTTCCAAAACCACGGTTCGTAAGCTTATGGTTACAAAATGACATATAAATGGATTCAACCAACCACCCAATCACGCTATAAATAATGAATGCGGATACAAGATGGTAGACATCCGTCCCAAAAATTTCTTTTGTCCACATATTCTCCTCCCCTTGTTCCCGTCAAATTCCACAGTTGCCCATCCGAAGCCAGACATCCCCCTTCTTCATGCTCTGTACGTCCATTGCCTTGCCAGCCTGCCTCTTAATCCCCTTTTTAATGCAAAATGCAGGTATAACAAAATCCCTGATGGACAATCAGGGATCTGTCATTTGCATAGCTGCTTATTAATTATATTTGCGTTTTCTTGCTGCTTCAGATTTTTTCTTGCGCTTTACGCTTGGTTTTTCGTAATGCTCTCTTTTACGAATCTCCTGCTGAATACCAGCTTTTGCGCAACTCCGCTTAAAGCGGCGCAAAGCACTATCCAAAGTCTCGTTTTCTTTTACGATAACATTTGACATCTTACACCCGACCTCCCTTCAGTCCCTCAAAGCAACTTTGACTGATTGGGCTTATTCTATTTCTTGTACAGATAATGAATTCACGAACCATCATGCACTTTACTTATTATACCACATTTCCCTATACAGTCAACCCATTTGTGAAAATTTCTTGAACTTTTTTCATTTCTCATAATATACAAACGCTCTATTGCAACTGCCCTTCCAGCGTTTTCCCTGCTTCTGCAATTGCAGCGTCTATCCCTGCCGGATTCTTGCCGCCGGCCTGAGCCATATTGGGCCGTCCGCCGCCGCCGCCGCCAACCAGCGACGCTATTCCTTTGAGCAGATTGCCCGCATGGGCGCCTTTTGCCATGGCCTCCGGCGTTGCCATAGCCACCAGGTTCACTTTGCCTTCCATATCTGACACAAGGACTATCACACCCTCTCCCAGCTTCCCTTTCAACTGGTCGCCCAGGTCACGCAGCCCGTTCATATCCACACCGGAAACTTTGGCCGCCAGCAATTTCACTCCTTTGACTTCCTTCACCTGCTGCATCGCATCGCCCAATGCATCTTTTGCCGCTTTGCTCTTTAGCGACTCATTCTCACTCTGAAGCGCCTTCACCTCTGCCATAAGATGCTCCAGCCTTTCCACCAGCCCGGCAGGAGTGGACTTCACTGTCTTAGCCGCCTCCGCCAACGACTTTTCCAGCCCTTCGTAATACCGGAACAAACCGCTGCCAGTCAGAGCCTCTATCCTTCTTACGCCTGCCGCCACACCGCTTTCTGAGATGATTTTGAATGCGGAAATCACGCCGGTATTGGCCACATGGGTGCCGCCGCACAGCTCTATGGAAAAATCCCCCATCCGCACCACGCGCACCGTATCGCCGTATTTCTCACCAAACAATGCCATAGCCCCGCTCTGCTTCGCTTCCTCAATGGACATTTCTTTCGTTTCCACCGGGAGGGATTGCGCTATCTTTTCCTTTACCATCCGCTCCACCGTGGCAATTTCCTCCGCCGTCATAGCCGAAAAATGGCTAAAGTCAAACCGGAGCCGTTCCCCGTCCACATAGGAGCCTTTCTGCTCCACATGGGAGCCAAGAACAGTGCGCAGCGCTTTTTGCAGCAAATGGGTGGCGCTGTGATTTTTACAAGTATCCGCCCGCCGTTCTCCATCCACCGTCAGCTTTACGGCGTCTCCCATTTTAAACATTCCCTTTGTCACCTTGCCGATATGCCCTACCTTGCCGCCTAATAACTTCACGGTATCCACCACTTCAAATTCCCCGTCTGCAGAAGCAATGGTTCCCTTGTCCGCGCATTGTCCGCCCATAGTGGCATAAAAAGGAGTTTCCTCCACAAAAATAGTCCCTGTGTCTCCGTCCGCCAACGCTTCCACCAGCTCCGTCTCTGTCGTCAGCGCCGTAATCCGGGATGTATGCCCCAGCCTGTCGTACCCGACAAACTGTGTGGTAACAGAAGGATCCATGGACTCATATACGGTTACGTCCGCCCCCATATAGTTGGTCACTTTACGCGCGCTGCGCGCCTTTTCCTTCTGCTGCGCCATCGCCTTTGCAAAGCCCTCTTCTTCCACCGTAAATCCCTTTTCCTCCAGAATCTCTTTGGTCAAATCCAGAGGAAAGCCATACGTATCATATAGTTTAAACGCTTCCGTACCGGCCAGTTCCTTCCTGCCCTCTTGTTCCATCGCGCTTTCCAGCTCCGCCAGGATAGCCAGTCCCTGGTCAATGGTCTTATCAAACTTGCCTTCTTCCTGCGTCAGCACATTAAAAATGAATTCCTTCTTTTCCTCCAGCTCAGGATACCCGTCTTTGCTGCCCTCAATCACCGTATTGCTTAAGTTGGCTAAAAACTGCCCCTCAATCCCAAGGCTCCTGCCGTGCCGCGCAGCCCGGCGGATAATACGCCGCAGCACATACCCCCTGCCTTCATTGGAAGGCATAATGCCATCAGATATCATAAATGATGCAGAACGGATATGGTCTGTCACAATGCGGATAGATACGTCCCACTCGTATTTTTCCATATAAGTCTTTCCGGCCAGCTCACAGACCCGGTTGCGCAGCGCCCGCACCGTATCCACATCAAAAATAGAATCCACATCCTGCACTACCATGGCCAGCCGCTCCAGCCCCATGCCCGTGTCTATGTTCTTCTGTTTCAGGTCAGAATAATGTCCCTTTCCGTCATTGTCAAACTGGGTAAACACATTGTTCCATACTTCCACATAACGGTCACAGTCACAGCCCACGGTACAATCCGGCTTCCCACAGCCATACTTCTCCCCCCTGTCATAGTAAATCTCCGAACAGGGGCCGCAGGGGCCGGAACCATGCTCCCAAAAGTTATCCTCTTTCCCGAAACGGAAAATCCGTTCCGGCGCAATGCCAATCTCTTTATTCCATATATGAAAAGCCTCGTCGTCCTCCAAATACACAGACGGATACAGCCTGTCCGCAGACAGCCCCACCACTTGCGTCAAAAACTCCCAGCTCCAATGGATGGCTTCGGTCTTAAAATAATCACCGAAGGAGAAATTCCCAAGCATCTCAAAAAACGTGCCATGCCGCGCCGTCTTCCCGATGTTCTCAATATCGGGCGTACGGATGCACTTCTGACAGGTCGTCACTCTCCGCCTGGGCGGTATCTCCTGCCCTGTAAAATATGGCTTAAGGGGCGCCATGCCGGAATTAATCAAAAGCAGGCTGTTGTCATTGTGAGGCACCAGCGAAAAGCTCTTCATCGCCAAATGCCCCTTGCTTTCAAAAAATTCCAAAAACATCCTTCTTAATTCATTTACACTGTACTGTTTCATCTCATCCTGAGTCCTTCCTCTTCCTTTATTTCATTGCTTTCCTATATGATAAACTTCTTTCATTCCCGGCTTCTTTTTATTGCCTCTTATATTTTGTTTCGTTCTTCCTTTCTCGCATCTTTCCTTTTTAGCTTCTTACTTATCTACTGCATCTTTCTTTTCCTATCTTTTTATCTTTGCTTCCTTTTATCTTTGCTGCTTTTTCACATATTCATTCTATATTCCACAAATGCAGGAACAACTATGAGAATTGTTCCCGCACTTGCCGCTTCCCTTATCCAAGCTTTCACTCCCATCCGCCCTAACCTGCATCCTGGCCGGATATCAATATCTTCAGAATGCAAACTTCTCTGCAAAATAAGCATCCAACCCGTCAATCGCCACCCGCTCCTGTTCCATGGAGTCACGGTAACGCACGGTAACGCAGCCGTCCGTCTCAGAATCAAAATCATAGGTTACACAGAAGGGCGTCCCAATCTCATCCTGCCTGCGGTACCTTTTCCCGATGTTGCCCCTCTCATCATACTCACAGTTGTACTTTTTGGACAACTGTGCGTAAATCTTCTCCGCGCCTTCATTCAGCTTCTTAGAAAGCGGCAGCACGCCGACTTTTACCGGAGCCAGCGCAGGATGGAACCGCAATACGGTACGCATATCCCCTTCCCCTAAATCTTCCTCATCATAGGCGCCGCAAAGCACGGCCAAAAACAGTCTCTCCACTCCCAACGAAGGCTCTATGACATAAGGGATATATTTTTCCCTTTTTTCATCATCGAAATAACCCATATCCTGACCGGATACATTCTGGTGTTGCGTCAAATCATAGTCCGTCCGGTCTGCAATCCCCCACAGCTCACCCCAGCCAAAGGGGAAGAGGAATTCGATATCCGTCGTTGCCTTAGAATAAAAGGAAAGCTCCTCTTTTTCATGGTCACGCACCCGCATCTCCTCTTCTTTCATGCCGAGGCTCTTTAAGAAATCAATGCAATACTGCTTCCAATAGGCAAACCATTCCAAATCCGTATCCGGCTCACAGAAAAATTCCATTTCCATCTGCTCAAACTCCCTGACGCGGAAGATAAAGTTCCCAGGCGTAATCTCATTCCGGAAAGACTTCCCTACCTGGCAAATCCCAAAGGGGATTTTCTTCCTGGAAGTCCGCTGCACGTTTTTAAAATTCACAAATATGCCCTGTGCCGTCTCGGGCCTTAAGTACACCGTATTCTTGGCGTCTTCCGTCACGCCCTGGAATGTCTTGAACATCAGGTTAAACTGGCGGATATCGGTAAAATTATGTTTGCCGCAGGTCGGACATGGAATATTGTGTTCCTCAATGAACGCTTTCATTTCTTCCTGAGCCCATCCATCCACAGAATGGTCTAACGCTATGCCCTTCTCTTCCACATAATGCTCAATCAACTGGTCTGCCCGGAAACGTTCATGGCATTCCCGACAGTCCATCAGCGGATCGGAAAAACTGCCAAGATGCCCGGAAGCCACCCACGTCTGCGGATTCATCAGGATGGCGCAGTCCACACCCACATTATAGGGGCTTTCCATCACAAATTTCTGCCACCAGGCTTTCTTAATATTATTCTTCAATTCCACGCCAAGATTGCCGAAATCCCATGTATTGGCCAGCCCTCCATATATTTCCGAACCTGGGTAAACAAACCCCCTTGACTTTGCCAGCGCCACAATTTTATCCATTGTCTTTTCCATCTTGAAATCATGCTCCTTTATCTGTTTTTCTTCTTTCCACAAACATTGCCTCTGCCCTTGCAACGCCCATCCTATTTATACAGGACATAATATGTCGCCCCGGCTTCCCCGCCCACTAGCAGCGCCTCATCCTTTCCCTTGACTGTAACGTTGCCGCTTACATATTCAATCCTGCCGTCCACCTTGATGCGCATCGGGTTTTTTGAAATAAGGATATTCAGCCCGTCCATTTCCATCAGCTCCGCTTTCCCCAAAGCTTCCCCTCCTTTGGCAGACTGCATCGTCACATCCAGAGAATACCCTGCGGCATACGCCTGTTCCACTGTCCCGCAAAATAGTGACATTTTATTATATCCATCCGTATTGTATGCGGAATAGGCTTCCGCAGAGGGATATTTGAGCCGGACCGTCACCGATTCCTCCTTTTGCTCCAGCTTATCCAGGGAAACCGCCGTTCCTTCGTGGCCCTTATTATAATCCTCCACCTCAGCCATAACCATTGTCCGAAGGCTTTCTTCGTTATATCTGTCCCCGGAAAAGTCTTCCACCAGCGTTTCAATAATGCTGCCGTCCTTTTGCACCTCAACTTCCGACGTCAGCGCTTCCGCCGCCTCCACCAATGCGCCGTCCATCTCCGGCTCCTGCTCTCCACAGCCGCTGCATAAAAGCCCTGCCAAAAGTATACTGGCTACCCATTTCTTTTTGACCATTGCCATAACCCTCCGCCTTTCGGAATCCCCCTTTTGCATAAACCAACACATAAACTTACATTATTATATCCGACTTAAGTTTGATTTTCAATACGAAATTGAGATTTTATCCCTTCCAACACCGCCAGGCTTTTTAACTCCCTGTCCATAAACTGCCTGCGAAACCTTTCGGTAATCCACTCCAGCTCTGTCAGCACTTCCTTTCGCACAGTAAATGTATACAACTTCTCCACCGTACTGCCCACTATGTAATCCACCGCATAGGCTGTGGATTCCAGGTATGCCCTGTCTTCCGGCAGGCCCGGGTATTCCCCGTTTAACGCCAGAGCCTTCAGTTCAAACACGCAACGCACCAGTTCCCTTCCAAGGCTTGGGGCTAACAACGCCCGCAGCGACTGGTACAGCAGTTTTAGCATTGCCCTCTCATCGTTATTTTCCCTTGTATAATAATCCATTACGTCCAGGAAATACATCCCATAGCAAGCCCCGTCAAAGTCTTCACGAAACCCTTCAAAATAGTTGGAAATGTCCGCTTCTGTCATATTATAGGAAGACCTTCCGGCATAGAGTTTAAACTCGCCAAAGGAAAAAGGGGACGTAGCCGCCACCAGGCTGCTGTTCGGCTTTCTGGCCCCTTTGGCAAAAGCGGATATTTTCCCTCTTTCCTTTGTCAGAACTACAACGCGCCTATCGTATTCCCCGATAGGCACCGTCCGTAAAATCATCCCTGTTACTTTTATGAATTCCTGCATAGGGGTCATCTCCCATCCCGGCGTACCCTCCGGCCGTACTGTCCTCCACAGGACTGTTCCTGAATTTCAGGTAATCTTCCACCCTTCCGGTATTTAAAAATTGTTGCCAGTAATTTGATTCTTTCATCTTGTGCCCCCTGAACGATTATGTCTTTCTCCGTTTCCATAATGTTAGGGTTTGCTTTTTTGCGTTTTCCTATTCGGAATCTTTCGGATTGTATCCGAAATTTTTCATATACAAATCACTGTCCCGCCAGTCCTTGCGAACCTTCACCCAAAGCTGCAGGTTTACCTTGCATTCCAGCATATCCTCTATTTCCGGGCGCGCCTTGCTGCCGATTTTCTTTAACATAGCGCCTTGTTTGCCTATGATAATCCCTTTATGGGACTCCTTTTCGCATATTATGGACGCTTCAATGTCCGCTATCCGTTCACGTTTTGCATTTTTACGGTATTTCATACGCTCAATGGTCACAGCAATGCCATGCGGCACCTCATCCTCCAGGCTCCACAAAGCTTTTTCCCTTACCAGCTCCGCCACAATCTGCCGCTCCGGCTGGTCTGTCACCGTATCCTCATCATAAAAAGCAGGCCCATAGGGAAGGTATTTCATCACACATTCCAACAGTTCCTGCGTATTATCCCCTTTTAGCGCAGAAACAGGGACAATGTCCGCAAAATCCATTTCCTTCCGGTAACAGTCAATGACCGGCAGGAGTTCCTCCTTTTTTACCGTATCCACTTTGTTTACCACAAGAATCACCGGCGTCTTGGTTTTCTTAAGCTGTTCCAGAATATGCCGTTCTCCGGCGCCGATAAAGGTAGTTGGCTCCACCAGCCACAGAGCCACATCCACCTCATTGATTGTATTTTGCGCTACCTTTACCATATAATCGCCCAGCTTATTTTTCGCTTTATGTATCCCTGGCGTATCTAAAAATACAATCTGCGCTTCCTGCGTTGTATAAACTGTCTGGATTCGGTTCCTGGTGGTCTGCGGCTTATTGCTTGTAATCGCTATCTTCTGCCCAATCAAATGATTCATCAGCGTAGACTTTCCTACGTTCGGCCTCCCAATCAGTGTGGCAAAACCTGACCTAAAATTCTCTTTCAATTTCTTTTTTCCTCTCTGTTTTTTACTTGCATCAGCGTTTCCTTTCTGTCCGGCTAAACACTCCGTCCCTTTCCGCCGCCTGGCCCGATGCCTGTCCAGGCTGTCCCATAGAACTTTGATTTGTGGATAGCTCCCGGCCCGGTTGCGTCTCTGCCTGGCCATCCCCAGTCCCGTCTGCGGATGTCTCTTCTTTCCGGTCTGGCTGCGCCTTCGGCCGGCCAAATTCCGTCTGGCCCGCAAATGCTTCCTGCCCGGTTTTTGGCCTTTCAACTACATAGCCTCCCGCGCTTTGCCAGGAAGCATTATCCTGATAAGCGCGGCGCAGCCTCTCTTCCCGTTTCTTTCTTCCTCTACGTATGACGGCTCTCGCAAACACGGCTGCCAAAACCACCAGCGCTGCCATAAAAACCAAATACGGCAGGCTGACTACCAGTCCAATGAAAAATTCTTTTAAGCCATGGAACAGATTTTCCACCGAATGCGCGAATCCCTGCCCCATCCGCTCCAAATCCGATATTTCTTCCACTGGCGTTAACCGCTCCACCTCATTCACTGACAGGTAAACCGTAGAAAAATCCACCAGGTTATCGTAAGTGCGCAGTTGGGATTCCATACTTTCCAATTCATACCTTACCTGGGAAAGCCTTTCCTCTATGGTAATAATATCCTCCATGGAAACCGCCTGGCCAAGCAGCTCTAACAGCCGCTCCTGCTCCACCTGCAAAGACTTCTTCCTGCTTTCTAAGTCTACATAATTCAAGGTGACGTCTTCCGTACTCTCGGACTTGCTGACCACATTGGAAACCTCGGAAACTTCACTGACAAAACCGTTTAAATTCCCCTTGGGAATGCGTATGGTCATAGAAGCGCTCCTAACCTTCTGTCCGTTTCTCTGGCTCCCGTTATACACATCCAGATTTTCCATATATCCGCCAAGGGCCGCCACCCTCTGCTCCAGCCTGTCTAACAGGCCATCAAACTCTTCCGTTTCCACCCCCATACGCACCGTACGAATCAGTTTCCGGTTCGCTGCCACCGAAACGTCCGTATTGTCTGCGCCTGCATCATCTACCGCACCGGCCCCCGCCTCTTCCAAACTTCCCTCCTGTTCGTAAATATCCCCTGAAGAATACCCATTGGATTCCGAAGCCGCCGCCGCTGTGTCGGAACTGCTCCTTCCCTTCGAGGAACCACAGCCGTTTAAGCATACCGCCACAGCCAACGCCAATGCCGCATTCGCCCAAAGGCGCCTGCCGCCTGTCAATTCCCTTAGCTTCTTTTCCTGTTTTCCCTTCTGTTTCCTGTCATTCAATCCCATATATTCCTCCCCGTTTCGCGCCATGTCTCAACTTCTTGCCCCAAAAATGCCTTAATCAATGGAACAGCGGCTCCACCACCTCAAACAGCGCGCTTTCCTTTAATTTTTCCTCATTACCCACTACGCACAAGCTGTCCGCCGCCATAAACGCGCGGATATGCCCTGCCAGGGAACGGATAACATCCACAGTCACGCCAAGCAGCTCATCCCGCTCTTTTTGCACCTGCGCAAAAGGCAGCTTAGTCAGATAGCCGCTAAGAGAGTAGGCGCCTTTGGCCGCCGGAGTCATCGGTACGTCCAGGTCGCTGACTGCCCCGATAATATACTTCGTCACTGTCCGTTCGTCCGCCTCAAACGAAGCGATATAATCCGCAGCCTTCTCATACACCTCCACTGTCTTCTCCAGATTCGGGTCACGGTAAGATACAAAGTAACTGTCGCCCGTGCGGCCAAAACTGCACATACAGCCATAGGCGCCGCCTTTTACACGCACCCTGTTCCAAAGATAATCATATCCCATCATTACCTTCAAGGCGCGCAGCGCCCCCGTATAGGAAAGCCCTTCCTTTGTAAAATTCCCGGCCCTGCACACAAACTGCACCTGCGCGGAAGTCAGATACCCTTCGTGCTTCTTTTCCAATGCAGGACGGTAATCCCCTGCTTCTATCGGTTCCGTAAACAGTTTTTCCCGGAATGCGGCAACGCCTTCTTCCACCCCCTTATATTCCTTTTCGGTGGCCGTATAATCCACCATCAGGTTTTCCGGCCGGAAAATATATGTCAATAAACGCTGTAATTTGTCTGTCAAATCGTCTTTTTCTTCCTCAAAATTCCCTTCCAGCCGTTCTAACAAACGATATTGGGGAATCCCGCTAATCTGCTGCGCCATTGCCGCCGTAGCGGAAACGCCAGACAGCGCGCGCAGCGCCGCCAAGGTATGCCCCGAAGACGCCATGGCTGCCTGCATCTGCGACTGCACTTCCGCAATAACGTCATAAAGCCGCTTACTATCCGTGAATTTTGATTTGAGCAAAATCTCTTCCGCCAGCCGGAACGCATCCGCCAGATTCTCATACAATACTTTCACTTTCATTTCAAACATCATCTTATACTGCTGCCTGTCCTGCGCATTGGTATAAGAATTCACCGCCATACGTATCCCGCCGGTGCGGATATTCGTTTCATGGTATAAGTCTCCATAAGCATAGTTTTGCGTATCCACCATCCCCAGCGCATTTTTTAACACACCGATATACGGGAACAATTCCTCCGGCACACTGCGCAAATCAAACAAAAACCGCAAATATCCGATGCCATTGGTGAAAATATCATGGAACAACACAAGCGTATCCCCGGCATGGCGTTCCTCATTGATAAAGTTCACCGCCTCTTTTCTGATATCCTCCCGTGTCAGCATCGGAATCTTTTCCAGCGCTTCCTTTGGGCTTGGTTCCTCCTGATAACGCACAAGCTCGGCCGTCTGCCTTACGATTTCCTCCACCTCTTCTGCGCTTAAAGACGCCTTATAATCCTGCAGCTTCTTTTGCAGTTCCAAATCCTTTTTCGTAGTCAGCCCTTTTACCGGAGACAGAACAATCAGCGTCTTATGATTATTCTGCAGCAGGTAACGGCGAATCAAGCCCTCAAAATACCCGGATTCCAAATCCCGCTTCAATTCCGCAAAAGTCTCGTTGGCTTCCACATGTATAAACGGTTTATCGTCTGCATACAGCCAACTGTCCAACACTTGCAGCCCAATCATCAACCCTCTGGGATAGCTGCCAAAATCCGCCTCCCGGTATTTAAATTCATAATAGTTCAGCCCAGCCTGCAAAGCTTTCCGGTCAATCCCGTTTTGCGCCTGGCTTTCCAACGTCTTTTCAATGACGGAAACAAATTCGTCTTTGCGGGACGCATCGGTATTTTTCGCCACAATGGAAAAGAAGGACTGCATAATCCCGTTTTCATAAGAACTGTAAACTTCCTTGCCAATCCCGCGTTCCGTCAGCGCTTCCTTCAAAGGCGCGCCTGTCGCCGAACAAAGCGCATAATCCAAAATCTGGAATGCAAGATAAAGCTTCCGGTCCAGGTTGTCCCCCACCGCCATGTTATAGGCAAGATACGTATTCTCGCTCTCTGACTCGCTTTCCGCTATGGGATACTCCTTGCAAATCTCCTTTGGCGCATCGAACCCAGGCTGCACCGGTATGCTGGAATCCACCTCCAGGGCCTCAAACCCGGACAAATATTCCTTGTCGATGAATTCTAACTGCTGCGCCATATCCATATCCCCATACAGGTAAATGTAGCTGTTGGACGGATGATAATATTTTCTGTGGAAATCCAGATAGGCTTCATAGGTAAGTTCCGGTATCACATCCGGATCGCCGCCCGATTCCGTCCCATAAGGCGTATCCGGAAACAGGGAATTTAACACTTCTCTGTCCAGCACATCATCCGGCGAAGAAAAAGCTCCCTTCATTTCATTATAAACCACCCCGTTAAGCGTCAATTCATCCTGGGCGTCCTGCAGGTCGTAATGCCAGCCCTCCTGGCGGAAAATCTTTTCTTCCTTATATATGTTCGGATGGAACACCGCATCCAGATACACATGCATCAAATTCCGAAAATCCTTATCATTGCAACTTGCCACCGGATACACCGTCTTGTCCGGGTAAGTCATGGCATTTAAGAATGTATTCAGAGAACCTTTCACCAATTCCACAAACGGATCCTTCACCGGGAAATTCTCCGACCCGCACAATACCGTATGCTCTATGATATGCGCCACCCCGGTGCTGTCTGCAGGCGGGGTGCGAAACCCAATATAGAACACCTTGTTCTCATCCTCATTTGACAACAGCGTCAGACGCGCCCCTGTCTTTTTATGCCTCAGCAAATATCCATAGGAATTTAAATCCCCCACCTCACGGGCTTCCACCACCTCATAACTTTCCAATCCCCTTATCTTACTTTCCATGACTTTCCTGTCCATATGCCGCCTTTTCCTTTCTATATCCAGTTTCGCAAAAATATTGCAAACGCCCCTTTTCCCATATTCCCCCACCAATTTTCATGGCGTTAAACGTAAAATCAGCCTTACAAATGCCAGCCCAAGACCGGACGGGTTGCCATAAACGGCACATCGCCTTGATATCTGCAATGCATCAAACTGTAAACGTTATAAGGCCCAGTTTTGAAACGGAGATTTCCCTCACAAAAAAACCGAGCTGCTTTTTCTTTGCCAGATTCAGTCCCACAAACTCTTTCAGGCTATATTCCTTATCCTTATAAACCGTCCGCGCCTTCCCGCCAAACCCTCTCTTTTCCTCGGGTATGCTTACCTTTACCTTCACTTTCAGCTCCAAATAAGTCTGATAGGCAAGGGAGCCTTCTTCCATATAATAAAAATGGCTTTCCAAGGTGGAAGACCTGTCCACTTCTTTCAGAATATACTGTGAAATCACTGTCTTTAACTTAAAATTCATCATTTCCTCGTCCAACAGTTCGCTATAACTGAACCTGGCCCCCAGGTAAATCTGTCCCGTGTCCTGCAGTATATATTTAAAATCCCTGTCCTGCCCCTGTCCCGTTTCAACCTTCCTGTCCATTCCTGCCTCCCTGCCGCGCCATCCGGCTCACGCTCCGGGATGGCCGCAAGCCTGGCCTTTTGTTTTGCCTCACGTCAATCCCTTAATATATTCCATTTGATTCCCGCTTATACGGATTGCTTCCAAAATCTCGTCTTCCGACAATTCCGTTTCCGCCGCCAGTTCTTCCACCGTCACTTTGCGCTGTAAAGCTTCCGCCAGCTCCCTGGCCTGCTTCGCCACCAAATTCACATGCTCCAATGCCTTCTTATCTTTACGCGCCTGCTCCAGGTTCTCATAGATGCACTCTTCCATAGCGTCCATAATCCTTTTGCCAAGCATCCCTTCCACCTCACAGGCATGTTCCAGACAGCCTAACATCGACACGCCTGCCGCCAAAGCCAAATTCCCCTCGCCAATCAAATCCTCCAGCGCAACGCCCTGTCCGCCATACAGCTTCGCAATCTCCACCACTTTAGGAAGATAGATTTCCACTAACCGCGCCTGGGCCTGCCCGTCCCCGGCCATTGCGGAAAGGGAAAACGCTTCCTTCTCCCCTTCCGTCACTGCATCCATCCCTTTCAGCTCTTCCAGATAGACATCCAGGTAACGAACCTCCCCCTCCGTCAGGTAATCCTTTGGATTTAGCGGTTCCCCAATCCCAATCTTATGTTCTTTTAAATATTCCTCAACCAAAGCCAACTGCTCCTGCGCCAGCCCCAATTTTGAAAATGCTTCCGCAATCTGTTCTTTTGAAATACAGTTCCCCTGCCCCTTTGCCAGGCGCTTTATCTCCTCCAACGTCTTTCCAAATAACAGTTCCCTGTCCATAATCCATCCCCCCTTGCCGGATTTGCAGATAATCAAATGATACACCAGGGCAATGGAAAAAGCAACCGGATATTCAACGATACCGCCGCATCACCCCATTCAACGACAAAATATGATAGCAAAAATAAGATAAGTCATAATTTGACAACCATTCCAACCGCCGTTATAATAAAAGACAGCGCCAAAAATAATGGCACAAACACGGAATAATACAAAATACTTAACGTAAAAGGAGGTTCCTACATGACAAAACAATGGTGGCATGACAAAGTCGCATATCAAATTTACCCAAAAAGCTTTTATGATTCCAACGGCGACGGCATCGGAGATATCCCCGGCATTATCCGCAAACTGGATTACCTTCAAGATTTAGGCGTGGACATCCTCTGGCTTTCTCCCTGCTATCCCTCCCCTCTGGCTGACCAGGGCTACGATATTTCGGACTATTACAATATCGACCCGCGTTTCGGCACGATGGAAGATATGGAACAACTGATTGCAGAGGTAAAAAAGAGAGGAATGTACCTGTTAATGGATCTGGTGGTAAACCATTGCTCCGACGAACACGAATGGTTTCAAAAAGCCTGCCAGGAGCCCGACGGGAAATACGGCAAATACTTTTACTTAAGAGACAAGGAGGAAGGAAAGCTGCCCACGAATTGGCGTTCCGCTTTCGGCGGCCCCGCCTGGGATGACATGCCAGGAACCAATAAGCAATACCTTCATATGTTCCACAAAAAGCAGCCGGACTTAAACTGGGAAAACCCGCAAGTGCGTGAAGAAATTTACAAAAATATAAACTGGTGGCTGGATAAAGGGGTGGACGGCTTCCGTCTGGACGCTATTATGAACATAAAGAAAGCCCTTCCCCTCCATGACTATGCCCCGGACAGAGAAGACGGCCTTTGCAACATCGGCGCCATGCTGCAGGAAGCCAAAGGCATCGGAGAATTCTTAAACGAAATGCGTGACCAAACGTTTCGCGTGCATAACGCCTTTTCCGTAGGGGAAGTGTTCTGCGCCAAACCTGACAACCTGCCGGGCTTAATAGGGGAAAACGGCTACTTTGACAGCATTTTTGATTTCAATGCCGCCATGTTTGGTTTCAGTCCAAACGGCTGGTATGACTGCAGCCCTGTCACGCCGGACGAATACAGGGACTGCTGCTTTGAATCACAAAAACGGGCAGGCAGCATAGGCTTTTTAGCCAATATTATCGAAAACCATGACTGGCCCCGTGGCGCCAGCCGTTATATCCCGGAAGGCGACCGCTGCCCGGAAAGTAAAAAAATGCTGGCAGCGCTAAGCTTCCTGCTGCGCGGCATCCCATTTATTTACCAGGGGCAGGAACTTGGCATGGAAAATATGGCTTTCACTTCCATGGACGAGGTGGACGACGTCTCTTCCCATGGAGAATACCAGGTGGCGCTAAAAGCCGGGCTTTCCCCTGAAGACGCTTTAAAGGCCGTTTCCACTTTCAGCAGGGACAACGGCAGAACGCCCATGCACTGGTCTGACGAGGCAAACGCCGGGTTCACCACCGGCTCCCCATGGCTGAAAGTCAACCCAAACTACACTGCCATTCATGCCGCCGCCCAGGTTCACGACCCGGATTCTGTATGGAGCTTTTATAAAAAACTGATTGCTTTGCGCAAAAACCCTGTCTACAAAGAAACCATTGTATATGGCTCCTTGGAGCCGGTATGGCAAAACCGCCACAACTTAATGGCGTACTATCGAAAAGGGGACAAAACCATCCTGGTCATTGGAAATTACCAGAAACAAGGGCAGGACGTGGAACTTCCGGCTGCTTATCAGGAAATATTGCTTAACAACTACTCAGACGTATCACAGGATGGCTGCACAATCCATCTGCACGGATACCAGGCATTGGCGCTGGCGTTTTAACGGATAAACGCCAAAACGTTTCATTTCCCCTAACCATCCTGCCTCTGTCTGGCAGCGCTAAGGAAGGGAAATGGCTTCCCTACCTGCGCTTTTTGGACTTTTCCATCTTTTTTAGAAGAAGCTTCTTCCGCTCACGGGAATAGGCTTCTTCTCTTTGCAGGCTCAGATAGTTTTTCCAATGCCGCTCCTCCAGGCTCCCATCTTCCAAGGCTTTCCGGATGGCGCATCCCGGTTCGGTCTGATGCCTGCAGTCAGAAAATCTGCACTGCATGGCCAACCGCCCAATATCCTCAAAAGCCAGCTCTATCCCATCCGTTCCCTCCCCCATTAGAACTTTCCGCATCCCTGGAGTGTCAATAATCTTCCCGCCTCCTTTTATCACGCTTCCATCTGGCAGCGTAATATGCTTTGGAATCGTAAACATCTGTTTAAAGGTTGTGGTATGCCGCCCCTGTGCATCCGCCTCCCGAATCCCGCCTGTACGCATCTGCTCTTCCCCCAACATCACATTCACAAACGAAGACTTTCCCACTCCGGAAGAACCAAGCAGCACAATGGTATTCCCTTCCGAAACATACTTTTCCAACCGTGAAACCCCTTCCCCTGTATACACGCTTATACAATGCGTCTCCGCTTCCGGCTCCAGCAAAGCAATCTGCGCCAATATCTCCTCCCTTTGCCATTCCTCCATCAAATCCGCCTTTGTCAGTAAAATAACCGGGATTCCGCCGCTTCGTCTGGCTGCTGCCAGATACCGTTCCAGTTTAGATGGATGGAAATCCCCATTTAAGGACATGGTAATAAATACATAATCAAAATTCGCAGCCACTGCCTGGTCTGGCATCCCCTGTGTTGCATTCATCCGCATAAATACCGATTTCCTCTCCTGTACCTTTACTATAGCGCTATCCCCTGCCTCACTGCGCGCCACTTCCACCCGGTCGCCAACCGTCGGAAATACCACCAACTCCTTACTATGGTAAAAGACGGCCGCTTTCAGCCTTCCATAAAATATTTCATCTTCAAAACATAATTCATAACGCTCCCTGTGTACCGCCGTTACTGTTGCTATTATCATTCTTTTCCCTCTTATTCCAATCTTTTCCAATATCCTGCAGTTCCCGCAAAGGCTCCTCTGTCCTGCAAAAGAAAATCATTCCCTTTTGCGGCTCCTTTTTCTTACGGCTCCTTTCCGGCTCCATGCTGCGTTTCCAGTTCCAGATATCCCGGAAAACTGCATATCCTTAACGCCATTAAGCGCTGGATAAGTTGAAAAAGACAAAAAATCCCACAGACACGGTTTCGTATCCCTGGGATTTTGGGCATAAAAAATCGCGGCGCAAAATGATGCCACGGTAAAATACAATCTCTTTATCTGCAATCTTCCGAGGTAATCATACATTTCTTCCATTCAATTCCAAAAATTTTGCTGTTTTCCATCCTTTTTTTCATTTTACAATTACCTCCTTTTCCTTTTTTGTCCCGTTACTTTTCAAGTTCCGGCTTTTTGTCAGGCTGCTTTACAAAATTTTCATATCATCCGACCCCAAAAAACATCGGCATTTATGAAAACTCTTTTCCCATTCCTGCCTTTTATCCATGTCGCCCTCCTCTCTCAGGCATGTCTGCGCATCGTATACGAAAAAGACGCTTTTCTGCAGACAATTCTTTTTTATTATATAGAGCCTCCTGCTTAATGTCAATTATTTTCCTGCAATTTCCACTTTTTCCTTTTCCATTTTTCTTCGTTTCATTTTTTTCGTTTTTTTCCATTTTTCCTCCTTTCTCTTTCTTCTCTTTTTTCACTTCCTTCTTCACTTCTTTTTCTTCTCTTTTTTCACTTCTTTCCTCCTTTCTACTACAATATATTTATGGTTAATACCCCTTACAGC
>CAJTQO010000033.1 GCA_910578405.1 uncultured Lachnospiraceae bacterium | reverse complement strand
CCCCTGCGCCCCCACATAATTTAAAGCGCTTACCGACGCTAAAACAAACTCCTTCTGCGGCGCCGCAAGAAAATATACCGCACAAACAACCACTCCCAACATACCGCAGGCCAATCCGCCCCAATACCCCTTCCTGTCCCTTTCTTCTTCCCGCTCTTCCTCCATAAGCCCATCCGGCCTCGCTGACTTCCGGCCCTCATATTTCACTCCCTGCCTGCCGAACAATACCTCCCCCATAAACAGCAGCGAAAAATTCATAAACGCATTGGAGAAAAACTGCTCCATAATTCCATACAGCAAAAAGGAAAAAATCATTGCCAGCTCCGGCAGCCTCTGCCCGTCCGTCCCATCCCTGCCTAAGCAAAACCGCCGCCCTATCCCGCTGTAGCGCCAAATTAACGCCGCATACCCTGCGCAAAACAACGCAAATGCCGCCACCCCGAACGTCATAAAGAAATACACATACCCATTGTCCATAATAATCCAAAAATTAGGCACATCCTTCATCCTTGTCCCAAGCAAAGTAATCGGCTGGTTCTGCAAATAGTATGCGGAATAACTCAGCCTCGCCTGCAGCATACTGTCCAGCTTCTGCATCCACGGATGATGCAGCGCAAAAGGCCCTCCAAAGGAAAACAACAGACAAAGCGGCAAAGGAAGCTGGCAAAGCGCCTGTTCCGCCAGGCAAAGCCCTTTTCGCTTCACCGCATACAAATTTAACAGCAAATAAAATGCCGTCACCGACACCCCCGTATAACTTAGGGTAAAAAGGTACACCAACAAATTGCCCGCCATCAGCCCAAGCAGCCGCTTCCGGTTGCACTCCTTTCCCCACGTATAGCAAAGCAGCGCCACAAGCATAAAATAAGACACATGGAATATATTCCCCGTGCTGTACCCCATCCCCCACCGGACTAACTCCATGCCCCCCTCCTCATGCACTACCATCGGATTCCCAATCACCCCGAATTTTGCCGCAATTACCGTAAAGGCAAACGAAGCCCCATAAACCACTGTCCCAATCCGGAACAGCTTTTTCACATCCATGTCTTTTAGCCCCGCCACCGTCAAAGCGCTTAGCACAATCCCCATCCTTCCGGAATTTAAATATGCCACAAAGGCTATGGCACACAGACATGCCATAGCCACTATTTCCCTTATCCGGTACCGCGTCAGCGCAAGTTTAGCCCCTACGCAGACACAGGCCAGCCCGCTCAAAATGTAATACAGCCGGTTGCCGCTGTCTAACCCAATCCCCTTCGCAAAAATCATTAAGATAAAAAACAGCTCATAAGATAGCTCTTTCGCTCTGTTCACCGTCATGCCATATCCTCTGTTTTTCCGCCGCTATTTTTCTTCTTTCCAAACTTCCTGGCAAATCCATTCCCCCAAAGGCTGCCCGCCATCCCCAAAAGCGCCGCCAGAGAAACCAGTTCCGCCACCCTCCAATACCAAGGCTCCGAAAACCGCACCACTGCCGTTCCTGCATATCCTCTCGGCAAATGCAAAACCGCCCTATGGGATTTCCCCTCGCTTAGATACAGTTCCTTCCCTGACCCGCTGTCTTTGGCCCGATACCCTTTATACAAAATCAATGGCAATTCCAGCGTACGCTCCTCCCCGGAAGCGTTTACCGCTGTTACCTCCATCCGATTCGCCCCTTTCTCCCAGCCGAAAACCGTCAGCCCTTCGCCAATCTGCGTAATTTCGTCCCTATAATCCTCTACATCAGCCCCCTGGTACAAATACTCCCCGCCGCTTACCCCGAAAGACGTCAACGTCCCACCGTCATAAACCCGTCCAATCCTCATACGGCTCATCACTTCCCCCATCAAATCCATACTGTTTAGAAACAATACAGCACAGACCACTATGGCAAATACACTGCGCGTCCTCTCTTTTACCGCTGTTTCCGACAGAATCATCACAAAAAGCCACACATAAAATAAAGTCGCCACTGCCAGAAAACGCCATGGAAACTGCAGACTGACAATCAGGAGCCTGGTAAAAGGAAACGTTTCCCCAAGCCATCGGAACGGAAAATCCGTCGTGCATAACCACATGGAAAAAAACGCCAGGCAAAGCCCTGTGACCCACTCCTTTTTCCTTTTTATCTCTTTCCAATCACAGACGCTCAAAGATACCGCGGCTACTAAAATCAGCAAAAACGCAGGCCCCATAGTCAAAGGCATTTCCTCTTTCATTCCAAACATACTGGCAATGGATTCGCCGTTTACATCAAAACGGTTCGTAAAAAACTGAGCCCAGAAAAGCCCCCGCTCTTCCTGGCGGTACCGTGCAAACTCTTTTACCCCTGCCACAAAATCAAAACGCATATAATCCAACATCGGCAGCCAAAACCACATCCCGCCCGCCACAAGTCCGGCCAATGCCTTGGCAAGCAGCATAAAACGCTCTTTTTCCACCACTCTTTTTATATGCAAAAGGCAGACCAACAGAGTCATCACCCCTGCCATTTCACAACTAATCAAGTGCGAAAACAACAGCCCCAAATACCCGAACGACAACGCAATCCACATTTTGCTGCCTTTTATTTTGGGTATAGGCTGCGTCAGAATATACCACAAACCCAATAAAATAAGAGGGAAAAACGCCATAGCCACATATTCCCCCACCGCTGCGCGCACATATACGTTAATCAGCCGGTAGACGCTCAATGTATAGATGGCGGCGGCCGCCATTCCTATCTTGCGGCTTGCGCTCATTTTGCGAAAGCAGCCATAGGAAATCACGGCCGTCGCCCCATGAACCAGCGCCGCAAATATTTTATAACAGTCCTGCAGCGGCACGCCAAACAGCCTAAGCAAAGCGGGAATATAGAGCCAAAGATCCCCATAAAACACAGACACCGGATAGCCATGCCCATTCAGCCACTGGGGCTGGATTCTGACCGGCAGGCAGCCCCCTGCCAGCCCTTCCTTCAATCCCTCTATCCTTAACAGATGGAACGCCAAATCCTGCTGCATAAACAAATACTTTGTCATAAGCGGCAGCCCCGCCACAAAGGCAATCGCCAAAAGGCCCGCCCACTCCCGCTTCCGCTCTGTATGGCACAAACCCCATACATTCCTGCCATACAGATAAATCACTCCGTCCAGTAATAACAGCCCTATCAATAATTGGAATATCCGCAGCCGGTACGAAGTAAATGTGCTGCTTATTTCCACTCCAAGAAAAAGCAGATAATCCCCTTGCGTGCATTCGCTGTTTAGCCGTCCCAATATGGCCACCGCCCCGTTTTTGCCGTCCACTGTAATTTCAAAACTTTTCCGGCTGTCCCCTGCGCGCAGCGCAACATCGTCGGTAAGGGCATACTCATACCTGTCATATTCGTACTCAACGGCCAGGCTGGCAATCCCTTTGGCCTGATATTCCACATCCACCAAATAACTGCCGCTTGGCAGTTCCATCCCTCCAAGCCCAATGCGGATATCCCGAAAAGCCGCCTTGCTCGTGTCCAAATAGCTGCCGTCCTCCCACTCCCCCGCCAAACATTGAAAATCTTCCTGGAGAAAGGATAACGTTATTTTCCCTTTCTGGAAATGCAGCGCAAAACCCACTGTCACACAGACAAGAAAAACCGCTTCCAAAAGAAAAATTGCCTTTAATTTCCCGCTCATGAAATGCATAGCCCTTTGTATCATCCGTCCCTCCTTCTTTTACTGTTTTACAGTTGCAAAACAAACTGCCCTTTTTGAAATGGTAACGGCCAAACAGGATTTCACGGCGCTCACTCCCTCTTACCGTACAGCGTGTACTCGTTCTTCTTTGCCACACACTCATAGTCTTTCTTTAAAATCTCTTCAATGCTGTTCTCAAAATCCGTTTCCATAAACAAAATCCATTCCGCCTCCCCGCCGCTGTATTCCTTTTGTATCTCCTTCCTCAGCGCCTCATTTACCGCCGCATGGGCGTCCTGATGGTGGAAATACCGATAACAAGGCTCTATGTCATACAACAAATAAATGTCCGTCTTAACATTGTAGGCCACAAACGCATCCAGCCCCTCTTTTGGTATTTCCTGCAGCAAGGAAGCATATTCCGGCTCCTTCGCCTTTCCCCAAAAATCCCGGTAAACCGTGTATGCCTGGTATAGAAAAAACAAACCAACGAAGGCCGCCAATGCCATCCGCAGCCAGTTCCTGCCTTTCCCTTTCTCTGCGCCCGCCGCTTTGCCTTCCCACACTGCCGATGCCCTGTGCGCCCCCGCTGCCACTGGTCTGCCGGCCCCCGCTGCCGTTATCCCCTCGGTGCATACCGCCGCTATGGCTGGCAAATAAAGCGCCGTAATCATCGAATAATGGTAAAAAGCCTTCCGGGTCATCAGATAGGCCGTCATACATACCCCTACAAAAAGCCAATAGGCCGCCTCTTCCTTCCTTTTCTTCCACAACGCGGCTATGCCTGCCAGAATCAATCCATAACTGCAAAAATGAGCGACGATAATATGAATCCACCCAACGATAGAATGGGGCGCGCTCCACCAATAAGCATCCACATTCACCGCCGCCCTTACGTTTTGCCATATGGTGCCTAAAAACATTTCATACAAAGCCCCTTTCCTTAGAAAATAGACAAGAAACGGAATGCCCGCCACCGCCGTCCCTGCTGCGGCAGCCAAAACATTGCCTGCGATATTCCGCCATTTTTTCTCCCGGATTAAAATACACAAAATAATAAATATGCCGCAGCATAATCCTACCGCATTCGTCAATCTTGTGAAAACGCAAAGCGCAAACGTAACCCCATACAAAAATGCCCATCCATAGGGATGGCCCTCCCATTTCCCGTTTTCCCCCTTTTTGAAAAACCGAAGCTGGCCGCAAACGCTGAATGCAAGATACGGAAGCATATACTCTTCGGTCAGGTTCCCTCCTTCATAACTTAAGGCCAAAAAGCCAAGGGTTAGCATTGTCCAAAGCGTCGCCGCCCCTTTTTCAAAAAAGCAAAGCGCAATCTCATATGCCCCAAGCAAAAACAAAAACAAATGAATGCACTGCAGCAGCGCAATGCCGCCTGATTTGCCTC
This sequence comes from uncultured Lachnospiraceae bacterium, assembly GCA_910578405.1. Lineage (GTDB taxonomy): Bacteria > Bacillota > Clostridia > Lachnospirales > Lachnospiraceae > Kineothrix. Next base: position 36,910 of record CAJTQO010000033.1, on the reverse strand, counting down.
CCATCATCCCATATCCTACCGCATCCACCAAAAAGATATAAGGCCCCTTATGGTCAAACAGCTCCAGATAAGGAACCCTCCCCTGCGCCCAATATTTCCCTATCACCTGAAAAATGGCCGAATCCGCCCCATATCCCCTATACAGCGGCGATGAGCTTGTAGAAAAGAACAATACAAATGCCACCGCCCCTGCCAAAAATAACAGATAACCTATCCAATCCCGTTTTTCTTTCTTCGCTTTCATTTTGCCTTACCGTCCATCCCTTCCGTAGCCGCCGGAATCCCTCCTGCCGTCCATTGGGGTAACGAACCTGCCCTTCCCCCGCTTCCTGTCCCTTTCCCGCCGCTGCCGCTCCATAATCCGCTCCACGCTTCTATAATAAGCATCGAACTGAAAATGCTTCGTTACATGATAGTAGGCGTTCCTGCCCATCTTTTTTATCACCGTTGGATTGCTTACCATGCGCTCCATTTTTTCCGCCAAATCATCCTCATCGTTATCCTTGCATACATACCCCGTCTTCCCCTGTCTGATATAGCAGGCCGTACCGTTGTCCTCCCCGCAAAGCGCCGGGACGCAAAAAGCCATAGCCTCCAGATTGGCCACCGAGCCAGGCTCCCCGGTGCTTGGCAGGACAAACAAATCCGCCCGCTTATATTCCTCCATCATATCCGCCTTTTCCAGATTGCTTTTCAGCGTAACCCTGCCGTCCAATCCATGGCTGTCTATATATTCCTCTAATTCCCTATAATACTTCCGGTGAAAATCATTGGATACCTCTCCCACAATCGTAAGGTCTGCCGGATATTTCCCGGCCAGCCTTTCAAAGGCGCGAACCATCATTTTGTGGTTTTTGCGCTCCTCGTATTTTCCAACCTCCAGAATCCGTATCCTCCCGTTTTCCATGTACCGCTTCTCTTGCGGAGCAAGCTGCGGCTCCATAAGATAGGGCGCGAAAAAAGCGCACGAATCTTTTTCCTTCCCTGTATAGTCCAGCCCTACCACCAGGCTTGGGGTCAGCCGGTATTTGGGAACCAGTTTCCATACGATGCGGTGGGCCAAATCCCTTTTGGGCTTTTCCCATACCGGATTCATCACATAAAGGATGGCCGGATAGCCGCGCAAACGGCAAATTGCCGTCATACATATGGTATAAACGGAACGTTCCCGCATAATCACCAAATCCGGCCGGAACTGCCCCATAACCTTTGCCAGCTTAAAAACCGGCGGGATGCCTACTTTTAAGCGGATATCCATCGCAGCCGGATTATTTTTTGCAAGCACATTCACATACAGTTTATAAAATGGCATAAACCATGGGGAATATCCCATAACCACTGGCTTTACATAAGTATAATCCTCTATTTTCCCCTCATACTGGCTCAAAAAGCACACCTCATCCCCATGCTCCTTCCATCCCTTCATAATGGCATTTTGATTTGTATGATACCGATGGGACATATACAACACTCTCATAGGCCAACCTCATTTCCGACTCCAAACACCTGCTCTTTACTCCTCACTTCCACTTTCTTGTCCACTACCTCGTAAATCCGGTCCACCTTCTTTATCGTCGTCAGCCGATGGGCAATGATTATCATGGTCTTCTCTCCCCGCAGCCTCTCAATGGATTCCATCACTGCCGTTTCCGTCTCATTATCCAAAGCACTGGTAGCCTCATCCAAAACAAGCGCCTCCGGGTCATGGTAGAGCGCCCTGGCAATACCGATGCGCTGCCTCTGCCCCCCGGACAAACGCACCCCTCTGTCCCCTACAAACGTTTCCAGCCCATCCGGCAGATTAAAGATAAAATCATAAATCTGCGCCTTCCTTGCCGCTTCTATAACCGCTTCCTCGTCAATTTCCCCTTCGTCCACCCCAAAGGCGATGTTATGCCTTATGGTATCGTCCGAAAGATAAATCACCTGCGGAATATACCCGATTTCCTTTTGCCAGACTTTCAGGTTTTTGCGCACTTCCATCCCGTCCGCCAGGATTTTTCCGTACTGAGGCTGCAATAAGCCAAGCAGGATATCCACCAGCGTAGTTTTCCCCGCGCCGGAAGAACCGATAAACGCCACCGTTTCCCCTCTCTGAATGGTAAAATCCACCCCCTCCAGCACATTTTCCTCCGCATCGGGATAATGATACGCCAATTTGCTTACCTTTAGCTCCTTCTCAAACTTCCATTCCCTTTCTTCCCCCTTATCCTCCTTTTTGACATCCTCTATTTCCTTTAAGTCATGGTAAATCAATTCCAGGGAAGGGGCCGAATACAAAGTGGCCGACATATGCTCATTAATCTTCCCTACGGAAGGCAAAAGCCGGAAAGCCGCCACCGCAAAAGCCGACAACTGCGGGACAAATTCCACCAGCTCCTTCTGCCCCATATACATTTTGAAAATAACCGCCAAAAGAAGCCCTGACATGCTCACCGACTCCACCACATATTTGGGCAATATGCCAATGAGACGGTTTACCCGCAGCCCATGCACATACTTTTTAAAATAATTGTCATATTCTTTGATAAAATGCTCTTCCCTGTTCAAAACCTTAATTTCCTTGACGCCGCCCAAAGCCTGGTTCATCCATTGATACAGCTTTCCCTTATATACCTGGTTCTGCTGCCCTATGGTACGGGAATAACGCTTGGATATGTAGGTGAAAACCCCCACGCATACAATAAGCAAAGACACTACAATGGCCGTAATGGAACGGCTTACCGTATACAAATAAATCCCAAGCGTAATGCAGACAAACACCTCCGCCAACAGTTCCATGCAGTGGATAATCCCCTTCGTAAACAAATCCGTATCCTCCTGCATACTCCTTTGCAACTGGGCTATGTTTTTATTCAAATGGAACGTATAAGGCTCCTGCATATAGGATTTTAAAAGCCGCGTGGAAATATTCCTCTGGGTGCGGTAGGAAAACTTGTAAATCGTATTCTTCTCCCAGGCCATAAAAATATTTTTTGCAATATAAATAAAAATAATGCTCCCTGCTATCGCCGTAAGAAACGCCTCCACTGTGGAAAAACCAAACAGCTCAAAACTGCGCTTCAAAACCGGCGTCTCCTCTATGCTTCCCGGATCCATCACAATTTCAATAAAAGGCATAAAAATCGCAACCCCCATCAATTCGAAAAAGGCCCCGATAATCACCATAATAAGCAGGAAAAATATTTTTACCTTATCTTTTTTACTGAAAATATAACCTAGCTGTTTTAACATATCCGCTCCTATCCCTTTCCTTACGCCTGGCCCTCACTCACCATCCTATCTCCCCTACCATTGCCTTGATTTGCCCAAGATATTCCAAATATCCGGCTTTCCTGTTTCCTTCCTCCCCGGTTATTTCATGTTTTTTTATTGGTATCTTATCATAGCTTCCCTGTAAAAACCACTCATATTCCATATCCAGATTGCCGATGTCAATTACCCTGTAACCGTCGCGGTGCAAATCCCTTGCCAGGAATTTTGCCGTCACCCCAAGGGAAAGCAAAAACAGCCTGTCCTTCGGAAATTTCCTGCACGCTTCCAGTATTTCCTGATAGGAAGCATACGCATCCTTAGGCGGACAGATAATCCGCTCCACCCCTGCCGCCGTATCAAACAAATCATTCCCCACACCGTTGTGGCTGCGCGTACCCTCCACCACCACCACCTGTCTGTCTCTCCACACTTCCCGGAACTTTCCAAACCACTGCCCGCACCTGGACTTATCCGCAAACGCATACCAGCACCTTGTCACGGCTGTATCCCCGTATACTTTGCCGCCATTGCAATATCTTTTATAAATTTTACGGCAAAAGAGCAGATGGTCTTTCCAAAACTGACGGCTTTTCCTATGATACATCCCCACCCCGTCAAAAATCCCCTGCACCGTTACCAGCAGGTTTTCCTGTTCGTAGCCCAGTATCCGTTTTAACCCCTCCGCCAGTTCCGGCGACGCCTGCTGCAGCTTCAGGCTCTTCCCCTTCATCATAACGATTTCGCCATCCCCGAAACGCACCAGCGACTTTCCGCCCTGCAGCAGCTCATCCAGCGTTTCGTCCATGCTGTATACCCTCACCGTAGGCTTCCTGCCCGGCACCCGGTGCCAAAGGTACGCCAAATCCGCCATACGGTCTTTGAGCCATCTCTTTCCATCCATTTTTCCACCCCGTATCCGCTTTTCCGCCCTTACTTCCCCTCACGGATAAAACGGTTTTCCGTAAGGCTGTATTTCCCGCCTTTCAAAAACTTATGCCGGATTACCCACCAGCCCGGAACCCATATATACTTATGCATCGCCGGGGAGGCGCTTCCTATCATCCAGCAATTCCTTTCGCATTTCCTTGTGCATTCCCTTACTTCCTGCGCCTGCCTGGAATTCCAAAGCTCTTCCCAGGACTGGCGGCGCAGGTTGCCCATTACCGCCTTCTTCTCCATGCCGTTGCATGGAATCACGTCGCAGAACGGGTCGATGAAAAAGGCATTTCGGGACATATCACAAGGCAGCAGACGTTTATTGCCGTAAATATAATTAATTAACCCATGGTTAAAATAAGCCCTAAACCATTTCTTTGGTGATTTGCTCTTAAGCAGCTCATTGATTAGCTTTTCAAAATGCTGCGCCACCTTCCGTTTATCGTCAATACGGTTATCCGTCTTTCGGAAATAGAAAGAATTATGCAGCGTAGCCGTGGCAAATTCCATTCCCATATCGTTTGCAATATGATACAAAGGAACCAAGTCCTCACAATTCATATCCTGCACCGTCATCCCAAACCCCACGTCCGGATGTTTCATCTCCACCAAGGTTTTCAACGTCCGGTATCCCCTGTTAAAGCCATCGGGAATCCCGCGGATAGCGTCGTTGGTCTTTTGCAGCCCCTCAATGCTAATCCGTATGCCCACTTTCGGAAATTCCCTGCACAAAGCAATAATCCTTTCCGTAAAATACCCGTTGGTGGAAATTACTATACGGTCTGATTTCTTATACAGCTCCCGGACAATCTCCGGGATGTCCTGCCTGACGAACGGCTCCCCGCCCGTTATATTGGTAAATGCCATTTCCGGAAGTTTTCTGATATCCTCTAAGGTGATTTCCTCCTCCGGTTTCGTCGGGTCTTTAAAACAATCGCACATATTGCAGCGCGCATTGCAGCGATAGGTTACAATCACAGTTCCATACAATGTTCTTCTTGCCATCTCCCTTACTCCTGTCTTTCCTTGTATTCCTCCAGCTCCCTTTGTACGGCCTCCTCATACTGCTCCAAATATTCCGGCCCGTCTTGCACATGGACTGTATAGGAAATAATCCGAAAACCGGACAATAAAGATATCATCCCAAGAAATGCGCAGATTATTCCCGCCCCTGCAGCCGCCTGCAGGCATCTTTTCTTTGTCTGCCCCACATCCTCTTTTCTTTCCTTCCACAAGGCAAGAAGCCTTTGCGCCATTGCGGAATACCCTCTGGCGCAGTAAGGCAGCAACAGCACAAAATAGGGCAATACATACTGCGGCTTCGCTTCCCAAAACGTATGGAATATCGCTCCCCCCACCGTAGTTATCCCCAACAGCATTTCCCCCTTCTTCTGCCTCTTGCGTCCAAGGATTAGATAAAAGCAAACCCCTATCAAAATCAAAGAATGCAGCTCATTTGCCACAGCTTCCATGCTATATTTCAAAGGCCCGTGGCAGAGATTGTCCAGCTTCTTTCTGCCGTCTTCCTCCCTTCCGTCCACTGCCGACAAACTGCCAAAGGCGGGATCGTTCCACTGTGCGCAGTTCTTCCTTCCAAAGAAGTCCACCCCATAGCTTCTGTCGTCCCAAAAGACCTGCATCCGTTCCGCAATCTTCCTCTTCGCCGCCTCATTGGTCTTTTTATAATCATAACCGTTCCTTTCATAAAGGCCGACGCTGTAACCGTCCCATGAGCCGGGAGCCTCTCCCCTGTCCCGCAGGGCCATCGCAACCCACGCCGTCTTTGGCATCCCTTGCGCCACTTTTACTCCGGTCAGCCCTTCCATAAACCCATTTACCGTCCAGGTTGCGCCTCTTTGCAATGCAAACAGCGCCACTATCACAAGCAATGTCTTTTTCTTCCTTTCCCCCTTTTCCATAACGAAATCATACATAAGAAAGATGCACATCGCAACAAACATAACAAGGGAATTGGTTTTCCACAGGATTGCAAAACTGATGCCGGCCGCGGCGGCAATCCCATAAGCCAGCTTCCCCGTCCCCATATATTCCAGCTCCAGGTAAAAAGCCAGGATGCTGAAAAACAAACCAGGGATTGTGCCGTACACAAAAGTCACATACAGCGTCATAGGGAAAAAGGCCAGGCAAAAGAACCAAGTCAGCCCCTGCGCCATTTTGTCCTCGCCGCCCCAGAGCAAATCCGCAATCCTGCCTAACAAAAAGTAGGCCCCTGTCAGAAGCAATGCATTCCATATTTGAATCGCCAGATAATCATTCCGTCCAAACAGGCAATGGAAGACATAATAAAACAAAACAATCCCCGTCTGGTCCGGATACCGGTGCATATATCCCCCCACCGCAAATTGCTCCAAGTTTTGCTCCTTCACTTGCCGCGCTATTCGAAGTATCTTGCTGGGATCACTGGCAGGATATAAATCTGCCCAAAAGACAAAAACAGTGCATAAAAACAGAAAAGGAAGGAAAAGCCAAAGAAACCTTCCCTTCTTTTTTCCAAAACCGGCAAGGCTTGCAAGATTTCTAACCAGGCTGAACAAAAGCAGCGCCAGGACGCCTGCCGCCAAATGCCTCCACGGAGAATCGGGAAGGAAAAAAACATGCCGCGCAAACCACTCCGCCTCCCCTTCGGACATTACTCTCTTTAATTGGACGCTGCTGGTGCTAAACAGGCTTAACACCGTCAGATATACCGCGCACAGCCCAAAAAACGCATAACATCCGTACTGGAACAGATTCCTTATGACCGTTTTCCAACCACTTTCTTTTGTCCAAGCGTTTTCTTTCATACTTATACCCCGCTTCTTCTTTCCCCACGGTATATCTCTAACAGTTTACGGCAATAACTTTGCGCCGTGTCAAACCTCACCTGCCTGCAATTTTGCGCATACTCCCTGCATCTGGCCTCATCTTCCCAAAGCTCTTTTATTTTCCTCTTCAATTCCTGCGCATTCCCCGCCTCAAAAAGCTCTCCCGTCTCTCCTACCCTGATTAACTCCGGCGTCCCCCCCAGGTTGGACGCCAGCGTGGGCGTTCCATACATCTGGGCTTCCATCACCGTGAACGGACAGTTTTCATACCATTCGGAAGGAAACACTAAAAAACGCGCCCCTTTTACCAACTCCTCCAACGCCGCCCCTGACAAAAAGCCCCTGTTATCAATATTGGGCGCTTCCTTCAATTTCTCTTCCAAAGCCCCTTTTCCTGCAAAGACAAAAGGAATCTGGCTCAGTTCACGGCAAACTTCCAATAAGGTTTCGATGCCTTTCTCCTTATCGTACCTCCCCATATACAACACATAATTTTTGCCGCTTTCCTCTGCCCCGCTGTTTTCCGGCATTTTATCCGTAAAGTTGTGCAAAACCACTGTTTTTCCTTCCAATGCCGGATTAACGCAAAGCGCCTGTTCCATAAAATGGCTTGGGCAAATCACTGTATCCACGTTCCGGTAAACGCCAAGCCTCTTATATAATGCCCCCTCCAGCCTGCCAAGCATACTTTTGACTCCCGAATTATGAATGCATTTATTCCGGCTGCAGTGGGAATAGTCCCCTCCCGCGCACCGCCTGCACAACTCCCCCGTGGAAGGAATCTTCATCATATGGTTTGGGCAGACCCACTGGTAATCATGCGCCGTATAAACAAGCTGCGTTTTCCTTTTCCTTTTTTTATCGAAGCTTTTCACTTCATAAATAATGGAAGGCGTCAACTGAAAGTTAAAATTGTTTAAATGAACGACCTCCGGCTCAAAGTCTTCCAAAACTGCCCTCAGTTTCTTTCGCGCCTCTACCGAATAGATAATCTGGAAAGGATAAAGCAGCTTCCGGACGCCGCCTGCATGAAAGTCCATATTGGAAGTGTAACTGCCCGCCCGGTTTCCGACAATCCGCTCCTTATGCTCCATTCCAAAATATTCCACCTTATGGCCCATTTTTACCAGTTGTTTCCCAAGTTGGAAAATATAAGTTTCCGAACCGCCATTGGGATACAGGAACTTATTTACCATTAAAATCTTCAATGCCGTTACCCCCGCAATCACCTGCCACTGTCCGCATAGCGTTATCCTTCCTTACGCGCCTTTCTAACGGAAACGCCCCACAGCGACATGCTTATCACGCCATAGCATACCGCATAGCCAAGCATTCCCCTGCTTATGCCGCCCCTTACCTTTTCCACTTTTATTATATTCCCCTCAAAGCATTCCATGGGAGTTTCCCCATTTTTATAATCCCAAATCAAATATCCTTCATATTCCCCACGATTTTCCTCTGTCAAATAAAAGGAAGTCCCCTTTTCTATGTCCGTGCAGTGTACCCTTGGCACAACAACGCCACGGTAATCCGGCGCCCCCGCTAAATACAGCGCTGCGCAGACCAGTCCGGCCGCTGCAGAAAACCCAAACAAAACTCCCCGCTTCCTTTCGGCTGCCATTTGCATCCGGCCCATTACCCTCTGCCAGTCAATCCGCACTATGGATACCGGAATCTCTTCCGGCGCCTTCCCACGAAAGCGGAGCAGAAACCTGTCCTCCTGCGCCCCTCCTTTTCCCAAAAATGCAAAAAGGAAGCTCCCCATAAACAGAAATGAAATATTCTTATAAGAAGTATTAAAAAGGAACGGCTCCGTCAGCCCTGCCGCCAGCATGGCAAAAATCATAAGAAGCTCTAACCCCTTTTGCTCTTTCACATACTTATGGATTAGGCAGAGATAGCCTGCCGTCATTGCCGCAAAAAACAAAACGCCATAGGCAATCAGCCCATACACATAAGAACTGTCCATAGTTTCCACCGCATTGGTTATGGAACCGATATGGTTTCCAAATAGCTTTATATTTTCCCGCTTTAGAAACAAACCGGACAGATAGAGCCTTGAAGTCAGCAGTTTATTGATAATTTCAAACAACCTTCCTTTCAAAACCAACGGCCCCGCCACCGACGCCAGGACACAGAGCGGGAAAAAACACTCACACACTGCCTGCTCTATTTTACCAAATTTCCCCCTGCATTTCCAATACCAATTCGCCGCCAGGTAAACCGTGACAATGAAAAAACCCGTATAACTGGCAGAATATAGAAATATATAACAATTTCCCGCAAACATAGCCAGACCGATTTTCCCACTCCATTTTTCCCCCAACTGGTATACCGTAAATAAGAGGAAAAGCAAATAAGAAATATGCAGCACATTCGGATGGGGCTGCCCCATCCCCCACCGGAATATATGCCCTAACCCCAGTTTCGCGTCCACCTGGTACATACTGTCAGAAAGATGGAATAGGAAATAAACAAAAGCCCCTCCAAAAGAAAGGCTCCATATTTTCCATCCCCACCGCATCACTGTCTCCAGCTTTACATTTTTCAATCCAATCATCATCCAGACATAAAATAAAATGCCTTTTTCCCTGGAATGCATATAAATCATAAGGGCAGCGATTGTCATAGCGGCAATCAAAGCCAAATCTTTCCACGAATACTTTGAAGACAACAGTTTGCATACGCCAAAAAACAATGACAGCAAAACAAAACCAAAAAACAATTTCTGTCCGTCATACAGGCCAATCCCCTTTGCAAATAAAAGCGTTACAAATGACAAGCCATATAATATTTCCCCCAGCGGGACCGTTTCCTTTTTTATCAGGCTTCCCATCCTTACACTCCTTCCTGCCACTTTCTCCACGCTGCCGGTTTTCCTTCCATCTACGCACTAGTATAGCATACATCCCTATATCCAACAACAAATTCCCGCTTAAAATTCATTCCCGCTTCCACTTTTCATAAATCAGGCTGGCTGGCAGATAGGCTAAGAGAAAGAGAAACCGTCCCCGCCCCACACTGCGAAACAGCTTATGAAAAGCATTTCCGTCGAATCTGCCATATATGATGTACAAAAGCATCATCTTTATCCTTACCTTCAGACATACGCGCCTATGCTCCAAATAAACTTGGGAGCGCAGCATCATCCCCTTGGGAGAATGGATTTTCATTCTCCTCCCGGTCTTTGTCAGCCCTTCCTCCAGGTAATCGCAAATATAAACGCATTGGTTAATATGCACCATCTGATATGGCCCGGACATACGCATCCACACCACGTCCTCCGCCAGGAACTTTTCTCCCGCAATCTCAGGAAACGGATATTTCTTAAGGATATCCGTATAGAATGCCTCCGCTTTATCCCCTCCTATATTGCCATTAATCCTGACCTGCAAATAAGTGGCGACTTCTTCTTCCTTCCTGAAATAAGCCGTATTCACTTCCCCATTGCTATAACAGCGAAGAAAACTATACCCGCATAGCCGCAGCCTGTCTTTCTGCCCCCGATACTTCCTATGGTATTCCAAGATGGTCCGGACCGCCTCCTTGGGCAGATAATCATCGCTGTCCACAATAAAAGTAAGCTCCGTGCGCACCTGCCCTATCCCCATATTTAACGCTGTATGTTTCCCCCCGTTTGGTTTGCTCAAAAGCCCGATTTCCACTTTGGACTCCTGCATCCATCCCTGCACTTGCCCCACTGTGCCGTCCGTGCTTCCATCGTCCACCACCAGCCAGCAAAAATCCATGCACGTCTGCCCGCACAGGCTCTCATACAATTTCCCCAGGTAATTTCTTCTGTTATAAGTCGGCGTAAGTATCGTTATTGTCTTCATCGCCACAAACCCCAACCTTCCCCACTGTCCTCTCTTCCAGCGCTTTATACATTGCCACCGCTATCCTTTCCACGCAAAACCGCTCCCTTACTTTCCTGGCCTCTTTGGATAAAGAATCGGCTAACCCCTCCTCTTTGGCTATTCTGCGCATAGCGTCCGTCAGCTCTTTCTGTCCGCCTACCGGCGTTAAAAGCCCGTTTACGCCATGGGTAATATAACTCCGGCACCCGCCAATCGGGCAGTCGGTAGCGATAGACGGTATGCCAAGGGCCAGCGCCTCTCCAAGGGAATTGGAAACGCCTTCATAATCGGAACACAGTACAAACATGGCGGCGTCCCTGATATCCTCCGCCACCTGCCTGCTGAAACCGTGGAACACAATTTTTTCCCGCAGCCCAAGCCTTATCGCCTGCGCCTTCAGTTCCTCCTCCAAATCCCCTTTTCCATATAAATGCAACGTATAGTCCGGACACTCCTTTTCAAAAGCCGCATACGCCTCCAAAAGCATCTTTTGGTTTTTCACAGGCTGGAGCCGTCCTACCGTCACAATCCGCTTACTGCGGCAGCCTTCATAAACGTCAGGCAGCTTCGGGTCCATAGGGTTGGCCACCACCACCGCCTTTTTGCTTAAGCGCCGCGGAAAACACCCCACCGCCTCTTTGGTCTGACAGACCAAAACCTTACAAAACCGGTAAAAAAAGTTCCGGTATGGTTTATGGTTGCAGGTTTGCGGATCCGTCCGTTCCGATACAAGCATTTTCCTCTTCCCTGCCAGAAACTCATCCAAGACAGACAGCACAATAAAGCCGGTCCCTATTGTGCTGAAAGAAAAAATAAGGGCTTCCGGGTTTTTGCAAAAATACTCCCTCATATTCCTTAACCGCTTTATGCGCACTGACAGGCTTCCCCCGGAAGGCTCCCCTGCAGAATATACTTCCACCCTGCCGTCCAACGGATATGCCACTTCTTTTCCGGCAAACAGTAAAATGCCAACGTCCATCCCTTCCCGGACATACTCATCCGCCAGCAGGGAAATCACTTTCTCCGTCCCGCCGCCTGCCATATCCGGCACTACAAAGATTATTTTCTTCCTTCCCATCCGTCCCCTTCCATCTGCCGCTTTTTCCAGAGCATAGGCGCCCCTTCATTCCTCTCCCCGGTATAATTTCTCCGTTTGCGCCACCACATCGTCCCAATGATACTTTTGGCAGATAAAGCCGCTGCTTCTTTTTTTCATCGCTTCCACTTTTTCCGGATGCTGCAATAACATCCAAAGCTGCCTGCGCAAATCTTCCACATCCCCTTTCCGGAACGAATAAGCGCAGTCCTCCACCACTTCCAGATTTTCACTGATATCGCTCACCAGACAGCAATTGCCGTAACTCATCGCTTCCAGCAGACTGATTGCCATCCCCTCCACATCACTGGAAAGCACAAAACAATAGGCATTGGAATACAATTCTTCCAAAACCCTCCCCTGCACAAAATCCGTCAGTAAAACCCTGCTGTCTTTTACCGCCATTTTCTTTATCCCTTCCATATACGCAAAAGAATGGCTGCTTCCTCCGGCTACCACCAGCCTTTTTTCCGTTTTCAGCTTCCGGAACGCTTTGATTAAATAATGCAGCCCCTTTTCCGGCACCAGCCTGGCCAGGAACAGGATATACCCGTCTTTTTCCAACCCATACTTTTCCCGAATCACTTCCGCCGGCTTTTGCTGAGGCTTAGCAATCCCATTGGGGATAAACCGGGTCTTCCTTTGATAGGTTTCCCAAAAATATTCCTGCACATTTTTTGACAAAACAATGACTTCATCCGCATATCTGGCCGCTACTTTCTCTCCTGTTTTTAATACAAAAGATGCAAAGTTCCCCCATTTGGCACGCTGCCAGTCCAGTCCATGGATAGTGGCCACCACCCGCACGCCAAACATTTTAGGCAGCCAAAGCATAATGCAAGGCCCTTCCGCATGATAATGGATTACGTCATATTTTCCAAACAGGGCGCGCAAGGTGGCCAGAAAGGCATAACAAATGGCATTTAGTTTCCCGTTTTTAAAAGTAGGCACGATTATGATGCGGATGCCGTTATAATATTTTCCACGCCCGTTTTCCCCTGCATCGAATTCCTTCCCTGAAACATGGTATCCGGAACGGTTATAGGCTTCCACCGTATATCCTTTGCGCGTAAAGCGGTTTGCAAGCTCATCCACCACCACTTCCACGCCGCCCTCCCTGGAAGGTATCCTTTTTTGCCCTATCATTGCTACCCTGAATTTCTTTCCCATACCTTTGCCTTTCCTAAACATTGACAAGCCGCCCTGTCCTGCTTTTAAACCACATTCCCCCCATTATCCATCAACACCCATCCTCCCCACAGGCCATGCATCTGCCCTGAATCAAACTTCTGCGTGTTCTTATGAATCCACGGCCTGACCATAACCTTTTCCCGGTTCCCGTTTAGTCTGGCCCCCCAAAAACTAAAGGTAGAATTGGCGCAAATATTATGCTTGCAGTTGCTCATTAACCAAATGTCGTAAAAACTGTCCTTCCCCTGGTTGATATCCACTACCGTATATTCTTCCCCTCTAAACCGCTCCTTCACATAGGCCGCGTCATCCGAAAACAGATAGAAATGCGCTTGCGGATAAATCCGCTTCATTTCCCCCACCGCCCCCTCATAATACCGCTCTGTGCAGATATTCCCAAAGAGCCGCGCATTCTCCGGGTCTAAATAATCCCCGCGCCTTACATGGACGCTGACCGATTCCTCCGCCCTCATCCGCTGCGCCAGCCTGGCATTTTCCGGATTGCCGGAAACAGGAAAGCAAAACTGCTCCCGCAGTTCCCCCAATATATCCGCATAATATTTTTCACAGGCAAAATAGCCGCATAAATACTTATCTTCACACTCAAACAGCCCGGGATGGTACATCTGCGTCTCCTGGAAAACTTTCCGGGAAGCCGGAAATAACTTCCCCCCTATCTTCCGGGACAGTCTGGAAACCAGGCTCCCGTCCCCAAGCAGCGCCTCCTTTTCCCCCATGGTACAGGCTTGGTAGGAAATCCCCGGAAAATAATCCAGTTCCAGCTCTCTTTTGGCATATACCTTTTCCTGACGGGCGCTTTGCGTAAACCATGAAATATCCAGCCTGGCTTCCTTGCCAAGCTTGACAAACTTCCGGTATAACGCATATTGCTGCATCTGGTTTCCCAGCCCTCCGGCCACCTGTATAATAATCATCCGTTTTCCTTTCCGATTTGGGCCGTTGTCTCCCTTCCACTGTCCAAAACTTCCAGCGCCACTCCTAACGCCCAAGGATATGCCCCATACGCCTGCGGATGCTGGGAAAATCCCAGGCACTCCCCCAGGCAGCGGTATATCCTGCCCTCTTTCTCACTATCCTCCAAAAACAGCGCTGCATCACGCAGCATTTCCCTGGCGTCTTTTTCTTTATATATTGCGCCGCTTTTTACTGCATCCGTCCATCCGCACTCCACTGCAAACTGCACAGCCCGCGCAATCATTGCCGTCGCCGAGCTGTCTGCAGGCCCTTCCATTGCCTCCAACTGCCAGGAAAACCCGCCGTCTTCTCTCTGATACGGCTTTACCGCCTCCAACAAGCCTAAAAACGCTTTCCTCAGCTCCTCATATTCCCCACAATATTCCTGCGCCGCCTGACCGTGCCCTGTCCAGCCAAAGCCTCCCTCTTCCCTATCCGCCGCGTCCCCTTCCCGCAGCCAGTAAAGCGCTCCTTGCAGCCCCATCAACAGCCACCCGACGGCGCGTCCCCATCCGATAATACCACATTTTTCCCTTTTTTCATACTGAAATCCATGATATGGCAGACCTTTTTTTGCATCCATCCCATAGGCAAGCATATTTTTCACTTGCGTCAAAGCCAAATCCACTGCCGCCCGATTTCCATATTTCACTCCATACATTGTTAAAAACGGACACATCATCCCAATGCCGTCCACATATATATGTCCGTTTTTCTGCGCCGGACGGTAAGGGATGCTTCCTGCCCCATCCGCCTCCTTTTCCCCTAAAGACAATAAATAGTCCGCCAGCCTGTCCGCCCCCGCCTTATATTTTGCCTCACGGGTCGCCTCATACAGCCGCAGCAGCGCCACGCCGCAAAGGGTATCGTCCAAATAAAATACAGGCATCCCTTTCCCAATCCACCGGTCAAAATATTGCCGCAGCCCTGCAAGGATTTCCTCCCGCGCGCCCTTTCCGTCATGCAGCCGCTTGGACAATCCATTGGCTAACAGCCCGGTATCCCAAAATATACCGTCATCCGGCGGCACATACCGTAAAGCCGCCTTCTTCAGCCTGTCCTTCCATTTCCGTTTTGCGTCTTTATCATAATAATGAAGCAGCTCCCTTATCGCTTCCGCTTCCATTCTTTGCAACCTTGCCTTCTCCATCCGCCGTCCATCCCCGCTTACCTTAGCGACTATCCTTTTTTCCATTCATCCCACTTTGGATATTCCAAACTTTATCTGCACGACTTTACCGCCTTTGCTTGCTTCGCAGTCTTTGCCATTATATAACAAACCACCCGGATAAGCAAGCGCAATCCCGCTCCCTGCGCTTTCCCCGCCCATGCCCGGCTTAAAGTTTTCCCGTTTCCAGTTTCCCATCTAACCTCACTTACGAAAGATTTTCCATTGTTATTCTGCCCAAGCGCAGCGCCGGATATGTGCCCCGCCATTTTTACCCGCGCCTTTTGGGCCGGATGACCCTCCATACATACCGGAATTCCTCACATCTGCCAAACACTGCCAAAAATACCCCGTTATAAACAACCGATATCACCGCTGCCATCCATAGAAACAACGGTATGGACACTGTCGCCATCACAACCCCCTTCAACCATACAAGCAGTAACAGCGCCCCTGCATTGACTGCTATGTATTTCAAGGAATCCCTGAAATACACGGAAGCCCCCTTCCCAAAACAAACTTTGTAAATGATAAAAGGCTTTGTCACATTTGCCATCAAACCGGAAACAATCGTCCCGATATAGATGCCCACCAACCCGATTTTCTGTACAAGCGCAATGGAAATCACCAGGTTGACCGCCCCCTGGAGCAAAGTCAGATACTTATCCTGCTCAAATACCCCCGCAGCCGTCTTATAGTTTGACAGCACAATCCTCTCTCCTTTAAAATAATAATCCACCATAATGCACCCAATGACAAGATTGGGTAAAACCCGCGTTTCCCCTACCCATAATGTAATCAAAGGCGTCAGCATCAGGTAAAAGCCAATTGCCGAAAACCCGTATATCCAACAAGCCAGAAAACGGTATACCCGAAACAATAGATACTGCTTTTCTTTCGTTTCCGTTGCAATCAGGTTCCCAAAACCGGAAAGCACAGAATTAAATATAATATTGACAAAATTGGAAACCGAAGAAATGACATAACTATAAGTTCCTACAAACCCCACCGTAGTCACGTCGATAAAAGCCCCTATAATCATCGTATCCGTCTGCAGCCTGGCCATATCCCCGACTTTGTGAAACACCAGCGCTTTCGTCTGGCTGACAATTTCCCCCACCTCTTTGGGGGAAAGCTTCTCCACCCGCTTCTCCTGCAGGTAAGGATACAGCCTGTCCAGATAAAAGCTGACAAAAATCTTCTGCGCCAGCTCCACGCCCGCCGCCGTTAAAAGATACAAATAAAAATCAGGCATGAGCAGCAGCCCTGCAATCTGCAAAGACACCGTCACTGCTTTTGTCACCGTAATAATATTGGTCTGGATATAATTTTTCTGCTGCGCATTCACCAGGCTATACTTATAAGACACAAAATAAGTGCTGACCGTATTAAACAGGAAAATAAAGTAATACCATGTTAAGTCCCGCCAGGAATTGCTTCCGGGATCCTCGATTAAATACCGCAAAAACGGCGCAATGGCCAGGCCAATTAGCGCAATGACACAGCCGATGGTACGGTAAGCCTTTTTATACAGCAGCATATAGGACTTGATTTTTTCATAATCGTCCCTTGCCACCGGCCCATATAAACTGTAGTTAAACGCCGTGCCGATTCCCAGCTCTGCCAAAGAAAGAACCGTTAAAATATTGGTATAATAATCATTTACCCCGGTCAGCGTATCCCCCAGCTTTCGGATAAACACCTGCCGCAGCAATGCCCCCAGCAAAAGGGTGACGATATTTCCCAGCCAGCCGAACGTTATATTTTTCGCCGCATACTTCACTCTTCCCATAACCGTTCCACTTCTTTCCCTGCTAACATTGCCCTTTTCTTATATTCCGGCATCACCCGGCCCAAATCCTGCCGGATGTCCTCTTCATAATCCTTCAGCCATTCAAAAGCGGCAATTAAATCATCCTTATCCTCCAATTGCTGTACCGGAAGCACATAATTTTCATAACTGCCAAACAAATCCTTGGCAATCCCTTTTGCCTTCACCGAATACCCAACCACAAGCGTCGGAACCAGGGAAGAATAAGCCGCTATCGTCGCATGCGTCCTGGCCCCGATAAACATACGGCATCTTGCAATATAACCCTTCAGTTCCTCACAGGAGCCGTCTTCAATCCATACCATCCTTCCGCTTTCCCTAAATGCTTCGTACAGCTCCCTTAACGGTTTCCTGTCATCATTCCTCTCCCACACCACATGGGGAATCAAAGCGACCTGCATGTCCGTCGTCTCTATCACATGCCTAATCAACGCCTCATAATTGGCCATGGTAATTCCCGCTTTCCCCTCACTGTCCTGTATCATCGGGCTAACATTCAGCCCCAGGGTATTCCCCTGCGCAAAACCCTCCGGCAGCGGCAGCTCCTTCCTTCCCAGCGTAAAAGCCGGATCCGGGAGCAAACGCAGTTTTTCCTTTGGAACCACCTTTTTTAAGGCTTCATACGTAATGGACTCTCTGGCGATAATCAAATCATAAAGGTTCATATCCTCTGCCAGCTTCCTTCTTTTTTGCCCTTTCGCCGCATCCTCCTTCCCTTCCTCCCCTGCCTCGGCAAAAAGCTCCGGTTCAATGGAACAGCCAAGCAGCGCCGTCTTCACCCCTCTGTCATGAAACGCCCGGTTGGCCAGCATTAAATCCTTTACCATCATCTCATAGCAATAATTATCGCCGCCTATGGAAACCGCAAGGGAATATTTCCGCCGGGGATTTTGCGCCTTTTTTCCTGCATACCGGCAAAGGGGCCTGTCAAAGACCGCCCGGTAACGATACCGGAGCAAAGCCTCCCCATCCCCTGTCAATTTCCGCCATCCACAGTACATCACATGGGCCAGTCTGTGCCTGGAAAAATGCCGTTCCTGCGCCAATTCGCACAAACCTGCGCCATCCTGCCCCGCCAGCGAATACCTCCTATCCTCTTCCCCGCTGTTCGTTATCACTAACGGCTTTTCCTGCAACATATGGCATAAACTGTTCACAATCGCTTCACAGCCATGGTTTCCGCTCCCTGCGTGCATATATAACACTATCTTTTTTCCCGGCATAAACAAACCTCCCAATCCGCATTCCCGGCCAAAATACCGCCCCGCCTATCCTATTTTTAAACATACCCTGCCCTGCCTAACATTATCTGCCATCCGCAAAAGCCAGCCCTTTTAATGTTTTTACATAACATAATAAGTGGTATAACATCATATACAACTTAGGCATACGGCAATATACATATACTTTCACCTTATATCCTCTGTCCAGTTCCCGGAAAACAGCCTTTTTCCCGCCATATGTTTTCGCCAGGCGCAAACACTGTTGGGCATACGCCGCCTTTTTCTTCCTTTCTTCCCCGCAAAGCGCCGCCAGTTTCCCAACCACCAGCAGAACCGACGTCAAAAGGATGGCCTCCCCCCGCACAGTTAAATCCGGGCAATCCTTTTTTATCACCTGCAAAGCCCTCTGCCAACATGTAATCTGATCCATAAAACGGTCTTGAAATCCATGCAGCATAGCCCCTTCTTCATTCACAAAATAACCATATCCCTTATAACCGTCCCTGCAAAACTTCTTTCCCTGCCTTGCCAGCTCCAGCAAAAACAGCATATCTTCGCCAATGGTTAATCGGGCGTCAAATCTAAGGCCGCCTACGCTTTCTTTCCTATACAGCTTGCTCCAGCATCTCGTATCGCTGCGCAAAATCCCCTTTTCCATAAATTCATTTCCGCACAAAATTTCCACAACCGAATCTTCTTTCCCCTCCGTTTCCCCCTTCCGGCTTCCGCTTCTTTTCCGCCGCTTGCTTTCCCCCTTTTTCCCCTTCTTTCCCTGCTTCCCGCTTTTTCCTTTAAAGGAAAAATAGCCGCAGCCCGCCACCTCGCATCCGTTTTCCTCCATCCTGTTTACAAGCCGTTCCACCATATCCGCCGCCAGGACATCATCCGCATCCACAAATGCCATGTATTCCCCGCTGCATACATCCATCCCCGTATTCCTTGCCGATGACACCCCCTGGTTTTGTGTATGAATCGCTTTCACCTGCCCATACCTGGCGGCATAGCAATCGCACATCCTGCCGCTTTCGTCCGTAGAACCATCGTCCACCAATATAATTTCCAGATTTTTATATGACTGCCCAAGAATGCTCGCCATGCAGCGTCCCAAATAAGGGGCTGCATTGTATACCGGCACAATCAAACTCACCTTTCTTCCATCCCTTTTTCCCGTCCTATCCCATTCAGACATAACCATCCCTCTATCCCCTGCCTTTTCTTTTGCGCCCTTTCCCGTTCCCCCGCACTGGCCATGCCGGCTTCTTCCCATACAGCCAAAAAACCGCCCTCACGCCTAAAATCACCGGCCCGGCCGGATGGCGCAGTGCAAAATAAAGCATCCGGTTCCCAAAGTCTGACACTCCAACCGGGTTGTGAGCCACAATCCCACGGTTCTTTCTATTGAGACAGATACTCTTTACCCGGTCCATATACCCTGCCTTTGCGCCGCGTATCTCATTTTTCAGGGCAAGCAATAACAGATAAATATACTCCCTGTCCGCCTGCCTTTGCCCGTTTTCCCTTCCCTTCACCCGGTATATTTCCCGGACTTTACGGTAAAGCGTCTGTATTCCTGCATACATCCCGCTGTCATATTGGTGTACCATAGACTTATCATGATAAAAATAATGATAATACAAAGCATCCTCCATAATTACCAGACGGTTACAGTCCAGCAAAGCAGGAAGCGTAATATTCACATCCTCTCCCATCGTGACTTCCGGGTCTGAATATTTCCTGTTATCCATAATCAGGCTTTTAGAAAATAACTTCATGCAGCGCGACATGGAAACCGTACGGTTTTCATGCCCCAGCAGATGATTTTTCACCCTTTTTTCCAAACGTTTCCCGGTATATGTCCCCGGCGCCAGCCTATGATAATGTTTCGTTTCCTTCCCTGGCCGGTTAATGACGAAATTACAGCAAATAATTTCCTTCGCGTCCCCCGGCCCGTCCGACAGATATTCGGACATATCTTCCAGCATATCTTTTTCCACCCAGTCGTCGCTGTCCACAAAGCACAGATAATCCCCGCTGCTGGCCTCTGCCCCGGCCTGCCATGCGCTTACCAACCCGCCGTTTTCCTTGTGGAGCGCCTTAACCCTGCCATCCTTTCGGGCATAAAAATCACACAATGCCGGACAGCCATCCGGCGAGCCGTCCTCCACCAGGATAATCTCCATATCGCTGTATGCCTGCTGCAGCAGACTGTCCACACAGCGTCTTAAATACGCTTCCGTTTTATATACGGGCACAATCACGCTGATTTTTTTCCCTGCTCTGCCCATCTTTCCCTCCCGTTTCCCTTTCCGGCGTCACTCCTACGCTTTCCAATGCCTCTCTAACACACGGTATATCTTCCGGTTCACCACCCGGTAATCATAAGCCTTCGAATTTTCATACGCCTTGCGCGAATATGCCTCATAACATTTCCCAATTTTGCGAACAGCCGCGCGTATCCCTTCTGCCGTCCCATCCGTTTCCTCCGAATCCTGCCCAAAATGCAGCGCCTCTCCAATGCCTCCCACATTAGTGCTGACCACCGGAAGCCCCAAGCTTATCGCCTCCAATATGGTCATAGGCATGCCTTCAAAAGCCGAATTCATCACCAGTATGTCCGCCTGCTCCATATACCCCTTCACTTCCTTAGGCGCCACTGCCCCTACAAAATGCACCGCTTCCCCTTCCCGTTTCGCCAAATGACGATACTCTTCCCCGTCCCCCACCACAGTTAGATGCATCCGGCCACCGCCTGCCGCCTCCATTCCCTCTACCGCCTCAAGAATCGGCCCTACCCTCTTATCCTTGGACAGCCGTCCCACATACACAAGCTCAGACACCCTGCCCTCTTTCAACACATGCCGCCCCTGCGGCAATTTCGGACAGACAATGGAATTCGCCACACGCACCAAATTGGCATTATAGGGCTTATAGTCTTGCAAGCTATTCGTATCCAGCGCAAAAATACAATCCGCATCTTTTAAAATCCATTTTAAATAAAGCACAAACCCCTTTTTCACCAACACATTCTTCTGGAAAAAACGGAATCCGCGCTCCATATTAAAATAACTGCCATGGGAAAAAATAACGCACGCAGTCCCCCGGCAGAACAGTTTTACCACCCCATACGCTTCCGGCGTATGAATGTAATTACAATCCCTTTTTGTAATCCCCAGCCGCTTCCGGCGCCGAAGCAGCCCCTTAACAAACTCCAACCGCAAAGATTTGGAAGTGTTCCCCAAATCCTTTTGCGCAACCGCCACAGGAAGAAATGCCACCTTCCTTCCAAACAGCCTTATCTTCTTCACCCTGCCCACTTCCTCCGGGCGCAGCGTCACGCCCACCAGCAGAATCTCCTTGGCCCTTTGGGGATATTCCTCACAAAGAAACCGCAGAAAATTACGGATGCTGGTCAACTGCCCCCCAATGGGGAAATCCACAAAATTTGACGTATCATAAATCAATAGCCTGCTCACCGAAACAATTCCCTCCAATACAATGCCGTCCTGCTCTCCCAGGAGAACCGCCGGATGTTCTGATAGCCCCTGCGAATCAGCTCCTCCCTTAGCTCTCCTTGCGTTGTCACCTGCGCCAAAGCTTTCGCCGCCCCTGCGTAATCGTCCGGGTCCACCAACAGCGCCGCATCCAAAACCACCTCCGGAAGCGAACTTCTGTTCGAGCAAACGACCGGCACGCCTAACTGCATCGCCTCCAAAGGCGGAAAGCCAAATCCCTCCACATAAGACAAAAACAGATAAGCCCGCGCCCCGGCCGCCATCCGGCACATATCCTCAAACTTTTCAAAGAATTTATAACACCGCACATGCGCTGCCGCTTCCTTGTCCATCCCCGGCCAGATAGAAACATCCGCAATCCCAAACACTGCCAAATCCAACGGTTCTTTTACCGTATGAAAATAAATTTCATACGCTCGCAACACCCCTTTTGCATTTTTGTGTGGAAGCCCTGATGTCATAGCGGCGATATATCCCCTTGCGCCCGGCTGCCCGGCTGCGCTTCCCCCTTCGCCGCCCGGCCTCACCGCTTTGCCTTCCTGACGTCCTGTCGGCTCTTTACCTGCGCCGGCCGCAGCGTCCCCCACATCGTTCAGCCCATTGTGTATTACCACAATCTTTCCCCCACAGCCCGGCGCCTTATCCAAAATATCCTTCCTGGAATACTCGGATATGGTAATAATCCGGTCTGCTTTTTTCATAGACGCTTTCATCCGGTACATAATATAGGCGTTCTCCACCTTGTTGAATGCTCCCGGATAATGCTTGTCATAATAAAAGGGAATCAAATCATGAATCAATATGACGTCCCTAATCTTCCCGCCGTCCTTTCGCCTGCCGATATAGCGGTTCCTGCCAATCGGGCGGTACCCTCTTGGAAAAAGAACCCGGTCAGCCTGGTATAGCCTGGCATACTTTTTCACCAGGACTAACTCCCACCAAATGCAGCTCCATTTATCCAAGGGATTCCCGTCCACTTCCACAAAAGTCACTCCCGCAACGTCAAACTCCGCCCGGTTATATGCATTCCCAAACACAATAATATTGTCCGCGCACGCCGTCCCGTCCTGCGCAGCATACCGCTGCGCCATCCGCTCCCCCAGATGCTCCACAATGCTTTTTGCCAGGTTATAAATGCCTATGCTTTTTCCCGCGCCTTTTACCAGCTTAAAACAATCAATCACCAGATTCATTATTTCGCTCCCTTTCCAAACAGCACAACCCCCACTGTCTGGAACAGAATCTTTATATCCAGACGCAGCGACCAGTTGTCAATATACCTCAAGTCATATTTCACCACATCGTCAAAATTCTCGATATTGCTCCTCCCGCTCACCTGCCACATCCCCGTCAGCCCCGGCGTCATGCTGATGCGGCGACGGTAATACTGGTTATACTTTTCAAACTCATCCTCCGTAGGCGGCCTTGTCCCCACCAGGCTCATATCTCCCTTAAATACATTATAAAACTGCGGCAGCTCATCCAGGCTGGTTTTCCTTAAAAAAGCCCCCACCCGCGTAATGCGGGGGTCGTTTTCCATCTTAAACATCAGTCCCTGTATCTCATTTTCCGCCTCCAGCTCCTTCTTGCGCTCCTCCGCATCCATATACATGGAACGGAACTTATATATTTTAAACCGTCTGCCGTTCCTCCCAATCCGTATTTGGGAAAACATCACCGGCCCCCTGGAATCCAGTTTAATGGCCACCGCCACAAAGGGCAGGAACGCCAACGTAATCAACATCCCCACAAGCCCTCCAAGAATATCCATCACCCGCTTAATCAACAGCCGCTTATAACTGCTTTGAAACCTTGTATAAGTAATCACAGTGTAATTGCCAAAGGACTCCACCTTGCTGCAATTTGCCTCCACCCCGGCCAACTCCAGGTTATAATGGCAGTCCACCCCCATTTCCTCAAAACCATGGATTAGATGCTCAATGCTGCTTTGGGGAATCCCCGGCAGATTGAGAAACACTTCATCCAATGCCATCTGAGTGGCCACTTCCAGCAAATCCTCCTTACCGGCCACCACAGGGATATCCCGGATTGTCTTCCCCTCCAGGTTATAATCCAGACAGGCAAGCGCCACCACCTGATAATAAATATCCAAGTCCTTTTCCAGCCTGTCCAACGTCCCGTCCATCAAGTTCCTTTGCGTCACCACTAAAACCTTGACGGAATTTTGCTCCGAAGCATAATACGTATGCATTGCCTTCTTAATCATAAGATGCGCCAAAAACGACAACGCCACATTCAAAAAGGCAAAGTAAAACAGCACCAGCCGTGAAAACACATCCGCCCATTTCATCATCGTCATCAGGAGATTCACCACCAGTATCATAACGGCGTTGTACTGCACCACCGCAGCCGCTTCCTTAGAAGCCCCCCTCTTTAAAAAGTTCCGGTTCCAGTCAAAGAAAAAACTGTACACCGTGCAAAAAAGCATCAGGCAGATGCACACCAGGAAATGTATGCCCTGGTCGCCCATATCCTTAAAATTGCCAAACCGGATATAAGTCGCTATGACAAACGTCACCAAAATTACCGCTAAATCCACAAACCATAACCCGTATACTTCGATGATTTTATTTTTCTGCTTCATACTTTATCCTAACTCCATCCCGAAATCAAATCAGCCGGTAGATCTCCCATAAGCGCCCCTCCTTGTCGGAACGGAGCCTCAGCATATCGCTCATATACATTCCCATCAGAAACAAAATATAATTCCTGCCGATATAAACCGAAACCAAATGCGCTTCCACTATAGTATATATGGCAAACGCCACTGCCATCACCAATCCCATTCCATCTTTTTTCTTTGCACACTGACATAACAGCAATATATACAGGATAATATACACTGTGCCAGGGACAATCCCGTACCAATAAAACAGCCGCACAAACCCCATGTCAAAATAGCGGTTATTCTCCGGCTTGGAAAACAACGACCAGGTAGCGGTGGTTCCATGCCGTTCTATAGAGCCATAGTACAACTCCTTCACTCTTCCGTTCAAATGAGTTTCTACGGAAGCGACGAACCGGTTCTCAAACCAATAATTGGATGGTTTGGCAAACCGTTCATCCGCCGCCAATACAGAAAAACACACACAAGCCAAAAACAGCGCGGCCCCTAACCAATAGACCCATTTCCTCTCTGCCAGCCCCTTCCAATAATGCATCAGCGCAGCGCCGGCAATCCCTAAAAACGCCACAATAGTCCCCGTATTGGAATCCGTCAGCAAATATAGCCCATAATTCATCCCCAATAAAATCAGGTAAAAATACCACTTCATCTTTTCATTATACAGGTATAATCCCAAAAGCGCCAGCATCATAAACATACAGTGAAGCGCATTGGGATGCCCCAGCCCCAGGCAATACCGTGTCTGCAAATATCCTCTTCCAAAATCCGACTCCAGCGCCAATACTCCGTAAATCCCTGTCACAGATAACGCCGCCAACAGGGCGCAGCCAACGAAAGTTGTATAAAAGGCGCATTTTAAAACCTTTTTCCCATCCATATTTTTATAAGCCGCCAAAAAAACAACAATCCGCAGTATTTCGTTCCTTCCCGTCGCCTTATATGATAGAAAGCCCAAGGCGCCAAACAGCGCAGCCGCCATCCATTCTTTCTTTGAATACTTCGTCAGCAATACTTTCCCTGTCAGCAGCAGAAATGTCAGACGGAACAACTGCCCCTCCACCGGGTTGATATAATTGCTCTTATCTATCACAACAATCACGCATTCCAGGAAAACGCTTACATAAAACAGCCAGGCCGCTGCCCGCTCCCAGTCTGCCCCCTTTCGTTTCTCTCCCATACCCATAACCGTATCCTTCTTTCCCGTTCCAGTCCACTTCCTTTTCCCTATATCGTTGCCGCCACCCCAAAAGCCGCTATGCCCGAAAGCTCCATCCTACCAGCCATGCTGCAGTTTCCATTTCACCTTATCTGCCAGTTTCGCCGCCATTGCGGCTGTGTACTCTCCTTTTCCAATCCCCCATTTAGCCGCCTCTCCATATCCTGCCCCAAAGTCTGCCAATATATGAACCAGCTTCTTGCGGTACTGCTTTCCTTCCCCCAGCCCATACTTTTGATAAATATAGCCATATTCAAAAAGGTTAATTTCCCGGTTCCCGATACAGCTTTCCGTAAGCTGCCCACCGCTGACCCCTATGCAGACCAAAGCCTCCTTTGTATAGGCAAAATGGGGGTTCCGCTTTAGAATCCCCATGTAAAATTCCATATCCACCAGCCAGGTCAGCGCCTCATCGTACCTCCCTGCCTGCCTCCGGTGCATCACTGCGCTGGGAGCCCCTATGGTATTCCCCAAATACAGGTTCCGGTAATCCTGCCGGATGAACTCTGCCTCCTGCAGCGATATGGAACGCTCATAACTTTCCTTCTCCCCCACCTGCCTTGTGCCGCAAAAAACCATATCCGCGTCAGGATTTCCCTCCATCAGGCGCACGAACCTCCCCAGGCTGTCCGCGTCCGCAAACCAGTCGTCATGATGCATTATTTTAATATATTCCCCACGGCATCTGCGCATTGCCTCATTCCAATTTCCGGTAGGCCCCAGCCTTTCCTTATTTTTATAATAGCGCGCCCAAGACTGCCCCTCTATCAGCCTGCCGATTCTGTCATCGTCCGAATCATCGGTTATTACCACTTCATAATCCTTATATTGCTGCTGCCTGACACTCCTTAACAGCCTGGCCACCCCCGCCTCGCCATTATAGGCAGGAATGGCAATCGAAACCTTCGCCATATAACTCTCCCTTTTCCAACGCCGCATTGCTCACGGACCGGAACCCTCCTCACTGCTTTGGAGCCATTACCACCTTATCCTTGCGGTAGAACCTTTTTACCACCCAATTCGTAAAAGCCTCTTCATCTTCCGTAACCGGCATATGCATCAAAGGCCCCTGTTCGTCATTGATTGGCACAAGATAAGCTTCTTTCACAGAGTCATCCAACAAAATCTCCATTTGGGACGCTATCTGCTTACGGAAATCCTCTGCCTGCCCGCTGCTTACATAATCAAAAACCTGCTTATCCACACAATGCATAAGCGAATTCCTGCAAAAAAACGTCAATGCCGCAGCCGCCAGCAGCGCCACAGCCCCCACTTTCGCACGGTATTGCGCTACATCCAGCAAAATTTCACAAAACCTGCCCTTTCCGCTTTCCTTCAGTTTTTCTATCGCCCACCCCTCCACATACAGGATGGAAAACAAAACTGCCAGCAAAAACGTCAAATACACCATAGTTTCCGGCCCTCTGGAAACATCCACCGCCGCATATATAGCGGGCGCGAACATGGCGCTGTATACCCCATACATAAAACCGACAAACAACAAAGGATAACGGAACCGGAAACTGCTTTTGCGCTTCAGCAACCCTGCCCAGCCGAAAACCGCGCATAAAAGGAAAATAACGTATATTAGCGTCTTTTCCTTTATATATTCCCCATTTACCGTTATCCCCTGCCAAAGCGACTGCGCCACAGTAGCAACCGCGTCACTTACATGAAATCCAAAAGCTTCCCCTGCCCGTGTCCGGTTTCCCGGAGAGACGCATTGTACGACAAACCCGGCCGCCCCAATGGAAAAAGGAATCAGCAAGTAAAAAACGTCTTTCCTCTTGCGGAAAAACAAGAGCATCATTGCGGCATATGCCATAAAAACAAGAAGCGAAGAAAAATAGCTGCTTCCTCCAACCATAAACATACATAAGGATGCATACGCAATATTCCTTATTTTCCGCGTCTTATAATACCGGAAGCCAAACGTCAGCGCCAACAGCGCAACGGCATGGGGAACCATATAATGCATTGCCCCCACATACCAATACATTCCAATCGCTGTGCTTGGTATAAACTGAAACGACGCAAACAGTGTCAATGCGTCCAAAATGACCGCATACTCCCAGCTGCAACCGACTATTTTCACTATTACATAATACAGAAACACTGTTGTGCCTAAAACCGTCACACCCACCATAAAATAAGGCGCCGTCCAATAACTATAAGGCACAAACGCTTCCGGCATCAGGGAAAACAAAAATACGGTACACCAGTCCCCATTCCAGCTCAAATACATCTCCTTCACCGTATAGGCCGCCGCCTTCAGCGCTTCCACCACAGAATGGGTATCCAGCCACGCCGCATGGGTATATACACTGTATCCATAATCGTCCCCGCTTGGCCTCGCATACCCGGCCAGATAAAGGATGGGCGCCAGGCTGAGCAAAAATGCCGCGACTGCCGCTATTGCAATCTTTTTATCGGACACTGCCTCTTGCGCCCGTTTCCACTTCTTCCTCATTTCTCCTGCTCCTTTGCCTTCTAAGATACTGCCAGACTGCCGCCATGGCTGCCAACGCCAGAAGATTTACTATATAGCTTAGCCTCTGTATCTTTGTGCCGTCATACCATACCGTAACTTCGTGGCTTCCCCCGCCTTTCCTGTCCTCTTCCCGAATCCATACCCTTACCATGGAAGTTTCCGTATTTTTCCCCACTTCCAGCCTGCTGCCTTCCTGCGTCTGCGCCGCATATCCACGGTAATAGACAAAAGGAATGTCATAATACCCCTTCTCCATATCCATAGTGAAATGGAACCTGCCCTTTTCCTTTCTCCCCCTTGCCTGCGTCCCGTCGTCCGCCACCGCCAGCGTCGCATCCGTCAACATTTCCCTTGTGGTTTCCACAGGAAGCCATTCTTCCCCGGCGCTGATTCCTGCCCAGGCTTCGTAAACGGCTTTATCGCCCAAATCCAAAGTTTCGATTCCAACCCCGTCTAACGCGCTGATAAAAAAATACGCCGCGCCGAGAAAATTAATAAGCGCTATCCCCTTTTTCCTTTTCTCCTGCCTTATTTCGCTTAACGTTACAGCGACTGAAAATGCAGCCAGAACAGAGCCAACGGTAAAAAGCCTTACCGGAAACTGCACCATTCCGGTCACTGGCTTTGTCAGTCTCCAAAAAGCCTCCGAGGCATTTGCAAAGAACAGAAAAAACACAATCCCCATCAGGCGATACAACAGCCCCCGTTGTTTTACCTTCTTTCCCCTCTCTGTAAGGAAAAGCAGGATAGCCAATATCCACAAAAACAAAAGCCATCCCATACCCCCTTGCCCAAACAGCGAAAACAGAAGCTGTGTATGTTCCTCCGGCTGCGTCCAGGGCCGTGACACTTTATATTCCTGCACCCGGAACTGTTCCAACATAGGAAGCCAGAAAGAAATGGAAAGCGCCAGCGTCCCCCCTACCGCCAATATCCCTTCCCCTATTTTCTTCGGCTTGTTCACCCATCTGCCTGCATAAGATAAGGCAATTGCGGCGCAGACAAAAAAGGTTAAATAAGCTGACAGAATATGTGTGCAAATCAATCCGAGAAAACCGGCGCCCAGCAAAACAGGCTTCTTATCCTCCAATAAAAAATCCAGCATTCCGGCAATGGCAAGAGGGATAAAAATCATCGCCATACTCCCCGCCATATGAAAGTCAAGATAAAAATCGCTGACCATATTCCAGGAAAAAAGCACGCATACCGCAGCAACCAATGCGGCATATTTATCTTTGCTAATCCGATATGCCGCATAAAATGCGGAGCCATATATTGCAGTCATAATACATCCGCTGAATATTTTATACGTCAGTTCAAGCGATACGCCTGCAACCCTAAGCAAAGCCGGAAAATACAGCAAATGATTCTGATAAAATATCCCCACCCCATATCCGTAGCCAAAGCAAAGCGGTGAATGGACTTTCACGGGAAACACACCATATGACAAATCCACCGCCAGCCCTTCCAAACGGCATAGATGGAACGAATCATCCGAGCCCTTAATAATTCCCGGCCTAAGGTTTACTGCATAAAATATCCCTAACGCCAACAAAGATAAAATAATAATAAATCTATTTTCAACCGCTTTTCTGACTATTTTCCTCATCTGCCCCTTATGCATTCCCTTCCCTTTTCCTTGCATCCCAAAACACGCTTCCCCATATAGCCTCACCAAAATGCCGTCCCGTCTTGCGCCTTCCTTTTTTGTGGCCCCACTTTCCAATCCGCGCCTTACCAATCTTCTTTCTTTGGCCTGAATGCCCTTTCAAATTCCCGCCTTGCCTGCACTCCTTCTCCTTGCCTTATCGCTTTCCCCTTACCATCCTCTTCCCCTTCGCAACCGCCTTATCCGTCCAGTGCAAAAGCTGATCCGCCGTCTTTCGTCTGCGCACTTCCTTTTCAGAAAAAGCATCCATTCCCCTTGCCTTCGCCATCCTTCCCCTGCCATTTGACCGATACTCTTCTAACTCCTTCCTGCACTCCTGCGCCGAAAACAGTTGCCCTTTCCGGTCCTGATACCAAAATCCCCCATAAATATTCTGCTCCGAGGCCCAGTAACCATCCGAAACATTATGCCTCGCCCAATATTTGGGCGCAATCACCTTCCGCACCGTTTCACTGGTAAACGCCGGGAAAAAGGCAAAAGAAGAATTGGATACAATCAAATATCTTGCATTTTTCACCGTCACATAATCCCCTGCCAGCCCAAAATCATGCGCTTCCACTTCCGGCAGTAAACGCTTTGCCGTTTCCACATCATCCGTCACTGCCATAAATTCCATATCCGGCCTTATCCTGCGCATATTTTCCATCGCATCCAGCCAATACTTTCTGCGCAGAAACAACGGGCGGCTGTCCGCATACTCTCCCCCCCGGATATTAAGGATGCACAGGTTCTCCCTTGTATACTTATACGAATCGTACTCTTCCTTCACCTTCAGCCATCCCTTTATTTCCTCCCTATGATGCGCAAAATAACGCTCCGCCTGCAAATTGCCATACACCAGCGTATCATCGGCAATTTGGTAAATCTCTTCATCCGCCCCCGCCACATAACATCCATGCACCATATCATGCACACAGTTTTTCAGATATAGCCTCTCTTCCTTTTCTCTGTAAACTTCAAATTTTCTTTTATCTAAAATAGGCGTTCCTAAATCCATATCCATAAAATACATTCCCTTTTTGCTATGGATATTGACCGCCAATTGCCCCTGTCCGGCGGTTCCAAATTCATATCCGGCGTCTTTTGCAATACACCGCACCGACACATAGCAGAACAACTGGTTTCCCAATCCCTGCCCCTGCAAAAATTCCGTCCCTATCATAACCGCTCCCCCCTTCCCTATCCTTAACATATCCGGCTTTTCCCTGCCCCTGTCAGCTTTTTGGCCAATTACATCCCAGCCGCTCACAAAGCGTCCCTCTTCTCATTTCCAAAATTCATACCATTTCGGCTTTTTATACAACAAATATTGGTATTTGTCAATATTCTCCCTAAGATATGCCGGAAAAGTTTCATCAATCTCCACCTGGACCATCTGCGCATCCCTGCCGAAAATATCCTGATGGCTCTTTATATTGCGCCGCACCTTGGATAACGTCGAGCGGTTATTGTATTCCTGATGGGCCGCGCTCTTAATTTTATACTTTACCCGCTCCTCCACCGACTGATTCCTGCCGCCGCCCATA
This sequence comes from uncultured Lachnospiraceae bacterium, assembly GCA_910578405.1. Taxonomy (GTDB): domain Bacteria; phylum Bacillota; class Clostridia; order Lachnospirales; family Lachnospiraceae; genus Kineothrix. The sequence continues at coordinate 5,492 of CAJTQO010000033.1, read as the reverse complement.
TAGCTGAAATGCCATCCCCCATCCGGCACCCGGACTCCCACTTCCTTCTGCTCCTTATTGCGCAGTTCTTCCGTAGTATATTGATTCAGCATACTGTAACGGCATATTTTCGTTCCAAGCCACCTTGGCTTTTCCACCCCTTCAAACTCCCCGGTCATGGAAAGCAGCTTCCCTGACACTTCTTCCATGTTTAAATAACAATAGAACAGCCGCTGCGCCAGCATATAAATCTTTCCGTCCTCCACCGCAGGCAGCAGCTTCTTTAACGTCTCAGGATTGGGAATTTCATCCACATCACTGAAAATAACCACATCTTCCGGCCTTGCGCCTGCCAGCCCCCTGGCCACCGCGCATTTTTGATGATGATCCCTTGTAAACGCATCACAGTCCATAGGAGTGTCTTCCACCACATTGTGAATGATTTTATGTTCAAATTTCCGGAACATTTCCTTATTTTGCGCATAAAACAATGGTTTCCGAGCCCCGGAAAACGTCACGGTGGACTCACTAATCACAAACTTGTCCACCACTTCGTCCAAAATATTCATCCTTAAATATAAAATATCCAATTCATTGAAAAACTGAAAACTATCGTAGACCATTGTTTCCTCCCATTCCGGCTCCGTTTTTATTCCAACGCTGCATCCCTCACTTGCCCTCTTCCCCAAATCCCATTCATGTAAACCGCGGATACTCCGCGTTCGTCCCTGCCCATTTATGAAACACAAAAGGCCGTATCCCTTCCGTTTCCGGGAGCATGGATTCATGTCCGAAATATTTTGCCACCTCCAGCGGCGCATATTTCATCCCCGCCGCCTCAAACAAATGCCGGTTCTTGCAGCAGATAAAACCATCCTCATTAAAAAAGCCATGATCCGCCTCGAACGGAATCTTCGCTTTCGTCGGATATTCTAACAGCCGTTTGCTCCGTATGGATACGCTGTTCCCCACCCGGCAGACAGTTCCATTCACATCCCGGTATGAAAAATCATCCTTCGGCAGCGGAAACGGAGAACCAATGTAGTCATACTCCAAAAATTCATCCCGCCACATATCCGGGTTCACCACAAACCCGTCATAATGCACCAGCAGCATAAAATCCGTATGGATATATTCATGCATTCGGTAAATCATATTATAATTAAAAGCATCAATATTTTTCAGCTTCTCTATATGCCTGTAAGCAATCCCCCTAGGCAAAAACCATGGCTTTCGGTGCGTCACCAACACTGTCTCACCAAAATCAATTTCCTTCATGCTGTATTCCAAAGCTTTTACCGTCGCCCTGACCTTTACGCTGTCCATTGCCGCTAACGTAACATTGGGCAGTTGCAGACGGCCATTCTTATATTCGCCCATTGCGCCCCTTTCCTTCCTCCCGTATGTCCCTTCCCCTCACCTCTGCCTCGCTTCCTGCCGCCCCTCCCAATCGTCCGGCGGCCGCAAAATCTTCTATGCCTATTCCATTCTTTCATCCCATCCCCAAAACCAGACTTTGCCAGGACGCCACCGCTGCAAGCCTGCTTCCTTGTGGCATATCCCTTTCCCATGCCTCCGGACTAACGCAAACACGCCCCTGCCTGCGGCTTATCCATGCGCCGCCCTTCCAATCCGCAGCGGAATCACAAACCTGTCATACAGCTTCACTATATAATAATAGGCTTCCGGCCAGGCCAGCGCAAACTTCATCCGCACCTTGTCCCCTGCCGCCACATAGTCCGCTTGGTAAATCCTTCTGATTTCCCCCAGTTTCTTATCCTGCCTAAGCTGCTTCACGATTTCCCTTGCAAACATCCGCGTCTGCTTCTGCTCCATAAAATCTATATAATAAAACAACATCCTCCGGTAAAAATGATACGCCGCCTTATCCGAAAGCCCCGGCATTCCCGCTCCTTTAATATAAGCAATCTGCTCCCGCCAGAAGGGAATCTCATCCTTCAGCCTGCGCTCCCCCGCCTTTTCATTCATGATGCTGCCTTCCCTGTCCAATACATAATTATAATAAGCCGTATCCAGATAAACCAGCCTGTCCATTTTGCAAAACGCCTTTGTGGTAAACATAATGTCTTCCGAATTTTTGCCCACCGGAAAACGCATCCCCCGGATTAACCCTGCCTGAAACAGCTTGCTCCAGACCGAATTGTAAATCAGACACTTCTCATTTCCGCAGACATAAATTTCCAATGCCTCCGCTTTTGATAATGATACACTATTTGCAGTAGATGCGTCAATAATGCCTGACCTTGTTATTTGTTTATATCTGCAGGCCGCCACCTGCGCTTTCTCCCTTTCACAGGCCGTATACATTGCCCGGTACATATCCGGCTCCACCCAGTCGTCCCCGTCCACGAAACCGATATAGTCCCCTGCCGCCACATCCAGTCCGGCATTGCGCGCATCGGACAATCCGCCGTTCTTTTTATGAATCACTCTTATCCGTTTATCTGCATTTGCATAATCGTCACAAATCTGTCCCGAAGCATCCACAGACCCATCGTCCACTAAAATGATTTCCAGGTTCTGATACGTCTGGGCCAAAATGGACTCCACACACCGCGGCAAATACTCTTCTATATTATAGATTGCCACTATAACCGTAACCAGCGCCTCTCTGTCCATCAAACCCTCCTAACCATGACTCCATTCTCTTTGGATGCGCCTATGTCTTACCGCGCCCTTTTACTCTGCCCTGCGCGTCCACTCTCACCATACCCTCTGTAAAAATATCCTGGCATTCCCATGTATTTAACCATCTGGCCGGAGCTATCACACATTTCTCCTCAGACGGATTCAGCCATGCCCCCCACCAGCTAAAACTGCTGTTGGCAATAATATGGTGTCTGCACTTGCCCATCAGCATCAAATCAATATACCCGGTTTCCTCCGAAGTCCCCCTGACCACATGAAAACGCCCTCTACAGCGCCCATCTTCCAAATCATCCATTTTCCTGCGCCAAGCCTGCGCCCAAGCCTCATCATTGGTAAAAATCCAAAAATGCGCCGCCGGATATTTTTCCAGCATATAAGAAACCGCCCTGTTATAGTATGCCTCTGTGCAAATTCCTCCATACACCTGCTCCGCCTCCAGATAGTCCCCCCGTCTGATATGGATGCTCACCGATTCTCCTTGCCCTATCTGCCTTTCATATTCTAAAACCTGCCTCTGTATCCCTTCCGGAATTTCCATCCTGCGGAAACGGAAAGCCTCCCGCACCGCGTCTTCCACATCTTTAAAATACCGCTCGCTCTGAAAACAGCCGCATAAATAAGCGTCTTCCTTTCCAAGGACATCCCCATCGTAGTCAAACGACCGTTCATGATACTCCTTACTCTTCCTTCCAAACAGCCTGCGCCGCACCCGGCTTACAAAATCCGGCGCCGCATCCGTCCAGGCAATCACTTCCTCCCTGGATGCCTTCGGATAATCAATCCCAAACACCCAAAGCATAACCGGCCTGGCATTTTCCAACGCATATTCCGTCACATCATCAAATTTTACTGCCTTTCCCATGGAAACCAGCTTCAGATAAAGCGCATACTGAAACATCTGGTTCCCAATTCCCCCCGACATCCGGATAATATTCATTTCCCTCTCCTAAATCCCATTCTACGCCGCTTGGATTCCGTCCCGTTTCATCCGGCCTTACACGCAGACATACGCCGCCCGTCCCCGTCAGGGGCTCTCTGTCCGGCGCCCTATCTCCCCTCTTTATACTGCGTCTCCATCCAAGCCTGAAACATCAGCAAAAACCAAATCTGAATCCGCCAGATTCCCTTCTGCGTATAATCCTGCCAAATCCGCTCCACAACTTCCGCATCTAACATCCCCTGCCGCTCCACGGCCTTTCTGTCCAACAGGCATTCCGCCCACTCCCGCAGCTCCGGTTTCAGAAGCCATTTATCAATCGGGATGCTAAACCCCTTTTTGGGCCGCTCCATCATCTCCCGCGGCACATAGCGGTACAGCACATCCCGCAATACCTTTTTCCCTATCTTTCCTTCCCTCTTATAGGCAATGGGCAGAGACCAGGCAAACTCCACTACATCCTTATCCAGCATCGGCACCCTGGTTTCCAGGGAAACCGCCATAGCTGTCCGGTCTACTTTTACCAAAATATCGTCCGGATGATACATCAATAAATCCATCAGCATCACATTATGGTTGACTTCCTCCAGATACCCCTCTTCAAATTCATTGTACTTATATGGGCAATAGGCGTGATTCTTACTGATTTTTTTTATTATCGGGTCTGTCTCATAGGAAATTTCATACAGCTTCCCAGGCCCTTTAGCGCCAAGCAGCATCCCCTTTGTCCGGTATACCGGATTACGCGCCAGCGGACTGTGCAGCGCTAAACTGCTGCAAGGCTTACGGATAAAATACGGCACACGTTTCATTTTGCTCCAGATGCGGCTGACCGATTCATAAGAGGTATACCCGCAAAACAGTTCATCCCCCCCGTCCCCTGACAAAGAAACGGTCACATGCTCCCTTGTCATACGGCTTACCAGATAAGTGGGAATCTGAGAAGAATCCGCAAAGGGCTCCCCAAACATATAGGCCAGCTTCGGAATCACATCCATAGCGTCCCTTTGCGTAATATACCATTCCGTATGCTCGGTTCCAAGATGCCGTGCAATCTCTTTGGCCGCCGCCGCCTCATTATACCCCTCTTCTTCCATGCCAATGGTAAAACTCCTCACTTTGCCGCCATGCAGCTCCTGCATCAATGCCACAATCGTACTGCTGTCAATTCCCGCAGACAAAAAAGCCCCCACCGGCACGTCCGCCGCCATCTGCTCCCGTATGGAAGCCTTTAACAGCCGCTCCAGCTCCTGCGACGCTTCCTCCTCACTTCCCCGGAACAAATCCGTCTGCCCCTTCCTGGCAGCCTCCTTCATCGACCAGTACGCCGACGCTGCTACATTTTCCCTGCCAAACGGCGCCCTCACTGTCAGGATTGTGCCTGGCTCCAGCTTATATATCCCCTCATAAATAGAATACGGCGCAGGAATATAGCCATGGGTAAAATAAATATCCAACACCTTCCGGTTCACCGGGTTGCGAAAACCGTCCAACTGTGCAATGGCCCCCACCTCCGAAGCGAAAGCAAAGGTTTCCCTGCCAATAAAACCATAATAGAGCGGTTTTTCCCCCACTCTATCCCTCAGCAAATATAAAACCCGTTCTTTCTGATCATATAATGCAATGGCAAACATTCCCTTACACATGGAAATGGCCTGTTCCACCCCATACGCCTCCATCGCTTCCAGCAAAACCTCCGTATCCGAAGTCCCGCGAAAAGCCGACGCCTTCTTTTCCTCGGTCAGTTTTGCAGCAATTTTTTTGTAATTATAAATTTCCCCGTTAAAAGCAATTACAAACCGGCCGCTGTGGGATTCCATTGGCTGCGCGCCGTTTGCAGACAAATCCACTATAGAAAGCCTCTGATGCCCCAGCGCCACCTGTCCCCCCTGCGACGCCCAAACCC
>CAJTQO010000032.1 GCA_910578405.1 uncultured Lachnospiraceae bacterium | reverse complement strand
GGGGATGGGCGGCAGGAGGGGGAGAGAGTCAGTATGGGACAAGAGGATTTAGCGAATGTAGGAAGCGCAGAGCTGAACAAAGAAAACTATGGCGGACAGGATTGGCAGAACCCGGAACAAGGAGCCGGGAGGGAAATCAGTTGGGTCAGTTATAGCCGGAAATGGAAAGAAGGGCAGAATGGAGGCAAGCCTGTTACCACTGTAAGAATTATTAGAAAATAAGGAGAAAGAGAACTCCTTCACCAGGGCAGACAGCCTGGTGAAAGGGGAACGCAGCGGCTATTGCGGCGTTTTTTGAAAATGCTGGTAGTCTTTGCAGGAATTCCAATGTCCGCCCCACGTAAAGCCATGTTCTTTGAATAATTTATAGCATAAGTCATTTTCATCAATTTTGTAAGCAAAGCTTTTGGTGCGGTCGGCATAAGTTTCACTGCCTTTGGGCGAAATATAGGTGGAGCCATCGGGCTGGAAGACAACATAGGGATTAAAGAAAGGATTAATATCTATGGCAAGCCCAAGGGCGTGTTTGGACAGGCTGGAGGTGCCATCTACCACACGGTAATTAAAGCAGGAGGTATTATTGTCCTGCATGGAGAGGGCATCATCGCCGCTATATTCGTCAATCAGGCGTATTTGCTCGATTTGATATTCGTTTTGGTATAATTCATAAAAGATTTCCACCAAGTCCTGTGCAATGGCCTTGTTGCAAATCAGTTCCCCAGTCCGTTCCACGCCGTGGAAATTATAATGGAGTACGCTCATATAACACAAGTCGTCATAGGAAATCTGAATGTCGCTGGCAGAGTTTACGATATTAATGGCCTCTGCTATGGTATTGTCTTTTTCCGATTCTGTCACCGGATAGGATATTCCGGTAATCCGTTTCACCATTTCTTCTGACAGGGGTTCATAATAAAAACCGTTTTTGTATGTGACCCGGTTAGGGTTTGCCGTCATATCATTGTCCTCGCTTTTTTGATTTGTGGGGCTGCTTGCGGAATCTTTATCCGGTTTCATATGCTCTGGCGCAGTCTGATTCTGTGCGCTATTGTCCTGCGCTGCGCTATTTTGTGTATTGTCGTTCTGCGTTATGTTATTTTGCGTCTTATTGTCTTGCGTGGGATTCTTCTGTGCGTTATTGTCTTGTGTTGCGTTCTTTTGTGTGATATTGTCTTGCTTCGTATCATTCTGTGCCAGACTATCCTGTGATATATTATGCGAGATGGCCTGTTCCTGTTCGGGAGACGGCTTATCAGAATATTTTTCTGCAGTCTGCGCAGTTTCCGTTTCGCTGTCCAGAGAATTTTTGGCGGCATATTCCGCCAGTGTTTCGGAGCGGGAAAAAGTCTTTATCATAATGGAGCTGAACAGGACTATGGTGGCAAGGAGCAAAAGCGGTTTTATGATTTTTTCTTTATCCATATATTTTATATCCTTTTTCTTTCTTTAGGTATCGCTATCTTTAAGTATAGGGCATTATGAACTTTTCGGCAATGATATTTTTGCATTGGTTTGGCCAATTTTTAGCAGAAATGAGTTTTATATGTTTTGGGAGGCTTATATTTTTTACTTTTTTCACAAATCATAAGTTGGCAAAAGAAGGGAGAAGAAGTATAATAAATAAAGATATCCGGTCTGCTGCAGTCCATAAGCGGGAAAAAATTTTGGAAGTTGTTAAACCGTTATAATTTATACAAAATAATAAATAATAGAAATTCTGCGTGTTAGACCGTGTTTGAACATTCATTCCTGACATTTGTGCGCTCCACTTTGCGTGATATTTGCGTCGAATTCAGGTTATACGCCTTTCCTTTGGCGCCAATCTTCTACAAATTGTGGCGTACATCTTACATTCGCCAGAAAACAATTTTAAACACGCTATAGGGATTTGTGGCGCTGGAAACATGAAATGAAACAGAATGGATAAGACAGACATGGCAAACATGTTTTGCGATGGGACAGGAGATAGCATGGCAGCAAATGATAATTATCATGATACGGTTTACCGGATGTATGAGTCTGTGGATATATTATATAAAAAGCGGCAGTGGTTTAATGCTAATTATTTGTCAGGCTACATATTAGAATGTTATTGCAAACTGATATTGTTGATATCTGCTAACGAGGGACATATATTTTCAAATAATCGTCAGAACGTGATGGATTTTGGGCATAAAGTGAGTGATTTGAAGACGGAATTAAATTTGATTACCTTTGAGGGATGTGCAGTTTCCAGTTATTGCCTGGATGTGCAAAGTGTTTGCACAAATATATTGAATCATTGGAATCCAAATAAAAGGTATGAGGCAGACAGCAGTATATGGAATACGGAGACACTGGCATCGGATATACATGCAGAAATAGAATTATTGATGGATATGGTAATAAAAATGGAAATTGACGGAGCGCTGGTATGATACATTTTGATGAAATAAAAGATAGGGTTATAGAGTATTTGCAGACATTGGAAACGGAAGGGGAATGCTGTTTCTATGTTATACGGGACGTGTATGGCAGGATTTCTGTTTATGTAACTGGGAGTTTTGATATAGATACAGTTAAGAGCGGCATTGTGGAATTGGTTGGGAACAACTGGGTAGGGCAGGTGCGCAGTATAAGCGCGACGCATATTTTATTTGAGGAGATTTCAAAAAATACAAGAAAGATAAGGACGCATATTTACTATGGCGAACGGCCGTTAGTAAAGAAAAACTGGAATTATATAACAGGAAAGAGAGTGGGGAAGGATGCAAAAGTAGTTTCATTTTATTCCTATAAAGGAGGAGTGGGGAGGACTACGGCGTTGGCATTGGCGGCATTACAGACCGCCCGTAAAGGCAAAAGGGTGGTGGCCATTGATATGGATTTGGAGGCTCCTGGTTTGTCTACCGTCTTGCGGCAGGAAAAAGGAATGGATTATCCGTCATATGGGGTGATTGATTTTTTGGTTGAATATGAAAAGGGGAATGGCCAGATAGATTTGGATGAATATATCTATCCGGTTTCATCGAAGGAATTGTTAGGGATGGATGGCGGGGAATTGTATGTGATGCAGGCAGGGAACCTGGCTTGTGGGGATTATGAGAAATATTACCATAAGCTTTCCCGTGTGGATTTCAATATGCCGAAATATTATGGGCAGGAAAACCCACTTGCTGGGTTGTTTGAATGTATTCAGACGCAGTATCAGCCAGATTACATTTTTATTGATTCCAGGGCGGGAATACACGATATTGGAGGGCTGACATTGTTCAACTGTTCTGATGAGGTAGTGGCGATGTTCTATGGGAATGAGCAGAATATGACAGGAATGAATTTTATCCTGCCCAGGTTGTGCAGTCAGGGGATATCTTTTTACCTGGTGAACACTCCGGTTCCGGTTTTGGAAGATGCAGCGGAAGAGGAAACGGAATATTATATCAGAAATAGTTTTGCAGCGTTGGAAAGGGCAGGCTATTTTGATGAAATACCGGATTTATATGATAAGTCTTCGGCTCATTATCCATTGAATATCAGCTATGATGTGGTGGCGGCCAATATCAATTCAGAGTCAAAGCTGTTGCAATTGCTTGCCAGGGACGGCGACCGAAATATCTATAAGCAGATTTCGGATATGCTGGAAAGCACAGAGGAGAAAGTCAGAGAAATGGGAAAGGCGCCTTGGGGGGATAAAAAAACAATTCTGCAGGCATTGCAGGGGCTGCTTCTTTCTAAAACGGCGTCTGCGGAAAATGAGTTTGATTCTTATGAAAGCCTTAAAAGGAATTTTTATCCTTTAAAAGAGTATAAATATATTTTTGACAGCAGTAAATTTATAATCACTGGTTCCAAAGGCAGTGGGAAGACAGCTTTGTTCAAAGCGCTGAATTGTAAAGAGTATGCGAAAGCAATGGCAGAGTATATTGGCATTCCACAGGATGAAGTTTTGCATACGACATGGCTGACAGGGTTGGATGCAACAAAAGATTTTCCTGACAAGGCTAATTTCAGGGGAGTTGGAAAAACGGGGAATAAAGAGTATTATGCGGTTTTCTGGAAGATACTTGCGGTTAGGACGTTGGAGAGGGTAATACAGGAGTATGCTATAGAAAGTTGCGGATATTTGGAAGAGATTTTATCCTGTAAGTATAGCCAGGTAATTCCTTTTATAAGAAAACATTCAAGTATAAATGAAGAATTATCAGAGCTTTTAAGTAAAATCAACCAATATTTGGAGGAGGACGGTAAGACTGTTATTATAACTTATGATTCCCTTGATTTTTGTATAGATATCGAATACCGAAGCGGATTGGTGTCTGAGTTAATTGCTTTCTGGGCGGAAGGCAACTTAAGATATAAGAACCTGCGGGCTAAGATATTTCTGCGTAATGATATTTTTAGGAAGGAAGTCTTATTGACGGACAAAATTAAATTGAATAATTATAGAAGCAATATCGAATGGACGTATGATTATTTGCTGGCTATGCTATGGAAGCGAATGATGGAAGCTAGCAGGGAGTTGAACGTTTTTATTAAAACGGCGTTGGAAAAAGAGGGATATTCCTTAGCGGAATCGAGTTTGGTAGGGATTATGCCAAAGCCTGCGGAAGAAACCAATAAGATTATATTGAATTTGTTAGTTGGGGAAAAAATGGGTAAGGGGAATAAAGCATACACATATAATTGGATTAATTATCGGTTAGCCGATACCAATGATAAAATAGTTCCAAGGAGCATTGTTACATTATTTTCCGTGTCTGCCAGACGGGAATTGGAATGGATGGATAGTGGGAATAAAGAAGGGGAGCAGATATTGTCCCCTAAGTCTTTGGAGAATTCCGTGGAAGAGGTGTCAGAAGACAGGATCACGGATATGTCTGAGGAATATGAGGAATATCGGGCAGTGTTTGAGAAGTTAAAGGATTATTGCAGTACATTTCCTGTGGATGAAGAAGTATTATATGTAGCGTTAGCCAAGTGTGGCATAGAAGAGGAAAATCTGAAGTCAGCAGTTGATCATTTGATAGATATTGGCGTTTTGAAGGAATATCAAAAGAAGAAGGCGGAACCAGTCAGGTATCATATTCCGGATATTTATTTAAAAGGGATGAAGCTGAAACGTAGAGGCTATCGGTAAGCATATAGAAAAAAGGGGAAAGTTAGAAAAGGACAGTTCCATCTGCATAAATTGCGTCATTGCGTTACGGTATGCAGTTGTTATATGATAGAAGGTGTTTTGGGATACGGAACTGGAAGAAAAGAAGGGAGAGGAAAGAAATGGGAACAGGCGAGGGAATGGAAAAGGGGAAGAAGACGTTTGATGTGGCGCAGTATGCGAAAACAGCCAGGGCTGTAGTGGCAGAAGGGATTGTTATGCTGCGCAATGAGGGGAATGTGCTGCCTTTGAAAGAGGGAGAGAAGGTTGCGCTGTTTGGCAGGGGCCAGTACAATTATTATAAGAGCGGCACAGGTTCCGGCGGTTTGGTAAATACCAGTTATGTAACAGGCATCCGGGAAGCTATGGAAGGAAGCGGCTTTGTACTGAATGCGAAATTGAAAGCGACTTATGAGGAATGGCTGAAGGAGAATCCCTTTGACGCTGGGACGGGATGGGCTGCGGAACCTTGGTTCCAGAAGGAAATGCCGCTGACGCAGGAATTGGTGGACAGTGTCCGTGCAGAATCCGATACGGCGGTGGTGGTGATTGCCAGAACAGCCGGGGAGGATCAGGACAATAAGGCAGAGGCAGGCAGCTATTTGCTGACGGAGGATGAAGAAAAAATGCTGCAATTGGTATGCTCGACCTTTGAGCGTACAGTAGCGCTTCTGAATGTTGGAAATATTATTGATATGAAATGGGTAGAGCGTTTTCAGCCGTCTGCAGTGCTGTATGTATGGCAGGGTGGCCAGGAAGGCGGGAACGGTGTGTTGGATGTGCTGAAAGGAGAGGCGTCCCCGTCCGGGAAACTGACGGATACCATTGCAAGGGATATCACCGATTATCCTTCCACCCGCAACCATGGGGACGAAAAGAGAAACCTGTACCAGGAGGATATTTATGTAGGGTATCGGTATTTTGAAACCTTTGCCAAAGATAAAGTGCTTTATCCTTTTGGATTCGGGCTTTCTTATACATCTTTTGCTTTGGAGGCAGAGCTGGAAGGGAAAGACGGACTGGCTGGCAACGGGATTTGCGTCCGTGTGAAGGTGAAAAATACAGGCGCTGTGCCGGGGAAGGAAGTGGTGCAGGTTTATTGCCAGGCGCCGCAGGGCGCATTGGGGAAACCGGCGCGGAGTCTGTGCGGTTTTGCGAAGACGAAAGAACTGGCGCCTGGGGAGACGCAGGAGCTGCAGATTACAGCGCCGCAGTATAGTCTGGCGTCTTATGATGACAGCGGCGCCACAGGGCATAAGTCCTGCTGGGTGTTGGAAGCCGGGGAGTATGTGTTTTACGTAGGGACGGATGTAAGAAGCGCCGCTTCCGTTGGCAGCCTGGCATTGGAAGAAACTGTGACGGTAAAGGAGGCGGAGGAAGCTTGCGCGCCGGTAACGGCTTTTGAGAGGATGAAGCCGCAGGCCGGGGCGGACGGCGCGTTCCAGGTGACGTATGAGGCTGTTCCGCTGCGTACGCAGGAACCGGGCGCAAGGCGCGAAAGCAGGCTTCCGGAGAGCATTCCCTGTACGGGGGACAAAGGGTACCGTCTGTCAGATGTGGAAGAGGGGAAAGTGTCCATGGAATCCTTCCTCGCCCAGTGGTCGGATGAGGATTTGTTCTGCATTGTCAGGGGCGAAGGTATGTGTTCCCCGAAGGTGACGCCCGGTACGGCGGGAGCTTTCGGCGGCGTAACGGACAGGCTGCAGGAGTTCGGCCTTCCGATGGCGTGCTGTGCGGATGGGCCAAGCGGCATCCGTATGGACTGCGGCAGCATTGCTTTTGCTATGCCAAACGGCGCATGTTTGGGCAGTACATTTAATGAAGCGCTGTCAGAGGAGCTGTTTGAGTGGGAGGGTCTGGAGCTGCGCAAGAACAAAGTGGATACTTTGTTAGGGCCAGGCATCAATCTGCACCGGAATCCATTAAATGGACGTAACTTTGAATATTTCAGCGAAGATCCTTTTGTGACAGGGAAGATGGCTGCAGCCCAGCTTCGGGCGATGGGACGTTATAACGTGACCGGGACGATTAAGCATTTTGCCTGCAACAGCCAGGAGTTTAAACGGAACGATGTGGAGGCAGTGGTATCGGAGCGTGCGCTGCGTGAACTGTACCTGAAGGGGTTTGAAATCGCTGTGTCGGAAGGCGGCGCTTATTCCATTATGACTTCCTACAATCCCATCAATGGTTTTTGGGCTGCCAGCAACTATGATATGCTGACGACCATCCTGCGTAAGGAATGGGGGTATGACGGCATCGTTATGACAGACTGGTGGGCGAAAGGAAATGATGAAGGCGCGGCCGGGAAAGTGGAAAATATAGCGGCTATGGTGCGCGCGCAAAATGATTTGTTTATGGTAACGGCGAACGCCGGAGAAAATTCCCAGAAGGACAATTCCAAGGAAAGCCTGGAAAAGGGAGCAATAACCAGAGGGGAATATCTGCGCAGCGCAGCCAATATCTGCAGGTATTTGCTTCGCACGCCTGCCTACCAGCGTTTTATGGGAAGGGAGAGCGAACTGGACAAACAGTTGGCGGCAGTTGTGGCGCAGGAAATGGAATCCTTTGGGGAACTGGTGCGCGTTTCCGCAACAGAAACTGCTTTCCGCCTGCCTTTGGATGAGATGAAGACCGGCAAGGGCAGCAGTGTGACCTATGAAATGAACCTGAAGGAAAGGGGCGTTTATAAACTGGAGTTAGACTGCAGGATAACCGGACAGCCTGGTTTGGCGCAGGTTCCTGTAACATTGTCGCAAGATAAGCAGATTGTGAAGACAGTTTCGCTGACTGGCGAGGACACGGAGTGGAGGATAGAAGAGGTGCAGTTGAATCCTTCGTTCCATAATACGACTTTCCTGAAATTCTTCTTTGGCCAGGGCGGCATGGAAATCCGGGAGGCGCGGCTGACGCTGGTGAAATCCATGGAAGCGGAATTCCAGGCGATGCGCGCAGTGCATGAGGAGGAAGAGAAATAATTGCCTGGAAGCGAGCGCTATATAGGGAAAAGCATATAAAAGAAATGGAGTAATGGAAACGCCGGGAGAAGGACAGCTTATACAGCGTCATTCTCCCGGTGTTTCAGCCGTTTTTTTGTTTGTATTCTGTCCCCCATGCCACCATAGCGTCTAAAATAGGTTTTAAGCTATATCCTGTTTCCGTTAAAGTATATTCTACCCGTGGCGGCGTTTCCGGATATACTTTCCGGGTAAGTAACCCGCTATTTTCCATGGAGCGCAAATTTGCAGTTAAAACTTTTTGAGATATATTGCCGACAGATTTTTTTATTTCTCCAAAGCGTTTTGTGCCGTCTAATAAATCGCGGATAATGAGCGCTTTCCAACGGTTACTGATAAGCATTAAAGTAGTTTCTACCGGGCAGGCAGGTAAATCTTTTTCCATAAAAACCCCCATTTTTTCACAATCGTTTCTTTTCGGTAACTATGGCACAATAAAGTGCGTACTTTACGTTTTTGCCCTACGGATATATTATAATTTTGCAGGCGGGAAAAAACAAGCCGCAAAAATCAAAATAAAATTTAGGAGGGCAAAAGTATGAAAATCGCAGTTATTTGCGCAAATGGGAAAGCGGGAAAGTTAATCGTCCAGGAGGCTATTGCAAGAGGGGCAGACGTTACCGCCGTTGTCCGTGGTGAGAACCAGTCAGCGGCAAAAAATGTCATTCAGAAAGACCTGTTTGATTTGAACGCAGCCGATTTGGAAGGCTTTGATGTTGTGGTTGACGCTTTCGGTGCGTGGACGCAGGAAACCTTGCCGCAGCACAGCGCTTCCCTGAAACATCTTTGCGACCTTGTAAGCGGCAAAGAAACGAGGCTTCTTGTTGTCGGCGGCGCAGGCAGCCTGTATGTAAACCCGGAGCATACCATACAGGTTATGGACGGGGCGGACTTTCCGGAAATGTTCAAGCCGCTTGCCTTTAATATGGGCAAGGCGCTTGATGAACTTAGGAGCAGAACCGATGTAAAATGGACGTATATCAGCCCCGCCGGAGATTTTCAGGCAGACGCAGCTAAGACCGGGAAATACATTTTAGGCGGTGAAGAACTCATATTGAACTCTAAGGGAGAAAGCGTAATCAGCTATGCCGACTATGCGGTTGCAATGGTTGACGAAGCGTTAAACGGGAACCACGTCCAGCAAAGAATTTCTGTTGTAGCGGAATAAGAATAAGCAGGACGGGGAAAGGAGGATGCCGTGACACAGACAGAAAGGCTTATTTTTCTCATAAATTATCTGCAAAATGAAAAGTACGGATTGAAATCAATAGATATTCCTGCACAGGATACAGCAAGGAAACGTCTGTTGCGTTCTCTTATGAACATTCGGCCGCCAAAACCAGTTTCAAAAGAATTTTTGGAAGTGCAGGACGCATATTTACAGGAAGAATGTATGGAAAAAGGCATTATTTCACTATCAGGCATTCCGTTGGCCGGGCCGGGCATTTACTTGTGGCAGGGCGATATTACCCGTCTGTCTGTAGACGCTATCGTAAATGCGGCTAACAGCGCTATGTTAGGCTGCTTCGTTCCCTGTCACGGTTGTATAGACAATGCGATTCATTCCGCTGCAGGCGTAGAGCTTCGTCTGGAATGTTCCCGTATCATGGAGGAGCAGAAAACAGAAGAACCTGTAGGGAAAGCAAAAATTACAAAAGCTTATAATCTTCCATGCCGTTACATCCTTCATACGGTAGGTCCGATTATCCATGGGACAGTTACCGGGCAAGACCAAAACCTGTTATCGGATTGCTACCGTTCCTGCCTGGAACTTGCAGCAGCCTCCCAGTTAAAAAGTATCGCCTTTTGTTGTATCTCCACGGGAGAGTTTCATTTTCCCAATGAAAAAGCTGCCGAAATAGCAATACAGACGGTACAGCGCTATCAAAAGGAAAATCAAAACAGTCTGGAGGTGGTTTTTAATGTGTTCAAAGACAGCGACTATCAAATCTATAAGCGGTTATTGGGATAATGCGCAGGTAAGGCGTTCGATAGAAAAAGTGAAAAAGGAAATGGAAAATGCCGACGCTGTTGTAATCGGCGCAGGGGCAGGATTGTCTGCCTCTGCCGGATTTACTTATTCCGGGAAACGCTTTGAAGATAATTTTGCGGACTTTATAGAAAAATATGGTTTTCAGGATATGTATTCCGCAGGCTTCCACCCATACGGGACATTAGAGGAACATTGGGCGTATTGGAGCCGTTACATTTTCATCAACCGTTATCAAAATGCGCCGAAACCCGTTTATAATGATTTATACAGTCTGGTACAGGGCAAAGATTATTTTGTTTTGACAACCAATGTAGACCACTGTTTCCAAAAGGCAGGGTTTGATAAACAAAGATTGTTTTATACGCAGGGCGATTATGGGTTATGGCAATGCGGGGAGCCTTGTCACAACAGGACTTATGATAATGAATCCGCCATTAAGAAAATGGTTGCCGAACAGGAAAATATGCGTATCCCGCCCGGGTTAATCCCCCATTGTCCCGTATGCGGCGCGCCTATGACAATGAATTTACGGGCAGACAGCGCCTTTGTTGAAGACAGCGGCTGGCATACGGCAGCCAGGCGGTATCAGGACTTTATACGCCGTCATAAAGGGTTAGGCATTTTATATTTGGAATTGGGCGTTGGCGGCAATACGCCGGTTATCATAAAATATCCGTTTTGGCAGATGACGGCAGCGAATCCGAAGGCAGTTTACGCCTGTATCAATTATGGGGAAGCCTATGTGCCAGAGGAAATTGCAGAACGCTCCATCTGCATTAATGCAGACATTGGGGAGATATTGAAACAATGATAAGGCAGGATGGAATTTGTATCCTTTGGCGGATGAATGCTCCAATCCCCATTCTGGCAAAGGGCATATAGCAAGCCCAATGCCGCACATGGATGCGTCAATTTATCAAAAGCTTTTCTTCCGGCAGAAATCAAAAAACAGCTTATTTGCATAGAGAATGATATGGGGGATATTTTGAAACAGCTTACAGTAAACGGGCTTTCATTAGCGCGCTGTCTCATCGTTGTTTATCCCGGCAGCTTTCACGCGGGATGTAAGTCACCGGGACTACCAGAGAGGTGGGCTTATTTTCCAGGCCGTGCAGGTGACGGTTTAGCAGACGGGTGCATTCGGCCGCCACCTTTTCCAAAGGAAGGTGTACAATGGAAAGGGAGGGCGAACAGACCTCGCTGACGCCAAAAGCGGAATCGCCAATGGCGATAAATTCCATATTTCCCGGAAAACAAATCCCTTTTTCCTGAAAAGCGCGCAAAGCTCCTAACGCCAGCTCTTCCCGCATATATAAGATGCAGTCTGTTCCAGGGTGTTCTTCCAAAAGACGCAGCGTCGTGGCATAACCGCTTCTGGCAGAAGGCTCTGTGCAATAGGCCAGCGGCTCTTCCATACGATGCATCCGGCAGGTATAGGCAAAAAGGTTCTGCCGGATGCTCATGCCGTTAAAACTGGGCGCGGTAGTAATAACGGCAGGCTTTTTCTTGTTGTGGGAGGCAAAAACCTCTGCCGGAATGGAGCCTATGGAGCGGTCGTCCATCACTACGCCGGAATATTTTTGGGAATAGCGGTTATAAAGAATCAGTGGCCTTGGGAAACTGCTGCTTTCCAGAAATTCCAGGTCGCTTTCCGCCGCGTTGCATACAAGGATGGCATGGCAGGTAAGGATAAGTTCTTCTTTCATGGCAGAGCGGAGGGAACCTGCCTGGTAAGGTTGGAGCAGCGCTTCAAAAGGAAGCCGCTCTTGCTCAATGGCGGCGCCCACTCCGTTAAAAAAGCGTAACATCGTCTGCGCCCGGGAATCCGCCACCCAAAAGATAAGGATGCGGTAGGAGAATTGCCCGGTGGATTTTTTTAAGCCCACTGCCTGCAGGTTCGGATGGTAGCCCATGCGTTTGGCAATCTGCAGAACCCGTTCTTCGGTTGATGCGGAAATTTTCCGCTCTTTGGATTTGTTGTTTAATATGAGGGAGACGGTAGTGGGCGATACGTTTGCCTCCCGTGCAATTTCCTTTATGGTAACCATTGGGGCGCTCCTAGAAATGTTTGTAAAAAGGTTGATATAGTGTTATGCTACAATGAAAGGAAGCCCTGGTCAAGAGGATTTCAAGAGGAATTTTTGCAGGGGAGGATGGACAGCCGTGCGCGCCGGATATCTCTGGATGGTTCAAAGGAAGGGTTTTTGCCGGCACTCCGTTTCAAACGCGGTAAAACATAGATACTTATTCAGTATATGGACAATGAAGTTATGCAGGGACAGTATGGAAGTTAAAGGTTCGGATTGACAAAAGCAATGGATGAGTGTATGATAATATACAAACTAAAACGTTAAACCAAGGAAAAACAGCCAGAATATCACTAGAGCATGTTTGAACATTGTTTTCTGGCAGATGTAATTCACAGTTTATGGGAGATTTGCGCTAAAGGAAAGGCATATAGCGGGCTATGTAACCTGAATTTGGCGCAAATATCACGCAAAGTGGGGCGTGTATTGTCAGGAATGAATTTTCAAATACGTTCTAGGTTCCATCCGGTCAGAAATTAGATTTGTGAACTGCCTGTTTCGCACTACTGCGTCGTTAGAATTTCTAGACGATGCCACCGCATCGCCGTCGAATCTTGCCTGGCGCTGGCACGAACCATGCAGCCCACAAATCTAATTTCTGTCTGTCTGGATGGAACACTAGAGCGTGTTTGAAAATTGCTTTCCCCAAGATGTGCGTTACAGTTTGTGGGAGATTTGCGCCAAATTTAAGAGGCGTAGTGGGCTACGTTGATTAAATTTGGCGCAAATATCACGCAAAGTGGAGCGTGCAGATTGGGGGAATGAATATTCAAACACGCTCTAGCGCTCCGTACGAACAGTAATTACGCTTCCGGCGCTGGTTATTTTGTCAGCCTGTAAGACGGAGGCTGGAGGAGATGCGGTGGCATCGTTGACTGGTGACAATGCAGCAGATGGCAAAGTAGGAAGGGGTGGAAGTGTGGTTACTGGCTGGATGGAACGATAGGGCCTGACGTTTATATTTTTTTGCATTTTGCGTAAAAAGGCTTACATGTGATATGGGCGGAATTGGAATAGGCATAGGAAATAGGAATAAGAATTAGGAATAGGAGGGCTTCCATATGGAGAAGAAGTTTATTTATGAGGAAGAAACTGCGCTTGTGAAAACAGGGAGTGGAAAAGTCCGCGGTTATTTTTATGATGATATGTACATATTTAAGGGAATCCCCTATGCAAAGGCAAAGCGGTTTCATGCGCCGGAGCCGGTGGAACCGTGGGAAGAGACATTCCAGGCCATCAGTTACGGCTATGTTTGCCCGCTTTTGGATTTGCCTAAGCCTGGGCCTGGCGAGTTGATGGTTCCACACCGTTATTGGGCGATGGATGAGGATTGTCTGAACTTGAATATATGGACGCCGGGGCTGGATGGGGAAAAGAGGCCGGTTATGGTATGGCTCCATGGAGGCGGTTTCTTTGCCGGTTCTTCCATAGAGCAGATTGCGTATGAGGGTGAGAATATGTGTAAGTTGGGGCAGGTGGTGGCAGTGTCTGTAAACCACAGGCTCAATGTGCTTGGCTATTGCGATTTGTCGCCATTTGGAGAGGAGTATGCTAATTCCGGGAATGCAGGAACGGACGATTTGGTGGCGGCTTTGCAGTGGCTGCATGACAACATTGAAAGTTTTGGCGGCGATCCGGAAAATGTCATTATCTTTGGACAGTCGGGCGGCGGCGCAAAAGTGACGACTCTGCTGCAAACTCCGGCGGCGGACGGCCTGTATGCAAAAGGCATCAATATGAGCGGCGTGATTGGGCCTGCGTTGGCGGACAGCAAAGGAAACGGGGAAAAATTAGGGCGCGCGCTTATGGACGAGCTGGGCGTAAAAGATGTGAAAGGGTTGGAAACCGTTCCTTATGAAGCGTTGGCTGCGGCTTACAATAAGGTAAAGCCTGCGTTAGAGAAAGCAGGGGAATATGTAGGCGGCACGCCGCATCCCAATGCATTCTACCTGGGCGAGCCTGTGGTAAATGGGTTTAGGAAGGAGACGGAACATGTGCCGCTGATGGTAGGCAGTGTGTTCGGGGAATTTGGCTCTTTTGCCCCAACTCCATATAAACGCGCACAGATGACTGCGGAGGACGGGATTCGGCTGGTAGAGGAAGAGGTTGGGAAAGAGGAAGCGCAGGAGCTGATTGCGCTGTTCCGGAAAGCCTATCCGGAGCGCAATCCGGTGGATATTATGACCATGGACTTTATTTTCCGCGCGCCGGAGATTACGTATATTAGGAATAGAAGTAAATGCAGCGGAGGGATATGGTCTTACCTGTTCAATTTGGATATGAATTTTGACGGCGGACGCACGCCATGGCATTGTGCGGACATTCCGTACTTCTTCCACAATACGGAACTGGCGCCTTATACCCAGGAAGAAGGGGTGACGGAACGCGTGGAGAAATTAATCTTTTCGTCAGTGATGGCGTTTGCCAAAAATGGAGATCCGAAAAACCCGGACGCGCCGGAGTGGCCTGCCTGCACGCCGGAAAAAGAATATACGCTGGTGATTAGCAAGGAAACGGCAGTGAAGGAGAATTTTGATCATGAACTGGTTCCGGTTCTTGAAAAATGTATGGGGCCTGTGTATGCAAGGAATATGGAAAAACGAATGAAGGATGTACAGCACTGAGTGATTTTGGCGAAACAGCCCCGGCCATGGATTGGATGGCCGGGGCTGTTTGCGTTATGGGAAAATGAGCGGTTTGGAGAAGCGCATTTTCCCATAACGGGCGCCAGTATGTGCTTGGAAAGCTCCGTTTCTTAAGAGGTGGTTTCAATTCGCCTTATGTTTTGGCCTGATGTAAGGGAAGGAACCCCAATGCATTAGGGAGGGAGTTTGCTGTTTGCAGGGGTTATTTTGTGGTTGATTGTTATTAAGATAAAAGGAATGTCCAGAAAAGTATACTTTTTCGGACATTCCTTTTTCTGTCTGTTTTTCGTCATTTTGTCAAAAAAAGCGGACAAAATTTCTTGCTTTTTTCATAATAATGTAATATAATAAGAAAAATTTCGAAGATAAAAGGAATGTCCAAAAAAGTATACTATTTTGGACATGAAAAAAACGGCAAAAGAACAAGGAGTATATTTATGGGGAGAATATATGGCTATATCCGTGGTCTGCCTGGCAGGCAGGATGTGGAGGGTCAAATGATTACTTTGCGTGAAATGCAGGTATCGGAGAAGGATATTTTCGTAGACAGGCAAGAATGCAGCGCCGGCAGCAGGGAGCAGTATCGGAATTTGTTCCGGAAACTGAAGGCTGGCGATTTGCTTTTTATAAAGGAGCTTGGGAGCCTTGGGGATAGTTACGGGGAGATTGCAAAGGAGTTCCGGGCGCTGACAAAGGAGAAGAAAACGGATGTGGTGGTGTTGGATATGCCGCAGGTGGACACCAGGAGGGGAAAGACGCAGTGCGGCACATTGGTAGAGGATGTGGCGTTAGCTATGTTAGAGTATGCGGCCGACGCAGAATGGTCGGTGCGTAAGCAAAGGCAGAAGGAAGGCATAGAAAGAGCCAGGAGCCGTGGCGTGCAGTTTGGCAGGCCGGAATTGCCGATGCCGGGGAATTTTGAGATGGCGTACCGGATGTGGAGAGGGAAGGAGATTAAAGGCAGGGAAGCGGCGGAGCTTTGCCAGATTTCAACGGCTTTGTTTTACCGGAGGGCGAATCAGAGGCGGGAGATGGAGAAAGAAATGGTTTTGGATGGGAAAGATTAGGTAAGTTGGAAGGGTATAGAGGATGAAAGTGTTAGTAACAGGATCTGATGGTTTTATTGGTAGTCATTTAACGGAGGAATTAGTGAAAGAGGGGTATCAGGTTAGAGCTTTTGTGTATTACAACTCCTTTAACAATTGGGGATGGCTGGAAGAACTCCCCAATTGTATTATGAAAGAAGTGGAAATATTCCAAGGTGATATTCGGGATCCGAATGGTGTAGCAGAAGCTATGCAAGGTATGGATGCTGTGTTTCATTTGGCCGCTCTGATAGCAATACCATTTAGTTACCATTCACCAGATGCATACGTTGACACTAATATAAGGGGGACATTGAATGTATTGCAGGCAGCTAGGAGGTTTGGGACAGGGAGAGTGCTAATTACATCTACATCGGAAGTATATGGCACGGCGCAATATGTGCCAATTGATGAAAAACATCCATTTCAGGGGCAATCGCCATATGCAGCGACTAAAATAGGCGCTGACAGGTTGGCAGAGAGTTTTTATAAATCCTTTCAGTTACCAGTGACAATTGTGAGACCATTTAACACATATGGTCCAAGGCAGTCGGCAAGGGCGGTGATTCCGACCATTATAACACAATTGCTGTCTGGGAAGACAGAAATAAAGTTGGGTTCATTAACGCCTACCAGGGATTTTAATTATGTGAAAGATACGGTACAGGGATTTATATCAATATATAAATCTGAAAAAACCATAGGTGAAGAGATTAACATAGCGACGCAAAAGGAAGTTTCAATAGAACAGCTTGCCAATAGGATAATTGGAATGATTAATGTTAATGCAAAGGTTATCTGTGACGACGAGCGTCTAAGACCAGAAAAAAGCGAAGTAAACAGATTGCTTGGCTGCAATAAAAAAATAATGCGGCTGACAGAGTGGAAGACAAAGTATTCTTTGGAAGAGGGATTACGAAGTACAGTTGATTTTTTTAGACATTATTTAGGAAAATATAAGACGGATATATATAATATTTGATAGGAAAGCATCATAGAAATATAATTTCAAGATGTGTAGATGGGAGGCTGGGAGGGTGACGCAAGTGAGCGGAATTAAAACCAGCTTAGGAAATGAATCGTATGTTAAAAAATAAAATGATTTTTGCTGTTCATTACGGTATAGTCTGCATAGTTCATTTATAGTGACATCAAATATGTAAGCATGGGGTTTAGAAGATGAAAGATATTATTTTGTTAGGAATTGGCGGACATGCCCATAGTGTGGTTAGTAGTATTGAATTGGCTAGGAAATATAATATTGTAGGTTTTTTGGATAAGAAAGAAATGGGGGATCGATGTATCGGGGCCTATTATGTGTTGGGAACAGATAATGATTTAGAAAGATATTATGTTGACGGGGTAAGAAATGCTTTTGTAACAATTGGATTTATGGGGCGTAGCGATATAAGGAACCGACTGTATAGAAAGTTAAAGGCTATCGGATATAATATCCCAAATATCATTGATATTTCAGCCATAGTAGCAGAAAATGTGAAATTTGGGGAGGGTGTCTATGTTGGAAAGAGGGCGGTTATTAATGCAGATGCCAAGATTGGAAAAATGTGTATTATTAATACAGGCGCTATTGTTGAACATAATTGCCAAGTGGGAGCATTTTCTCATATTTCAGTTGGAAGCGTTCTTTGTGGAAATGTAACTGTTGGCAGTGAAGCTTTTATTGGAGCTAATGCAACAATAATACAAGGAATAAATATTGGCGATAATTGCATTATTGGAGCTGGGATGACAGTAAGGAAGAATATGGAGGAGCGTACGTTGTTTAATAAAGATAGGAATATATTGTATACAGGGGGATAACGAAGAGGCTCGGAAATGGCTGGCCGCATGAAAAGAATAGTGATAGCTGGAGCAGGGAGATTAGTCCAAAAAGTAAAGTAGTTGATGGAGCGCATAAATTATAATTAATTTTGGGTGTGCTATTGGCCATGATGTTAAAATTGGTAATTTCAGTACGCTCCAACCTGGTGCAAATATTTCCGGAAATGTTAGAAGCTTTATACAGATAGGGATTGGAACAAAAATTTTACAAGGCAGGCAGATACAGATGGGAGCTGTGACAGGAGCTGGAGCCGTTGCAGTTAAGGATGTACAGGCTGGAACTACAGTGGTTGGGGTTCCGGTGGAGACAGTAAAGTTTAGAGACGAAAATAAGGGAGAAGTTAATGTTTGAATATAAATATCTGAAAGAGAGGAAAAAACCATATATTATAGCTGAGATTGGTGCAAACCACAATGGAAATATGGATTTAGCAAAAAAAATGATTATAGAGGCAAAAAGGTGTGGTGCAGATTGTGTGAAATTTCAATCATGGGATAAAAATTCGGTTTTCTCACGAGTAGTTTATAAAAATAATTATTTCCTACAAGATGATTATAGAAATAGGACCGATTATTCATTAGAGGAAATAGTGGATAAGTACCATATAAACAGGGAGAAGCATTTCTTGTTGAAAGCATATTGTGAGGAGATAGGAATTGAATTTTTATCTACTCCATTTTCAAAAAGAGAAGTAAATCTGTTAGTTGATGAGTTAAATGTTCCGTTTATTAAGGTTGCGTCAATGGATTTAAATAACATTCCATTTTTAAGATATATTGCTAAAAAGCAGAAACCTGTTGTTGTAAGTACTGGGCTATGTGGTTTAAATACAATATGTGATGCAGTGGAATGTTTAGAACAGAATGGGTGTCATGAAATAGTTCTATTACATTGTGTGTCTATATATCCGCCAAAAGATGAAGAGGTTAATTTGAATAATATAGATATGTTAAGGGACAACTTTGGATATCCTGTAGGCTATTCGGATCATACAATTGGTACAGTTGCTCCAATAATGTCATTAACCAAGAAAGTATGTATGATAGAAAAACACTTTACATTAGATAAGAGAATGGATGGTTGGGATCATAAGGTATCTGCAAATCCGGAAGAATTAATGGAAATATGTAAGGCTGCAGGGCAGGGTTATAAGATGTTGGGTTCTTATAGAAGAATAGTAAATGAAACATCAGAGCGCAGAGAAGCATTTCAAAGAAGCATTGTAGCAGCTAAAAATATTAAGATGGGTGAATTTATAACAGAAGATGATATTGATTTTAAAAGACCTGGAACAGGGATACCTCCCCAATTTGCTTACTTTGTGGTGGGAAAAGTTGCAAAAAAGGATATAAATTATGATGAATTAATATGTATGGATGATTTTTAGACTGGTAAGGATATTATGAAAGTAATGGTTGCAAGTGTTGTTTATTTGGAAGCATTGGATTTTTTTGACGAATTTATAAATTCATTGAAAAGTCAGGATTCGCAATGTTTTGAGATATTGTTAATTAATGATAATATTAATCAATGTTTTTTGAAAAAGAAACTGAAAGATTATGATGCCCAATTTTTAAGACGTGTTAGTATAGTTGATAAAAGCGGGGAACTGTTGGAACCATATGAATTAAGAATTCAGATATTTAAAGAGGCGCTGGCCAGAAATATAGATTTGCTTATTTTATTGGATTGTGATGACCTAGCAAAGGATAATAGGGTTTCATGCATAATTGGTCAATATAATGAGGAATATGCTTTTTTCTATAATGATATCTTAAGTTTTGATGGAAAAGAGATTATGCCAGGAATTCCTGAAATAACGGATAGAATTGATGGAATATTGGAATGCAATTATTTGGGGTTATCAAATTGTGCAATTAATATGAGGCAGATAACAGCAGAGTTTATTAAAAGTTTATATGAGGCGAGAACCTTGGTTTTCGATTGGTATCTATTTAGTAGGATATTGTTAGATAAGAGAAAAGGAAAAAAGATAAATGGCACATGCACATATTACCGAATCCATGAAAAAAATATTGCAGGAATGTTGTCATCGGAGAAAAGTAGACTGGAAAAGGAAAGAAGGATAAAAATTATTCATTATCAATTGTTAAAAAAGTATGATAGGAGATTTTTGGAATTGCTCCATAAATATGAAAATATGGATATTGATTTTAAACAAACAGATATGAGAAATATATTGCCTTTTTGGTGGAACATGTTGACAAATTAATAAATTTGGAGAAGAAAATGGTGGCAATTATACCGGCAAGGGAAGGTTCTAAAGGTCTTCCAGGAAAAAATGTAAAACTGTTATGTGGAAAACCACTGATTAGCTATACTATAGAAGCGGCATTAAATGCAGATGAGATTAATAGGGTTATAGTTACAACTGATAGTATGGAAATAGCGGATTTGGCAAAAAAAATGGGAGCAGATGTGCCATTTATTAGACCCCAATATTTAGCGGAGGATAATTCAAGTGCGATTGATGTATATTTGCATTCTGCTAAATATGTGATGGATTGTTATGGTTGTAGCATGAAAAGTTTTGTTGTGCTGCTTCCAACAGCTCCATTGAGAGATAAAGAAGATATTGATAAGGCTATAAAGATATGGAAGGAAAAAAAAGCTATAACATTAGTTTCGGTTATGGAAGCAGAGACGCCAGCTAGTTGGTATTATCGTATGAAGGAAGATGGTTCTATAAAAAATGCTGGTTTTGATATAGATAATGCAATGGATAATCGGCAAGGAAATGCCAGATATTATATTCCAAACGGTGCAATTTATATTTTGAATTATGATTTATTAAAAACAAAAAGGACTTATTATACGGAGACGACAATAGGATATATTATGCCAAGAAAAAAATCAGTGGATATTGATAACATAGATGATTTTAAATATGTAGAGTATTTGATGAAACAAAATACTTTAGAAAATTGAAAAATATAATAAGAATAGGAAAAGTAAGAGGCAGAAAAATGGATTTGTCAAATTTTTTTGTGTCAGAAGAGGAAGATATTTCGGAAATTCTAAAAAAAATGGATTCTATTGGTTATGGCATTTTATTGGTCGGGGATAGGATGCACGTATGGGCTGTTATTACAGATGGGGATATAAGACGCTCAATGATTTCAGGATGTTATGAGGGAAAGAAAGCATATGATATTGCTAATTATAATCCGTTTATCTTGAGAACCTCAGAAGTTACGGAGGTAAAGATAAAAGCGGCATTTCAGAATAATAAGGTAAAAGCAATACCAATTGTGAATCTTGATGGAGAAATTCAAAGAATAGAGTTTGATAATGGAAAAGCAATTTATCAAAAGAAACAAACAAATGTAAAAGTTATTATTATGGCAGGAGGAAAGGGGACAAGGCTTACACCTATAACGGATATTTTGCCAAAGCCGCTTATTCCAATTGGCAATGAGACAATAATAGAACATATCATAAACAGATTTAGTGTTCTTGGTTTTTATGATTTCCATATCATTGTTAATTATAAAAAAGAAATAATCAAAGCTTTTTTTTCGAAAGATGTATATAGTAATAAACATAATATTTCTATTAAGTTATGGGAAGAAAATTTTTTCCAAGGTACAGCAGGTGGACTCAAACTTTTGGAAAAGGAAATTGACTCAACATTTATTTTAAGTAATTGTGATATTTTGGTAAATGCAGATTATGAACATATGATAAAGAAACATAAAGAGGAAGGGAATTATATAACGTTGGTATGCGCACCACAAAAAATTCAAATTCCGTATGGTACAATTGAGAATGATTGTGAAGGAAGACTTGTTCGAATGCAGGAAAAACCGTCGTTTGAATGTATAATTAATACAGGTTTGTATGTGGTGGAACCCCAGGTTTTACAGTTGATTGCAGAAGGGGAATTTATTCATTTTACAGAGCTTATACAGCGGTGCATGGAGTTAAAGTATAGAGTAGGAGTTTATAGAATAGTGGAGGATGGATGGATGGATATGGGGGAAATGAATAAACTAAAGCACATGGAGGATTTATTTTTATAAAAATTAAATAGGATGCATATCAATAGAGGATTGAATATGATAAATATAGAAATATAAAAAACTTGGCAGGTAGAATATATGAAAATAAAGGATAATTATACTGGTGGAAATATACTTTGGTTTAATGATTTCTATTTTGAAAATGGAAATATTTTATTTTCTGTAGGAAATTTTAACGGATTGTATAAATATGCAGTCAAGGAAAGAAAGCTCATTTTTTTAGGAATGTTCAGAGAGGAAAATAAACTTTCATGTCAATTATACGGAAAAATACATAAGTATAAAGATAAGCTTTTTTTTACTCCATTAGGAGCGGATAATATTGCTGTTTATAATTTGAAAAGTTGTGATTTTGATTATATCCCATTACCGGTTCCTAAGAACGCTTGTGGAGCAGAAGGAAAGTTTTTTAATTCTATCCGGTATAATAATAGTATATTTTTTTTCCCAGGATATTTTTCCTATATTTTAAAGTATGATTTAGAAAATCAACAAATAGAGGTACACGATAAGTGGTATGAAGAATATATGGCAAGATGGGGAAAGCATTCTGATTTATTGTTTGGATACGATATTGTCCAAAGTAACAGTTATTTATATTTTTCGTCAATGCAATATAACGGTTTTTTCAAATATTGTCTATCAGACTGTAAATATGAATTTATTGATATAAAATATCCAGGAAAATGTCTTGTAACATTAACATATGATGGAAATTATTTTTGGGGAAGTACAGATAAGGGAATATTGATAAAAATGGATATGGATGGGCTGGTAAAGGATATGGCGGATATGAATTTGGTATATGGTGTAGAAGGCCCATTTTCATGCAGTGACTATATGGATGGATATTTATATTTATTTGTTAGTAAGAAAAGTATGATATTAAAGATTAACTGTATTAATTTTAAAAGTGATTATGAAGTGATAACGTATACACAATATGAGAAGGAAACAACAAATTTAGAATATCATACAGTTAATTTTACTAAGAAAATGTATGGAAGTATTTATTTTCAACCTCGTTCGAATCGTGAAATAATGGTTATATCTAAGAGAGGCATAGAAAACTATTTGCCTTCTATGGTAGATACAAGCGGATATTCAGAAAGGGAGGTTACAGTAGAAGATATTTATGAAGTGCAAAATGAGAAAATGAAAAAATATAATTTTTATCACCATTATGAAAATAATATAGTGTTAGTGGAAAAGATATCCTTACTAGGCACGTTAGACTATATATTAAAAAAGTGTGGGCAGTATGGAGAAAAAAATGTTAAGAACAATGCAGGCTCAATAATCTATGAAAAATGTTTTGGGAGAGATAATAATGATACTGGCCGTTTGGGGAACTGGAAATGACTATAGAAAAAATAAGCATCAATTAAGGCATTACAAATATGTTTTGTTTGATGGTAATGAAAGAAAACAGGGGACTGAGCTGGATGGGCATATAATTAAAAGTCCAAAACAGATTTCTGATTATGACTTTGATTATATTATAGTTGCAACTAATAAGTATTACTCGGATATAGAAGGGGTTTTGCTACACGAATACCTTGTTCCCAAAAGGAAGATTATTAGAGTAGAAGAAGTTCAAAAGGAAATACTGATGCGAGATATTGGATCCAACAGTATAGAGTGCAAAACAAATGGAAAAAAAATACTCTTTGGATACTGCTTTTTGACATATGAGAATTGTAGGATTCATGATTTCCTTTTGGCGGAATCCCTTCGGATAAGGGGGACAGAAATCATTCCTTTAACTTGTAACGGGCTTCAAAGAGTGGAGTGTTCTGTATATGGAGGTTTTTGGGGAAACAGGGAGGAAAACGAAAAGAATAAGGAAAAGCTTCATAGGCATAATTGTGAAAGTTGTTGCAGATTTAATGACAAGGTGTGGAAGGAATGGGGAAATTATAATGTTATTACAGCTGATAAGCAACTTAATGATATTGAAAAAAATAAAATTCGAGAGATTATTTGGAAATTGGATATAAACGAATATATGGATTGGAAATATGAAAATTTTCCAATAGGGGTTTGGGCATCAAAAACGTATTATAATAATTATTTGATATCTTATAAAAAGGACTTTGATAAAGAAGAAGAAAAAAATTTTAGACATATAGCATGCAATGTTGCTTTGATGTGTTTAGCTACACAAAGAGCAGTCAGAAAAGTTCGTCCTGATATTATATATTCAAACGATAGCTTTTATTATCCATTTGCAATTTTAGAATATATTGCGAAACAGGAGGAGATTCCGTTTTATAATGCATATGGTTTTCGAAAAGGTACTTATTCATATGCCAAAGGAACTTCTACCGTTATGTTTCCATTGGAGGGAGCATGGAAATCCTTTGCAAAGAGAGAATTAACAGATGCTGAGAATGCATTTATGGACAAATATCTGGATGATAGGCGATATGGAAAAGATATGATGATAAATTCAGCTGATCCGTCAAAATGTGTAGAGCATTTAAATTCACATTCTATTTATGGCAAGATACATAAGGATAAGAAAACAGCTCTTTTGGCATCTAATGTGACATGGGATGCGGCAGCGTTAATGAGAGGCATTGCTTTTCAAACGGTAGTTGAATGGGTATTAGGTACAGTTGAGTATTTTGCTCAACATATAGAGTGGCAATTGATTATCAGAGCGCATCCTGCAGAGATAGCAAAAAATATTCCAGAGGCAAGAGAACGCATTATAAATATTATCTTAAATGTTTATGGAAAGTTGCCATCCAATGTTATTTTAATTGATAGTGATGCTCCAATCAGTATTTACGATTTGTACAGTATTGCGGATATTGGCTTGGTGTTTACTTCAACAGTTGGACTAGAATTAAGCTGTGCAGGTATTCCAGTTATTACAGTGGCAAAAGCGCCATATGGAGAGAAGGGCTTTACATATGATGCAGGGAATAAAGAAGAATATTTTTCCTATATTAGTAGTCTTTTAAAAGATGAAATAACAGAAAATAGGAAAAATGAAATAATAAAACAGGCAAAAAAATACTTTTTCTTATACTATTTTATATATATGATAGAAAATCCTTTTTATTCTTTCAGTTATGAGAATGGGGCTACATTAAAGATAACATGTAAAGAGGATATATATAATGGGCATAATAAGGTATGGGATTATATTTGTAATACTATCTTGAATAAGGAGGAAATTTTGTCAGAGGACAGAATGCCCCCTATTGATATGAAATTTGAAAGAGATTAGTTTAGAGATAGGAGGCAGAAAATATGGCTGTAATAACCCATTACAATAAATATTTGTTTTCGGTATGGGAAATATTGTGTAATAGGTTCTATCCATTAAGTAAGGTAAAGGAGCCAGACATAAAATTAAAAAGTGAAGGAGATTTTTGGAAATTTGATATTAAAATTGGAAACAAAGAAAATCCATTTTTTATATCAAAAAATGGATTAAAAAAATATGAATTGCTTTGGACATATAAGGAAGCTTTTTGCAGCGCTTTGATTAATCCCCATAGTTATGTAAGAAAAGAAACGCCTGTAAAAAAGGGTGATATTGTAGTTGATGCCGGAAGTTGTGAAGGATTTTTTGCAAGGTATGCATTAAATATGGGAGCTGGAAAAGTAATATTAATAGAACCATGTGAGAAATTAGCATTAGGATTGGAAAAAACTTTTAAAAGTGACATAGAAAGGGGAAAGGTATATGTTATAAGAGCAGGATTAGGAAACAAAAGAAAAAGGGAAACACTTATGATTAATAAGGAGATGTATTGTTCAGGTAATTTGGCTAAGTTAAATAATGCTGGAAAAACGATAGTGGAGGAGCAAATAGAACTTCGAAAGCTGGATGAAATAGTATTTAACATTATAGGAGGATACAAGGTTAATTTGATAAAAATGGATATAGAGGGAGCAGAAATAGAGGCAATAAGGGGGGCAAGTAAAATTATTAAAAGGAGTAAACCAAGGCTTATGATAGCGTCTTATCATCAATGGGAAAATTCCATTTTGGTAGATAGGATATGTATGAAAATGCGGTGGGATTATAAAAAGAAAATATGTGGATGCAATACAGAAGAAAAACCGGCAAGGCCGTATATGATGTTATTTTATTAAAAGCATTTTCAAGAAAGAGGATATTGTAATGAAAAAGTACATAACATCACCCTTAAATGATTATAACTTGTATCAGAGAAATGTATACAAATATTGTGAAAATTATGTGTTGAAAAGAATACATAACAGAATATTGAAAAAAATCATTGTATCAATATGGGTAAAGCTAAATTATTATTTTTTACATAGAGTCTATCTTAATTATGTTGAAGTTCCAATTACCACTGCATGCACATTAAGATGTAAAGAATGCGCGAATTTAATTCAATTTTATTGTATGCCATATCAAATAGACTATAAGGATATTATAAAGGATATTCAACGGTTGTGTGAAATAACAGATGGAATTGGAATGCTCAGGATATTGGGAGGAGAACCATTAATACATAAAGATTTGGATAAAATTTTACATTATGTCAAAAAGGAAACCAGAATTATACAGGCTCAAATAGTTACGAATGGCACGCTTCTATTTGATAAAGATATATTAAAAATTTTGCGGCATAGCAAAATTTCTGTAGATATAAGTGATTATGGAGAAAAATCGAAGAAAATTCATTTATTAAAAAAGCAATTAAGAGATAATCATATAACTTACTATTCTGCAAGCAATTTGGTGTGGACAAAGCAAAGTGATTTTTCAAAGAAAAATCGAATGAGACATGATTTGGTAGAAATATTAACGCTTTGCAAGCAAGATTGCATTAGTGTATTAAATGGCAGACTTCATTTATGCCCACGCTCGTCACATGGAGATGATTTGAAAATTTTTAATGCAAAGAAAGATGAATATTTAGATTTGAGGAGAAAAGAAAAAAGCGTAGTAAGTAGGAAACGATTATATAAGGTGCTTAATCAGAAATATCTTACTGCTTGTGATTATTGTGATATATTCCGCCAAAATAGTTTAGAAAGGTGTGTCCCAGGAGAACAAATACGCATAGTGGATGCAAAGGAACTATTTGCAAAAAGGAAGGGGATAGAACATGTTTATAACAGTAATAATTCCAACTTTTAATAGGGCAGACAGTATAGGAAATACAATAGAGAGTTTTATGGAACAAACTTATCCTCATGATCAGTATGAAATAATAGTATGTGACAACAATTCTAAAGATAATGTACGAGAAGTAGTCTATAAGTATATAAGGGAATATGGAGACGACAGGATTTCCTATTTGTTGGAAAAAAAGCAGGGCGCGCATAATGCAAGAAATAAAGCGGCTAAATATGCAAGAGGAGAGCTTTTATATTTTACTGATGATGATATGATTGCGGATAAAAATTTATTGCGGAGTATGGCTGATATTTTTCAGAAGAATGATAAGGTAGGATGTGCAACAGGACGTGTTTTACCTAATTGGGAATGCAAACCACCCCAATGGGTGGTAAAGACATGCCAAAATGGATTATTAAGTTTAAATGACCAGGGACGTTTTAACAAAATCTGTCAATATGATTTAGGGGTATATAGTTGTCATGAGGCAATTAGAAGAAATGTATTTTTTGCAACAAATGGATTTCACCCAGATTACATAAGAGGTGTATTGATGGGAGATGGCGAAACTGGTTTAAATCAGGAGATTAAACAAAAGGGATATTATTTTGCATATGTGGGGAATTCTGTAATATACCATAAGATTCCTCGATATAGGATGACGCAAAAATATCTAAATAATCGATTGAGAAACCAGGGAAATGCAGACAGTTATACAGAATATAGATTGCATCCATTTTATAGAAAGGATTTAATAAAAAGAAATATAGGATATTTTTTTGGATATTTGAAGTATCTTAAAGAGTATATGGTGGAGTATAACAGTCTGGAAATAATGGTTAGATTTGCTATTGCATATTTGGGATATTACATTTCAAGATCTATATATGATTTTCAATTAGTCCATAATGATATAATGCGAAAATATGTTTTAAAAAATGATTTCATGGAGTAATAGAGTATATTTTCAAATAAGGAGATAAATAAGTTTATGAATCATTTGAGATTAGTTAAGAAGAAAGATAAATTGCTTGCAATTATAGTACGAAACAATTATAAATGTGATGGTGTGGATTTCATTACTCCGGATGAGTATTCTCAACAGCTTGCTTATATGCATCATCCAGAGGGAAAAATTATTGATGCACATGTACATAATATAGTGCATAGGAATGTAGTATATACACAGGAGATTTTATTTATAAAAAAGGGGAAATTACGGGTGGACTTTTATGATGACTACAAAGATTATTTAGAAAGCTGTATTTTAGAAGCTGGTGATGTAATTTTACTTACATCAGGAGGACATGGCTTTAAAGTATTGGAAGAAACGGAAATGGTTGAAGTAAAACAGGGGCCATATGCAGGTGGGCAGGACAAGTCAAGATTTGAAGGCGTAACTGATGCGGAAATAGTATACAGGGAGAATAGGTAGGATAGGTGGGATGGAAAACTTATGAATTTTATACCAGTAAATGAGCCATTGTTGAATGGAAATGAAAAGAAATACCTATGTGAATGTATTGATACAGGCTGGATATCCTCTGAAGGGCCATTTGTGGGGCGGTTTGAAGAAAAAGTGGCGGCAATGGTAGGGCGCAAATATGGTATTGCAGTGTCAAACGGTACTGCTGCGCTGGAAATTGCAGTCAAGGCATTGAAAATAGGGGAAGGCGATGAAGTGATTATGCCTACTTTTACAATTATATCGTGTGCCATGGCTGTCACAAAAGCAGGGGCAGTTCCAGTGCTGGTTGACAGTAATAAGTATACATGGAATATGGATGTGGATGGGATTGAAGCAAAGATAACGCCGAGAACAAAAGCTATTATGGTTGTGCATTTATATGGGCTTCCAGTTGAAATGGATAAGGTTTTGGAGTTGGCTGAAAAGTATGATCTGAAAGTGATTGAGGATGCTGCGGAAATGCATGGTCAGACGTATAAGGGAAAGCCATGTGGAAGCTTTGGTGATATTAGTATATTCAGCTTTTATCCTAATAAACATATTACGACTGGCGAGGGTGGGATGGTGGTAACAGATAGTGAGAACTTGGCAGAACGTTGTTGTGCTTTAAGAAATCTTTGCTTTCGGAGGGATGTCAGATATATTCATGATGAGATCAGTGGCAATTATCGGTTTACAAACTTACAGGCGGCAGTTGGGCTTGCCCAGTTGGAACGGATGGAGGAGTTTGTTGAAAAAAAGCGTGAGATGGGAAAGTTTTATACTGAGAGTTTGTCTAATATAGAGGGGATAAGCTTACCAATTGTCAGAACAGAGTATGCAGATAATATTTATTGGGTATATGGAATTGTGCTAAAGGAAGAAAGGGCAGTTACAAACAGGGAAGTTGTCAAACGGCTCGCCGTGGAAGGCATAGGGGCAAGGACGTTTTTCTGGTGTATGCATGAACAGCCAGTGTATGGGAAACAAGGAATTTTTAGAGGGCAGAAATACGAAAGGGCGGAATATTTAGCAAGGAAAGGTTTGTATATACCAAGCGGTCTTGCTTTGACCAGAACACAGATGGAAATAGTTGTGGAAAAAGTTAGGAAGGTTTTGCAGGGAACTGTATAAACGGAGGGAAGTTATGGAAGTATTTAAAGATTATGCATATTATTATAATGCATTCTATCAGGACAAGGATTATAAAGCGGAAGCTACACAGGTTGATGTTTTGTTGAAGAAATATGGTTCTAATATCCATAAGATTATAAATTTTGGTTGCGGTACGGGAAGACATGATATAGAGCTTGCCAAATTAGGTTATCAGTGTACAGGAATTGATATAAGCGCTTCTATGATTGATGTAGCCAAACAAAATGCCAAAGGGGAAAATAGCAGTGTGGATTTTTCTGTGGCAGATATCCGGTTTTATCAGCCTGAAAAACAATATGATGCAATTGTTTCCCTGTTCCACGTAATGAGTTATCAGAATGGAAATCAGGATATTCTAGCTGCTTTTCAGGCGGCAAGAAAGACGCTTAGAAAAAAAGGGGTGTTTCTTTTTGATGTATGGTATGGCCCAGGCGTATTGAGTGATAAGCCAAGTATAAGGGTCAAGCAGGTAGAAGATAAATCAACTAAGATAATAAGGATTGCTAAGCCGGTAATTTATGAAAAGAAAAATGTAGTAGACGTGAATTATGAGGTTTTGGTAATGGATAAAGAAACTTGCAGAGTCCAAATAATAAATGAAGCACATAGCATGAGGTATTTTTTCAGGCCAGAATTAGAGTTTTTATTAAATGAAGCAGGATTTGAACTAATGGATAATATGGATTGTAGGACGCTTAATGATACTGACTTTTATTCGTGGACAAGTTATTTTGTAGCAAGGGCAGTGTGAAAGTGTGGGTGTTATTATGAAAAAAATAATATTGCTCTGTTTACAAAGTGGGTGTTTGATGGAATTATCTCCAGCAAGGTATCAGCTTATTTATGAATTGAGAAAATGTGGTTATCAAATTTATGTTTATTATCCCGGCAACATATCAGACAAAAATATAAGGAATCAAATATTCCAGGCTGTAAACACACGTAATTTGTCAACTAAAGCTATAAAAAATAAAATAAAAGGTATGGAGCCTGACTATGTGATAGCTTTTACGTATGAGGATGCACGGATTCTTTATAATCTTCCAGGTAAAATGAAAAGGACGTCATTTATCTATTTTAATTTGGAAATTTATACACCATCTATGGAGCAATATGTACAGTTGGAGGGAAAATTTTTAAGGATAAGGAGCTGGACTTCCTATGTACAGAATAAAATAAAAGAGATAATTTTTGTTAAGCAATGTAAATTGTTTGTTATCCAGGATGGTTTAAGGAGAAAAGTATCGGCCCAATATGGTATATTCCATTCAAATACATTATTGATTCCAAATTCATATATATTTCATAAGGAAGACATTATTAAAGACCAGCCTTTTGGTATTATTTATTCTGGAGGGATTAATAAACTCCAATTAGAATCGCTGATGAAAGAGCTTAAATCATTACCCAATTTACCAATTACGTTTTCAGGTTGGAGTGATAAATGGTTTAGGGAGCAATACAAAAAATTGCGCATAACGCATCCAGACATAAAGGTTTATGATCAGAAGATTTCACCGGAAAAGTTTCCGGAATATTTAAAGCAATATGCAGTTGGACTGATATGGTATAGTCAAACTAAAGATGAGAATGTAAATAACATTGGTATGTCATCAGGTAAATTTTTCAGGCACCTTAGCCTGGGACAGCCTATTATTGTAAATGATTGCCCGGGGATGGGAAAAATAGTCGAGAAATATCAATTAGGTATTGTTATCCGTGACGTTTCACAGTTACCGTGGGCATATAGTCAATTAATGGAGAATTATGCGTATTATCGGGAAAATATTATAAATGTATACAAGAGTAAATTTGATTTTGCGAAACTTATTCATCCTTTTTTAATACAGTTAGAAAATCTTTAGTTGATTTTAATTCATTATAGAGGAGGGAAATGAAATGAAGAAAAGTTTAGTTTCTATGTTGTCAGCATTATTTGGGGTAGTGTTAGGCGCTGGTGTGACAGGAAAGATTCAGGAGGAAGCATTAAAGAAATGTAAGGATATGTCTGAAAAACATCTGGCTCTTTTTCTAATGATGAATCGTTGGGTTGAAGTGAGGCAAGAAGGGAAGCGCCTAGTTACATATTTTGAAAATAATGGGTATAAGAGAATTGCAGTTTATGGAATGAGCTATGCAGGGGAAACATTACTGGAAGAATTGAGAGGAACGGAAATACAGGTTGCATATGGGATTGATAAGAATGCAAGTTCCATATGTGCTGATATAGAGGTTGTTTCAATGGAGGATTCTTTAGAAGATGTAGATGTAGTTGTAGTTACAGCAATTGCCTTTTTTGATGAAATAGAGCGGGAGCTATCTGATAAATTGGAATGTCCGATTATATCACTGGAGGATATATTGTACGAAATTTAAGATGTAGCGGAGGAAAATGTGCATTATGAAGGCAGTTGTATGGGGAACGGGAATAATTGCAAAAGATTGTTTTAGTAAAAAAGTATTATATAGAAATTATGACATTGTTGCCTTTACAGATAATAATTTTGAACTTTGGGGAAAAAAATTTAATGGTATAAATATCTTGTCACCACAGGAAGCTTTGAAGAAAGAGTTTGATATTGTTTTTATTTGGAGTTCTTTTCAGAAGGAAATACGTAAGCAGTTATTGGAAGAATTCCATTTAGAGAAAAGTAAAATATGCACTTATCAAGGGTTGGAGAAGAAGCTTTGTGAGGATTTGAAGGTAAAATATCAAGAAAGTGCAGATACTGAATTAAAAAAGGTTTTGGGATATTATCAGAAAAAGGGTTTTAATATATATGGATATTATGAGTGGGAAGAAAAGCCTTATTTTGTAGAGCATGATAATGAGGGATGGCCTTATATTATGTTTGAAAGGAAAAAAATGTACTATCCTAAGGAATATCGTTTTCTGGTGAAGGATGGGAAGGAGTGTGTATATAATGTTCTGTTTGAGCAGGGACTTCATTCCCCACATCAATATGTAACCGACAGGAATGGGATAAAAGATGGAAGCATTATTGTAGATGCTGGAGTGTGTGAAGGAAACTTTGCTCTTAGGTATGTGGAAAAAGCTAAAAAAATATATTTGATTGAAACAGATTTGGAGTGGATGGAGGCTTTGAGAAAGACTTTTGCTAAGTATCAGGATAAAGTAGTGTTTTGTCCTAAATTTTTGACCAGATATGATTCAAAAACAACAGTTACATTGGATACTTTGGTAAAAGAACGTATAGATTTTCTAAAAATGGATATTGAAGGGGCTGAAATTGATGCCATATTGGGTGGGAAAAACGTATTACAAGTGAGTGATGCTCAATGTGCGATTTGCAGTTACCATAGGCAACGTGATACAGAATATATTAAATGGCTTATGGAAGATTTGGGATATCAGACATCAGAATCAGAGGGCTATATGTTCTTTGTATATGATGATGGGATTGCTGAAACAATGGATTTTCGGAAGGGCTTAATATATGCTAAAAAAATTTATCGGTAAAGTAAGTGCGATGGTAAGGTTGCAGGCCGGGAGGGGTATGCATGGAGAAAATGCGCCTTTGTATTTATGTTACATATGATAAGCAGAATATTATTGATAAGTATATCGGATATATGCTTAGTGAACTGAATGCCTGTATGGACTGTCTTGTGGTAGTTTACAACGGGACTGGAGCTATAAAGGGGACAGATATTTTGGAGAAGTATGCAAATTATCTTTTTTTTCGTGAGAATATTGGATTAGATGCA
The DNA here is from genome assembly GCA_910578405.1 of uncultured Lachnospiraceae bacterium. Classification (GTDB taxonomy): domain Bacteria; phylum Bacillota; class Clostridia; order Lachnospirales; family Lachnospiraceae; genus Kineothrix. The sequence continues at coordinate 9,315 of CAJTQO010000032.1, read as the reverse complement.
GGCGCTTTTAAGGATGTGCTATGCAATCTACTAGGCTGGGATAAGGCGTTAAGGTATGATGAATTATTTTTGGTGAATGATTCTTTTTTTGGACCATTCCGTCCAATGACCGATATAATTGGGGAGATGGAGGAAACTAAAGCAGACTTCTGGGGGTTGGCGAAGCATGGTGAGGGCAGAGATGAGAATATGGAGTATTTTCCAGAGCATCTCCAGTCTTTTTTCCTTGCAATCCGTTCACGTTTGTTGCATAGCAGGACATTCCGTGAATATTGGGAGAAGCTTCCTTACTTCATGACGTGGAAGGAAGTAGTAAGGCTTCATGAATTACCATTTACAAATTATTTTGCGCGGCGGGGATATACATATGCCACTTTAGCCGATTGCGATATAAATAATTCTCCCATTCCGGAAAATAATTATACACATTATATGACATTGCCATATGAGTTGATTGTCAGGCGCAATTTTCCTTTTTTAAAGAAGAAACCTTTGGAAACGAATCGGCTGGATATACAAACACAGGAGGGATTCAAAAGGGCGTTTGACTATATAGACAAGGAAACATCTTATGATATTGGATACATTTATAGCAATATAATTCGGACAATGAACGTTGCTGATATATACAGCAAACTACATTTGAGGTACATATCTCCACAGCATTTTTTAGATAACAGGTATGAAAAAAAGGCTTTAATGGTGGTTTTTGTTGAATTTCAGGAAGCAAAGGAGAGCGTATTGGGATACTTGAAAAACCTGCAGAGCAATGATATATCCGTAGTAATATATTCGGAAAATGAAAGGCTTTTGATGGATTATCAGAAGGTGGGTTATACTTGCAAGTTGATACAATCAGAAGAAAAATACTATGGGCTAGTGGACGAAATAAGTACCAATGATTATATATGTATAATACATGACGCAGATTTATCAACGAAAAGGGAGCAAAACTGTATAGGGAAGTCCTATTTATATAATATATGGGAAAATTTGGCGAGGGATGCAGAGCATGTCAGATATATAATTTCGTGTTTTGAAGAAGAGCCATGGCTTGGGCTGTTAGTTCCGCCAGACCCGGTATTTTCATACTATTTTGGAAAGATGGGAGGAAGTTGGAAACAAAAGTTTTATAAAATAAAGCAGGTGGCGGAAAAATTGCAGCTACAATGTCAGTTATCATTTAGCAAGCAGCCTATTGCCACGACAAATAGTTTTTGGTTAAGGGGAAGTATTTTAAAAGCTTTTCTACAAAAGTGGCATGAGGATTTTACAATTCTCCCTTTCTTATGGACATATGTAGCGCAGGATGCAGGGTATTACTCAGGGGTTGTAGAAACGTCAGGATATGCGGCTATGGATGGTGTAAATCAGCAGTATTATTTAACAACAATTGCCAATAAGGTAAAGATGCAGTATGGCGATTTTGAAGATTTTGCAGGGCTTCAGAAGCACATATTTCGAGGGGCGGTACAGGAGTATTGTAAACAGCATACCCGCTTATTTATTTATGGTACAGGTTATATGGCAAGAAAGTATAAGGATTTGTTGCCTGGATTCCAAGCTTATATTGTTTCAGATGGACAACCCAAACCAGACAGGATAGAGGGGAAAGAAGTAGTTTATTTGTCAGACATAGAGGTAACGGAAAATACAGGGATAGTGATCTGCCTGGATGAAAATAATCAGGCACAGGTTATTCCAGCATTGGAAAATATAGGGATAAAGAACTATCTCTGCATTTAGACAACAGACTTATGGAGGAGGGTGTTTTGCGTTTGCTTAACATTAGTAGGAAATGTAGAGCGGAAGGAGATAAGGGAGTGGATGTATGTACAGTGAGGAAGACTACATTTATGGTGAGTTTAGTAGGAATTTTTCTGGAAAGAAAAGTATTCCTATAGCATTATATGGGATTGGGAGAAATACAAAGAAATTGCTCCCTAAAATTCAAGATTATAATATAGCAGGGTTGATGGATGGGAAAAGGTCTGAAGGAGAAATTTATGGAAAAAGGATTTTGGATTATGCGGATATTCTGCATTTGGGCATAAAGATCATTGTCATCATTGCGCGGCCTGCAGTAATTGGGGTGATTTATCATAGAGTTTCTGGCTTTTGCAAAAAGAATGGCGTGGCAGTTTATGACGTTAAGGGAAATGATTTGTCGAGAGTTTATGTGGATAAGGAGCATGATATCCCATATTTCCATTTGGATTGGAAAGATCTTAAAGAAGAAATTGAAAAGCATGAAATTATTACTTTTGATATATTTGATACTTTGGTGATGCGTAAGACATTGTATCCAGAGGACATTTTTTGGATTGTTGAAAGCAAGTATGGGAAACCTTTTGCAGAATTAAGGATTGAGGCGGAAAGGAACCTATATAGCCAAAATCAGAATCCAACTATATATGAGATATATGAGGAGTTTCAGAGGATAAGTGGAATCAGTGACGAGTGGAAGAACAGATTTTTAGAGGAGGAGATCTGTACAGAGATGGAGTTTGTAGCTCCAAGGGAAAGCATACGCTCGTTATTTAATAGCATAAAAGGAAGAAAAAGGGTATTTCTTATCTCAGATATGTACCTGACGAAGGATTTAATAGAACAAATGCTTAAAAAATGTGGGTACCAGGACTATGAGGGGATATATGTGTCTTGTGAAACGGGAAAAGCGAAAGATGGGGGATTATTTGATATATTTTTAGATAATATTAAAGGCTGTAAATCCTGTCTTCATATAGGCGATAATTATATAGCGGATATTATGGGGGCAAAAGCATCTGGAATGGATGCTTTTCAAGTTATGAGCGTACGGGAATTACTGGAAAGTTCCAGTTATAAAGAATTGCTGTTTAAGGACTCATCCTTGATGGGGCATATGGCTATAGGGTTGTTCTGTAGGAAAGCGTTTGACAGTCCTTTTGCGTTGCATGGAACGAAGGGGAAGTTACGGGTCTGTGACAGGAATACATTGTCCTATCTAATTATTGCGCCTATAGTATTTTATTTCATAACCTGGCTGATGCAGGAAATATGCAAGTCTCAGTGTGAATATGTGCTATATCCATCTAGGGATGCATATTTGATTCAAAAGATATGTGAGATTGTAAAAGAAAACCAGAAAATAGAGACATATCCGAATGGAGAATATTTTTATGTATCGCGGAGGGCAGTGCTTGGCGCAGCTATCTGGGGAGAGGATGACATTAAGCATGTTGCATATATGGACTTCTGGGGCAGTATAAAAGATTTGTTCTGGCAACGGTTTCATGTGGAGGTGGAAAAGGAAGCAGAAAAGATAAAAGCAACAGACCGGAAGCAGCTTGAACATTACATTTCACAGCACAAAGAAGAAGTTTTGAGCGAATGCGTGGTAGAGAGGGAGAATTATTTGCGCTATATATTTCGGACAGGAATATATAACCATAAAAAAATTGCTTTCATAGATTTTGTTGCAGTAGGTAAGGTACAGGATGGGTTAGAGCGGTTATTATCAGATAAGGATTTACAAGGCTTCTATTTTCTGAGGAGGGCTCCTGGATCCAGTGACTTGCATAAAGATATAAAAATAGATTCTTATTATCCATCCAAAGGTGATTTTGAAATAGATTCCAATGTATATGTTTATTATTTATTTCTGGAACTGATACTGACTTCCTTTGAACCAACTTTTCATTCGGTGGATAATGAGGGGAATATGAGGTTTATGGAAGAAACCAGGAGTACGGAACATTGTCAGCTTATCAGGAAAATACAGGAGGATATTATAGGATATTGTGATGAATTTTCAAGTCTGTATCCAGGGCTTTTAGGGGCAGAAGCGGACAGGGATATCCCAGACCGGATACTGGGTTTTTTAGACAGGGAGTATACAACTATGGATTTGGAGGAAATTTCATCACTGGTGTTGACAGATGAATTTCTGAGTCAGACGTTTAATATATGGGGGAAGTAGAAGTTCTTACTGTTGGTTAATTAAGAAGAGGGCTTATTTGTTACGATATGGGATGAATAGAAAGAAGGAGCTTTATTGGAGTCAGACACAGGGTAAGGAATAAAATAGAGTGTCAAGAAGGAAAAGGAGAATAATGGAAAAAATAACACTGCCTGCTATAGTGATCTATGGCGCGCAAATGGTGGCTGTAAGCGTATATTACGCGATAAAGACATTATATAGGGATGTGAAGGTTCTTTGTTTCGTAGTAAAGGATCAATTTAGTAATCCCACATACATTGATGGAATTCCTGTAGTAACATTAGACTATTTTCAGAGCAAAAATGAAAGTGGGATTTTTAGGGAAGAAATAAAAGTATACATAGCTACCCCTGAAAATCATCATGCTGATATAATGGCAGATTTAAGGAAGAGGGGAATTAATAACTATATATGTATAGATTCCAAGAAAGAGGCAATGTTGATGGAGCAGTATTTTAGCCAAATAAGTGATTTTCCCCTTTTGCGTTCCTGTCCGAAAGGACGACAGAAAGCAGATATATCTGTATATATGTCTCAGTTTTATCGTGATCATCCATTAAAAAGTAACGGTAAAATACCGGACTGGATACAGCCTATTCAAGCAGGCGCTTCCCTTACGGATGTCCGTATTGCAGATATCCGTGATAATCAGGGAGAGAATATTTCGGAAAGAAATGTAAACTATTCCGAACTTTCGGCTATGTATTGGGTGGGGAAACATAGGGCCTCAGCTTATCTTGGCCTATTTCATTATAGGAGATTTCTGGACATAAAAGAGGAAGATTTATATCGTTTACAAGAAAATAGTATAGATGTTATTTTACCATTCCCTACAATTTCTTTCCCTGATATTGGGGTACATCACAAGCGTTACTTGAAGGAAAGTGATTGGGAAGCTATGAAAACAGCATTACAGGAATGTGCGCCGGAATACTCGGATGCTTTGCCAGAGATATTTTCAGGGAAGTATTTTTATAATTATAATCTGTTTATCGCAAAGGGACATATTTTTAAGGAGTATTGTAACTGGCTATTTCCAGTGTTGGAAAGGATAGAAGAACTAAGTATACCGAAAGGAAAAGAAAGGGCTGACCGTTACATTGGATACATAGGGGAGAACTTGATGACTCTCTATTTTATATACCATCGTAATGATTATCGGATTGTCCATACTGGGCGGCTGATGCTGGTTTAGTGGTTTAGGTTGTTTTAAATTTGCGGATAACAGTTCTGAAGTATGAAAAAGGCTGTCACATCTGAACTGGTCTTCAAGAAGTAAACAAAAAACTTTGTCGATGAAAACCAGATAAGTAAGACTTTGTTATCAAACAGAACTGATTTTACATAGTTGAAATTCTTTTAGACATAAGATATGCCCATAAATTTGCACACGTGAAAAAATATCCTCAAAAATTTGGGCGGGAACTTCAGTATGGAGCCTTAGAGCATGTTTGAAAATTCATTTTTGAAATCTGCACGCCCCGCTTTGCGTGAGATTTATGATGTATATCTGCCAGAAAGCAATGTTCAAACATGCTCTAGGAATCAATACAAAATTTCCATAAAGCAACAGAGATTATCTGATTTCATCTCTTACAAATTATCAAAAACCGCTGTTTCTCTGGCGAGTCCTTCCACAACCTGCTGGTTAACGTCCATACGCTGTGTAATATCTTCCATATCGTTGGCAAGGCTTCTGGCGTTGCCTGCCACGCCGCCGATTCCGCTGGCGCTTTCATCGACTGCTTTCGTAATAATGCCGACAGAGTCCGCAATGCCAGAAATGGAGCTTTTCAGGTGTTGTGTCCGTTCATGAAATTCATCCATAGTGCGGCGGATGTAAGCCGCGTCTTCTTTATATTGACTGCCGGATTGCACGAATTCCTGGAACTGGGTAAGGACGGACTGTCCTACATAATTGACCAGGCGCTGTGCGTTTTCGGAAAGGTTGTGTACGGCTGACGTAACGTCGCCGTTGGTGGCCTGGATACGGTTAGCGGCCTCCTGGCTGGAATCGGCCAGGGCGCGTATTTCCGTGGCGACAACGGCAAAACCCTTTCCCGCCGGGCCTGCATTGGCGGCTTCTACGGCTGCATTCAGGGCGATAAGCTGGGTCTGTTTGGTGAGGGCCAGGATTTCATTGGTGAGCGTCTGAATCTGGTCTACGCTTTTGCTTTGCTCAATAGCGTTGTTAAGGGAATGGAGAATTTCTGTCGCTTTGGCGCTGGCGGTTTCCGCGCTGGCCTGGGCAGACTGCTGCATAGCGTCCGCGCGGGAGTCCATATCGGCGGAATATACAGTGATGGCGCTGCATTCTTCGGTAATGTTATGGACGTCCAGCCTGACATTTTCCGTATTGTCATTGATAACGGCGATATTTCCGGCTACATTTTGTACCGTGGCGGACAATTGTTCCGAAAGGGTGGAGAGGCTGGCCGCGCTTTTTTTGGAAGCCTGTGTCTTTTTCAGGACCTGGCCCGTCATTTGGTTGATTTGGCCGGAACTTTCCCGGATGGTCTGCAAAATGCTTTTGACCGGGATAACCACATATTTTGTAATCAGTTTTAAATCCGCAAATACGAGCAGGGAGCAGGCTATGGCAGCGGCAATGCCTATGGCCAGGGACAGAAGATAGACAAAGGAAAGCCGATTTCTGGCAACGGCAGTCTGTGAGCGGATGGAAGCGTCCAAGGCATCCATATCTTCTTCCATGGCGGCGGCATAGGAAGCGACGTCGCCATTGGCCAGGGCATAGGCGTCCTGGGTCTTGTGGCTGGCGCTGGCGCAGACCAAATGGACGAGAGCATGTTTGAAGGAAGCGTAATCCGACAAAAGGGACTCATATCCGGCCTGATCTTTTGGGGTCACATGGCGTGCATATTCGGCCAGCATTTGGTCCAGACGGGCTTCTTCTTCCTTGATTTGCTGGACAAGGGTAATCATGGTGCGGTAGTCTGTGGCCACAATATGGCTTAAGGCCATTTTATGGATATTCATGGAAGACTGGCAGATTTCCGCCAGTTGGCTCCGCCCGTCCATATAGTTGTCAGCGATGTTGGCCGCATTGGCGTTGACATTGCGTATATTGGAAATGGAAAGAAGGTTGGACAAAAGAGCCACAAGCCCCAAAAGGATAATAGGGATGGATAAACGTTGTTTCAGGCTGATATGTTTCATCATGTTAGCTGCTCTCCTTCATTTATGAAGTAGTTTTGTAGGGAAAGGGGATGGCGCAGTCGGGGCGCTATCCCCTTTGTGGATTCCTTTCTGGCAATTTGCTGCGCTTAGGGAAAGGAAACGAAGACGGAATGCTCCGTATTGTGTTATGGGAGTTCTATGTATTTTAGATTGCCCTATGGCGCTGTAATCCCTTCCACCATGGCGTCTAACAATTCCTGAAGGCTTTGGCCGGACGGGTTGCCCGCCAGGATTTCCTCGGTAAAGGCAATGACCGGAGCCCAGTAATTCCCGCCGATGCGTTGCGGGAAAGAATATTCCGATTGTTCCAGCAAGGCGACGATGGCAGGGGCGTTTTGCACTTCTTCGGAAGCGGCGGCATTGATATTGGACGGCCCCTGGCCGCGCAATTGGAAGCGGAGCTTCTGGTTTTCTTCATTGGAAATCCATTCTGCCAGCCGGGCGGCCCATTCCCTTTGTTTGGAGTAAGCGTTAACCCCAAGCAGTTTATAGCCGGAAAAAGAGGCCATCTGCACCTGCTGCCCGGCGCAGGCATAGGAAGGCAGTTTTGCGGCGCCATAGCCATTCCCCCAGGCTTTTTCCACAGCCACGCAGTTCCATACGCCGTTGACGCCGGCAATAATGGAGCCGTCTTGGACTCCTGCCAGAAAACCTGCGTCGTCTGTGCTGAGGAAGCCGGGATGCGCCGCAATGTCCCGCATAGCCCGTGCCACGTCAATTCCCTTGATGCGTCCTTGGGTGGCATTCCAGGTGCAGTAATTAGTAATGCCGTCGTCGTTTAACCCGACAGTAAGTCCGGTGTTGCCAAACAGTGAATAAACGTACCATCCGGAAGACCATTCCATGGAAACTTTTTTGCCTTGCGCGGCGGCAATATCCAGCATTTTATCCAAGGATTTGATATCTTCCTGTGTAAAATATTGTGTGTTGTAGTAAAGGAAATATCCGTTATCGGCCGTCAGCGGCAAGGCATAGAGGGTGTCGTCCACCGATGCGGCGAGAACGGCTTCCGGCAGGTTGGCTTCCCGGATGGCCTGGGCATTTTCCACAGGCTCCAAGGCTCCGGCAGCCACCAGCGTATTCAACTGATCGTCCGCAAAAGCAAAAACGTCCGCGCCGTTTTCCAAATCGCCCATAAGGGCGTCGGTGCAGTGGCTTTCGCTCTGCGGCATATAGGTAATCTGAAAATCTGCCTGCCCCTGATAATGGGCCTGGAATCCTTCAAATATTTGCAAAAGCAGTTCTTCATCCTCTTCACCGCCCCAGACCGTTAGGCAGACAGGCTCCGAGCCTGGAGGCTGGCTGTTTGGCGCATCTTTTTGCGAATGGTTCTCAGAAGATGCAATTTGGCCTTTTTCGGCTGTTGCATTGGGTGTGTCTTTCACAGAATCATTCTGGACGTTTTCTGCGGATGCAGGGGGTTGGGATGGATTTTGGCTCTGACAGCCGGACAATAATACAGCCAATAAAAGGGCTGAGAACCAAAAGTTTGTTTTTCTTTTCATGGCATTCTCCGATTATTGTAGTATTTTGTTTTTTATTATTATTTTTGCGGGAAACCGCTAAGCGGGCAAATATCCCGCAGCCTACGGACTGTGGGATATTTGGCATAGCTATTCTGGCAGTTGCCGCATCTTTATAACATTCAACCAGACCGGTTATGAAGTATTAACATTATGATTTCAACCAGCGCCATTTCCTGACGCGTTTCTTTATTTATAGTAGCACGAATGAAAAAAAATGTCCAGAGCGTGTTTGAAAATTGCTTTCTGGCAGATGTATATCTTTACTGTTCACTCCGTTCCAGTAACAGTGATATGTATGTTTTCACATAGAATATTTCGTTTTAACAAATATAAATTCGTGATATGCTTACTTTTAGGAAGACAAGTGAAATAATAAAAACTTGTTACATAAGAGGGAGCATATCACACTTATGGAAAAACATGAATTTTACTTGCACGCTGCATAAAAACTGCCAGCAGATAATCTACTGGCAGGAAAATTTTATATTTTTTCAATTGTCTACTTGACAGGGAGCAGTTCACCTGTGTGAACAGTAACGTGCATCGCAATTTGTGGGAGATTTGCGCAAAATTCAGGTTACATAGCCCGCTATGCGTCCTTCCTTTGGC
>CAJTQO010000031.1 GCA_910578405.1 uncultured Lachnospiraceae bacterium | reverse complement strand
TTCTGACAGATGTGCGTCACAATTTGTGGGAGATTTGTGCCAAAGAAAGGGCGCGTAGCGGACTATGTAACCTGAATTTGATGCAAATATCACGCAAAGTGGGGCGTGCATGTCAGGTAATGAATTTTCAAACACGCTCTAGTGTTCCATCCGGACAGAAGGGAATGGCAGAGAATATGAAAATTTATTCTTTATAAGGAAAAACCTTTCATAATGGAAAATTGTTTGTTCCATAAACTTGTTTCGGGAAAACGGATTTGTCAAGAACGTGCGTTTACAGACGGAGGTGGAAACGATAAAGATAGTTTGCCAAAGGACGGACATAGGATAGGAAAGCATCACGGATGTGTTTATTTCATAAAAAAGTCCGACAAAGGATGAAAATGGGATAGGAAGGCATCGGGGGCGCTTTTATTTATTTAAAAAGTTGAAAAAATTTGAAGATTATCATCCGGCGCCTGCGTTATATAGGATGTAGAGAGAAAAAGAGAGGGGTGAGGGTGTTAATCGTATGAGTGTGGTGCAGGGTGTGGGAAAAACGAAAGAGGAACGGCTGTCAGGGATGATTGACGCCTATCAAAACCTTGTCTTTTCTGTATGCTATAAGGTAGTGGGAGATTACTTTGCGGCAGAGGATTTGGCGCAGGAAACTTTTTTATCCGCATATAAAAGTCTGGATTCCTTCGAAGGGGCGAATGAAAAAGCGTGGCTGTGCCGGATTGCCACCAATAAGGGGATTGACTATCTAAGAAGCGCAGGCAGGAGGGCCGTGCCAACAGAAGATATTTTCTTTGAACAGCAGGTGGAAAAGGGAGGGTCGCCAGAGGAAATCTGTCTGGAGGAGGAGGTAAAGGAACGGCTGCTTGTCTATTGCCGCCAATTGCGGCCTCCGTATGATGAGGTGGCAAAAGCGGTTTATTACGAAGAGAAGAAAGCGGATGAGATTGCCAGGGAGCGCGGTGAAAATATTAAGACAATACAGACTCAGATTTACAGGGCAAGGGACATGCTGCGGAAGCTGTATGGAAAGGAGAGGAGCGCATGAAAGATGGATACGGCATGGGCGGGGATTTCCGGTACATGACGGAGGAAGAACTGGAAGCATTGATTGCGGAGGTGGAAGACCATGGAATGCTGGCTCCGCCGGTATATCTGAAAGAGTTGATTATGGAAGAGGCCGCAAAGGTGACAGGGAAAGGAGAGGCTGCCGACAGCGGTAAAAGCATAGTTAAAGGCATTAGGGAAGGCGCAGTCATGGATATCAGCGAAAGCGCAGCCGGGAGCCTTAAAGAAAGTGCGCCAAAGGAAGCCGGGATATCCTGGGGAAGCCGGAAAGGGGTTGACCGAAAGACAGCCAAAAGAATTCTTATGGTTTACCGTGCAAAGGTGATTGGCGCTGCTGCTGCGGCTATTTTCTGCCTGATGGTGGTTCCACTGGAAATGGACGGTGGAAGGGCAAAAGACAGTGACCGCTGGAGAGAGAAAGTAATAGAAGAAGATATGGAGCACTACCAGGAAGAGAGCGACCGGGTGCGGAAGGAACCGGAAATGGAGAAAGGCGGTATGGGCGGTTTTATGGAAACAATATTTGGTAAAAGAAGGGCAGGAGAAATGGCCTCCTTGTGGGAAGGCATGACTGGGTGGTTTAGAATGGAGGAAAGGAATTATGAATAGAAAGTTTAGGAAGCGGAAGAGTGGGTTTCTGACATTTTGTTTTTCTTTCCTGCCGGGGGCAGGAGAGATGTATTTGGGATTTATGCGAATGGGGATTAGTCTGATGGGATTGTTTTTTGCGATAATTTCCCTGGCGGTGCTTTTAAATTTTCCCACGTTGTTTTTGATGCTGGTGGTCGTGTGGTTTTATAGTTTTTTCCATGTACACAATCTGGCAGGGCTGACGGATGAAGAGTTCCTAAATACGAAGGATGAGTTTTTGTTCCATCTGGATGAGCTTTTCCATATGGACAATGAAAATGCGGAGAAATACAGAAAGATAGTCGCAATAGTGTTGATTGCCGTGGGTGTGTTACTTTTGTGGAATGGTATGAGGGATATGTTTTTTGCTTATTTACCGGATGCTATTTGGCGGTTTATCGTTCGCCTGGAGAACCGGGTGCTGAAAATTTTGGTTGGCATTGTGATTATTGCCGGGGGAATGCGGATGATAAAAGGGAAAGAAGAAGAATTGAAAGAAGTGACAATTGATGTGGAAAGCGTGGCGGCGGATGTGGTTTATGGAAGGAATACGCAGCCGGATAGAGAAATGGGGCTATATGGAAGGAATACGCAGCCGGACAGGGAAGCGGGCTTTTATGGAAGGAATACGCAGCCGGACAGGGAAGCAGGGCTTTACGGAAAGGATATGCAGTCAGACAGGGAAGCGGGGCTTTACGGAAAGGATATGCAGTCAGACAGGGAAGCAGGGCTTTACGGAAAGGGTATGCAGTCAGACAGGGAAGCGGGGTTTTACGGAAAGGGTATGCAGCCGGATAGGGAAGAGGGGCTTTACGGAAAGGATATGCAGTCAGACAGGGAAGTAGGATTTCATGGCAAAGATATGCAGGTGGAAGTTTATGGAGCAAACACGCAGGCGGATGTGATTTATGGTATGGATTTGCAGGCAGGAGGGCCAGAAAGGAGTGGCTATGGAAAAGGGCAGGCCGACCAGGAGTCATAGGGTTGGCGCGGTGACATTTGGGGTCGTGTTAATTCTGTTTGGAGTTTTGTTCTTGGCGCGCATATTTTTACCGGAGTTGCCTTATCAATATATTTTCCGTCTATGGCCGTTGATGTTTATTTTTCTTGGGATAGAAGCGCTGGTGGGAAATCACCGGACAGCAAAGGCTTTTTCGGAAGGAGAGACGGTAAATTTTGTCTATGATAAGACGGCGATTTTTCTGACAGTGTGTCTTGTGTTTTTTGCCATGGTTCTTGGCGCGTTGGATTACGCTATGCAGTTGGAAGGCTGGTATGATATGCGGTTCTAGAAAGGGTGTGTGATTGTTTTTAAAAAGCAGGCATTATGTATAGATGTTTTTATGCTTTAAAGTAAAGGGGACGCTGCGAAACCAATGTCAATAAGGCAATGACAGTTTCAAAGAGCGAGTGCATCAGATTTATGCACTCGCTCTTTTTGGGGGAATAAATTCAAAAAATGGTTAAACAAATCACTAAAAGTTTGCGATGAAGCCTTTGAATCTATTTCTATCTGCGGATGGGCAGGGGAGCAAAGGTATGTTCCGTGTGGCATTTCTCATCTGCGGCATGATGCCGTTTTGGTAAACTCAGCAGTTGCAGAGTTTTTGATGGCGCGTATACAGCAGGAGCTTTCTTCAGTTAGTGTAAAGTTGTTTTGACAGATTTGACAGTTATAAGGTTTGGACGGTGCATGCGCGGCGGAAACATTTGTAGTTAAGGTGAGGCCGTCTTTGCAAATTCAGTAGTTACCAGAATTTCGTAAGGCGTTCGTTCAGACAGCTCTCCGGCTTCGTACAGGATATCCTGCAGCAGGGTAAAGGAATCTTCCTCAAAGATTAGGTTTTCTTTCCATGTGTCTTGCCCATGGTATCTGGAGACAATGGCCGTAAGGGTGTCCAGATTGGTTTCTTCAAATTGAGGGGCAATGATTTTAGCTATTTCTTCCGGGCTATGGCTCTGGACGTAATCCATGCCTTTTTGCAGGGCATTGGTGAAAGCTTGGATGATTTGCGGATTGTCATCAATAAAACTTTTCTTAGCGCTGAATGCCGTGTAGGGAACATAGCCGGAGTCTTCCCCAAGGGAGGCAATTACATAGCCGTCTCCTTTTGCTTCCAGAGAGGTAGCGTGGGGTTCGAATTCCACTGTGTAGCATAGTTTACTACACCAATTTCTATATAAAATCAAACCCTTTTATCGTGCGGGTTTCAGGGTCTAAGTGTATTTTGTTTATGATGCTTTTCCAGAAAGCATTTTTATGGGAGCTGTCCAGTTGGCTGTATATCTCAAGCCAGTTGCCGTTGAATGAGCGCTGCAGCCTGCTGTAGGCTTCCAGTTCCCTGCCGTTATCTTCTTCCTTCTGCCTTTCTAACTTTCCGGAAAGGATTTCATATTGGTTATCATAGTATTCCTCAGTTATCCTGCCTTTTTGAAACAACAGGTTCAGACGGTCCAGTTCGGCCTGTATCTTTCCCGGTGAATCCTTTTTAGCCTTCCTGCCTGTTGCGGCTTTGGATTTCATGCTGGTGATTTCGGCATCCAGGCGCTGCGGGACGTGGATGATCATATAGTTCTCCAAAATATGCTCCGTAAGATGCATCCCGCCGTGGCGGTTAAATTTATTCCCACACCGATATTTGGTGTATATGCTTTCACCGCCATTTTTCAGTTTCTGTTTTTTCCGGTATCCGGTGTAATTGTTCCCGCAGACGGGGCATTTGATTAGGGAACTGAAAATGTAAGACTGGGAAGCTTCGGAACGTGTTTTGGATTGGGTGATTCTGCGGGCCATTTCAAATTGCTCCAGCGTTATGTAAGGCTCGCAATAATTATAATTGTTTTTATCCTTACCGGCATAGGTTTCGTTTTTAAAAAGGCGGTCTACTTTATTGGCGGATGGGGCGGCATCCCCATATTTTTCCTGCAGATAGGCAATGGTGCTTCGGATGGAGTAGCAGGTAAAGTAATGCTGGTAGGCGTCTTCAATAATGGAGGATGCAGTCTCATCCTTTACCAGGCGGTTATCCATTACCTTATATCCGTAGCAGGCACAGCGGCCGCTGGTCACTTCCCCTATGGAGCGTTTGTAATCCAAAACGGCTTTGATACGCTCGGAAGTCCGGTCGCATTCCGCCTGGTTGACGGACAGCATAATGTTAATAACCATCTGCCCGTTGGCCGTGGAAGAGTCATAATTTTCATAAATCGTTTTCCAATAGCAGTTGTGGGCCTGCAGGATTTCTTCCGTAATGTTATAATCCTTGATATTCCGGAACCAGCGGTCTAGTTTGGTGACAAGGATCATGTCTATTTTATTCTGCTTTACATCTTCCAAAAGCGTTAAAAGCCCCTTGCGGTATTTCATGGATTTCCGGGCGGATATGCCCTCATCCGCATAATAGCCGATGACGCTGTAGTTGTTTGCCTCGGCGTATTCCGTCAGGGCTTTGCGTTGCGCGGGAAGGGAAAGGCCGTTTAGGTGCTGTTCTTCGGTGGAAACACGGATGTATATGGCGCATCTCGTTGCTTTGGGCATTGCATTATCCTCCGATATGTTTTATGAGAGTAATGTTGTTTCAACCCCGATTCTATGTGAAATCGGGGCTGCTAGTTAAATGCTATGCTTGTATTTTGGAGAGAAGGGCTTCCTGTAATACCTGTGAAAAGTTTATCCCCATAGAAATGGCGCGGTCATTCAGCCATGACGGTATGGTTAATGTCTTTTTTACTGCCTTCGTGTCCTTATATTGGTTAATGTCACAAGACACAAGGGAGGAAAAACCATCGTCTGCATGAATGGAGGAAATATCGGAGGGAGAAGTGATGTTATCTCCATGTTCTAACAATGACAAAAGATATCCGGTAAGTGCTTCTTGCGCCATTTCCATAGCTTCAGGAATGGTAGAACCGTAGGTATTGCATCCTTTCAGATCGGGAAATTCCACCCAGTAGGATTCATCTTCCTTGTGGAAGATAGCGGGATATACAAATAACATAAAAAAACCTCCTTTTTACTTTTTTGAAAGGCGGAGCTATTTCAGCCCCGCATCTTTCAAAATTTGATGTAGCAGACCGGTAGGAACATCTTTTCCATGCACGGGAACTGAAACGGTCATACCCTCTTTTCTGAAAATATGGTGGCTTCCGTTAATTCTGTCAAGTTGCCAACCATTTTTCTTTAAGAGTTTAATAAGATCCCTGTCTTTCATGTTCCGCCTCCTTACAAAAACAGTATAATACGTGCTACACGTATTGTCAAGAGAGAATTTATAATTCTGACCAAGCAATAGAGATGAAAGAGCATTTGTTGGGAGCTATCGTGGGTGTATAAAATGGATTAACCATGTACCCATTTACAGAAACATCATTGGCGCTAACTATAATTTTCTTATCCGATTTATTTATCAAAAATAAGTTTACCATATCCCAAAAAAAGCATCATGTTCGGTTCCGATTACTGTTACATATTCATTATCTAATATGATATTGTCTGTCCCCTGCGGCTCTCTTACAAATTTTATGGCTTTGGCCTCACCCAGCGGGTATATATGCATGGTTTTTTTGCGGTTTCATCAGGTGTTGCCTCTGTTTCCTTCGCTGCCTCCGTTTCAGGTTCCTACCCGGAATCATCTGAATTGGCCTCCGTTTTTTCGATATCCACACTTTCGTCAGCTTCACTGGTATATGCAACGGCATCTTTCTGCGTGCCTGAATCTTTACAGCCTAATAGGGCTTATACGGATTAGTCAGTCTTTTAATTACTTTGCAATCTTAATTCTATTAACTTTTCGCAATATCCAGATAATCTTGCAATTTGCTCGATAGTTAAATGTTTGTTGTCTTCTATAAATGAATCATCAATCAAAAGTTCCATAGCAAACAAATTTGCCTCTATTTCTTTTTTGGAATTAAGCAATAGAGTTTTGTTTCTCATAAAATAGCAATTTTCTTTTCTATGTAAAATAGCATGTCCAAGTTCATGAGCCATTACCAGATTCATTTCATGTTTTGGCAAACTTTGATTGAGAAAAATGTATCTATGATTTTTAAGAAAAATATAACACCCGGCGCATCCAGGATTTCCGAGTTGCACCTCGATTCCAAGCAGCCTGGCCAGTTTAAATGGATCCCTGGTGCTGTATTTTATTACGTATTTCTCAACCACTTCTTTTATACAATTCCCCAATGACATCACCTACTTTTTGTACTTTTTCGGAGTATATTTTTCCTTGTTTATGATTTTTAACCGTTTCAGGGCTATTTCCAGTTCGTCCCTGAAAAGTTCCATTGATTCAGGGGAAAGGGCTTCGCCATCGTAGCTTGCAGGGCCGTCATTGCCCGATTGTAGCTTGTCCATGATAGAATCAAGGTCTTTCTTTATATCACGGTTGTCTTTGGCTGTTAAAATATCTTTATCATTGCCATTGAGCAAATAATCCATTGTGACATTAAAATATTGCGCAACGGCATTTAACTTATCAGCATTTGGAGTAGATTTCTTCCATTTAACTATCGTACTGTTTCCAAATCCTAGTTCTGCCTCTAATGCGGGAAGACTGATACCCTTTGTGTCAGCAAGGCTCTTGATGCGTTCATGTAGTGTCATAAAATACCTCTTTTCTTAACGAGAAAAAAATCTCTAAAAAGTGCTTGACAAAAAGAAAATATTCTCATACAATAGAGGATGTAAGGAGAAAAAAATCTCGTAAACATCCTAATTTCAGTTGAAAACACTAATTCGAAAACTGAAAATTAGAATATTTTCATATTATGTGCTTTTATGATAGAATACTTTCTTATTTGTCAATAAGTAAAAGAGATTATTTTCTAAAAAAGAGATGGAGGTGATAAATTGATTTACGAAAAAATCAAGGAGTTATGCCAGGAACGTAGAACAACCGTTTCTGCTGTGGAGAAGGAAGCCAAATTAAGTAATGGCACAATCCGAAAGTGGAATAAGTCAAGCCCGACAGTGGACAATCTGCAGGCTGTGGCAAGGGCGCTGAACGTTCGAGTGGAAGAGTTGATTTCGTAGGGTGATTTCTTTGGCAAGCTGATTGAGCATTTTTTAGGGTGAGGAAAGATAGACGGAGAGGGAATTTACAGTATAGGAGAAAAGGAAGGAAATTGCAATTAATGATAAAATTTTGCATCTACGGATGACGGTTTGAAGGGAGGGGTGCCAATTGGAGCCATCGGAGGCCATACAAGTTTTTTTAAACAACGTCAGGCAGTGGCAGGAGGAATATAACCTGGCGCATGAAAACGTAGGCAGAGAGGACAAACGCTTGCAGGATTTACTTCATGGGCTGGAATTTTCCGCCGATGGGGAGGAATGCCAGGCGGCAGGCGAAAAGCTCCGGGAGAGCAGGAGGGTGCGGAGGGAAAACAAAAACACCGTACTGTTGCTGGAATGCATTGTGCAGTTTTTCGGGGAAGAACAGAACCGGAAAGCGCTAAACCAGCTTACCCAGCTTTTGGGCAGGCAGCGGAAGCAGGAAACGTTCCTCCGGTCGGAGCGTACATATAAGCCACGCATGGAGGAACCCCACGGCATTATGGGCGAAGCGCTTAAAAAGGCGCAGGAAGAAAACTGAAAGGAGGGCGGCATATGGCGGTAAGCTGCATTTTAGAACTTAGGGTAGTTAATGATGACACAGAAATTTATATCCGTGATGGGGAACCTAACGTGTTTGCACGGGGCAATCGGCATCAGGATGCAATACAGGATTTTTCAGATAGGGAAGTGGAAAGCTTCACATGGCAGGATGACAATAAAATTTACATTGACCTGAAATAAGTACAAACAGTGTCTACATAAGATGGGGTAAGGAAGGGAGGGCTTCGCCATGGAGAGCAGGGAACTGGACATGGAGCTTACGCCGGAACGTAAGGCAAAGATAAAGGAGACACTCTTAAGGCTGTTTGCCGATCAGATGGGGTGGGACTATGAAACCATGGAAGTGACGATTAAAAAAGTGGATCCGGCTTGAACGGATCCTGGCTGGACAAGCGTAGAGGAATGGAAAGGCATGGACGCATGAAAAAAATTATGATTATGGCTATGGTGCAGAAAAATGGGCGGTGCGTAAGGGTTGTGGGGGATAAGACATCCTGGCAAAAGAAAAAAGAGCCTGTGGCGGCAGGCTCAAAGGTTAAGGACAAATAAATATTTATGTCTGCGCTTATTATAGCGCAGAGGGGAGGGAAAAGCAATATAATGCATCCCACGAAATAAAATCCGGGAGGATAGGAAATGGAAGCGATGAAAATCAATAAATTGGAAATTGAAAACATAAAACGCGTGAAGGCGGTTCGGATAGAACCGACGGCAAACGGCCTGACAGTCATCGGTGGGAATAACAACCAGGGGAAGACTTCCGTGCTGGATTCCATTGCATGGGCGTTGGGAGGGGAACGTTATCGCCCCTCAGAAGCGCAGTTCCGTGAGTCAGCCGTCCCACCGTACTTACATATTGTTATGAATAACGGGCTTGTTGTGGAACGCAAGGGGAAAAACAGCAGCCTGAAAATCACAGACTCCACAGGAAGAAAGGGAGGGCAGCAGATACTGAACGAATTCGTGGAGCAGCTTGCCATAGACCTGCCCAAGTTTATGGAGGCGTCCAGCCAGGAAAAAGCAAAAACGCTCCTTAAAATTATCGGGATTGGTGACAGGCTGGAACAACTGGACAAAAAAGAGAAGGAACTTGCCAGCCAGCGGACGGCGGTTGGCCGGATCGCTGACCAGAAAGAGAAATATGCAAAAGAAATGGTTTATTACCCGGAGGCGCCCAATGAACTTGTCTCCCCGACGGAACTAATCCTGCAGCAGCAGGAAATCCTGGCAAGGAATGGGGAAAACCAGAAAAAAAGGGAAAGGGAAAGCCAGCGCCGTCAGCAGGCGGTATCGCTGGCAAAAGAAGTGGAATCCATACGGGAGCGTCTTTTGAAAAAGGAAAAGGAACTGGAGGAAGCCAACGCATTATTAAACGCAGCGATTAAAGAGGCGTCGGAGCTTCATGATGAGCCTACCGCAGAGTTGGAGCAAAGCATATTAAATATCGAGGAAACCAACCGCAAAGTAAGGGCAAATCTTGATAAAGACAAAGCGGAAGAGGATGCGCGGGCATATAGGGAGCAGTATGATGGTCTGACGGTAGAAATTAACCAGGCAAGGAAAGACAGGGACGGCCTGCTGCAGTCCGTGGAACTGCCATTGCCAGGGCTGTCAGTGGCAGACGGGGAATTGATATATGGCGGACAGAAGTGGGATAACATGTCCGGTTCCGACCGTTTGAAAGTTGCAACTGCAATCGTAAGAAAGCTGAATCCCAAATGTGGCTTCGTCCTCTTGGACAAGCTGGAGCAAATGGACGTAAACACATTAAACGAATTTGGGAAATGGCTGGAACGGGAAGGGCTGCAGGCCATCGCCACGCGGGTAAGCACTGGGGATGAATGCAGCATCATTATTGAAGATGGTTATGTGGCGGGGCGGGAACAGCAGGCGCCGGAAAATAAAAATGCAAAGTGGAAAGCGGGTGAATTTTAATGGAAATTATCAGGGGAAAAAGGCCAGGCGCAAAAAAAGTAGTGGTATATGGCCCGGAAGGAATAGGGAAAAGCACATTCGCGGCGCAGTTCCCGGAAACGGTGTTTATTGACACGGAAGGCGGCACAAAGGACATGGACGTGGCGAGAACCCCGTCCCCCACTTCTTGGACAATGCTGATGGAGCAGGTGGAATATGTCCGCGCCCATGTGGATATTTGCAAAACATTGGTGGTGGACACCATAGACTGGGCAGAGCAGATGTGTGTGGAGCATATTTGCGCCAGGCACCAAAAGGATGGGCTTGAGAGCTTTGGGTATGGGACAGGCTATGTGTATGCAAAGGAAGAGTTTGGCCGTTTTTTGAATAGGCTGTCAGGGGTTGTGGATGCTGGGATGAATGTAGTGCTTACCGCTCATGCGCAAATGAGGAAATTTGAGCAGCCGGATGAAATGGGGGCATATGACAGGTGGGAACTGAAGCTGGGCAAGAAGACGACGTCACAGACGGCGCCCCTGGTAAAAGAGTGGGCGGACATGGTGCTTTTTGCCAATTATAAGACTTATTCCGTGGCAGTGGATGAAAAAGGGAAAAGGCGGAAAGCGCAAGGCGGCTCCCGGGTTATGTACACCGCGCATCATCCCTGCTGGGATGCGAAAAACAGGCACGGCCTGCCGGAAGAAATGCCTTTTGACTATGCCGGGATAGCCCATATAATCGAACAGGGCAAAACTGCGGGGGGCCAGGCAGCGCCTGCACCGGCCCCGCAGGAACGGGAAACAAAGCAGGATAATAAGGGAGGAGGAACGCCGCCTGTGGATGCCCCTGCCGGGAAGCCGGAAAGCGGGGCCATGCAGGAAGCATATGACCCTATGTGGGTAAGCAGCCCGGATAACATTCCTCAGGCCCTAAAAGACCTTATGAAGGAAAATAAAGTTACGGAATGGGATATCCAGGAAGTAGTGGCGGCACGTGGATATTACCCTAGCGACACGCCGGTTGAAAAATATGACGCCGGGTTTATACAGGGCGTGCTTATTGGTGCATGGCCGAAAGTTTATGGGATGATAAAAGAAATGAAGGAAAAAATGGAAATACCATTTAGCTAAAGGAGGCGACTGGGATGGAAGAAAGAGAACTTGGATGGGAAGACATAATATCAAAGGATGCCGATGAGTATGAGTATGCCCTGCTCCCGGAAGGCGATTATAATTTCACGGTGGAAAGTTTTGAACGAGGGAGGCATCCGGGGAGCGAAAAGCTCCCGGCGTGCAATAAGGCAATCCTGACGCTGCGGATAGATGCGCCGGAAGGGACTGTTAAAATTCCCCATAACCTTTTCCTGCATTCCAAAACGGAAGGGATGCTGTCGGCCTTCTTTTCCAGCATCGGACAGAAAAAGAAGGGCGAGCCGCTGAAAATGAACTGGGGAGCCGTGACAGGGGCCACCGGGAAAGCAAAAGTCAGCATCCATCACTACAAAAATAAAAATGGGGAGGACAGGCAGTCAAACCAAATAAAAAAATTTCACCCCAAAGAAAGCGGCCCAGCATTTAAGGCAGGTGAATTCTGATGGAACTGAGGGAATACCAGGAAGAGGCCATGGGCAGAATATTTTCGGAATGGGAAAGGGGAATAAAGAAAACCCTGCTGGTGCTTCCCACTGGGTGCGGGAAGACAATCGTGTTTGCAAAGGTGGCGGAGGAATGCGTGCGCCGGGGCGGGCGCATCCTCATCCTTGCCCACCGTGGAGAGTTGCTGAAACAGGCGGCGGATAAAATCAATAAAGCCACAGGGCTTATGTGCGCAACGGAAAAAGCGGAGGAAAGCTGCCTTGGGAGCTGGTTCCGGATAGCAGTCGGTTCCGTGCAGTCACTGTCAAGGGAAAAGAGGCTTGCGCAATTTCCGGCGGATTATTTTGACGCAATAATCATTGACGAAGCCCACCACAGCATTTCAGACAGCTACCAGCGGATTTTGTGCCATTTTGGGGAAGCGAAAGTGCTTGGCGTGACGGCGACGCCGGACAGGGGGGACATGAGGAGCCTGGGGCAGGCGTTTGATTCCTTGGCATACGAATATACGCTGCCGAAAGCGATCAAGGCAGGTTACTTAAGCCCAATCAAGGCGCTTACCATCCCGCTTAAGATGGATCTGTCAGGGGTAGGGGTGCAGGCGGGCGATTTTAAGTCCGGGGACATTGCATCGGCATTAGACCCATACCTGCGCCAGATTGCCGATGAAATGGCGAAACACTGCATGGGCAGGAGGACGGTGGTTTTCCTCCCGCTGGTTAAGACAAGCCGGAAGTTCAGGGACATTTTAAACGGGAAAGGGTTTGCGGCGGCGGAGGTAAACGGGGAGAGCCAGGACAGGGCGGAAACGTTGGCCGCTTTTGAAAAAGGGATATACAATGTCCTGTGCAATTCCATGCTGCTGACGGAAGGCTGGGACTGCCCGGCAGTGGACTGCGTCGTGGTCCTCCGGCCGACTAAAGTGCGGAGCTTATACAGCCAGATGGTGGGGAGGGGGACAAGGCTTGCGGAAGGCAAAACGGAACTGCTTCTGCTGGATTTCCTCTGGCATACGGAACGGCATGAACTGTGCCACCCTGCAGACCTTATCTGCACGGACAGGGAAGTGGCGGGACGTATGACCCGCAACCTGGAAGCTGCGGCGGGACGCCCGGCTGATATTGAGGAAGCGGAAAAAGAAGCGTTGGAAGACGTGGTTGCGCAAAGGGAGGAGGCGCTGGCGAAACAGCTTGCCGAAATGAAGGGCAGGAAACGGAAGCTGGTGGATCCGCTGCAGTTTGAAATGAGCATACAGGCAGAGGACCTGGCAGGCTATGCGCCGGCCTTTGGGTGGGAAATGGCGCCGCCTTCGGAAAAGCAGAAGCAGGCGCTGGAAAAACTGGGGATACTGCCGGATGAAATAGAAAACGCAGGGAAGGCGGCCAAAATACTTGAACGGCTGGACAAAAGACGCACGGAGGGCTTTACCACGCCTAAACAGATACGTTTCCTGGAGGGGAAGGGGTTCCGGCATGTGGGGACGTGGCAGTTTGAAACGGCCAAAAAGCTGATAGACCGGATAGCGGCGAACGGATGGAGGGTGCCAGCCGGAATAAAACCGGAAGAATATGCAGGGGACTGAAACGATGGCGAATGGATATGACCTGTTGGAGGTTTTGCGGAACATAGACCCGTCGAGGCTTGACTACTCGGGATGGTGCGCTGTAGGCATGGCGCTTAAGGAGGAAGGGCGCTCCCCGTCAGACTGGGAAGAATGGAGCAGCAGGGACGCGGCGCGGTACCATAAGGGGGAATGCGCCCGGAAATGGAAAAGCTTTGCCGGGGCGGCCTCCCCGGTCACAGGTGGGACGCTTGTGCAGATGGCAAAGGACCAGGGATGGATTCCGGAACGGAATCCAGGGCATGAGCTGGAATGGGACAGCGTCATCGAGAAGGACGCTGCGATCGTCATAGACAAGAACTGGATAGAGTCCAGAGAGATTGCGGCGCCTGATGCATGGGACCCGAAAAAACAGCTAATTACATACCTGGAAACCCTTTTTGACTCCACGGACCATGTGGGATACGTTACCCACTCCTTTGAAAAGGACGGGAAATTCATGCCGACCAAAGGGCTGTGCGACCGTACGGCGGGCAAGCTGATACAGGAACTCTACCGGGCGAAAGAAATACAGGATGTCATAGGGGATTATAACCCGGAAGCGGGGGCGTGGATAAGGATAAACCCGCTGGACGGGAAAGACGTCAAGACCGAAAATGTCACGGAATTCAGGTACGCATTGGTGGAATCCGATGTCATGGAAATTGAAAAACAGAATGCTGTCATCAGGGAACTGGAACTGCCAGTAGCGTGCTTAGTCCATAGTGGAGGCAAGAGCTTGCACGCCGTTGTGCGTGTAGATGCAGCGGACTATCAGGAGTACAGAAAAAGGGTGGACTGCCTGTACCGGATATGTGAAAAAAACGGCCTTAAGATTGACACTCAGAACCGGAACCCGTCCCGCCTGTCACGGATGCCCGGGATTATTAGGAAAGACGGCAAACAGTTCATTGTGGATGCCAATATAGGGAAAAAATCCTGGAAGGAATGGCATGAATGGATTGAAAGCGTAAACGATGACCTCCCGGAGCCGGAATCCCTGCAGGAAGTGTGGGAAAACCTCCCGGAGCTGTCACCGCCGCTTATCGGCAATGTATTGAGGCAGGGACATAAAATGCTTATCGCAGGCCCTTCTAAAGCAGGGAAATCCTTTGCGCTGATAGAACTGTGCTGCGCCATAGCGGAAGGGCGCGCCTGGATGGGCTGGCAATGCTCCAAAGGGAAGGTAATGTATGTAAACCTGGAACTTGACCGGGCAAGCTGCCTGCGCCGTTTTAAGGATGTGTACACGGCGCTGGGATGGCATCCGGACAGCCTGAGGAACATTGACATCTGGAATTTAAGGGGAAAATCCATCCCCATGGACATGCTGGCCCCAAAGCTAATCAGGAGGGCGGCTAAAAAGGACTATATTGCGATTATCATTGACCCGATTTATAAGGTTATCACAGGCGATGAGAACAGCGCCGACCAGATGGCTAAATTCTGCAACCAGTTTGACAAAGTATGCACGGAGCTTAACTGTGCGGTGATTTACTGCCACCACCACTCCAAAGGGGCGCAGGGAGGGAAAAGGTCCATGGACCGCGCCAGCGGTTCGGGCGTGTTTGCCCGTGACCCGGACGCCCTCCTTGACCTGATAGAGCTTGAGCTGACGGAAGAACTTATGAAGCAGCAGGAAGACAGCGCAGTCTGTACCGCTTATATCAGTTTCCTGGACGGGCATTGTCCCGGATGGCGGGATGAAGTCTCCCAGGATGACATGTGCAGCCGTTTCCAGATGGAATCCTATTGCAAAAAAAAGCTTCCGGCAGGGCAGTATGGCACATTGGAAGCTGTTATAAACGCGGCGCGAAAAAAGGCATATGAAATGACCGCATGGCGCATTGAGGGCACCCTCCGTGAGTTCCCCAAGTTCGCGCCGGTCAACTTATGGTTTGACTATCCGGTCCACCGTATGGACCCGTCAGGCGCGTTGAAGGACATCCAGCCGGAAACAGAAAAACCGGCATGGCAGAAAGCGGCTGAAAACCGGAAGAAACAGGCGGAAGACAATCGGATTAAAAAGAGGAACAATTTTGAAATAGAGTTCTCTAATATTGAAGCGGATGACCGGGAAGTATCCGCACAGGAACTGGCGGAGAAGATCGGCACGAACTCAAGGGAGCTTCTGTCATGGCTTGGGGATACAAAACGCCAGAAGAGCGGGTTGAAAAATGACTTTGAAAAATATATGGGAGAGGACGGAAAAATGTACATAAGGAGAAAAAAAGGTGCGCAGGACTAAGTATTGGGCAGTTATGTGCATGGGGGTGCGCAGCGCCTAAAAAACAGGTCGTGCGCAGGGTGCGCAAAAAGGGTGCGCAACACCCTATATTACATATAGGGGTAATGCGCCCCCACCTACGCGGGGGTAGGTAGTCGTGCGACAGCTTACGCACGACGACCACCCACCCCGCACTGCAGGTGGGTGCCATGCCTTGTGCAGGGAAAAAGAAAAATTTAGCGCGTTAAAGGAGCAGAGAAATATGGCAATGGAATTTTTTATGCCAATGGAACCGCCGACTTGCACACACCAGGAAAAAAAGGTGACAGTCATCAAAGGGAAGCCGGTATTCTATGACCCGCCGGAAGTGAAGGCTGCCAGGATGAAACTAATAGGGCATCTGGCGAGGCATAAGCCCAAAGCAAGGTATGAATGCGGGCTGAGGCTTCTAGTGAAATGGTGTTTCCCCAAAGGGGGGCATGCAAACGGTGAATACCGTATATCAAAACCGGATACGGACAACCTGCAGAAGCTCCTAAAGGACTGCATGACAGCGGCAGGTTTTTGGGAGGATGACTGCCTGGTGGCAAGTGAGATTGTGGAAAAATTTTGGGCAGGGATACCAGGGATATATATCAGGATTGAGGAATTATGAAAGAACAGGCATACAGGGTATTTGTAGACATATGGAGGCTTGCATCCAAGCACCAATTTCGGAAAATGACAGATGCTGAATGGGAAGAATTTATCAGGCAGGGAGAAAAAGGGCTGGGAAGGCACAAGGGAACTCCCGTGGAGCATTTATACCGGGAACTGTTTATGGCAGTGCAGGCTTTTTATAAAAAACTGTAACAGGCTATGAAAGTTTTCATTGGCTTGTGTTTGAAAAATGGGGCCGCAGTAAAAGTTTATGGGGCAGGGGATTGTGCGCAGCGGGGGAGCCATACAATCAGCATAGGAGGGATAAGGATGGCAGGGAAAAGGGAAATACTGGAAGCGTACATAGATGCATGCGCGCTTGTGAGGGAAACCGAAGAGGACTTGCAGAGACTGCGCAAGCAGGAATTTGCGCTTGGCAAAGTAAAAGGCAGCAACCCAGAGTTCCCGTACCAGCCCCGGAGCTTTACCGTATCGGGGGTGGTGGAGACGGTTATAGGACGCGGCTCTTCGCTGGAACGTGAAAGGGAGGCGTTGCGGTGGCGCAGGGAAAATGCGGAAAGGATAAAGGTTAAGGCCGAAAAGGTGATGAAGGACGCGTCTGTAAGGGTGCAGCGGATTATCAGGTATAAGGTTTTTGAAGGGCTGACATGGGAAGAGGTTGCAGTAAGAATGGGTGGGAAAGCCACTGCGGAGAGTGTGCGGAAGGAGTACCAGAGGTTTTTGAAATAAAATTGGAAAGTTTAAGGTTAATTTTCTTAAACAGGCATTATGAAAGGAAAGCCATATTTAAAGTATGGATAAAACAGAAAATCCCTACAGATAAGGAAAAATTATAGACAAGAGGAAACCGAACCTTGAATTTGGGAGAAATATGCAACTCTTTTCTATTGGGACATAATAAAATTTAAAGTTTGTCCGTTTTGTCCGGACTGTCCGGAAAAATTATGATAATATATAAAATGAGGCCGGTATGAATACGGCTCCCCCCTAATACACTTTTTAAATGTCCAGCCAGCGAACGGTTGGACATTTTATATTATGTCGTTTTTTATGTGGGGCGTGGATTGGAATGAATGGGCATAACAAACGGATGAGAGGTGGTGGCGATGCCGCGGAAGCCTGACGGGCGGATGGAAGAGGCGAAAGCCCTTTTCCTGCAGGGCATGAAGCTTGTGGGGATTGCAAAGAAGCTGGGGCTGCCGGAAGGGACAGTGCGAAGGTGGAAAAGCTCTTATAAATGGGATAGCGAGCGTTCGGATAAAAATAATGAGCGTTCGGGAAGGAAGAAGAAAAAGGATGCGCATGGGGAGGATGTGGGCGTGCAAGTGGCATATGCTCCATCCAGCGCCGCCGAGCTGTCTCCAAAGCAGGAGGCATTCTGCCTGTATTATGCAAATTCAGGCAATGCCACCGCGTCTTACCGGAAAGCGTATGGCTGCAGCCAAGAGGCGGCCATGGCGTCGGCAAGCAGGCTGTTAAGGAACGTTAAGGTGAGGGAAGAAGTGGGACGCCTGAAGAAGGAAAAATTTGACGCCGTCATGTTTAGCGGACAGGATATATTCCAGTGGCATCTGGATATAGCTACGGCAAGCATAACGGATTATGTATCGTTTGGCAGGGAAGCGATTCCGCTTGTAAGCAAAGCTGGCCCTGTGCTGGATGAAGAGGGGAAGCCAGTCACCAGGGAAATTAATTATATTAAATTCAGGGAATCGGAAGATGTGGACGGGAGGGCCATAAAGAAAGTGAAAATGGGAAAGGATGGAGCGAGCATAGAACTATATGACGCGTTCAGGTCTATGGAATGGCTGGAAAAAAACCTGCATATAGGGACAGAGAGCCAGAAGGGCTTAGCCGCCCGGGTGTTGATGGCCTACAAAAAAAGGGGAGAGGATGCCGATGGAAGGGGATGAGATACTGTTTTATGCAAGGGAGCCAGTATATTTCGTGGAAGACATCCTGCTTGCGAAGCCAGATGAGAACCAGAAAGCGATACTGCGGAGCGTGGCGCGGGAGCCCATGACAAGCGTGCGTTCCGGACATGGGATTGGGAAAAGCGCGGTGGAAAGCTGGACGATATTATGGTTTCTGCTTACAAGGCCATTCCCTAAAATACCATGCACTGCGCCAACCCAGCACCAGCTTTTTGATATTTTATGGGCGGAAGTGCATAAATGGATAAGGAATAACCCGGAACTGGAAAAGGAGGTTACATGGACAAAAGAAAAGATATACATGAATGGACATCCGGAAGAGTGGTTTGCAGTGGCAAGGACGGCAACCATACCGGATGCGCTGCAGGGGTTCCATGCGGAGCATCTTCTGTATATCATTGACGAAGCGTCGGGCGTAAAGGACATTGTGTTCGAGCCAGTGCTGGGTTCCCTTACCACGCATGGGACTAAATTGTTGATGTGTGGGAACCCGACTAGGATAACGGGATTCTTTTATGACAGCCACCATAAGAACAGGGAACAGTTCCACGCAATGCATGTGGATGGGAGGCGCAGCAGCCGTGTGGATGGGGCGTTTATACAAAAAATAACGGATATGTATGGGGCGGAGTCAGACGTGTTTCGGGTGCGCGTCGCTGGTGAATTTCCAAAGGCAATCCCGGACTGCTTCATCTGGATGGACTGGTGTGAGCAGGCGGCAGGGAGGGAAATGGAAATTGGGGAAGCGTACATTGTCGGCATAGGCGTGGATGTGGCAAGATACGGGGATGACAGTTCAGTCCTGTATCCGGTAGTGAACCAGTGCAGGTCGGAAGCTTTCGAGGAATATTTCCATAACGATACCATGGAGTTGGCTGGGAAATGCACGATTATGGTTAAAAGGTATGCGAGGAAGCATATTTTTGCAAAGATTGAAGTGAAGATAGACTGTGACGGCCTGGGGGTTGGCGTATACGACCGCCTTCTGGAAAACAGAAATAAGATTATAGAAGAGGTAATGAAGGAACGGGAAGCTGAAACGTCGGAAGGGGAGGAAGCGCCGGAATTCCGGCTTGAGATTGTGGAGTGCCATTTTGGGGGCGCTGGGGGGAAAATAGAAAGCGATGACCCAGTTGAGATGGAGAACAGCACAGGGCTTATGTGGGGGGCCGTGCGGGAGAAGCTGCGGAAGGGGGGACTCTCAATATGTAAAAGCGACAAACTCATAAGCCAGCTCAGCACAAGGAAATATACGGTAAACAGCGACGGGAAGATTGTTTTGGAGAAAAAGGAGTCCATGAAGAAGCGGGGACTGAAATCCCCGGATATAGCGGATGCGCTTGCGCTGTCACTGTACACGCCCAGACGGGACAGTTACGAATTGGAGTTTTGATATGATGGGATTTTTTAGTTTTAGGCGTGGAAGGCAATATGTGCAGGAAAGAAACAATAAGAAGATCCCGCACTGGACAGCGCCGCCAGAAAGGAACACTGCGGAGTGGATGGAGGCATTCGGGAAGAACCCGAGGCTGTCAGTAGTCAATAAGATTGCATCGGATCTTTCATACATAAAAGGGAAACTGTATGAGGTGGACGCTAATGGCGATGAGAAGGAAATAAAATCACACCCATTCCTTGACTTTTGGAATTCACCCAACCCGCTTTTTGAATTTACGTCTAATGCCATATGGAAACTGCAGGAAATTTACCTCCTGCTAAAGGGGGAAGGGTATTTTATCATTGAGAGGGGAGCGGACGGAACCCCTGCGGAACTTTGGCCGGTGCCTACGCATTGGGTGATGGAAACGCCATACCTTAACCATCCTTTTTACAGTGTGCAGATGTCAAATGCCAGTTCCATACATGTGCCGGTGGATGATATGTTTGTTATGAAGGCGCTTAACCCTTTGGACCCGTTCCGGCGAGGGCTTGGGCAGTCAGAGGCGATAGCGGATGAAATTGAGATTGATGAATATGCAGCGAAGTTCCAGAAGAAATTTTTTTATAATGACGCGACTCCGTCTCTGCTGGTAGCCATGCCGGGCTCGGAGAAGGGGGAGCGAACCCGGTTTATCGAGATGTGGAAAAATAAATTCACGGGGGTGGATAACAGCCATAAAGTGGCGGCCATAGGGGCGGATGTGACGGTGAATAAGCTTGCGGATAATATGAAGGATCTTGATATGGTAAACGGGAGGATATTTATCCGGGATAGCGTGTTGGAGCATTTCGGCGTGCCAAGGGAAATCATGGGCATAACGGAAAACAGCAACCGGGCGACGGCGGAGGCTTCCCAATATATTTATGCCAGGAATGTGTTGACGCCGAGGATTTCTGACAGGGAGAAAGCAATCAATACGCAGCTTATCCCTTATTTTGGCGACAATTTAGTGTGGCATTTTGATGATATCGTCCCGCATGATAAGGAGCATGAAAAGAGCGTCGCCCTGGAAGGATGGAACAATGGGCTGCTTACCAAAGATGAGGCAAGGGAGAAATTGTCCATGCCAGAAGCGCCTGTGGGACGTATCTATAAAGTGCAGTATACAGATGTGTATGTGAAGGAAGAGGAAGACCTGGCGTCCCTGTTTGGAAGCGCCGGTTTGGACGCGGAAGGAACGGAAGGGGGGATTGCGGCGGAAGAGTGGCAGGGTGAAAAAGAGAATGTGGAGATTGATATTGCAGAAGAAAAAAATATTGCGCATGGCGGAGGGAATAAAACAGAAGAAGGGCAATCAGGCAAGGCAGGTCAGAAAAGCCTTGGAGGGGCTCCATGAGGACAGGGAGGATATATGGGAGTCCCTTGGGATGGGGGAAGAAGAATTTAATGCGCTGCCGGAACAGGAAAGGGAAAGGCTGGAAGGGAAATTTACCGGAAGTTTCCTGAACTGAGAGGGACAGGGACATATCCTTTACAGTATGTTTACGCCGCTTTGGGTGGAAACCGCAGCCTGCTTTACGTCTTATGATGCCAATGGCTCCTGACTGCAGGGTAGCGGAGGAAACCGTGAATTGCAATTGCTGTCTGACGTATTCGTAAGAGGGACAGGTGGGGAGATAAAACAGAGCGGTAAGTGTGGGGCGCCTAAAACAGGCGCTTTTTCATATACAAAAAATTATGGTGAGGAGAAGAAGATGGCGAAAAGAGCGTTTAAGACAATCCAGTTTAAGACAGAGACGTTCGATGAGGAGGAAGGGGTTTTCTCTGGATATGGGGCGGTATTTGGCAACATTGATTCCGGTGGGGACGTTATTGAACATGGCGCATTTACAAAGACGCTTGCAAAAGGCTGGGAGAGGGTAAAGATACTTGCGCTGCATAATGACGCCATCCTGCCAATAGGGAAGCCGGTAGAACTGCGGGAGGATGAAAATGGCCTATACCTGCGCGCAAAGATATCCGATACTGCCACGGGGCGCGATGTAAAGACCCTAATTAAAGACGGGGTATTAAGCGAACTGTCGATTGGCTATGAACCGGCGGTATTTGAGTATGACGGGAATCAGATAAGGCATCTCAAAGAACTGGAGCTGTTTGAAGTGTCTGTTGTAACGTGGGCAATGAATGAACAAGCAGTCATAACGGATTATAAGTCAATGCAGAACAGGGCGGATGAAATAAGGGATGCAGTCAGCGTCAATCCGGAATACCTCAAGGGGGCGGATGCGGATGATGTGAAAAGGCTGTGCATGTCGCTGCGCCAGACAGCAGACCGTTTGGACGGAATGGCAGCGGGGAAGAAGAGAAGCAAAACGAAGAAACTTAAAAAGCGCAAGCCGGTGGCTATAAAAAAGAAGTCACGGGAAATAGAGATAATTAGGAGGTAAGGCAGGAAATGAAATATCGTATTTACAAAAAAATGATGGCAGGGCAGAAGAAAAGCTCCATGAAGACCACAGAAGATGATTTGAAGGGGCTGATTAAGCAGGCGGTTAAGGAAGCCATGGAAGAAGGGGACGAAAGTAAGGAGGATCCTGTGGAAAAGGAAATTGTAACGGATGATATTTCCGGGCTGGTGGCGGAAGCCATTGAGGCGGTGAATGCAAAACGTAAATTGCGTAAGGAAGATCCTATGGGGGAGGATGTGACAGAAGAAATACTTGAAGCGATTGCCGAGTCACAGGAAGCTGATGAGGAATCAGAAGGGAAGGAAGAAACTGTTGATGTGGCGGATGCTATTGCGCAGGCCGTGGATGTGGTGAATGCAAAACGCAAGTCACGCAAAGAAGACCCTATTGGCGACGGTGATATGGATGAAATTGTGGAGGCAGTCACCAGAATTATAGAGAGCGCGGCTGGGGAAGGGGAAGGAAGCAAATCCGGAGCCGTCAGGCGTGAGGTGAAACATTCTGTCCAACCAGCCTTCCAGAGAGTCCAGAGGAAATACAGCGACGTATACATGGGTGGAGGGAACATGGCAGGAAAGAAGGAAAAAAAGGAAATACCGGCTCCGGTGCTTATGGCAAGGGCGATAAAGTGCATGGACGTGTGGGCAAAGGGGGATCCTGAAAAGGCGTCTTATTTTGCCAGGAAGAAGTATAATGACGATGATATGTCAAGGGAATTTAAGGCGCTTTCCGCTACGGTAGGAAGCGAGGGAGGATATCTGATACCGGAGACGTATGCGGATCAGATCATTGAACTCCTCTATCCGAGGACGGTTATTTTTGAACTGGGAGCGCAGAAGGTTCCGCTCGCAAACGGGAACTTGAACATCCCCAAAATGACGGCGGGAAGCAGGGCGATGTGGGGAGGTGAGAAGCGGAAGATCCAGACGACACAGCCGGCATTCGGAAACATGCGTTTATCCGCGAAGCGTTTACAAGCAATCGTGCCGCAGACAAAGGAACTCCTAATGTCTTCCAGTTTGTCTTCAGACCAGCTTTTTGCGAATGATTTAATGCGGCGTATGCAGCTTGGCCTTGACTATGGCGCGCTTTATGGAAAGGGCGGGGAATTCGAACCGACGGGAATTGTAAACAATAAGGGCGTTGAAGCGCTGGATGCAAAGACATTGGAAAAGGAACTTGCAGACGGGGACGGAAGCATCACGCCAGACCTGCCGGTATATGTACGCTCTAAAGCATTCATGAAAAATATTGATGATACATCGGCAGGATGGACAATGAACAGTATGCTGGAAGGGATTTTCATGAACATGAAGACTTCAACGGGAAGCTACATTTACAGGGATGAAATGATAGGCGGCAAGCTGCTTGGTTTTCCTTATAAAGTGTGCAATCAGATACAGGTAAGCAATGGCGCGACAGAACTATTCTTTGGTAATTGGGCGGATCTTCTGGTAGGTGACCAGATGGGCCTGGAGACATATACGACTTTAGACGGCTCGTGGACGGATGAAACGGGCAGGGAACATAACGCCTTTGACGAAAACATGGCGGCGACAAGGGCAACTATGTACGATGACATTGGCGTAAGGCATGAAGAATCATTCCTGCGCGTAAAAAACATAAAGGTAGATAAGCTGGTGTAAAGGAGGGCAAATTGCATGAAAAGGGCATTGCTGGAAAATCAAAAAGTAATACTGAATCCAGAAATTATTGACAGGGAAGGATTTCTTTCTGCGATATTCACATGGAAGGTTTCCGGTGAAGTTCCGGAAGGGACGACAGCCAGCGTTATGCTCAGCCATTCGGATACGGAGGATGGGGAATTCCAGCCTGTGGCGGATGCTGAGGCATATCTATGGTATAAAGTGGATGAAAAAAAGCCGGGGGTTCTGGCCGGAATTGCCGTATCAGGAGATGAGGATGTCAACGTTGGCATAGACCTTTTGGGATGCAGAAGATTTGTAAAAATCACGGTATCGTTTTTGGATAGGGACAACGGGGATGCGGGAGTAACGCATGTAAGCGCAATGGTTCTGGGCGACAGCGTAAAAGTCCCGGTATAGGGGGCTATGGTGAGGAAATATGGCGGGAGAAATTATGAAAACAAAAGAAGGAGTGGACCGGGAAACAATAAGGCGGAAAGAAGTGGGATGGCGTACCGAATAGCACATGCGCCATCCTTTTTTAGAAAGGGAAAATATGGACAGCCAGGCGGTGAAAGGGATGGAAAAACCAACGGTTAAGTTATGTGCGGATGCCCTTACAACAATGGAAGACACCATGGGCTTTTTGGGAATGGAACCGGAAGACGGGGAAGCAGGCATGCAGACAATGAATAATATCGTCCTTATTATCAATGCGGCTTCCGCTTATATAGAGAAGCAGGCGGGAAGGCATTTCGGCAGGCGGGAATATTCGGAGCGGTATGAAGGCACAGGAAGGCATAGTTTACTGCTGGATAATTATCCGGTAAGAAAAGTAAAAGAGATTAAGGATTTGTCAACAGGGAAGGTTGTCAGAAAAGAGGAATATTATCTGGAAAACAGCGGTGAGTTTGGGATAGTATACCGTGAAACTGGATGGGCGATGCAAGGGCGCCCATCAGGTCTTGCAAATGATTTAACGGCAGTAAGGAAAAACATTTCCGTCCGGTATGTGGCCGGTTACATCCTGCCAAAGGATGGTACGGAGGAAACGCCATCAGACCTTCCATATGACATCCAGTACGCTGTGTGGTTGATGGTGCAACAGCAGTGGAGCCTGCAGGCGAATGGGTCAGGAGGATTGTCGGCATTCAGCATTTCCGATGTTTCATGGACATTTGACAGGACGGTAAATCCGGTGGTGACTGACGTGGTGAATAAATACATAAGGTGGGAATGTTGATAGTGGAGGACGGGATAACGGGAGAACTGGAACGGATTAAGCATGAATTACAGAGGCTGGGCAGGATGAAAATAACCATTGGGATACAGGGCGCTGCAGGAAAAAATGCAAGGGGAGAAGAGATAAAGGCTTCAGCGGATATTATGACGATTGCCGGGATTCATGAGTTTGGAGCCACTATAAAGGCGAAAAACGTTAAGAACCTTGCCATTCCGATAGCTAAAAAAGCGGTGGGAAAAAGCCCGCGTGACTTTGATGGGCTGTTCTTTATAAGGTCAAAGGCAGGATACTTGTTTGGGTGCATTAGCAAAAAGGAGAGGAGCAGAAATCCAAGGCGAAGTGGAAGACCAACAGGTAAAGAGCCTGGCAGGAAAAAACCGGGAAACGGGACAGAAACCTCAAAGAGCAATGATGATATAGAGTTTCTTTTTATCCTCTTTGAAGCAGTGGAAATACCGGAACGGAGTTTTCTCCGTGCGGGTTATGACAGTAACAGTAACAAGATTGTGGAGGATATGAAAGACGCAGTCAGTAAAGTGTTATGCGGTGAATGGGATGCGGAGACTGCAGCAAACCATGTGGGAATGAGGGCGAGGGATTATATTATTGGATATATGATGGATGCCGACAATTTTGATAAGAAGGGAAGCATTGTAAGGAGTACGTCTAACTGGCCGGACAATCCGCTGGTGGAAACGGGAAGACTAAGGAATTCCATTACTTATGCGATAATGGAGGGATAGCGATAATGATGTTTGCAAATCCGACGGTACCGCTCATTCCGGAAGGGATGATGCATGACATGTATGAGCTGGTAAAGTCCGGCGGGGGATACAGCGAGGAAAACGGAGGGCAGTGGATACCAGGCAATACGGAACAGGTAAAGTTCCGGGGGGTAGTCCTTCCTGTAAATGACAGGGATCTTATGTACGCGGAAGCGGGGACGCATACCCAGTGCAGCAGGAAAGCATACACCAATGGCCATGCCTTGAAAGTTGGGAGCCAGGTGCTGGATCCGCAGGATGGCATAACCTACGTAGTAAAGCAGGAGCTTGGATATAATTCTGTACATCCGATTAAACGGTATCTGATTGATTCGGAAGGGGGCGTGGCAGAAAAATGAGTACGGTGGCAATAAGGGATGCGCTGATAAAGGGGCTGTACAGATATCTTGGCGGGGACATACCAGTTTACCGAAGTGGCCAAACTAGCGGGGAACTGATGTTTCCATATATTCTTTATACAGTAACGGCAGCAAACGGAGGAGGAAACACAACGGGGCATTATTCCGTGCGGAAGAAAGGGGATGGTGCGGAGGAAATAAAGGAAGAACAGGCATTTCTTACAATGTCTTTTACCATATGCAGCCAGAACCATACAGACGCATTGGGGAATTATATACAGGGGGAGGATGAGGCGCAGGAAATAGCGGAAAGGGCGCATGGGTGGTTTACCCATGCGGGATATGATGATTTCACAAAATGCGGGATTGTCATCGCCGATGTAACGGAAGTACACGGGCGCAATGCCTTAATGGGAAATGAGGAAGCTAACAGGAAAGGATTTGATGTTATCTGTAACTATATTAATGGGGTAAGTCGGGATATATCAGTTGTGGATAAAGTAATGGCAGGGAGGGAAAAGGATGAGAGACGTGGTAGTGTCTGTCAAAGTGGATGATAAGCCGCAAACTATGGATGAACTGGAAGTGCTGCTAGTATCTACAAAGGAAAAGAGAGATGTGAAAACCTATGTGGATTTGGGGGAAATTTCAAAAGAATGGGGGGAAGGCAGTGAGATATATGGGATGGCGTCTGCAATGTTTAACCAGGGAGAGGCCCGTCCAGCGCCGCCGAAACTAATCAGAAAGGTGAGCATAGTTGGAATCGGCCAGGTAGAAACCCCGGATGAACTGGTAGAGAAGCTAAAGGAATTTAGCGGAAAAAATGATAATTGGTACGTATTCCTGACGGATAGGGCAGAGGATGAGTATATTTTGAAACTTTCGGCATTTGCGAAGGAATCTGAACCTGGTGAGGCTGAACTTATGTCCGGGAGGGAGGATCACAGGAAAGTGTATTTTGCGGAGACTGCCAATAAAGAGCTGTCCGGTATAGAAGCGAGAAGCGTTGTTCTGTATGAAAAGGAGCCGGGAAAATATGCAGCGGCCTCATATTTTGGCGCGGTTGCCCCATGGTATCCAAAGCACGTAACATGGAAATTTAAGATGCCGCAGGGATTAAAAGCCTGTGAATTGTCAGAAGCGGAAGTAAATGCGTTGGAAGAGAACCATATTAATTTTGTGTCTGATGAATACAAAAATATCTATGTCAAGAATGGCGTATGTGGGGATGGTGAATGGATTGATTCCCTGTTTGGCGCGGATTGGATTGCGCGGGATATGAGAGAGGAATTGTACAAAGTATTCCTGCAGAATGAAGTGGTGCCATATACGGACGATGGATTTACCCTGATAGGAATGGCAGTATTCCGGACACTGAACAGGGCGGCGGAATACGGAATTATCGCAACAGAGAGTGAATCCGGGATTGGCGTGTACAGAGTAAATATACCGGCGCGTTCAACCGCAACGGAAGAACAAGTAAAGGGAAGGGTAATGCCGGATATTATATGGGAGGCGCAGCTACAGGGAGCGGTACATGGAGCTGTGACGCGCGGCGTGCTGAAAGTAAATTTATAGGAGGGAGTTATGACTATTACAAATTATGACCCGAAAAAAGTTACTGTGAATGTAGGCGGAAGGATAATCACCGGTTTTGCGGATTCCAGCGTGGTATCCATAAGCAGTAGTGAGGATCGTGTGACGCCATCGGTCGGGGCACAGGGGGACGTGGTTTATTCTGAAAATGCAAATGAATCCGGAAATATTGTAATGTCACTGCAGATTACATCGGCTTCCCTGCCATATCTGAAAAAGCTGGCAATAGACAGGCAGGAAACAGATATACTGATATCTGATGCGAACAAAGATACAGCGGAGACAGTCAGCGGAAGCAGATGTAGGGTGACGAAGATACCGGACGGGAAAAAGGAGAAAGCGGCAGGTTCCGTAGATGTAACTATTTTCGTGCCTAGGTTGGAATATAGGTAAACGGCATGAAAATATGGCCGGAAAGACCCAAAGGATTGAGTGAAAGGAGCTACAGGAGATATATGGCAAGAAAAAAGGAAGTAACGGTTAATGGATTAAAGTTTATATTGCAGAGCATTTCACCACAGAGCTATATGGAAATAAATGATGAGTACGGCATGACAGGAGGAAGGCGAAATACAGCGGGCTATATAGATGAGCTGTTTAAAAATGTAGTTATAGAGCCGAAAGAAGTAAACACACAGGGGATGGATTATTTTAACCAAAACGATGACATAGATACGACAGAGAAGCTGTTGAAAGAGGTGGAGTCCTTTCTTAGAGGGAGAAAATAGTATGGCTCTTGCGGTCACAAGGGCAAGGCGGAACGTGGAATTCTGGGAAATGGTATATTCCGGGGGAGGAATATCCTATACGGAATTAAAAAATATGGATCTTGCAGAATTTAATGAAGCGAGGGAGGCGAAAATACAATTCATTGAAAGACGGAAAAATAGGGCATAAAATATTTTAACTTTTTTCGGGAGTAGGTGTGGATATGGCAGATCAGAGAAACCTAACTGTTGGAATAGAATTCCAAACAGAAAATGCCGTCGGGAATATAGAAGATATGCAGGACGCCATACAGAGCGTAATAGAGACAGTCGGTGAAGCGGAAAATGAATTGGGAAGGCTTGGAAGCGAGGCTGCTGCAAGCGCAGGCGCCGCTGCTGATGGGTTCCATTCTGCAGCGGAGAGGGCGGGGACATTTGGCATTGCAGTGGCAAGAAGCATGGTGGAGTCATTAAAAGAATGCAATTCGCTTCCGAAAGCGATAAAGGCGGGGGTCAGCGGAGGGATAGAATACGCGGCAAAAAGGGCGGATGCTTTTGTAAGACGGACAGTATCGGACGTAGGAAAGATCGGTATGGCAATCAGACATCCTGTACAGGCCATTAAGGATTGGATGGTATCGGCGTTGGAAGAGGCATGTTCAGAGGCGGAAGAACTGGGAGCTGACGCCGGCAGAGCGGGGGATGGATTAAACGAAATGGGCGCCGCCGGTGAGGATGCAGGAAACAGGATAAAGGATGCACTTGGTAGTATTGCGGGAAAACTGACGGCTTTGAAGGAGGGTTTTGAAAAAGTAAAAGCAGGCGTAGAGACTGTTAAGAACCTGAGTGTGGCATTGATAGAAGCGGGGAAAGAAACACAGAAGGTAAAAGCCCAATTCAACGTTGTTTTTGATGATGCGGCAGTCGGGGAATGGGTGGAGAACTTTTCGGCGTCGGTAAAACGGAGTGAGACGGAAGTAAAAAGTTTTCTAATATCGAATAAGATGTTGTACCAGGAACTCGGTATAACCGGAAAAGCGGCAGACCAGTTATCGGAGATTACAACGTCTTTTGCGTATGATATGGGAGCGGCGCTGAAAATTGACGACAACGAAGCATTGTCGGCAGTGCAGGATTATATAAATGGAAACATATCGGCGCTTTCCCAGTATGGCGTGCAGATTGATGAGGTTACATTAAAGCAGACGGCGCTCAATATGGGCTATGGCGGAAATATTGAGGAAATGGAGGACGCGGAGCTTGCGCAAATCAGGATGAATGCGCTCCTTGAAAACAGTGCATTCATCCAGCGGCAGGCGGCAGAAGAGCAGACGGGATATGCGAATAATATTAAAAGCCTAAAAGCGGTTATAACGGATTTTGGGGCAAAGGCATCAGAGAAATTGTCTCCAATGTTTGACCAAATAACTGGGAGTCTGATGAGGGCGTGGCCTAA
Organism: uncultured Lachnospiraceae bacterium; assembly: GCA_910578405.1. Lineage (GTDB taxonomy): Bacteria > Bacillota > Clostridia > Lachnospirales > Lachnospiraceae > Kineothrix. The sequence continues at coordinate 13,763 of CAJTQO010000031.1, read as the reverse complement.
AATAGAGCCGGTGTTATTAAAGATAATTGATTATTTGGGAAATGGGGGTATAGGGGCAGCCCTTCCAGCTTTAGTTGATATGGCAAGCACGGCGTTGCCGACCTTTACAGACATGCTGTCACAAGTGTTTGCAGCCGCAGAACCGATAGGCGGGGTAATAATGGGCCTGACGACCACGGCATTACCGCCGCTGGCTAAAGCAATCGGGCCGGTTGTAACGGCAATGGGTAAACTTGCCGAAGCAGTCCTGCCGCCTTTGGCTAAAATGATATCTAAAATTGGAGAGACAGTGATACCGCCGTTTGCGCAGGCGGTGGGTACATTGTTTAAATCGGTGATTATGCCGCTGGCGCCGGTTATAGGACAAATTGCGAATGCATTCCTTCCTTTACTGGAAGCCGGCTTACAGGCGCTTTCTCCATTATTGGAGTTGATTTCACCGGTATTGGAAAAGATTGGCTCAATCCTGAGTAAAGTGGCTGGGTTTCTTGGGAAAGTGGTGGAATATGTAGCGGGAGGGATCGGGGATGTGATCGAAAAAGTGGCCGGATTCTTTGGAAGCGGTGAAGAAAAAGCCGGCGCAGACATTCCGCATAATGCGAACGGGACGGAAAATTTTGCAGGAGGAATGACTTATATAAATGAGAGAGGCGGTGAAATTGCCGTACTGCCATCAGGAAGTAAAGTTATACCTGCGGATAAGAGCAGATTGTTAGTGGAAAACATGTCAGGTGGAACTGCAGCGGACATAAGGGTTGAACTGAATATGAATGTTGAAGGAGAAGTGGACGGGAGGCTGATTACTGAACTGGAAAAGGCAGTAAAGCCAATTGCGGAGAGAGTAAGCGAAGCGGTGTACCGTAAAATGGAGGAAAAAAGATTGGAAAGGCAGGCAATACAGGAAGGGCTGGCATAGGGGGGCGGTATGGCTTATGTTTTATTGGGAAGAAAGTGTGGGACTGTCCGGTTTGAACCAGGCAGCGGTACAATACAAAAAGAAAGCATAGCTAAATCCAGTAAAATGACATCCAATGCGATAGAAAACGGGAGCAATATAGAAGATCATGTATATAAGAACCCGGAGCAATTGCAGATAAACGGAGTGGTCATCGGTGGGATGGATGCGGCTGCAGCCTTGGAAAATATGTGGAAACAGAGAGATTTGGTTACATATGCGGGAAGGTTTCGGAAGTCTGATCTCATTATAATAAGTTTAAAACTGGATGCAGATAAGGGAAACCGGGATGGATGCTCATTTTCAGCTACGCTTCAAAAGGTCACTGTCGCGTCAAGCAGTTATGTGGAAATCGGAGGGGTAAAACTTATGAGCAGCCAGGATGGAATTGCGGGGATAAGGTCAAGTGGCCTGACCACAGCAGCCAGGGAAAGCGTAACATCCAGCGCTTATGCGGATTATGTGAGATCTTACAACAGGCAAAGCAACAATGGGCCAAATGCAAGAAAAACGGCAAGCTATAACGGGGTGAGGGGATAAGGGATGGGAGATATGGTTGGAGCGCACATGGTAGAGTATATACCTGTGGACGTGGAGAAGGTTCCCTATGATTTTCATATCAAACTGAAGGATCGGACATTTGTTTTTACTATAAAGTATAACGAACAGGCAGAATTATACACCGCGGACTTAAAGATTGCCGCAACAGGGGAAATTCTATGTTATGGGGATCCCATATTGTATGGCAGGGCAATGTTCAATACCGTGGAGGATGAAAGATTTCCCCGGCCGGTAATCATCCCGTATTGCATCCATGGAAAGGAAGACAGGGTGACAAAAGTGAATTTTGGGAAGACGGTGCAGTTGTATCTACATGAAAGGAAGGAATAGGGGTATGGGCCTGTTTTTTATTAGGAGCGCTTCCCTGCAGATAGGGACAAACAGGTACAGTATGGATGACGGTTTTTTCTTTGAATTTGAAATACCATTTTATGATTCTGAAGAACTTAAAAGCGTGTCATTTAAAATCCATAATCTGAGCGAGGCAACACGGAAATCAATTGTGAAGAACCTCCCCATCATATTGAATGCAGGATATGAAGATGATGTGGGAGTTATTTTTGTCGGGATTATTAATGGGGCGTCCGCCCAGCTTAACGATACAGAATGGATTGTGGAAATATCAGCGACTGCGATATTGCAGGAATGGCTGAATACGGAAATAAATAAGACTTATATGCCGGGAGCCGACGCGGAAAATATCCTGATGGATTTACTAAATATATTCGGGGTAGAGGTTGGGCGGTTTGAGCTTAAAACAAACCGGGTTTATCCGAGAGGGAGAGTATGTAGTGGGAAGATGAAAGATTTGCTGAAAAAAATAGTCACGGAGGAGTGTGGGAGCAGAATGCTTGTGCGCGACAACCGGATTGTAATAAATGACCCGGATGCAGCGGTGTATAGCGGAGTATTGCTTACCCCTTATACCGGATTGCTTGCTTCACAGGGGGATAACAGTGAAATTTTAGTGATGACGCCGGATGAGACGCAGAGTACGAAAGAAGAAAAGGACGAAAAGGGGGAAACGATAAAAATCAAGTGCTTGCTGAACCACCGTATAGGCGCGGGGGATATTATCCGGGTGCAGTCGAGAGCGCGGAACGGGATATATCAGGTAGTCAGCGGCGTTCACAGGGGATCGCCGGATGGGGAATGGTGTACGGAACTTGAAATCAGGCCGGCAGGATAAGGAGGGGGATATGAAAAAATCCAAGGAATATTCTGTGAGGCAGGCAATGCAGAAAAAGTTTGCGGAAGAGATACATGTTGCGGATATGGTAGAAGTTATGGAATTCTATCCGGATGATATGACGGCCGATGTCAAACCGTTGGTCATGGCTGTAAGGGAAGAAAGGTTTATGTCCAGGCCTCCCATCCTGAAGGTTCCGGTTGCCATGTTAGGAAGCAAGGATTTTTTTATAAGGCCATGGTATAAGGCTGGGGATGTAGGGCTAATTGTTTATTTGGATTATGACAGCGATAATGTTTTTGTGTCAGGAGGAGAAGCGGAACCCTTGACTATGGGATGCCATACAGGGAAAGACGGAATATTTATAGGAGGCGTCATGTGCGGATGCCGCCTTGCAGAAGGAATGCCGGATGAAACCATAGCAATAGGGTCGGGAGAAAATTATCTGGCAGTCGGGAAAGAGGGCATTGTCATTCATGGAAAAATGGAACTGAATGGCGGGTTGAAAGTGAATGGGAAAGCAGTATTGCTTGCGGAGTAGTCAATATGGAAAACATGGCATTAGAAATAGGAGAACAGACATGCGATTTGGTATTTGATGAAAGTGGAATAATGAAGACTATATACGGGAATGATACCACTTCTCAGAATGTCAGGATGGCGCTTACGGCATGGAAAAATGATTTCCTTCCGGTGCCGGGGCATGGCACAGATTATGGAAAGTTTTTTTCGGAAGAATCGGGGGAAGAGGAGCGGGTGGAGACGATACGGGAAGCGGTCTTTCAGGAAGAGAAAGTAGTGCAGGTGGAAAAGATAGAAATTGCCGATAAGGGGGAACGGAGGGTATGCGTGTCATTTGAAGGCAGGCTATCGGATGGTGGGACAGTGAGCATGGAGGTGAATGCATAATGATGGATGAAGAATGGGGCCTGACTCCAAAAGGCTTTTACCGGCCAGAGTATGTGCAACTGATGAATGCCTTGGAATATAAGGCAAGGGAATTATTCGGGGATGGCATAAACCTTACTGTCAGGTCACCATTGGGAATTATTTTAAGGCTGGACGCCTGGATGCTTAATATATTATTCAGCATCATGGAAAAAGTATATAACAGCCGTTTTGTGGATACGTCAGAGGGGACGTCTTTGTACAACCTTGGTAGGATGATAGGTTTGTATCTGCTTCCGGCAGGGAAGGCAAAAGGATATGTAACCATTGAGGGGGAGTGTGGGACGTTGATCCCGGAAGGATATCTGCTTAGCACCCCCGGGGGGTTGCAGTATACAGTAATGAGGGAAGAGGAAATAGGGGAAAGCGGGAAGGTTCTTGCTCTGATCCAGGCAGCGCAGACAGGGACAGAATACAATACGGATGCAGGGACGGTCATAAAAATAGTGAATCCTGCAGCAGTGCGGGGGATAAAGGCAGTATATAATGAGGCCCCGATTATAAACGGGAGGGAACGGGAAACGGATGCGGAATACAGGGAACGGTATTATAAGTCGGTAGATTATGCGGGAGGCGTAAATACGGATGCAATAAGGGCTGCGCTTCTCCAAGACGTGCCAGGGGTATATACGGCTTTTGTTTATGAAAACGATAAGGACATACCAGATCCGATATACGGGCTTCCGCCGCACAGCATAGAAGCAGTGGTGTATGGAGGGCTGGATGAGGATATTGCACAAACCATATACCATAAAAAGGCAGGGGGGATACAGACAAACGGAAGCAGTCGGGTTCCAGTGCTGACGAAATCCGAACAAATGATAGATATATGTTTTTCAAGACCTGTTTTAAAGAATATCTATATAAAGATTACAAACCTTGAAACAAATAGTGAATACGAAGGGGAAGACAGTATAAAGGAGGCGCTGATAAATTTTATTGGAGGAGATGCCAGTGGAGGGCTGGATATTGGAGAAGACGTCCCATATCAGGGGATACCGGGAATTCTGATGCAGGTAAAAGGGGTGGTAGACTTTGACTTCCAGATCGGGCTGACTACGCAGGGGCTAGGGAGAGAAAAAATCAGGGTAGGAGTACGGGAAAAGGCAGTTACCGCAGAAGACAAGGTGGTGATTATAAAGTGAATTACACATACCTGATGGTTAAGATGCTGACAAGTTCGTACAACAGAACAGACGTCAAAAGGCTGGAACGAGGGGAAACGCCGCAGACCAATATAGGGAAAGCTCTTTCGCTGGCAGGATGGGGGTTTGGGATTGCGGAAAGCCATATGGAAAAGATTATGCTTTGGGATAACATTGACAATGCCAAAGGGAAAGTTCTTGACCGGTATGGGGCGAATTATGGGGTAAACAGGGGGAAGGCTCCGGACGGCATATACCGGGTAATGATTAAAGTAAAGGTAATGGCAATGCTTTCTGCGGGGAATCTTGACACGATAATTGATGCGGCGGCAATCCTGTTTGATGTAAAAAATACACGTGTGGAAGCTCAGGAAGTGTTTCCGGCCAAAATTTTTTTATTTGTGGAAGAAGAGGATCTGGATGAGACGCATAAGAGATTGTCATGGACAATTGCGTACCTGATACTGCGCATAAAAGCGGCAGGGGTAGGGATGAGGATTTTCCGCAGGGCATATTATAATGCTCTTGAAACAGTCTACAGAGGAATGTTGACTGGAAAATTTGTAAAAAAGGGATTGGGGTCGCAAGCTGTAGATTGCAGGATTACTTACAGGCTCCCTTTAAATATCGGAACAGGAACGATTATATATGTAAAAAAGGCTTACAGGCCAAATGTATACATTCACTCGGAATCAGGTGAAAAACTTGCTGTCACTACGGAGGAAGGCGCTGTGGTGACAGCAGGATAAAAGGAGAGAGGATGAAAAAAGAAGAAATAAGGGAAGAGGGAACCATTATCACAAAAAAGGGGATGCAGCTAATAAGCAAACTGTTAGCGTCTGGACATGCTCTGACATTTACAAAAGTTGAAATCGGTTCCGGACATGCGGAGGAGGGCACAGACCTGGAAAGCCTTACACGGCTTGTTGTTTATGAACGTAATGGACATATTGCAAAATGTTTTCCGTCCCCTGATAAGAATATGGCGTCTATTGTCTGCCAGGTTAGTTCCATCGGGACGGAAGAGGGATTTGTGGCCACGGAAGCGGGGCTGTATGCGGAAGACCCTGACGAAGGGGAAATTTTGTATGCCTATCTGGATATGTGGGACGATCCGCAATATATTTATTCCGAAAGTAATGCTATAAGTAAATTTTTTGAAATAACAATGTGCATTGTGGTATCAAAAGTAGAGAACGTCACAGCAATTATCAGCCCATACAGCCTGATTTCGCGTGAAGAGTTTGAAGAATTTGCGGAACGGATGCTGGCCAGGGGAAAAGTAACAATAGGGGTTACAGCTAATAAAATGGAAGAAAACGAAATACGGTTAGTGGTGGACGAATTACCGTATTAAGGGAGGAAAGTATATGGAATCGAATCAGCTTTACGCAGGTGGACAGCCATTTTTCCCCAAATCCTCCGCAAACGAAACCAAGGCATTGGACGCATATGGGATTACAGGTTCTCAGGAAACGACGGTACAGCGACTATTGGATGAGCTTGCAGACCGAATTGCAAATCGTTTGTTGGAAAAAACGGATATAGCGGATTGGGCGCGCCAAGACAGCAAACCCAACTATACTGCGGAGGAAGTCCATGCGGATGAGGCAGGGAGCGCAAGGGATGCGCTGATGAAAGCAAAGGAGTATACTGACGGCGCATACCAGCAAGCGGCCGCTTATACAGACCATGAGATTGCAAGGCTGGTAAATGGGGCTGACGATACGCTGGATACACTGGGAGAGATTGCGGATGCAATAAAGGACAATGAATCCGTAGTTGAGGCGCTCCACAATGCGATTGGGGCTAAGGCGAGTGAATTAGAGTTGCAGGCGCATATGTCTAACGGGACGGCACACATAACGCAGAGCGAGCGCAATGGGTGGAACGCTGCCGCATCAAAATTAAGTGGCGTTGCCGATGGCGCTGATACAGTCTCCTTCAGGCAAGCGCTTACAAGTGGAACGAAGATAGGAACCATTATTATCAGTGGGAAATCATTTGATTTGTACGCTCCGGAAAATACGGATACAACCTATTCCGATATGAAAGGCGCAACAGCGGATGCCGCCGGGGCGCAAGGGCTTGTGCCAGCTCCTGCAAAAGGAACTGCAAACAGATATTTAAGATCCGATGGCGCATGGCATGTGCCGCCAGACAATAACACGACATATGGGAATATGTTGGCCGCAACTGCTAATGCCCCTGGAAGATCAGGGCTGGTTCCAGCCCCGGCGGCAGGAAAACACAATGCTTTTTTACGTGGGGATGGAACGTGGGTGGAGACCGTTAAAACCTTACTGGCTACAAATGCAGGATTGCCTTTGGATGCAATTGTTGGAAAAATGCTGGATGATAAAATTAGTGGATTGATGCAAAGCATAAGTGAGATAAACAGCAATTTAAGCAGAAAGTTTATACTTCAACTTTTTTCTATGGAATACGAACTAACCGCAAATAAAATAAGCATAATCGACGTGCCAATCACTGTAAGGGATGGATACACGCCATACTGCATTAATTTTTGTGCGTTTACAGGCAGCGCAATCAGTACATGTTTGAGCGTTTCCACTGAAGCCGCCAGGGGCGTGGTATGGTCAACAGTTACTGGCGTATTCCCTATACGGGTGCAAATTATGTACGTTAGGCAAAAATGATTATTGCGCTACATAATGGCGAGATATCGCTTTGCACAACTGGCAGCAATACAGGCGACACAGAACCTCTCAGGTTTACCACAACATTTATAGCCAGTTAGAATTTAAACGGTATATATTTTATATGCCGCAATGTAATGTCGTTCGAATGCTTGCGCAATGTAACTGCAGTGCTATCCACTATATAATCGGCGCTTACATTTTTAACGTCTGCCGTAACCGAAGCGGTCAAATAACTTGTAAGCCCATGCCGGGTAATTGCAATTGCAGCGTTTGATCCAGTTTCCGTATAAAAGCTTACACTAATTATTCCTGGCTTTGGGGGAATATAGCTCTTATTCACTCCAACCACCAAGTATGACGCTAAATCCACCATATGGTTAAAATCCAGCACATACAAATTGCTGTTTATCTCACCAATCATATGAAAATATCAAATTCGGAGGAAAATGCTATGGACAAGGATATTTTAGTTTTAAAAGATGGAACGGCAGTGAAATTGGAAGCGGGCGCAAGCCTGTCCAATATGCAGGTAAGGTCGGCAAACAAAACGGGAATGGTAAATGTTTGGGACAAGCTGACGGCGGGTAACCTGGCAAAAGCGCAGGTGAAGAATGGCACTGGGCTTGTTGTGGGCAATTACACGGATCTGGAGCTGGTAAGTGAGATGTCCATTGTGCAGCCGGATGGCCATATACTTACATCATTCCGCCTGCGGGAAAAGGACGCCTTGGAAAAGCGCATAGAAGCGGTGGAAGAAGGGTAGGCCGTGCAAGATGGCGCGATTGTGGACATGGCGGAAGTGTTAAGCGCGGTAGCAGGAGGTGGATGATGTGACAGAGTTTTATGGATTGAAAATTAAAAATGGCCTGCTTACTATTGCAGGCATGCCGAAATTGTGTTGCGGCTACAGAAAAGTGACTGGAAGGCAATCGTATGAGGACAGGGTGGTAATATGGATAAATATGCAATAAAAGAAATATTGAGAGAATATAAAGGAAGGAAATACAAGTTTCCGATAGGGGTGTTAGCGAAAAATGTACAAACGGATGGAGACCATCAATTTTTGACGGATTCAGAAAAAAGGGAATTGAAGGAAAAGCCGGGAAAAGAATCACCAGTAAGCGATAATACAGTCACGTTTGGTCAAGAACCCGCTGGGAGAAACTTATTGACAAGCGGTTCTAAACTGAAGGATTTATTTCCGCAGATTAATACGTGGCTGAGGGGTTTAGCAGCAGTGGCATTTACGGGGAGATATACGGATCTTGCAAACCGCCCGGAATTGAAGTCAGCAGCCGGATGTGAAGCGACGGAAAGGACAGATATAACAGTTCCGGGATATGTGGCAGATGCGAGAACGCTAAAAACTGTAAATGATAAATTCGGAGAGATGTCATTGGAGAGAAGTGGAAATGATATATACGCTATATATAGGGATGGTGCTGATACAGTAAGAAAAAAATTGGGTAGCGGCGGACTGGAGAACCTTAAAAAAATTTCACACAATGATACAGTGTATTATGATTGGAAATACAGAGAAACGGAAAGGAAAGAACTCTGGTATGGGGGGCACCTTATAGAGACGCGAAAAGATTTGGAATTTAAAATTAATCTGTTTTTGCCGAAAAGCTACTTAAATTTCACGACGGACAATTTCTATCTACACGTAAGTTCTACTGAAGTAGAAGGAAATCAAACAGAAGATTCCAACGTAGCTCCGCCTGACACGCTTCTTTGTGAAAAACATTATAATATGGCGACTGGCATTTTAACCATATCAAATCTGTATGCCAGTCGAACTGAAACACGAGCCAATGACCATGGCGGGACTACAATAGGCGGTGGCGTTAAAGATTTTGAACTGCTTATTATTGAATGAAATAATAGCTAAAGGGTTGCTATGCTCTGATTTGAAATCGGTGGCGTAATCCCCCTTTAGTGTGAGTGGAGGCGTGGATAACGGTGAATGAAATAGCAACAATAATTATATCGAGCGTGGTGGGGGGAGCCGGGATTGTTGGTCTTGTCTTCTTTTTTGTCCGCCGTTACTTGGAAAAGATACTTGACAGGCGGGAAAACGAAGAACAGAGGCATAGGGAAAATAGGGTGAAGAGGGCATCTTATAATGACGCGCTGCAACATGCGCAGGGACGTCTTTTGTTCTGGCTTTATCAGGCAATAGTTAAAGGGCAGCACAATGGGGAGTTGGATCAAGCTTTCATGGACTTCCAAGCGGCTGAACAGAGGATAAAAGACCATGATAGAAGTATCGTAGCTGAACAGGAGGGGGATTGACGTGGAAAGAGCGGTATCCGGAAGAGGATTTACGGACAAAATGTATTATTACAATTTTTTAGCGGTTCATGTAATTGTAGGGGCTGTGACGGCGCTTACTGCCCTGAGTGGCATACTGGGTATAACTGACATGAGCGCGCTGGCTTCCATACCGCCCTGCGCTTATGCGGAGCTTGGCATACATACGGGTTTTGTGGTATGGAAAGCAAAAGTGGAAAACTGTAGAAAAAACAAAGATGCGGGAAGAATGGAAAGCTTAATGGAAGGAGAGCAATTATGACGGTGGCAATACTTTTAATTCTGTTGACAATTTATGCAACGGCAACGTCTTTCATTACGGAGGCAGTAAAAAGGTTTATGGATGATATGAAAGTAAAATACGCATCAAACATAGTCGTATTGGCGGTTGCTTTAATAGTCGGATGTGGAGGGACTGCAATCTATTATGTAAATTACCAGATTCCCTTTACTGCTTTAAACAGCGTTTATTTGGCTCTTATAGGGATCACAAACTGGATTGGGGCAATGGTAGGGTATGATAAAGTGAAGCAAGCAATATCGCAAATGGGAAAACGGAAGTAAAAAGATAGGGCTGGCATTATATGCTGGCTTAAAATTGACATGAGGTGAAAAATGAAGACGTCACAAAAAGGGATTGACTTAATAAAAAATTTTGAGGGGTGCCGGTTGGATGCGTATAAGTGTCCGGCCGGGGTGTGGACCATCGGATACGGCCATACTGGAAATGTGCATAAAGGAATGGCCATCACGCAGGAAGCGGCGGAGGCTTTTTTGCGGGAAGACCTGGTTAAGTTTGAGCTTAAGGTGGGCAAATATGACAGCGCATACCACTGGAATCAAAACGAGTTTGACGCGCTGGTAAGTTTTGCGTATAATATAGGCGGCATTGACCAGCTTACTGACCGGGGACGGCGGGGCCGGGAAGCGATAGCGGAAAAAATCCTGCAGTATAATAAGGCTGGCGGCAAGGCGTTAAACGGCCTCATACGGCGCAGAAAAGAGGAAAGGGCGCTCTTCCTCGCCCCGTGCGGTGAAACGCCGGGAAATGGCGCAGGAGGGAGCCACAGAGGCATTGTAGAGTATTCCATGAAAAGGGACGGGGAAAAGCAGGTGAGCCGGAACTTTAAAGTGCGGGAGTTTAGATGTAAGGACGGATCGGATAAGTTGCTGGTGGACGTGGATTTTGTCATGGACAAGCTGCAGGCCATCCGTGACCGCTTTAACGCCCCGCTCACCATCAACAGTGCTTACCGGACGGCGGCGTATAACCAAAAAGTCGGCGGCGCAAAATCGAGCTACCATATGAAAGGCAGGGCTTTTGACATTGTGGTAAAAGGCCATACGCCACTGGAAGTGGCGCGGTACGCGCAATCTTTAGGCATACCTGGGATTATCCAGTATAACGGCTTCGTGCATGTGGACAGCCGGCCTGTGCGGTACTGGGCGCGGAACAACGCCGGGAAAGTGACGGTTAAAAGCAGCTTTTAAATTAAGAGGGCGGTAGGCGTTGCCCTGCCGCCTGTTTTTCCATATCAAAGAATTGCATTGTATAATGAACTCCGCGTCCGTCTTTAAATTCAAGTTTGATATATATGCATCCATCACAGGCTAAATGTGTATAGGCTTTTTCTACATTCTTCTTAATGTAGACGTGTTTTTCTAAAGCGCCTTTATCTGGTTTTCGCTGTTTGATTAAAGCCGTCATACCCTTCTCACTTTCTTCCTGCATTATCCGGCAGTGACGGGAAAAAGGTTAATAAGTTATTCTTAGTTCGTATTCACAATTTTTCAAGAGGATATTGTCATTTTTGGGGCTTTCAGTTACAAGCGCGATGAAATTCCCATCATGCATAATGCCTTTCATATTCCAAAATGTATCAAACAACCTTTTGAAGTTAGAACTTTTATAAAATGCTTCCACAATCATATCTTCCCTTCTTTCTCCCGGCGCATCCCCGCCGGGTGGGCGGCATGACTCAGGTAAGCAGCAAAAACAATCCAACCACAACAATGAGTAACCAAATAACTGCCACTGCAAGTTTCAAAATATTTTTCATATTGATTTTACAGACAGACTATGGTATTTTTTAGGTAGGGGAGGTTTCCCTCCCCGGAACCTATCGGACACTCTCTATCACCATTTTGATGACTGCTATGAGAGTTCCAATTTCAAGGGCAAGTTGTGTGAGTGACCTGACAATCTTCACCAGCTTGCCTATTTTCTTGTCCATCTGCATTTCCTCCTTTCTTCTCTTGATGATTATATTATAAACGATTTTGTTCAAAATGTCAACATATATATTAATGATTTTATTTATTTTTTAAGTAAAGATATTGCTATATTAAATTATTTCGTTTATAATGATAATTAGAAAGGAAGGTGATTATTTTGGCAGTGTCAGAACAGATTAAAATATTATGTGTGAAGCTTAATATCAGTGTTTCGGAACTGGCGAGATTATATGGCGCAAGTCCGCAAGCTTTTATTCAGAAAATGAAAAGAGAAACTTTTACACCGGCAGAATTAAAAAAAGTGGCAGAAGTTGCTGGTTGTAAATACGAAAGTTCATTTATTTTATCAGATGGGGATAAAGTGACAGATTAAAGCGGGATGCCTGATGCGGGAAAAGAAATTTTTTCATATAAAGCTACAGTGGCCAATCCGCTAACGTTTGCATTGGTTAGGACAAATATTTTAGAACCCTCATATTTAGACGGTTTATGAAAAAAAATTAAGGAACAACTAATATTGGTTCATAGTCAAGTGTTTTTAAATTTTTTTGGATTATTTTTATTGACTTTCTTTGCGTCAATTTAAAATATAGAAAAGGAGGCTTGGTTATGCTGACATATAAGATTAATGTAATAGAAACATTAAAAGAATCGGGGTATAACAGCGCTAGAGCGTGTTTGAACATTGCTTTCCCCAAGATGTGCGTTACAGTTTGTGGGAGATTTGTGCCAAATTTAAGAGGCGTAGTGGGCTGCGTTGATTAAATTTGACGCAAATATCACGCAAAGTGGAGCGTGCAGATTGGGGGAGTGAATCTTCAAACGCGCTCTAGGATGCTAAAGGAAAATGTTCTTAGCCAGTCCGCTATGCAAAAAATGAGAAAAGGAGAAATGGTAGGAATTAAAACCTTGGAGCAATTATGCGAATTATTGGATATGCAGCCGGGGAACATAATAAAATACGTAGAAAATAAACTATAAAAAGTTTAAAAATAATGTTTAATAATAAACCAAAAAAGATTTATAGTAGTATTATCAGATGAGACAGGGAAATCTGGTAATGACCCGGAAGGGGAAAGGAGAGTGCATGGAAGTTATGACAGACAGGCAGTACGACGGAATCTTGCAGATGATTGAAATGATTGTGGGAAGCTGCAAAGACTTGGATGGAGCAAAAAAAAGATAGCAGCGCTCCGAAGAGGAAAGCAGGATAAGGAAGAAATAGAAAAGGCTGAGTGATTCAGCCGGAAAACTAAAGAGGGCGGCAGACACATGCCGCCCAAATTGTGGTTTAGAAAACAAATGTTTGATTCCTATTGGTGTAGTAACTATACTTACACTACTGTAAAATCTCCTTGCCCACCAGAAAATGCGGCTGCAGTGGAGCCAAAGTCGATGCTTTGGTCAATGGTAAGATCATTTTCTGGATCAATGTTATTTTTCTTAAGAATATATTCGAAGACCATTTCCGGCATACCGCCAGTCTGCCCTAGCATGATGAACATATTTTCCACATCATGCAATTTCTCCCTGGAAGCCACGATTCTGTATGGATAATGGCAGATTCCCGTCTTTTCCACCAGTCCCAGGTCAAGCAAATGCTCCATGTAGGTGGTAAACTTCTTCTTGTGCATAGGATAACCCATATTTTTCAGGCTTTCCACCAGGAATTTTACAGAGGTAAAACCCGTTTCGTCTTTTTGAAGAAGCCGGATTGCCTCTATCATCATGGTGAGATTCACATTTTCCTTGTC
>CAJTQO010000030.1 GCA_910578405.1 uncultured Lachnospiraceae bacterium | reverse complement strand
GCCCCTGGGTCCGCCGTAACGCCCTCCGGCTGCCCTGCCCCCGGCTCTACCGCAACGCCCTCCGGCGCCGCCCCTGGGTCCGCAATGCCTTCCGGCTGCTCCGTCCCCGGCTCTGCAGGCTCTTCCACCAAGGGCGCCTGTTCCGTTCCCGGCAAATGATAGCAAATAACAGGAGTGCCTTTTTCCACGCTGTTAAAAATTTCCTGCGCAACCGAATAAGGCAGGTTGATACAGCCATGGGAGCCATTCGTCTCATAAATATTACTGCCAAATTCACTTCTCCAGGTAGCATCATGCATCCCCACATTGTTATTAAACGGCATCCAAAAAGAAACCGGAGTCCTGTAATTCTCCCCCTTTAACGTTGCATTCCTTTCCTTATAAGTAATTCCATAGATTCCTGCCGGCGTAGCGTTCCCTCTGGACGGATTGCCGGACACAAAATCAGACTCCAATACGCAATTCCCATTTTGGTATAAAAACAAATGCTGCGCCGTCAAATTAATTTCCACATAGGAGTTTCCAAAATCCGGATTATCATAGGAAGCCGCCGTCTGCCGATAAACAGGAACCCGTTCCCCACTCTCTCCCCGCTCCAGCATTCCAATCAGTTCTTCGATTTCCTGCTCTGTATCCATCCACCAGCCATAGTCCCCTTTGTCAATCGTCACTTCCGCTCCATAGCTTGTATGGAACTTTCTCTGACGGAAAACAGTGTCATACTTTTTGCGCAGGGAAGCCACATACTCCTGCACCAAATCCCGGTCAACCGTCACCTTATATCCGTCCACCGTAATCCAGCTTACGATGACGTCCCCATCCAAAACTTCCTTCTCTTTTCCAAAAGTATAGGTAATGGCCACCTTCACATAATTTTGAAGCTTGGCATAAGTATCCTGAAGCCTTTCATCTTCCAAAGTAACCTTGGGGCTTTCATAACAGCCTGCCTCTTCTAAATCCACCTGCCTTTCCATCCCGTCCACGGCCGCTTTTATCGCCTCTATGGTTTTCTTCCGGTTCAAAGCGTTCCCCTGGGTTTCGGCAACAAGTTCAAATCCGCTCCCCGGGCTATAATCCGTTATGTAAGCATCGGTTGGGTTTTGGATAAACTCCTTCTGGAATCCCTTTAATTCACCGACCTTTTCCTCCAATGCCGCTTCCTCATAAAAGGGCAGCGCTTCCGTTTCATGGACTGCTTTCCGGTTTAAAAACCATAGGAACCTGTTCTGATTGCGTAAAATATCCTGCAGCGGTTCTGTGGAAATATAAGAAATTCCAATCTCACTTCCCAGGATTGTCTCTTCCAAAGCAGCGCCGTCCGCCTGGCGTTCTATCACCTTTAGCGAGTATTTTTGAATCTGTTCCTCTAATTCCTGAATCGTCATGCCTGACACATCCACTTGGTCAATCACTGTGCCGTTTAAAAAACGGTTCTTATAATGGTTTACGCCCATCCCATAAAGCCCTAACAGGCAAACGGCAGGGACAATCATAACAATTGCCAAAATCCAAATGTATCTTTTCCTGCTTCCCTTGGTTTTTCCTTCCATCCCTTTTTTTCCTTTTCCATCTGTCTTCTTCTTTTTACTCTGCTTTTTCATTGGCGCACTCCTACATACCATATATATGGCTCATGTTCTCTTTTCATGATGTCATTCGTTACATAATTTTTATTATTTTAAAGCCGTTTTGCCCCTCCATCCAGCAAAAATTTTTGATGGAAAGCAAAAGCCCACTTTAACATTATACCATATGGCAGCTATCCGCTGCAATCAAATAGAAAAGAAAACCGGATGGAATCCCGCGTTTCACTCACCATACGCCTGCTTTTTCCTGTTATGGAAATAATTCACGCCTTGCAAAAACAAAAACCTTGCGAATGCCGAAACACTCACAAGGTTTTTATCATTTTTTCCGTCAAGCCATACGGGCGACGGCTCTCTCTTGTCAGACCGTATGACTTAGTTGCCTGCTGCGCTCATCAGGTTCGCCGCTTCCGTAAAGTCTGTCTGGATTGTGGTCAAAAGCTCCATCAGAGCTTCCGTATCCGCTTCTGCCGCTTTCGCAGGATCTAACATTTCAACCATCATATCCAGATACTTAATCATTGCTTCCGAACCGGATTTGTACTTTGCCTGCGCTTCCGCATACTTCTCAGGCGCCTGGAGAGATGCAAACTCTACAAAAGGAGCTTTTAAGCCTTCAATAAATTCCTTTGCCGCTTCTGCATCAGAAGTGTCCAGGGAAGCTGCTTCCGTCATAACATTTGTCATGGACTCTGCCAGCTCAGTCGTCTTTGCCACATACTCTTCTTCCGTAAGCGCTGCAGACGCTGTCGCTTCCGTCCCATTGCCGCCGCCACACGCTACCACGGACATTCCCATCACTGCCACTGCCAAAAGAGCTGCAACACGTTTTACCAATTTGTTTTTCATAACTATCTCCTCCATCTTTCTATCTTCTTTTTCCTTACTTGGACTTGCGTCACGCAGACGCATTTCTTTGTTATGTAAAAACCTACCGCGTAATGCTCCGTACCGGATGCTCGCTCCGTATGTTTTCTACATACAAGCGGTATTATAGCGCTTCTATTTTATATTTCAAGTATTTTTATACATTTTTAATTTTTAAATTATTTGTTCGTTATATGGCACAGTTTTTAACGGCGACGAACCCAATTTCCAAAGAGAGTCTTTTTATAATGACGCAGCTCTTCCTTTGCCTGCTCATATTCCCCTGCTTTATGCAGATAGGACACCGCCTTTGGAATATCCATAGGAACGGCAAGCCCACGCCCATAAATATAGCCAAGCATATAAAACGCATCGTCATTGTCCCATTTCATCTGCTCCAAGTATGCCCTGGCTTTTCCATAATCCTGGATAGTTCCCATACCCTCAAAGCAGCATTTGCCCAAATAATAAACCCCCCATGTGCTGCCTTTCCCATAGGCAAAAGAAAGCAGTTCAAACGCTTTCTTATAATCCACTTCCACCCCACGCCCATAAAAATACGCTTTCCCAAGCAAGTTGTAGCTGCCAGTATGGCCGGAAGGGATGCCCTTTTCAAAACAGCGCACCGCATAAGCTTCATCTTTCAGCGTGCCAATCCCATCAAAATAGCACCGCCCCACATCATACCATGCCCCTGGCTGGCCTCCTTCCGCCGCAGCCTTGAACCAGCGCAGCGCCTCTTCCTTGCGCCCTTCCTCTTCCAGTTCTTCCGCATAGATGGACTGATGGAGGGGATGCCCGTATTCCGCGCCAATTTTCCAAATGCCCTTCGCTTTCTCCGGCCTGGGGGCGATAATATCCTCATCCCCTTTCGTATAATAACGATTCAAATTATTAGCCGCAAAGTAAATGCCGCCCCGCAGCGCTTTCCAGAACCAGTCCTCGCACTTTTGGATATTTTCCTTTAAATAGGCGCGGTATGCCCCAGGACTTGGGAACGCCCCGGCGTCCTTGCCCTGAATCCGTATAAAATCCCACCAAAAATAAGCATTGCCCACCACATACTGGCAAAATGCTTCTCCGTCCTGCGCCATCCCCAATACTTCATCAAACGCCTCCTGTAAGTTGGCAAACGGCATTTGGGCCTCTGCCTCCGCCGTCAGTTCCCCACTGCGCAAAGCCACCAGCACGCCAAGCGCGCTTCCCTGCTTCACTGATTTGTGCAAAAGCGCCGTCGCCCGCCCATCATCCTCCGGAAAACCATGTCCTGCCCAAACATACTGATAACCGCACAGGCACCGCGCCAAAATGCAGGTCGCATCCCCGTCCCCGGCGGCGGAAGCCTTTTCCAAAAGGGCAAACGCCTCCTTGCCGCGCCCTGTCCTCTCATGATAGTAAATGTCCCGCAAAGCAAGCCGCACATCGCTGCTTAAAGTCTTTCCCATATCCCACCAGCTCCTTTCCTAATTGTCATTATACCACTGAGGGACAGCGGTTACAAGACGCTGGCGTTCCCAGACTTTTGCTTTTCCCCATCCGCTATAGCAGCATCCGCCGTCCCGCATGGGCTATTCTATAATCTTTCTGGTGGAGCATAAAATAAAGCGTCATCAGATTTTCCCCAAGATATCCGATGTAACGGTCTGCCCTATCCTTTCCCTTTGGGACGGAAAGTTCCTCCACCTTCTGTAATATTGGAAACAGCCAATTGCAATAATCTTTAAAAACACCCCTTTTTGCTATAAACATATTATAATTATAGAAATATTGTTTTGAGAAAATTTCCGGCAGCCGCGCCGCATAACTGGGCGCGCATTCCTGCAAAGCCCTGCGCATGGCATCCCAATCGCCGTCTTTCAGATAACGTTTATGATGCGCCCTAATATCCGGATAGCAGACCGTAGGATACGGCAGGACAACATCTATCCTATTTTCTTTTAAACGGTACAAATCTTCTTCCTGAATATCCAAAACCCGCCTATAATGGAACAAGCCTATGTAATCCTTGCAATCCTCACATTCATGTTTCCATATCCAATATAAAGAAGACAACTCACAATAATTGACATTTTTTTCCGATATATTCTCCCCTTCATTGTCACAGACGCTGGCGATGCAGATGTCCGTAAGCGAAGCTCCTGCCTGAATGGGACATATCCAGCCCGGAAAATGATATTCGCCCTGCAATGGCTGGTCACGGTAAAATTTTGACATATATATAGCGATTCCCGCTTTTTGCCGCCCGGCCATGTATGAACGCAGAGAAGGGAAAACGCCCATTTTATTGTAGTATCTTTCCATAAGAGCCGCCTCTGTCCGCGAATCCATGCATTGGTAATTATTTATGCCATGTTTCTTCAAATCTTCGATAATAAAAGAGTGGTGATTTTCCGGTGTGGCAATGATTATTTTCATATTGGTTTCATGAAATTCCTCCAAAGTCACGACAGGAAGGCCATCTATAGACGCCGGATTACCGGAATCATCTTTTACTATGAAACAAAATACCATAACATTTGTATACAATGCCTTTATTGCGTAGTAGATACTTACGGCCACCATCTGGGCTCCATAAATAGCTATAGTCCGATTATCCATCGCTCTCCTTTCCCTAAATTTGCTCCTGACAGCTTCCGCGTCCGATTTACCTGATTTATATGTATCATAAGCGTATCTGGCAGGATTGCCCCATGCATTCTATCTCATACATAAATGCAGATATCATGGTCCAAGACTCCCATACTCTGCAGTTGCTTCCTGATTTCTTCCGCATATCTTTCATTTGCAACCAAATACTTTGTCCCTTCCGTTAATGTTTCTACATTCGCCGGCGGCTCAACTGCTATGCCATTCACTGTTTTTCCCCATAACGCCTTATTATTGTCCATAAAAGCTTTTATATCATACCTCTGCTTTTTTAACCACTTATAGGCGCCATACCCGTAATACCCGCATCCCCATATTATAATAGGAAACTCTCCGGGTTTTCCTATCCTTTTTCTTATATTGGACGCATGGCTGTTCACCTTCTCCATATAACACTCTTCTGATGTCAATAAAAGATTCAGTTTATTCCATATTTCCGGCCGGATGTTTTCACTGTTAATTATGCCTTTCTTCATGGCGCTGCCAAGTTCCTTCCGAAACCAGGCATAATATTCCGTTCTTTCCCTGTCGGTTATGCCAAAACGCCCTTCTTCCATCTGTGCATAACAACAAACAAAGGACTGGCACATCCTGCAATATAAAGCCTGTCCTTCCCAAAAATCATATCCACCCAATGCATCTGACATTTCACAAAGCCTGCGGAATTCCTGAAAAGAATACTTCAATCCCTTTCCGGAATTTGAAGACGCCCCTTCCCTGTCAAGACAATATTTGTAATAAGGCTCTTTTAAATATAAGGCCCTTTTTGCATGGACAGTGGTCTGAAACAGGAACCCTATATCCTGAAAAGCAGCCCCCGGCGTTTCGGACAGTCTGATGTTATTTTCCAACAGAAACTCTCTTTTGTAGATACCCGGCCACAAATACCAGTCGCCTGCCGCTACATCCGGCTTCCTTTTGGGCTCTATAACTTCATGATATAAGTTGTCCTGAAAGAAAGTCTTTCTGTTAATAAAGAACCTTTCCCCACTGTCCTGTGTCCAATATGCCAGATAATCTCCCTTTACATAGTCACAGTCCTGCATTACTGCCGCCTTATATAACTCCCCATACATTTCCGGCGATATGCAGTCATCCGTCTCTAAAACAGCAAGGTATTCTCCCCTCGCCATATCTATGCCCAAATTCACCTGATACCCATAGCTTTTCACATCGCTATGGCGCAACACTACCCTTCCATCCGTTTTCGCCAACGATGCCAATATGTCCCATGTCCCGTCATCGGAACCTGCATCAATGCATATCACTTCTATTTCCCTCAATGTCTGACACAGCGCGCTTCGCACCGCCTCTTCGATATAATCTTTTACGTTTAATGAGGGCATGATTACCGATACTTTTATTTCCATCCTATTCTTCCTTATAAGCGGCCTTATACCGTTTCATCCGCTCCTTTTCACAAACTCCTTAGTGTTCCATCCAGACAGAAATTAGATTTGTGGGCTGCATGGTCCGTGCCTGCGCCAGGCAAAATTTCGACGGCGATGCGGTGGCATCGTCTAGAAATTTTAACGGCGCAATGGTGCGAAACAGGCGGTTCACAATTCTAATTTCTAACCAAAACATATGTCAGCAATCAAAATCACCCCGGCGCTCTGTATACAGTTTTTTCATGCCTTCTGTCTGCATTCCATATGAAAAATGTCCAGCCACTGCACGTTCAGCAACAACAACCGGCCTCGCAGTATCCATGCACCACTGACACAAGCGCTTTTCATCCACGCCCAAAACTCCCTCCCTTGACGCCTCAAAACCCCCCATCGCCTCCCAGGCATCCTTGCGCATCAGGAAACACCCTATGCTGAACCGATATGGGCAAATGGTATATTTTACCCCGCCCAATTTCATTTTCCCTGCAAACTTATTCAGTGGAAGTGTTTTTTCCCACATATACAGCGCTGCCTCAGTGTTTGTATTGATATCTCCTATGCCGGAAACAGCGCCTCCAAAACGCTCTTCATATTCTGACAGCAATTCCATATTCTCTAAAACCCTGCGATACCCATACCCATTGACTGGCATTAATGGCGCCACAATCCCTACGCCGTACTTTTTTTCATTTTCCACAAACAGGTATGTATCCATAAGCTCTTCAAATAAACCAGGTGTAATAAATATATCCTCATCCAACTTATATATCCATTCCGCCGCCGGATGCAATCCTACCGTAATATTCTGGATTTGAGACACCTGGTTTTTATATGTATATAAATAGGACCACCCTTCTTGCTCACATAGCGTTTCCAGCCCAGCATTCCTATAGCCCGCAGTCATCACGCACACATCCACATCTACGGGCAAATAAGCCTTTACCCTCTTAAAAACAGAATCCCACAGAAATTCTTTATACCCTGCTAAAATCATCAATAGTTTGTTTTTACCCCTTGAACGGTTCTCAAACTGATATTCCCCCATGAAATTATCTTCATGCAATCTCCAGTTGAAAGTCCCAAACTCTACATATTGAATCCCTCTTTCTTCAAGCTGACGTTTCATTTCTTTCCGGTACGACAACTTGGAAACAGCCAGCACAATTTCATACTTATGACAGACACGGGCCATCTCCTGAAAATCAATAACCGGAATCCCCTTTACCTTCCCGCTCTTTTGATTATCACAGAAAAATGCAACATTCCTGTATCCATAATAAAACAATGCTTCCACACCTGATTTTCCGGCTCCGAAAATAATATATTCTTTCAATGTGCAAATCCGCCTTTCCACGAACCTTTTTCTATAACGCCACTTGCCTTACGCCTCCGCTGATTCTCCCAATTTGTATATCAAATCCGGCAATCCCCATACTCTTCCTTTCCACAGCTTTTCTATTTCGCGGACTATTTCCTCATTGTTTTTCAGCGGCGTCACAATAATATCCGTGCATTCTTCATTTATTTCTTCTATAGTTCCTATTATAACCCCCTCCATCCCCTTCTTACTTTTATCCGTTCCATAAACTGTAATAGCAGACGCCTTCTTCAATTCTCCCACTGCCATCTCTCCAAAAACACCAAGTCCATACACTGCCACTTCGCTGACTCCTATTTTCTTAAAATAGGCTCCCAAACAATTCCCCTTAATATTTCCTGCCACCAAGGCTTTCATAAGTTCCAAAGAAATTTCCTGTTGCGTTGCATCTTGCTTTATCCGCGCTTCCCCAAATGCCACATGCTGAATTTCACACAAAGCCTTCCATATTTCTTTATCCGCATTCTTTACAATCCATGGCGCATACTCACTGTCCAGTCTGTGAATCAATATTTTTTTTAATTCCTCCAGGCCGTTCTCCGTAGCGGTTTTCATATTATCCCGTATCCCACTTAAAATATCCGGCAAATGCAACCCTTTACGTGAAAATGCTTCTACTGAATCCCTATAACCATAAAACTCCACTGGCAAAATTATATATTCCTTAATCACCATCATAACCGTTAAAAAAAACGGGGGATCCTCATACCTCCTGTATGCCGGGAAGCATATAGCATTCTCCTTTATTACTTTCAGAGAAAAAATATAATTCTGGTAAAAATAATCATCCTGATAATCTACATATCTCATCACTTTTCCATCTGTATTTTTTCCTTCCTCAAAACAATCCCTATACAGTGGAAAATCCCTAGACAAACCATCCCTGCAAACCCTGCGCAAACCGGCGCATACATGCAGATGATTGCTTTCACAGGCATAAATCATTTTTTCCAAGGCTTTGGGGTCAATATAAAAATCGTCCGCATCCAGAAAGCTCACATATTTTCCAGTAGCTATTTTTAGCCCTGCGTTCCTTGCTTCCCCAGGCCCCTTGTTTTCCTGCCTAAGGACTATAAAATTCGGTTCTTCTTTACTGTACCCTTCCAAAATCTGTAGAGATTTATCTGTAGAGCCATCATCTATACAGATAATTTCCTTCTCTTTTACCGTTTGCAAAATTACACTGTCCAAACATTCATTTAAATATTTTTCCGCGTTATATACCGGAATGATAATTGATATCTCCATAGATACGCCCTTTCCACTATAGCTCGCTCCTTTTCCCTCATAATTTCCTTTATCCCCCGCTTGACATTTTGACTTATTATGACTTATTTCAAAGCTGTATCTCATATAAAATATCATCTAATGGTATAATCTTCGCCTGTGTCTTCGGAGCGAGATTGCTTTCTATTTCTGTAAAAAAGAAAATAGGCGTCACAATAACAGCATCCACTTCAGGCAATTCCTCATCTGGAAGCAAAATATCTATTTCGGAAAAAATATTTGTCGCATTTTTATCTATTGCATATTTGACTTCAATATCCGTCCCCTTTAGCTCATCATACAGTCTTTCTCCTAAAAAGCTCATGCCATATATGGCGACAGTCTTAATCTCTTTTTTATGAAAATAATCCACAATATGCTTTCCGTTCTGCTTTGTTATCATCCACTCATTGAATGCGCGCAATATAATCAAATGCTTATCTGACATCTCTCTGTTACGCTCTATCATATCAATATTCACCTTTGTTGCTGCAGCTACGCCGGCCATTGCCCCAACAAGCGTAGAAACCACTGCAATCATCCCTTTATTCATACGCAATACTCATTCCCTTTCTCTTTTAAATATTTCTTCTGTCATTTGAAGCAATATGCGCATTACATTGCTTTCGCAATAATAAAGCATGTCCACGATTCATAACTTGTTTCTTCCAAACTATTACAATCCAAGCATTCTGCAAGGCAAAAACCTGCCTGAGACAATAACATCTCCAACTCCGGAATAAAAAAATAACGCATACTGTGCATTTCATTAATCAATTTTACATTATTTCCATCCTTGTTCATGACCATTACTTCATAACAGACATCTACTTTATTTTCCTTATCGTACATAATTGGCCTTGCAATCCGAATAATGCGATTCTTATCATCTTCCACCTCTTTCACACGCAAAACAGGCTTATCGCTCAATACCCCAGGGCCATACCATATATCAAATAAAAACAATCCCCCCTTCTCCAATGCTTTTCTTGCCGTTTTAAATGCATTTAAAATATCATGATTGCCCACCTGATAACTCATTACATGGAAAAGTGAAATAACTGCATCATACTTTTCCTCCGGCTCATAATTCCTAATATCCGCAACCGTAAATAAAATGTCCTTCTGTTCCTTTTCTGTATTTTCCCTTGCCAATTTTACCATCAGCTCACTCATATCAATTCCTGTACACAAATACCCTAAATCACTCAAAATAATATCATGCCTGCCTGTACCGCATCCAAAGTTAATGATTTTCCTTATATTTTCTCCATATTTTTTAAACAAATAGTCAATTTGCCCGGCCTCATAACGATAATCTTTGTCCGCATAAAAAGCATTGTAATAATAGGCATAATCCTTAAATACATCCATAAAAAATCTCCCTCACACTCTATCCGCTTTCGCAGAATGACATAACTCATTCATAATGCGTTTTATTTGAATAACCACCCTTTCCATCTGCTTTTCCGTCAACGCCAAACCACTTGGTATATAGAACCCTTTACGTGCAAGGCGCTCTGCGTTTACATAATTTTCCCCTTGAAAATAACCCTTCTTCGCGTATACAGGCTGTTCATGCATACACCAGAAAAACGTCCTGCTCCCTATACCAGCTTCGGCTAATTTTTTACACATTTCCCTGTTCGTAACAGATATATATGGCTCTAATACTATCCCATATACCCAGTAAATGTTGTCCGCATATTCAGTCTTTTCCATCGGAAGTTTTAATCCGTCAACACCCTTCAATGCTTCTGTATAATATTTCCCCATCTTTCTTTTTCGTTTCACAAACTCATCCAGACGTTCCAGTTGCGCAAGGCCCACTGCTGCCTGCAGATTCGTAAAACGATAATTACCGCTTAACTCATCATGTACATAACGTATATCATTCCTAAAACACAAATTTCTCAAAGAGCGGCACCGTTCAGCCAGTTCCTCATTATCTGTGACTACCATTCCCCCCTCTCCGGTTGTCACATGTTTATTTGGATAAAAGCTAAATACACTAATGTCCCCGAAACTGCCGCACGGCTTTCCGTTATATGTCTGTCCATGCATCTGCGCTGCATCCTCAATAATTTTTAAGTCATACTTCTTTGCAAGCTGAATAACCGGCTCCATTTCCACCGGAAGGCCATAAATATGGACAACCATAATTGCCTTTGTTTTTGAAGTGATTCTTCTTTCTATCTCATCAATTTTCATATTCCATGTATTTATATCACTGTCCACTAGCGCCGGAACCGCTCCAACTCTTGTAACTGCACTCGCACAGGAAATAATCGTAAAAGCTGGCATAATCACTTCATCCCCTTCTCCGATTTCCAATGCCCGAACTGCCAATTCCAATGCGGCTGTCCCATTCGTAACTGAAATACCATATCTGCGCTGGACTGTCTGGCTCATCCTCCGCTCAAATTCCTTTACGAAAGGCCCCTCCGAAGATATCCAACCTGTATCAATGCATTCACATAAATATTTCTTCTCATTACCGTCCAATAACGGTTCATTCACAGGCACAAAATCCATAATTCCTCCTCTTACTTCATTCCAAGAATCCTATCAACCGTTTTCACAAACTCTCTCTCAAAATCTTCCGCTTTCCAGGCATCCACTCTTTTATACCCTTTAATAATCATCTCTTCCCTTAATTTCTCATCCTTCCACATCTTCAAAATACAATCTGCCATTTCCTCTGGCGCATCTGGATGGAAAAGTAAACCAGCCTCTCCCACCTGTTCCGGCATAGCATAATTATTTGCCACTGCCACCGGACATCCAAGCGCCATAGCTTCTAACGGCGGTAAATTTGTCGGTCCAAAATAAGATGGCATAATTAATCCGACTGCATGTTTATACAGATAAATTATTTGTTCATTGCTGACAAACCCCTTAATTATTACATTTTCCTCTAATCCGTTTTCTGTTATAAATCCTTTCACTACCCGCAATGAATTTTTTTCACTTCCCGCTAAAACTAAGCGAATATCCGGTATCTGCCTTTTTAACATCTGAACGGCTTTAAGCAAATTAAGATGATTTTTATGTGTCCAGAATTGTGCAGGATAAAAAATATATTTTGACGGCGTTTCAACATACTCCTCCAAAGGGTTTTTATACTGCGGAGCAATGTACGGCAATACCTTAATCAATGGCCCTTTTTTGCTTCCTTCCATATAAGATTCTATAAACTGCCGTCTTCCTATATTGGAATCTACCAATACTCCAGCCGCAAACTTTACAAGACTCCTGTGAAAAAGTTCCCTTTTTTCTGTTTCCATCCCCTTTACTTCCGGAAAAGCCGGTTCATACTTATGCATCAAATCATGTACCGGATGAATCGTCTTTGCTCTGAAATTAGGTAGAAACAACCCTTGGAAGCAACAAATCAACAAATCAATTTTCTCTTTTCTAAGTACATTTCCACTCGGAGTCATATAATTGCAATATATTGAATTCATAATGGGATGGCAAATAGCCCATTCCTTTTCTCTGTCTGTATAATCTTCCCAACTTCTTCGGATATATCTAAGGCCGTTTTTCTTACACCACCTCATCCAAAAAGTATTGCTGCACAATCCCACAATCTCATACTTATCCCTGTAATTCAATAAAATTGACGCGATAAGACACGCATACTGATGAGTGCCGCCAAGCTGCGGCTCCGTAACCAAAATCAAGCCAATTTTCTTTCTTTTCCTCATTATCATCTCCAACCTTTTTGCTGACATCACTCACTATCTTTTAAAATAACATATTCATCCTCAATTCCTGCGAATCTGATTTTATCCGCATCTCCCGAATACGGTCCCTGCTTTACCTCTATCATTTCCACTTCTTCCAATACTTTAAAGCCATGCCCGCCGGAAGTAAGGAGAATGACGTCTCCCTCCGCTAAAGTATAACTTTCTAAATAATCCTGATAATCATCGTAAAAATCTATTCGAAGCTTCCCTTTTTTAACAAATAACACTTCCTGAGTAAGCACTACGTTCCTATGCACTAAATTATGCACATGCGCATCTATGACTTTCCCCATCGGATGATGCATATATGCGATTTGCTGTGAATATTCATCTGGCGTCAGAAAATCTACCCCTACGCAGTCATAATCATTACGGATTATAATTGCCAGCAGCTTATTTTTTTTCTTTACCATTTGAAGTTTTGACATAATTTTCCTCCATTCCTTCTTCATACACGCATTATATTGTTTCCTGAATCAATTCCACCACCTGCTTTACCTGTTCTTTGCGCAAATATGGATGAATAGGAAGCGATAATGCCCTATCCTTCAGATATTGCGTATTATCATACTTTTCTACAGACACATATTTGTTCGCAAATGCCTTTTGCTCATGCAAACCTTTCGCATAATACACCATAGTTGGCACCCCCTCTGCCTTCAATGCTTTTTGCAATCGCTCCCTCTGTGCCTTATCTTCACATACAATGGTATACTGTGCCCAAGATGACGTAACGTCTTCCTCTATATGGGGAATGATTACCCTATGATCAAATAATTCCCCATACCACCGGGCTACCGCATTCACTTGCTGTAATTCATAAGAATTAAACTGCCATAGCTTAACCTGTAAAATCGCAGCCTGTAATGTATCCAGCCTCGAATTCATGCCTATGCGGATATTATCGTACTTATCCTTTCCCTTCCCATGCACGCATAAAGACCGGATTAATTCCGCCCACTCATCATTGTCAGTAAAGACAGCCCCTCCATCCCCATAACAGCCAAGCGGCTTTGAAGGAAAAAAAGAAGTTGTAGAAATGTCCCCAAAACTACAGGCTTTCTGTTTTCGTATGCTTCCCCCAAATCCCTGTGCCCCATCCTCCAACAGTAACAACCCATATTTTTCCGCAATTTCCCTAAGTGCATCATAATCGGCCGGCTGGCCGAATAAATCCACCGCAATAATTACTTTCGGCCGTAGTGCGCCCTCTTTTTTTATCCACTGTATCGCCTGCTCCAATGCTTGCGCCGAAATATTAAATGTAGTTTTATCCACATCAACAAATACCGGCGTTGCCCCACAAACCATCGGCGCCTCTCCTGTGGAAAAGAAAGTAAAATCCGGGACAAACACAGCATCTCCTTCTCCGATTCCCCATGCCATAAGCGCAAGCGAAAGCGCATCCGTTCCATTTCCACATGTAATGCAATGCTTTACTCCAACGTATTCTGCCAATTGTCCTTCCAATAGTTTTACTTCTTTTCCGGAAATAAAATCCGCCCTGCTCATTACCTTTTCCATTACAAAATCAATGTCATGTTTTAAAATCTGATATTGTATCTTTAAATCTCTGAATTCCATTTCTTCCCACACTTCCTCGTCATTTCTTATTTGCACTTCAGCGACAGATAAAACAAAGAAGCTTTATTACATGTCAGGGAACCTTTACTACCGCTTTACCTTCCATTACCCTTTCATGATTTTGATTAAACGCCTCTGTCAGCAATTCCAGTATCCCCTTATCCTCATTAATGATTTTTGACAATGTCACCTTTGCCGTCACGGTATCCCCTATTTTTACTGGCAATAAAAAACGGCTGTCCTGTTGCATATAAATTGTTCCTGGGCCCGGATATATTAATCCAATGACACTGGATATCAATCCTGTAACCAAAATGCCATGCACAATTCTTTCTCCAAAAACAGAGCTTTCAGCGGCAACCTTATCTATATGGATTGGATTAAAGTCACCCGTAATCTCTGCAAATAAATACACATCGCTTTCTGATATCGTTTTAGAAACTTTTGCCGTTTCTCCAATTACATAACTCTTCTTCATTTTGCAGTACCTTAATCCCCTGTCCCCTCTTTTATTTTTTCCTTATTGGATGGGCCGGATTCCCTGCCACAATTTCCTGTCCATTAACTGACTTAGTCACATTGGCCCCCATTCCTATAAAACAGGAATCCGCTAATTCTACACGGTTTCTTACGGATGCATTCACACCGATAAATACATCCTCTCCTATCACTGCAAATCCGCTTATAATAACTCCTGCCGTAACCTCCGTATTTTTTTTAATCCTGACATCATGACCGACATGGACCAATGCGTCCAGTTTAACATAATCTTCTATTACCGTGTCCCTTCCTGAACCTACAGATACATTATTAAGAGCCCCTATTTCCACACCATTTCCGATGATAACTTTTCCAAGCGTCGGTATCCTGAATTTATTGCCTTTCAAATCAATTGCCATAGTAAACCCGTCCGCTCCAATTACCGCATTTTCATTAGCGATAAAATCATCTCCAATCACTGCATTCTTTATCTTAACCCCAGCCCTTATATGTGCGTTTTTCCCGATTATTACATCATGGCCAATTAAACATCCCGGCTCTATGCAGGCATTGTCTCCTATCTTGGCATTCTCCCCCAAATAATACCCTTCGTTTGTCAGCGTATAATGCCTCCCTTTATCCGCATTCCATTTTCTGTCCGCATAAATCTGCATATATTCCGCATATTCCCTTTGTGGATTCTCTGTATAAACAAACCGGTTTTTCTCTGCATAAGCGTCTGGCACATCAATCCCTTCTTCCGCAAAAATCAGACTGCCTTCTATCCCCTCAAGATTCTTCAGCAGATGTTCCACTTTTTTAGAAATATACATAACGGTATATGATTTGGGCTCTCCAATATAAGAAGCCCCCTTGATTGTCACGTTATTTTCCGCTTGGCTGTTTTCCATGTTTCTTTCTCCCTACTTCCGCACATCTCCTGTTCTAAATGAATTTCTTCTGATACTCCATAGTAGAGCCTTCCTGTAAAGGCAATTTAATTATCTCGTTTGTCAATGAGGATTTATAGATTGCCAGAACCAACTCCAAAGCCCTTTTCCCAGCTTCCGCGTTTACATATGGTCCCCTGTTATTTTTAATGGCTTCTATGATATCCGCATACAAAGGAGTATGCCCATACCCATATACATTGGGCGGATTTTCATGAAACTGCGCCTTTACCTCTTCCGGATCATCCAGCATATCGGAAAATCTCCACTCCTCTATTACATTGACTGACTGCCCCCCGGCCTTTACCGTACCTTTCTCTCCAAATAAATATAAAGTTTCTTCTAGATTTTTGGGGTACACATCCGTCGTTCCCTCTATAATTCCATATGTACCGTTCTTAAAACGAATTAAAGCAATCCCCAAATCCTCCGCTTCTATATAATCATGCCGAAGCCTGTCCGTCATTCCAACTACTTCCAGAACTTCATCACCAAGCATCCAGCGCAATAAATCTATATTGTGAATGCATTGATTCATTAAGGCGCCCCCGTCCTGTTCCCATGTCCCTCTCCACTTCGCCCTATCATAATATTCATAATCCCTGCACCACCTGATATGGGCAGTCCCATAAATCATTTTTCCGAAACGGTTCTTTTCGACGGCTTCCCGTATTTTCAAGATGGATTTATTAAAACGATTTTGATGGCATGCACAAACTTTCAGTTTCAGTTTCTTTGCTTTTTCTATTATTTTATCTGCATCAGCCAAAGAAAGCGCAATCGGCTTTTCAATAATTAAATGACACCCGTAATCCATACAATCCAGAGCAATCCTCGCATGTTTCCCACTTTCTGTAGCAATTGCGACAAGTTGTGGAGATTCCTTGCACAGCATCTCTTGATAATCTTCATAAATACGAACATGATCGGGCAAATCAAATTTTTTTATTTTATCCTCTATATTCGCTCTCTCACAATCGCATAAAGCCACAATCTCTAACTGATTTTTTAAGGCAGCCGCTATATGATTGGGTGAAATTCTTCCGCATCCTATCAAAGCATATTTCATACTCTGTACCTCCGCCACATTATAAATTCTCATTTTTCACTTCTCGAATGCTCTTTGCCGGCACTCCCATATATACATAATTCTCTCCGGCATCCTCCGTTAAAACTCCGCCCATCCCGATTAGGCTCCCCTGCCCTACGGATATCTGGTTACGCACAATTGCTCCCGGAGCAATATAAGCATTATCGCCAATCTCAGCGCTTCCGGCTATCACTGCGCCTGCAACTACCATAACTCCGTTCCCAATCCGGACATTATGTGCAATATGACACAAATTATCAATTTTACTCCCGCATCCTATGACAGTGTCCGACATACTGCCTTTGTCAATGCATGTGTTTGAACCAATATCTACGTTATCGCCAATTCTGACGCCGCCAAAATGATGCGTATGATAATACGCCTCCTTCTCTTTTCTGTATCCATATCCATCCCCTCCTATTACCGCTCCCGACTTAATCCGACAGTTTCTGCCAATATAAACTTTGCCCTCTATCACCACGTTGTTGCCAATCCTTGTTCCTTCACATATCCTTACTTTATTTCCAATATAACAATTAGAGCCTATGTATACATTTACTTCAATTTTAGCTCCTGATTCCACGACGGAATATTTTCCAATACAATCCCTCTTCTCCTCCTGTGTAAAAAAATTTTCCAAAATAGTGTAAAAAACATTCTTGGGATTCTCACATACAATCGCATTTCTTATTCCATCCGTTTTTTGCTTTGTATCACTATCCATAACGGCAAGATCAATTTCATTCCAAACCACCCGGGATTCCAGACTAACATATTTCTCCTTTGATTTTATCCATGTCAACGTCCCCCTCTGATAATCAACTATAGGTGAAAAACCGCTAACCCGTATACTCCTATCCCCGTAATAGGCATATTTTATTTTGTTCTGAGATAAAGAAGCTAATATTTCCTCAATTGCATAATCTGTCATTATAAATCTTTTACCTCCTCCAATTTTAGAAATTCATCTAAATCCCTTATGTTATTGTACAAACTTAAATATACTTGCCCTTTATAAGATGAAATAAATTCCTTAAGCGCTTCCGATGCTTCTTCCTCTAACTCTCTATACCAAAATGCATGCGTCAATATATGCAGTCTGCTTTCTTTTCCACTCCTTGCAATTTCCTCTACATTTTCATGCCACATCCTTCTTGAATCAGAAATATACTTGAACTCATGAAAAAAGATTCTGCTATATGAATTTATAATACCCTTTATCCGATAATCCGCTTCCAGTGTCTCTTTGGAAGGCCGGTGCATGGAAACATAAGTAATCGGCATGTCCAATACACTCTCCATAGCTGCCTTTTCTTTTAGAATGCCCTTGATAATATCCTGTCTTCCATATGCCGCCTCATCAAAATGAAGTCCTATCTTTCCTCCATTTCTACATATTTTATCAATTAATTTTCGAGAACTATGGGATGCTATATTATAAAAATCAGTATTTAATAAAAGAAAATAAACAGCTTCCATACCCATTTCTTTTTCAATTTCCGAAAAGGGAACCGCCATCTTAATGGATAAGTCCACGTCATGCCGCAATATTACTGTTTTTTCATAATTATTCCAAGTGTCATACAGTGCATTTTTATATCCACTATCCTGTAACAGCTTTAACAACTTTTTATAAGCGCTATATGTAAATTCCATTTTATACCCCATCTCTGTTCCAGCGGACGCAAGAAACAATCATCAAGACTACTGTTTCATGTTATAATTCCCTTCGCTCCAAAATGCTCCTTGATACGTTCCATTCTGTATCGCCTCTATCGTCTGGCGCAATGCAACTGCGCGATGGTGCATCATATGCTTATCCAGAATAAGCTGCTGACCTGCTTTGGCAAGTCTTTTACACTTTTCATCCGGAATATACTCTTGCAATATCCCTGCATGAAATTCTTCAACGATTTTACAGTTTACTCCATCCTTAAATCCTAAATCCTCCAAACCAGGTATTCTCTTTGCCACCATTAACGCCCCACAGGCACACGCCTCAAAGTATTTCCTTACAAAGGTTTCACCAATTCCTCCATCAACATAAACCTTTTTACTTCTTCTCATGCTTTCCATATAATTTTCCCGGCATTGTGCAATATATATTAATTTAGGATAAGATGGAATATAAGTATTTTTTCCT
This sequence comes from uncultured Lachnospiraceae bacterium, assembly GCA_910578405.1. Classification (GTDB taxonomy): domain Bacteria; phylum Bacillota; class Clostridia; order Lachnospirales; family Lachnospiraceae; genus Kineothrix. Next base: position 24,573 of record CAJTQO010000030.1, on the reverse strand, counting down.
ATTACCCTGCTGACAGCTTTTTCAATTTTTCCATTAAACTCATACCATTCCATATGTTTTTTTTGTATATGAAAAGTGGAAAGCTTTTGAAATGGATCTGTATTCCATACCTTGCAGTTCGATTTTTCTGCAATACATGCCGCTTTATTCCGTCCGCTATACAAGCCTGCATCCTTATTGCCCGGAACACACCAATCATACTCTCTTTCCTTATAATTTCTTGCAAAAATCTCAGGATAAGAAATGCCATGTATCGGTATCGGAATATACTTCGAAATGTATTCTTTTGCTAATTTATACGCATTATTATTTAATACAGGATGTTGCCTTATTTTCTTTGCATGAAAAATCTGCATATATTGTATTGGCCAGCTTAACAAATAAAATCCATCTTCTAAAAATGACTTGCAAATTCTATAATCTCCGTCCGGCATTGACACAGAATCTTCATAATAATTAAAAATCCTGATTACTGAATCTATATCCTTTAATTCATCTAAAATACGCCTACAGCGCTGATATGCATCATTCATACGGTAATATGGAATTACAACGCGCCTATGTGTAAAATACGCATTATATCTGGCCCCTTGCAGTTCTGCAGAATATACAAAATAAGTTCCGACAAGTATGAAATCATAGCATTCCCTTTCAAGCAAAAACTGTTTAATGCCTTTTTCCAGCGCTTTCCTATCCACATATCCAGGCCCAAAATAATCAACTTCCATACAGTAAGACAAATGATTATAAAATTGCCGGTACATTGGATTTTTATATTCAAAATTTATGTCCACCACTAAAACTCTCATTTTCTTCTTTCCTCTTTATAAAATTGGAAATATCAAAATATCTGTTTCTACGTTTTTCATATATTTTGCTTTCTTCTTATCAAATATTATCCACTTTACATTTTTCCTATATTCGTAAATTTCATCAAATTCATTCAAATTACAATAAGAAACAGAAGCCCTTGTTTTTATTAAAGATATCTTTACTAGGAAAGCCTGCATCAAACTTCCTACCACAATTATTTTTTTTGTTTTCTGAAACTCTTCACCAATATCCCACTCTTTGATAACCGCATAAATATAAATAAGTGACAATAACCGCCTGCATATATCTAACAACTCTTCCCCTCCATTACAATCTTCTTATATATTTGCGTACCTGCCTTTTCTTCCATGCCCATTCTGATATACTCACTCCAGTCCCCAATTCCTGCACAGTATATCCTTTCATCCATATCATTCTTTTCCCGCATGATATGTCCTCTCTTTTCATGTAGCTGCATCATCTTCATAAGACATAACCTGCTAAGTAAATAGGTTTCCCTGGTTTCCTTCATTTCTCTCGCATCTATCACCACCACACAGTTATTTTTCAAAGAATACAGCCCTATATAGCGATTTTCATCCACATACTCCAATAAATACTTTGCTTTCAAAAACTCCCTATTAATCGGGATGCCCTCCTTTTCGTCCTCCATTTCCATTTCAAAAGCCTTCACTTCATATGTGTTTTTATCTATATATAATATTTTGTTTGTTTGAAACGGTATGAACCAGACATGCGTTTTTGTTGCAACCGACTGGATGAATGCTGGAACATCATACGCCAATGTTTTAAAATCCAATCTATTATTTTCTTTATCTTTAAAGTTATAAATGCCAAACTGCTCCGGAAACTGGTCTATAATCTTCACTTCATTTTTATCCTTATCCCAGACATACACTTCTCTCCGATATCCGCTCAGCCAAAATTTGTCCCCGTCAAAACATATTGAGCAAAAAGCTCCTGCTACATTGGGAATAGTAAATATCTCCGTTTCTTTGGTTACTAAATCAAATTGATAGATTCTGTTCCATATCATGGAAATAATATATAAATATTTTCCAACCTTAATTCCTCTTCCCATAATATCATTCTCTGCATGAGACAAAGCATAATAATGCTCTATTCTCTTTTCTTCTATATTGATTTCAATAATTTGCCTTAATCCAATGGAAACTGCAAAAATTTTCTTCTCACATTTCCAGAAATCCCTTATGGAAAGCCTGACGTCTTTGGGCCTATCTACTGCAATTGATGTAAATTGAGACTTTTCAATATGATATACCCATATACAGCTCCCTAAATCGGGCATACAAAAAATATCGTTCTCACATTTAATGCATTTAGGGTTCAATCGAAATGTATTTTTATCCGAATCAGGTATCTCTTTTATATACTCACACTCTTTTTTTTCAAGATTTAAACAAAATAAAACATTCCGTTCCCCATCCACAAACCATGCTTTTCCGTTTTCTATATGCCAATTATCACTCCAAAAAAAAGAAGAGCAATTCTTTCCCATTTACACCAATCTCCTTTATCAATTTTCCCTGGCTTCCGTTTATGCCTATTTTAAAAAGGATTAAGCTTCAAACACTTTACAATTGTCTAATGTGCAATCATAAGTATACAAAGGCGCCTTTTCCTCATACTTTATTTCTCTTAATTCAAACTCCTCTTTATACTTCTCCGGCAAATAAATTCCGCACAAATTATTATTTGTTGCATAAACATTTCGAAATTCATCCTGCAATGCATCTCTCACTGCATTCACAACTTCGGCCCTGTATGAAGTATCCAAGTTTCTAAAATCATGCCATATCACAATTGCATCCGCTTTCTTTACTTCAAAAATCTTTTTTGTATCACTATATACGCCTTCATAACTATGATCTCCATCAATGAAAAATAGATCTATGTCCATTCCCACATTTTCAAAATTAAAAATTCTGGAATCTGCATAATAATGAGTTATCCTCTCATCATATGCCAGTCTGCCTGAATGATTTGGTATTCCCAACTCCTTACACCATTCCCCTCCTGCCAGGGGGGATTCCAGCGGTGCAGTTACGCTGTACAATTCCTCACAGCATTCCGTCATTATATTAATGCTTTCCCCGATATAAGTCCCAATTTCCAAATATTTTTTGCATTGAAAAACACTCCCTACAGCTTTTAAAAAAACATAATCCAGTACCTGTGAGCCTCCCGGCATAAAAGCCAGCTCTTTACACAATATTCTCTTTTGCTTTCTTAAGAAACTTCCCAAATTTACTGTTCTTTTATTTAATTCTTCTTTTATTCCATCAGACAATATCACTTCTGTTTCCGGCTTGTATATCTCTATCGCCATCCGGCCAAAGCCTCTTATTTCATCCAATATTTCTTTCCAATAAATGCTTGCAACTACTACTTTTACATTTCCTATCTGCTTTAATGCATCCGGCTCCCTAATTTGCAGCCCCTCAAACTCCTGTCCCCATTTTTTACTGTCACCATCCACAAAAAATAAACATTCATATCTGCTTTTTAAATAAAAATAAGCGCTCTTTCCAGCATTCCCTGCCCCGTATATCACAACACGCTCCATACCCTTTTCCCTCCTTTCATAATTTATAGCATATTATAAAATCCGATTAATTTTTCTATCTGTTTTCCTACGCTAAGCTGTTTTTTTACTTGTATTGCATTCTGCTTCAATTCTTTACGCCTGCATATCAATTGTTCAAAATCAAATTCTTCCAGCGTCCAATTTAATAACACGTTTTTCTTCTCAAAATATTCTGCAAATTTAACAGGGTATGCTGCGATGATTGGCAAACCGGCTTCCAGGTAATCATAAAAGTGATTTGTCACTGCATAAATCAGTTTATTCCTTGTGTAATAACCGTCTTTTTCCCTTTTAAGAAAATTATTTTTAATTATATGTATTCCGTAATCATACTGTTTTAACTCTTGCCTCAAATCTCTATACGATACCGGCTTATGGAAATGAAAATAATCACTTTTTCTGTCCAAATCAATATACTCCGAAAATCTTTGTTCATCCCAGTGTGACGGATAAACATGTAAATGACACTTGCTTTTCTCACAAATACCTGCAAATTCCAAAAGACATGCATACGATGCCCCCGGCCATTCCTGTTCTGTCGCTATTCCTCCCGCATAACACAAAGTCAACGCGCCATTATCACAGTCCTTGCTTTCATCGAATTCATCATCCTGACAATAATCAAAAAAATTAATTGCCGCTCCTTCCATCTTATAATTCATCTCATTCAATAAGTATTCCTGCTCATATCCTCTAAAGCAAACGCCATCCGCATGTTCCAGGCAATACCTCTCATCATCAAGCATTTCCTTCGTTAACTCATTTGTTTCAATATACATTCCGTTTCCGATGTCATATTGGTCAAATATCAGCTTTGAAAATAATTTTTTCCTTTGAAATAAAATACGGGCTACATAGGATACTTCTATACTCGAAAATAAATGAACAATTTCTGCCTGTGAAACCATAATCCCATACATCAGTTCCTCTATGCTTTCACACATTTTACAGGAATCCGCCACATGCAACAATGCATCAAGAAAACAGTCCAAAATCCATATGCCCGGATAAAATAATATCTCAACCTCAAATCCCTTTTTATGTAAAGCGCCTGCCATCTTAATCACTCTTGGACTGAAATTGCCAACTGCAAATACTGCTTTATCCTTACGCCGCGAGTTTTTCTGTATGATATCCTTTAATTGCTTTTTTATTTCATCCAAATCATAGAAGGGGAGATGATTCGCATCCGCATACCATTCTGCTATTTCATCCAGATATTCCTGTTCCGATTTATTCTGATATATGCGGAATGAATCCGTCTTCCTTACATACCTGGAAATTAGCAGATATCTGAAAATACCATTCCGCAGCAAAATCTCTTCTATTTCTTTTTCATATTTCTCCGTAACTGAAATAAGTGTAATTACTTCTTCTTTGCGCATGTCAGAAATCCGGTCATCAACTGCATACAGCGGTATACCCTCAAACGCATTTACATTACTGTCCTTATGGCTTACTACACAATAATTCACACCGATGCCACTTTGGGCTAATTCAGCATTCAATATCTTTGCCAGACAGCCAGCCCCATACATAACGATTCTCTTACAGGCTTTTATGTCCTTTTTGAGTTTCTGCATTCTTACTTTTCCACTGCTCACCAATTCTCCCCACTCCCTTCATCAGTTTCTTTCCTGAAACTGAAAGGCTGATACTAAAATTTTCCTCCAAACAAATTACGAACTCTCATAATGTCTTCTTCCCTGAACGGATTTTCCCGTTCCGGATGCCACATAACCGCCATAATCTTATGCTGTGGGCATTCTACAGCCTCTATCACCCCGTCTCCTGCCCTCTGTGCCACATACAAAGGTTCTCTGACCTTTCTGCATGCCTGGTTATGATAACTGTTTACTTCTCCTGCCCCCCATATCCCCTGGACGGAATGCCGGATTGCTACATGCCCTTCCACATTTTCCAACCTGCACTCAAAATAATCCAGAACAGACTGCATGCCGCGGCAGAATCCGTATATTGGAATTCCCCTCCCTATTGCGGCTTTTATAAGCAGCCTGTCTGTCCTGTCTCTTTCCGGTGCATTACCGCCATACCTTACCAATGAATTTCCCCCAGTCAGGACAATCCCCACAGGCTTTACATAAGCAATAAGCTCTTCCGGAGCTTCTAACATGTTCGGAACCGGAACCGGCAGATATCCGCAGGTTTGAATAAATCGTGAAATATTCTGATCGGAACAATCTCTCCGCTCCCCATAACTCTCTATAAACTCTACTCTCTGCGTATACAGCACAGTTCCCATATTCCCACCTGCCTTATTCCCTTACTTGCGCCATCCATATTCTGGTCGTATATGGCACTTGGATATATTTGGCGCCTTTTGCCTCAACTACTCTGCGTATTTCCTCATTGATAAACTGAAACTCATCCTTTGACTGCCTCTGCACCGTACCATGAGACTTCCATCCCTCGATGAAATCCTCCGCCAGCATATCATGCACTACAATCCCCTCTATATAAACCACATCCCCGAACAATCCGCACTGGTTAATAACTTCCGTCTGGTCTTCCCTTCTTGTCCCATATTCATAGCTTTCAATCCGGCTTCTGAGGATTTCCTCTATCTCTTTCTGGAGAGGATCCTCCAGGTTTCGATGGTTCCACATGCAGGCAAACCATCCTTCTTTTTTGAGAATCCTCTTTGATTCTTTTAACGCTTCCTGACGGTCGCATACATTAAAGGACGATCCGAACGTCACCAAATCAAACTTGCTATCTTCCATTCCCGTATTTTCTCCCACACCTTCGAACCAGTGAACATTTTTATACTGCTCTGTCCGGATAACCCCGTTCCTGCGCATCGTGTCATTCGGCTCCACTGCACAGACATCCAGCCCATACGCCGCCAGCTTCAAAGTCAGGTGCGCAACACCTGCCCCCACATCACATACTGCATCCCCTGGCTTTACCCCCGCCGTCTCCAGCATCCCATCAATTGCCGTCTGTGCATAATCCGGCCGCTTCAAGTATGCTTCCGCCAAATCCGTATAATCCCATTCCGTTTTCATATCCTCATCCTTTCTTTCACTATTCCATAGTACAGACACTCGGCAGGCATAACGGGATTTTCAGTATAAACGGGCCAATGCGCCATCCAGCCAGAACTTCCAGTTCCACTCAGTCTGGATGGAGAACTAGGACTGCTTGCAGCTTTGCACTGTCCATGACCTGGACAGGTACGGAACTTCAATTTCATCAAACTCACATATGATTTTCCCTATTTTCTCAAGAATCCTGCAGAAACCTTCCTTGCCTGCCTGCACCTGGATATCATTGACAGACTTCCATGTGTTCATATATCTTTCTTTTGTCATAAATTCTGTATGCGGAGCCTCTACAAAAAAAATGTCTTTAAATAATCCTTCTCCGAGCAGTTTATCCCTCATTTCTTCGGTAGAAACGGATTTACCTGAAGAAACACGCCGCATTCCCGGCGCTTCCGAATATACTGCCTCTTCTATCCTCTTATGCAGTTCGCTCCGCTCAATATCCCTTGGATTCCAGATAGCCGTAAAAAACCCCCCGGGAACCAGTATCCGATAGAACTCCCTCACTGCAAGCCTGCTGTCCGCCCAATGGAAGGAAGAACCCATCAGCGCCCAATTTACACAACTATCCGCAAGCCCTGTCGCTTCAGCAGTTCCCTCCTTCCAAATGAACCCCCCCCGGACACATTTTCCGCTTCTGCACGCATTGCTTCATTCGGCTCTACCGCAAACCCGCCAAGTCCAAGACCAGCCAGATTCTCCGTCAGCTTACCAGTGCCTGCTCCAATATCCGCCACCTTCCCTTCTCCGATGCTGTTAAGCACATGGTTCTTCAGACATTCCAGTACAACGCCAGAGTATCCTGGCCTGTTCCTATAAAACTTTGCCAATTCTGTAAAGTCTCCATGTTTCATCCTCTTACTCCTCACTTTAATATTTTTATCGTTTTTGACAGTGCATCTATTTCCATTATTTTAGCAAAACGGTATCTCTCAAAACGCTTCGCGCCTACACCTATCGCCGCCGGAATGCCCAGTTCCCCTGCCCGTATTGCCATATGTGAATTTGCTCCCCCATACATGGTCACAAACCCTCCAATCCCATGGGAAAATATCCAGTCATATCCGGGATCCGCGCTCTGTATCATTACTATCTTCCCTTCAATATCTGTCATGTCCTCCATAGCTTCGAGAATGCCTACTTCACCGCAAATCTTCCGTGATGTGATAAAATTAGGTTCGGAATCCGGATAATAAAACGAATACACATCAACAGGTAAGGCAATGACAGGCGGCAGCGTAATGACCTGCGTCATTTCATAACTTTCTTTTCCCCGTCTGACAGATTCCAGAAACTTATCTTTCAGCTCCCCTGTAGAGACATATAAATCGTACACTGCCCTGATGTTCATGTAAGCACATTCTTCTCTGGAAATTCCGGCCCCGGCGCCCATCTGGCCTATCAGATGCATAGCCATACTGAGGTTTCTGGTAAATACAAACTTCCCATACTCCCTTCCTTCTATGACGCACCGCATAAATTCCATAATATCCAGCACATCATTTGACAATCCGTTTTCCTGCAGCATATCCCTCAGCCTGTTCAACTGCCCCAAAGACAGGCGGAATTCTCTGCTTTTCCTTCCCTCCACACCAAAATCAGCATCCCCATTTTCCTTTATGTCCGGACATCCGGGCATCGTTTCCGAAAATTCGTCAAAATAAAGTTCCGGCGCCTCATCATACCGAAGCGATGTTATATCATAAGTCCCCGGCCGCAGATGCCCATACTTCCTTAAAAAGGAAGACTTCGACAATTCTTTGCAGTCTCTGTTCATTCCAGAACTTACCGTCTCGATTCCACCCATAAACGCCTCGTAGTCTTCTTCACCCAAAATTCCACAGGATACGAATGACCGCAGCATCTGAACTGCGATAAACGCAGCCCTCGCCAGCCCTGCAAACGGAAGCGTACCATAACGCTTACAATCTTCCAGCAGCCAGTAAGTCTTTTCAATATCACTCATTCCGCTTTCCATAACTTCGCTGTAACGCCGGTTAAGGTATTCTATCTTTTTATAATCCTTGCGCCACAGGCCGTTCCGGTAATCAATGATATGATTTGTCACATTGCGCAGCGCACCGACTATCTTGGCAATCTCGTCCTCTGAAAATCCATGTCCCTTCAATACCTGTACCCTCTGCTGCAAATCCAATGTATAGCAGGAATATACAATTTCAAATTCTGCCTTATCATGCTTTTCCGGATACTTTACCAATTCTTCCAGGTAATAGTTGACCAGTTTCTCACTGAGCGGCTCGTCTAAACCCGAAGGAATGAAAGAATTAAAGCTTACACGCACGTCTATATACGGAAGGCCTGCAAAATCAACCATCAAAGGGAAACTTCGCAGGTTCCTGTACCCGTAATTGTCCCTTTGGTACGCCCATACACTATCCGTTATAATTTCCCTGTACAACGACATGGCCAATGGTTTCGGCCTTACACCTATCATTTCAGCCGGGTTCCAATCCGTCATCACACTGTATACTGCCCTGTCTCCGCACAGGAACGGGTTTTTCCGGCTGTTAAGCGCTACTCTTTCTGCAATACGGCGCAGTTCTTCCTTCTGGCGTCTTCCGTCAACCCGTCCCGCTTCCACACATAGGGGCCTCACCTGAAGAATATACAAGCCACCGTCTTTCGTATAAGCAAACTCCACATCCAAATTGTCCATCCCAAAAATATGCTCCAGTTCATGCAGTGTCCTGCACAGCATCTCCATCTGCGGATTCCTGTTTTCTTCCCTTTCATCTGTGCATTCCTTGAACCGATAATACAAACAACTATCAGAACTTCCCCCGGATGTTATAGCTGAAGTGGAGCCTGACTTATCATAACTGACCACATAATAGCGCCCTCCTGTCCCCGGCTCCAGAGTGAATGCAACCCCACAAATGTCAACGTCCTCAAGCATAGGCTGTACAAGTACCTGATTAAATTCATTGCCATCATCGTAAGATTCTATAACCTTATCCACTGCATATGCGAACCTGCCTTTTCCTGATACATCAGCCACCGACTCATATTTCCCCGCCAAAGACTGCTCCCCTGTGTCCTCCTGTAACGAACTGCTTCGCACTATGACTTTTTCCTTCCATGGCAGTTCCTCAAATTTCTCCAAAATACCAGGTTTGTCCTTTCTCCACTGCCCAACCGTAAACATATACTGCGGCAGAACCTTTGCCCCTCTTAAATTTTGCTCAAGTATATATAAGGACTCCGCCTTTGTACCTAGTTTCATACTCTCTCTCTTTTCATGCCCCATATTATTCATCATGCAGAAAATACCGGAATACTGTTTCTGCCTGCTCTTCAGGCGTACGCAGCCCATCATTCTGCAAAACCAAATCAGGATTTCTGGGTTCCTCTGCTTCCATATGGATTCCTACTGCTTCCTTCTGCTTTTCCTGTGTAACTCCGCTGTAAAGACCTTTCTGATCCCTGGCTTTCAGAGTATCCATAGATGCTTTTACATAAATTTCTCTATAACCGCAGATGTTCTCACGGTTCCATTCACGCACACTGTCGAACATGGATATCGTACAGCAGATCACATTTATTCCCTGTTTTTGTAACATATCGCACAGCCTGCTATACCTCATGGCGCACTTTTTGCGCTCCTCCTTTGTATATCCCAAATCATCCCCAAATACTTTGCGCAGGATATCCCCGTCAAGGAACACCGTATTGGGATGCTTCTCTCTGATTTTTTCATAAAATATTTTTCCTATGGTAGTCTTCCCTGCACCGGAAAGTCCTGTTATCCAGTAAACTGCATTCATACTGCCTGCTCCATCCTATTTGATTCCCGCCTCTGCTATTTTCAAATCATTCCCGTCATCTATCTCATACCATCCCCTATTAATATGGACTGCCCGCAGCTTATGGCCTTCTTCAATCATCCCCTGCAGCAAATCTGTCATATACATTCTGGAATAACTCCTGTCCGTCTTCCAAAGCGGTTCCCCCTGTCCGCTCCTTCTTTTGGCCTCAGCGCTCAGAGCCAAAACTTTTTCCACCCCTTTTCCCCGAAAACGCATTAATCCAATATACTGGGACTGTATCCTATCCAGTTCCTTCGTTCTCTGTCCGATCTCTGTCAAATAATCATCCGAATCAAACATTAACGTTTCTGCATCATCCAATGGATTTTCATTCCGTTGCGACCAATATTCATACCAATCGTCATCCACAATAACGGACAGTTCATCCCCGGCATCCATAACTTTTCGAAAAACTGTCTCATCATAAATAATATCACCATAGGAAACAACAATATCTGAATCGGATTCCATTGCTTTTTCTGCACACATCAGGGAATACACCATATTAGTGGTTTCAAATTTCTCATTCCTGACAAAAGAAATTGCCGTATCTTTAAACCTGTTGCTCAATACGTCGCTGCAATACCCTGTTACAATAGCGATATCCTCATCCCTGACTCCACAATTCCTTATCGTATCCAACTGCCGTTCAATAATGCTTTTTCCATTAACCTCTACCATACATTTGGGTCTGTCATCTGTCAGCGGCCGCAGTCTTGTCCCCTGCCCCGCTGCTAATATAATTACTTTCATTCCTCTGCCCCCTCTTTTATCAATACACTACTCTTTTCATATCAACCGTCAAAACGGACAGTCCGAATAGCGCTGCTTATTTCGTGCATTTTTCATAGAACCTGTCCTCTATAAAGTTTTTTATCCGCTGTGTATTTTTTCCATCGAAATTCTTTATAAAATTTCCCATATTTTCCTTTCTGTTCTCCCGCATAGGATCTCTTCCATGAAGTATCATCTCATAAAATTTTTCGATATCTTCTCCGCTGCGCGCCTCATAAAGAATTTCTTTTAATTCCTGTGTATCAGTCCCAAGCTCCATATCATTTCTATATGTAATACATATAGGCTTTAACGTGGGTAAAGCTGTATGCTCTACAGAGCATCTATTATCTGTTATTACTCCGTCCATAACGGAATACGCTGCAATATAGGAAGGTTCTTCATCAAAAACAATGTTTTCAGATTCCCTGCAAAAATCCTTTAATGCCTGCAGTTCTTTATAGCTCCAGAAACCCTGCTCAATCAATTCCCAAATCAGTATATTCTGCAGGCGGACTACCAACCCTGCTTCCTTATGCTCCATTGCATACTTTAATATGCTTCCAGCATATAAATCCAGAGTATACCACCATTGGATTTTTCTATCATATACACCATGAACCGGCGCCCATAAAATTACTTTTCTTCCCTTCAGCTTTTCCCATCCTGGCGGGTAATTCTTCTCCCGGGTTGAAAGAAAAACTTTGTCAAATTTGGTATGTCCCATTTCAACCAATTTACTTCTGCGTCTTTCATCCGTATCTTTCACTAACTGCCTGTATAGAGATGTATCTGCAATATAATAATCGCAATATTTTATTCTTCCATTCCTTCCAAAATGAGCATAATACCTTTCTGTTACTCCCCCTCCTATATCAAAATCTATCAATCTGTCAAAGATTCCTATAATAATTTTAGCTCTTCCAATAATTTTGGCTGTAGAAAACGTATATGGCTCCTGGAATCCAAAACCACTGGCGATTACAATATCAGGCTCTATATCTTCCGGAAATTCCACCTCTTTTATACTCTGAACCCCATCTTTCCTGATGCGTTTTTTGTCTTCCTCAAAACGCGGCGAATCCAACGGCACAACCATCACATTGTATTTATTATCTTTACAAAAGAGGTCATACAACGGTTTCGTCGAACTCCAATGTTCTGCCGCTGCGCCAATATGAAATACAACATTTATTTTTCGGTTGCGAAACGGTTTATTTTGCTGTGTCAATTCCAGCCAGGGAATCAATTTTCCCATCATAAGGTTTTCTTCTGCCTTTTCTTCTTCCCTCTTCCCGTTATCCATATTCCGAAGATTAATAATATTCTCTGCAGGAATAAACCCTGAAAGTTCTTTTAACCGTTCCGCATTCTTGGAAAAATCCTCTACTGTGAGAATAATATACATATCCTTTCGATAAACATTTCGTAATTCATCTATATCAATAATCTTGGAATGATATTTGGCATACATATTATCTACAATAAACTGCGGTTCTAAATCAAAATAATTGTTTAAAACATTTTTAGCATTTGTCCCATTTACGCCATACGGATAAATGACAAACTTATCTATCTTTTTATCAATATACTCTTTCAGTATGTTCCTGATAAAATTGCTATCATACATTTTTGTTTCCCTTATTCCTTTTGCAACCAATTATTCAGCAACCAAAATATGCTCTGCATCCACACCCCGCCGTCTCAATAAATAAAAGATATCCTTTTTAAATTTACTTGTTGTAATCAGCAGATAATCATCTCTTCTTCGATTCACAAGTTGTTCAAAGTCCATAACCATCTTATCCCTATACACTTCCCCCGCTGATTTTTCATCATAAAATTCCAGCTTTTGCATTTCCTTTTCATCTAATGTTTCCTCTAACCGCTGTACTATTTTTCTTCCGTCTTCTCCCAGGCCACATATTACTACTTTATTGTGTTCGCAAATAAATTCTATGATTTCATCAAGCCCCTTTCTATTTTTTAAATCTATGATTTTTCTCTTATTTGCCTGTAAATATTTCTTGGTTGATTGGGGCGCTAATTTACCTATTTCATCCCAATTATTTTTTAGAAAATATTTTCTTACCCTGCTGGCTGAAATAACTTCTCCCTCCGCTTCCAAACGGGGTATTTCTATAACTTCCATAACGTTATTCAAATCTTTTTTCAACAGTTTATTATACTGGCTTGTTATATTATCCTGGGGTTCCTCCCCTATAAACCTTTTAGATATCCCCAATGCAGGAGCAATATATTTCCTGAAAATCATTGTATCTTTTGATGCATCAATCATGGCATCTCTACATACTTCCTTTTCAAAATAGTTCTTGAAAGTTGACCTTGAAATAATAAATTTACCGCTTGGGCAGACCAATACATTTCCAAGTCCGCTTAATCCTCTGCGTACCATCTCTATCCTGTCTTCAAACGGGAAAAAAACCGCCTCCTCTTCCACTACAAACACATATAAAAAATTAACTTGTCTGCTTGCATAATCTATCAAATGAAAATGCCCTTTAGTAAAAGGATTACAAGTTACCACACAGGCTCCGATACCTAAATCCCTCTTCCCTCTATATTTCTTTATCCCGTTTATATACTGTTTTAATGCAATATCTTCTTCATAAGTTAATTGCTTCTCCCCTTTATGTAAACCAACATAGTCATTTTCTTTTACTGAATTGGCAAATACCGGCCCCACAATCCTCTTTACTATCTCATCCGCAATCAGAATATTTCCTGTATACGTTGTATGAATCGGCCTATCTGAATACAGCCACTTATCTCCCTTATAATTGTTATATATATAACTAAGATTGATATCTGCCTCTTTTGAATCAATAACATCATCTATAAACAATACAATATCATTCTTCCTGATATCATATTCTAAAACATACCTTATATTTGAATCTGGATATTGTGCAATGATAACATCTATTACATTATAATCCAGTCCCATTTCTGTCAGTTTTTCAGATAAAACCTCTTTAAGAGATTCCCCTGAAAATGCTTCCCATCCTCCAACAATGCATGGTCCGACAAGAAAAATTGATTTTACCCCCCCCCGTAGGGTTTTGTGCATTTGTGCCCTGAAAGCATCTCGTCTTTTGCCTGTTCATATCCAAGCTCCGTAAATTTATTTAAATATTGTTTTATTTTTTCTTTCCTTGCCTCTGTCCAGTTTATTTTCTGCGACAAAAATCCAAATTTCCATTCACTATGCTGTGCTTCTTCCTTTATATCACTTGCTTTAGGTATACTGACTAAGTAGGTATGCACACCTTCTTCTTTTAAAATCCTTCTCAATGCAACCAGACTCTTTCGGTAGTATCCTTCCACTAATACTATATCCGAATAAAAATCCAGACTTTCTCTATTCTGTTTGCTTTCGGATTCTGCCAACACATAATGAATATCCGGACTTCCTTCCAATACTTTTTCCGCACTTCTAAACTCATCTTCATTATCTTTGACATTTTTTCTTTTATACAGATATTCCAAAAGATATACCAGTTCCTTTTCTTCGCTGATTTTCATAACTTCTTCATAGGAAAGATTTGTATAATAATCTCTGTCCTTATATACCATTAAAATTTTATCTCTATTTTCCTCTTGTTCATAAAACTTGCTAAGAAATTCAATTGTAATATCCCATAGTTGAACATTGCTGACTTCTTTTCTTAGCTTCTCAATCATTTTCCACTCCTTATCTGCATCATCCAGCACAAGCTTTTATTCAATCATTAAGGCTCCAAACTTTCATTTCCTGTTCCTTCTCCACCATCCCCTGTTCTCTTTCTTTTATATATCTGGCTGGTATGCCTGCATATATCTTAAATGGCTGCAATTCCTGCTTGACCAGACTCATTGCTCCCACTGCCACTCCCTGATGCAACAAAGCCCCCGGTAACAGAACGCTTCCCGTCCCAACAATTACATGTTCTCCTATAACCACTTTTTTACCAATGTCATGAATATACTGTTCTTCTACCATCGGCCCTGTCATATATTCTCCTGAATAATCATCGCTGGTAGAATAAATGCTTACCCGGCTGCTGATATTGACATAATTTCCGATATCAATCCCAAATTTCCCATACAAAGCGCTGTATGCCGCTATATGTACATAATCCCCAATCCGTATCCCGCCTCCACCACTCAGAAATGCAAAATCATCAATTCTTACATGATTTCCTATCTCAATGTTTTCCACAAAATAGAATACAGCTCTCCTGCTGATTTTGACTTCCTTTCCTATTTTTTTAAAAGGCATTTCCTTTAATTCTTTTTCCGACAAATAACTGTCCATCTGCCCTCCCCATTTTATCTTCTTCCCTAAAATATACCCAATTCCTTTGGAGCCCCATACAAAATCGTTTCCGAATAGGTATAAGAATGGTGGCGCACAATAAACGAATAATCCTCCAGCCTGCCCATCAACATTTCCGGTATCTCTACCATATCATCCAGTCCATGGTAAATGGAAACTGCAAGAATCGGCCTGTCACGCTCTATCGTCTTCATCCCGCCAGCCAACGCTTTCCTTTCAGCGCCCTCAATATCCATTTTTATAAATCCTACTTTTATATCCCGAAAATAATCATCTATCGTCACTGTTTCCACTGACGTCTCCCTGCATTCTAAATCCACCCTGGCATTATAATTCGACAACTTCATTCCAAGTCTGGTGCGGCAATCCCACAGAGCATAATTTTCACAGACTAGATTCATCCTTCCGCCCTCTTTGTCCTTGAAAACTTTCAGTTTGCTGTAATTATCATAATCTGCCTCAAAACAATATACTCCTGCCGGATAGATTCCCTCTTCCAAAATCTCCCTCACCGTATCGCCGGTATATGCGCCTGCATCCAGAAAATTAATCCCGTTCAACTTTCCTTTAAAGCAATTCAGAAAATATTGTTTCTCACCGCAATACAAATCCATGATATCCCGTAGCGCTTTTCCATGCAGAACTGTTTTCTTAATCAATTCAAAATAGCTTTTTGTCTGTTTATCACAACTCGCCTCCACTAAACAATTCAGCCTGTCAATGTAGTTTGTATCACTGCCATATTTCCGAAATTGAAAATAATCCGTATCCTTTTTTAACAATATATCCAAGGCCACAAACACATTTAGGAAACCCATCTTCTGTACCTTTGCAGCTATCTGGCCAACATACATACTTGAAATAAATATATTTGTATCTTTTCTATCCATGGATAACAGTTCGCTTTCGGAAAGAATTTTTCTGCCACAGCATAAATCCCCCCATCTGCTTCTATCATCATCATAAAACGCCTCCACAGATACACTCTTATCATACAACAGACCATATAGAGCCTTCCCATTATATCCGGCTCCATATATGATGTTTTGTTTCCCACAAACTTCCTTCCCTATAGAGCCAAAATCTATTTCTCTCATTTTTCCTTCCATTTCTGCACGACTTTAATCCTTATGCTCCTAATGTTTTCATTTCATTACATATATAAGCCACATCTGTTTCTGACAGGGTTCCATAAATAGGCAAATCCAATGCCATACCTTTTATTTTGTCTGCATATTGGGAATTTCTCCGGTACTCTGTCCCCTGATAACAGCTATAATCACATGTCAGTTTGTCATACAGCTTGCGTGTCCCAATCCCTTTTTCTTTCAGCCTTAACCACAATTCATCTCTTGAAATCCCGTAATCTTTTGTTATTCTTACTGGGAAATAGGCATAATTATAATCAATATCTGCATCATAAGGATAAGTTTGAACTCCCGTCACATCTTTCAGGCACTCACAATAAGCTTCCGCCAGTCCCTTCCTTTTCTTTATCTCATCATCCAGACCAGGCAAGTTCACAATTCCCATAGCCGCCTGGAATTCATTCATTTTGGCATTCATGCCTACCACTTCTACATCAGTTCCCATTTCCCCATATGATATCCCAAAGTTACGGTACAACTCGAATGTTCTTTGGAGTTTCATATTCTTATATGAAAGCATCCCGCCCTCTATGGAATTAAAAATCTTAATGGCATGAAAGCTAAACATCGTAACATCTCCGAAACAGCCGATTGATTTTCCCCTTATCTTTGTCCCGAATGCCTGCGCCCCATCATAAATTACCTTCAGATTATGTTTTACCGCTACTTCTTCTATCCCTTCTACGTTACACGGAATTCCAAATATATGGGGGGTTATAATAGCGCTTGTCCTGTCTGTTACTAATTCCTCTATGGATTCCACTGAAAGATTATAAGTGTCATCTATATCACCGAACACCGGCGTAAGCCCGTTCTGTATGATAGCATTGGTTGTTGATACAAATGTAAATGGGGATGTTATCGCCTCTCCTTCCAACTGCAATGCTTGAATGGCTATCTGCAATGCGGAATGCCCGTTTACAAATAAGTCAATGTTTCTGCACCCCATATAGTCTGCCAGCATTTCCCGCAGCCGGTTTACCTTATCTCCATTATTTGTCATAATTCCTGTGTCCCAAATAGCGCCTATTTCCTTTATGTATTTATCCATATCCGGCATAACTGGCTGTGTCGGCTTAATCACTCTATCCATTTCTCTCATTTCTTTCTGCTTTTTAATCTAGTCTGCGCTCCCGTTCCTATATAAAATTCACATGTGGGCCAGGATGCGCCAACTCATCCAAATATTTGTTTATTTCATCCAGTCTGCACGCCTCTCTGCATTCCTGGTTAATGTCTAATCCGTACAGCTTTTTTATAACCTCCTGCCGCCTTTCCCCTTCCCATATTTCCTCAAAAGTCTGTTTATAAATATTCCCGTAGCTAAATTCCTCCGCCCCAATATGCGCCACACACGGCCACACATTTCCTTCTGCATCAATATGTGTCATAAAAGGCAATCCTAAACATTTCTTATAA
Source organism: uncultured Lachnospiraceae bacterium (assembly GCA_910578405.1). Taxonomy (GTDB): domain Bacteria; phylum Bacillota; class Clostridia; order Lachnospirales; family Lachnospiraceae; genus Kineothrix. The sequence continues at coordinate 6,556 of CAJTQO010000030.1, read as the reverse complement.
CATTTTTCATCATGCATCTTCTTCATAGCATTCGCCCGGAAATAAACGGCAAACTCATCCGTCGCGTAACCTGTCACTTCCTGCTCCAGCTCCAACATAGCATCATAATCTATCCAGAAGCTGTTCTCACTGTGTAAATGCTGCGAATAAGGTTTAATGGTCAGGTAGTCTACGCCGATTTCCCGCAACTGCCTTGCCATGCTTGGCAACTGCGCCATATTGTCAGGCAATAACAGGCACTGTACGCCAAGGGTCGTCTTGAGCCTTTTGTCCCTCTTGATTTTTACAGCTTCCTCCAGATTCTCTTTTACTCTGCCCAAATCACCTTGCTTCCCGCGTTGAATTCTGTTATAAGACTCATCCTCCATGCTCGCTACGCTAAAACGAATCCATGTAAAGGCTCCAAGACAATCCTCAGCTTTCTCTTTCGTAAGCAACACACCATTGGTACTCATCGCCACATCTACCCCGCAGGCATTTATCCTGTTTGCAATGTCTGGCATATCCCTGTTTAGCAACGGTTCGCCTTCTCCGGAGCAGATAACGCTTTTAAGCCCTTTTTTCGACATCTGAGATATATCCCGCAATATGGTGTCCCTATCAAGAAAATTCGGCCTGTAACCGATATAATCCACCGCACAGAATATACACCTGTGATTGCATGCCCCACTGGGGGATATCTCTATTTCAATAGGATATATGTTCTCCTTTCTCATCCATCTGGCCACTGCCTCCGGATGGTAAATTAGTTTATGTGAATCCATTCTTAAGTTCTCCGCCATATGTCAGCCGCCATCCCTTTTCTTATTTTCCCTACACCTTTTATGTTTATATCCTTACATATGTACATCTTCCTATACATTCACCAGCGTGCTTGCAAACTTCAAAACGTTCACTTTCTCCACCGCATCTTTATTCCCCACGATGTTAGCTCCCAGAGCGCCTCCAATGTTTCCTACAAAAGTTCCTACTTCCACTGGCGCTCCTGCCGCTGCAAAAATTCCCGCCACTGCAAAAAAGGAATCTCCAGCTCCAATGGTATCTTTCACATTCAACGTAAAAGCCGGACATTCCTTTACCTCATATCCTTTCCCGCATACGCTATATGCTCCTTTGGATCCTCTCGTCAGCCACCCATCCCCTTTGAGATGTTCTGCCAGTTTTGCCAATCCCACTTTTTCATTCAACGCATGCTCCGGAAAAGCCAACTTCAATTCCTGTTGATCAAGAGTAAACACGTCCGCCCTGTTATACTTCGTAATAATATTTAACCCCTTGTTCGATGAATTCGTCTGACAGTTCAATGCTAAATATTTCGCTTTCATCTGAACAATATCCATAACCTTTTTATCCACCAATCCATGACCAAAATCACACAGGAATACCACGTCATAATCTTCTATCTGCGCTTCCAGTTTCTCCTGGAACCCCCTGCGCACTTCTTCTTCATATTGCATATGCTCCGGTATATTGTTAATGGCAAAAATCTTCCGATACTCCTCCCTCTTTTCATTCCGTGTAAGATATCTGTGCTTCATAATCGAAGGAAAAGTCTCACTATACATCAGATTTAGCTGCACTCTGTCCGCCAGTTCTTCAAAGAGTTTCTGTCTTATCCCTTCCTCATTGCCAATAACCGACATCAACGTCACTTCTTTCGAAAAGGAAGCAAGATGCCTTGCAATCGCAACCGCTCCTCCCAAATACTCTTCCGAATATCCCAATCTCGCTGAATACCCCATATCCTTTGACATAATTCCCTGTACATTGCAGTAGGTATACTTGTCAATAATCACATCACCGATTACTAACGCCTTTAACCTTTCGGCCCTCTGCGCATATGCCCGGACTTCCTCCATAGTATGCCTCGTCTTGAAATCCCCCATAAAGCGCCTGACTTCCTCCGGCAATCCTGACATCGCAGTATTTATCAGCTTTGTGGAACTGAACACATCCCCGGAAGTAAACGCAATCCTCCCCCCATGCTTCTCCACCAGCTTCTTCTCCTCTGCTATCTTCCCGGTGATGTCATCCTCGGCCTTGGCATACTCTGCGCCTTTCACATAAATGTCCGGCTCCACACTTTCAATAATATCGTCTGCGGTGTATCCTTCCGAAAGCATAATGTAATCTATGCATTCTAATGCAGCCAATACTTTTATCCGCATTTCATCTCCAAAATATGGCCTTCCCGGACCTTTGCGCACATATTTTGCCGCTGTGACAGACACGGCCAAAATATCCGCCATCTTTTTTGCCTGCTCCAAATGGATAATATGCCCTGGATGCATCAAATCGAACACACCATGACACAAAGCTATTGTCTTGCCTGCTTCTTTTATTTTCTGTCTTATTCCGTTCTTAAATTCATCCTTAGAGACTATTTTTCCCATAGCAGCATCCTTGCCTCTTTCTACTTATCCTTCCCAAGGTACCTAAACCAGTCCTCCGTCGCCACCCCGATACTGTCCGGCGTCCACACTGGCGCGGCCCTCCAATAATCTATATTGTCCAATACCTTCTGTACGCCTTCTTCAAATGTCACCTTCGCCTTCCATCCCAGCCGGCTTTCAATCCTCGATGTATCCGCAAATGTGCAATCCGGTTCTCCTGGCCTTTTGGGAATATATGTCACTTCTCCACCCAATAAATCACAGAGCCGATTCACAGAATAGCATCCACCGCTTCCAACATTAAAGGTATCCTGAACTACATCCGACACAGCCGCCGTATAAAATGCATCTGCAACGTCCGTCACATAGGTAAAATCCCTCGTCTGGTTTCCGTCCCCTACCACAGTGAAAGGCTTCCCTGCCAGTTTCTGCGCCAGAAACACTCCAAAAACCGCACCATAAGTTCCCGATGTTCTCGATCTTGTCCCATATACGTTAAACAACCGCAGCGTCACCACCGGCAACCCATACACCTGTCCCCAATGAAGCGCAATCTCCTCTCCAAGTCTCTTAGTCAAAGCGTAAGGATATTGTGGCCTTATGGCCGCTGTCTCTTTTGTCGGATACTCATCCGGAAGCCCATAACAGGAAGAGGACGCCGCATACACAAGTTTCCTTACCCCTGCTTCTCTTGCGCATTCCGTTACATTGTACGTTCCCAAAACATTGGATGAATAATATTCCTCTGGCTTCTGAATGGATGGCACGATATCCGCCAACGCCGCCAAATGGAAGATATAATCCACGTCCTGAAACACCGGCGCAATTTCCGCTTTGTTTCTAATGTCCATGTGATAAACAGTCAAATTCTCTCTGCCCTTCTGATGCTCCAGATTCTCCGGCCGGCCTGTTGTCCAATTATCAATCACCCTAACCGTATGCCCCTCTTCCAACAATCTATCCACCACATGGGAACCTATAAATCCACATCCGCCTGTCACCAATGAAACCATTTTTTCCCTCCGTCTTTTTCCATTATCATATCCACTATCTGCTGCAGAATCAGATTATGAATGGATTCCACCATGCCGTATTTATTGCTTGGCACATACACATTAATGTCCCCCATCTTTTTCACCCTATTCTCCCTGCTAAATCCTGTAAATGTAATAACTGACGCTTTCCTATTTTTCGTAGTTTCTATCGCACGAACAATGTTCTGTGAATTTCCCGAACTGCTAATAGCCACTATCAAATCATTTTCCTTTACAAGAAATTCCATGGGCCTGGAAAATATAAACTCATACCCATAATCATTCCCCATGCATGTAGCAACGGCATTGTCATAGAGACTGTAAGTATTCATACCGCCATTTTTCATAAAATCCGCAGTCATGTGACTCGCAATAGCTGCACTTCCTCCATTCCCTATGAAAAACAGCCGGGATTCCATTTCCTTATGCTCAAAAAAGGTTTTTAGCAAAAGCCTGATTCCTATATTGTAATCTTCGCATTTTCGCTCTCTGCCTTCCCATATTTCCACTTCCCAAAGTCTTTCTATTAATTCATCAATATATTGTTTTCCTATCATTCCACTTATCCGTCTCTGCTCCACTTACACTATTTTCTTACCACGTTTATCCAAAATGCGCCCCAAAACAAGTCATAAGACATCCTACACACCGTTTCCGGCATCATACTCCCCTTCTTCCATCTCTTTCAACATCCCCGCTCTCTTATAAAACAAAGCGCTCGAAATATTACAAAGTTTTGCGGCGTCTCTCCCTCTGATTTCCTTCCGTCTCCACATCTGGTAAGCTTTCTCAAAATTCTCTGACCACGGCAATTCCGGCCTGCCAAACTGCACCCCTCTACTCTTCGCCCGTTCAATTCCAGCCCTCTGCCGTTGCTTACGCTCCATCCACTCCATATTCGAAGCATACTCAAGCATGGAAAGCACCACATCGCTCACCAATGTCCCATACTGCGTTTTTCCGCGTCTTGTGTCCACTGGAGGCAAATCCAACACTACCACATCCACTTTCTTTTCCTTTGTCAGAAACCTCCATTGCTTCCCAATCTCTCCATAATCATATCCAAGCATATAAAGGCTGCTCATATAAAATAAATCTCTGTTCTTCAGTTTTTTCAAAAGTTTCTGGTACTGCGGGAAACCATCCTCCTCTTCTGGCCTGTCAATAAAGATATCCTTATCCGTCACTTGCATTTCATGCAGCATGGCAATTTGCCCATCCACATCCTGCTCTGCAGACAACACCCGAATATATCCGTATATTTTCCCCATGGATATTCTCCTCTTTTCATCTTATAATCCAAAAAAGTATACTTTTTTGGATATTTTTGTTTGTGTGAAATTTTCGTCAAAATAACAAAAAAATTAATAATTCCTATTGCTTTTTTAAACATATCGTAATATAATTGGAACAGTTTTAAGAGAAAAAGCAATATCCAAAAAAGTATACTTTTTTGGATATTGCTTTTTCTTTCAAATTTTGCCTGTTGTCAAGAATTTCACCTTACACTCTTCACAGAACGGCATATGAAAATCTTTATCTCTACTGCCCTATCATTTCACAATACAAATGCATTCCAATATGCAAACCGTTTTGGTTCTTGCTTTCTAATTCACCACTGTCTTCTGCATAAGCCATCGTCTGTCCAATGCCAGCGGCAGAAAATCGTCCTATCCTTGGCGCCACCAAGCTTGCATAATTTCATAAAACCTCTCCCTTCCACACAATAAGGGCCATCCAGTCACGCCTGGATAGCCCTTATTGCCATGCCATCTTTACAGAAAATCACTTCCCCTGCTCTTCCCCCATCCCGTCTGTCCCTTCCCCTTTGCCTGTATCCCCCGCCTTTCCTATCTCCTGCTGCCCCTTCCCCTCATTGGGCAATTTGGTTGGCTTGGATATTTCCACGCTGGTCGTCGTAGCCATCCCTCCAAGCCGTCTTGTCATAACCAATATACGCGAACCATCCGCTTTCACCTGGACATTGGCATCCACCTGGCTTTCCTTTTCCGTTTTCCCCTTACCCTCACCGGCCTGCCCCTGCGCCGCTTTCTTACCAAGAAAATCATGGAAGCCTTTATAATCCAGATACCCTTGCAGATTTCCCACCTGGCTCTGCATCTGCATCACCTTTTCTAATACCTTGAGCCAGTCTGTCTTATCCAATAAGTTTTTGCCGCTATATCCGGATATGGAATCCCTCTGATGGGCCTGCGCCATTAAAAACCGCTCCAACGCGCCGGGATACTCCCCACTGCTGCTTAAATGGGCGCTATAGGCATACATCTCCAATGCATTGCATTTCGTTGGATCCACCTTTTCTATATCCACCATGCATTCCGTCACTTTACCCGATTCTTCCCACATTTTCACCTTGTAAACCGGATGTTGCGAATCAAATCCTTCGGGCCTGTATACCGTCATGGAAGTTCCTGCCGCCACATTGACCCATGCGGTCACAACCTCTCCGTCCGCCGTATCTGTCCCATGCAGGACAAGATTGTTGCTGGAACAGGTTACATTCCACATATCTGGCGCTTTCCCTGCTGGCGCATTTTCCGCTGCTTTTTCTTCATATCCGGCTCCAAACCTGTCCGCTCCCCGCGTTTCCCCAGCCCGCTGCCCGTCTCTTCCTTTCCCCCTATATGCCGTCACATTCCCATACAGCCCTATGCTCCCTATCATCATGCCTTTTCCCTCCGTCCGCTCTGGTATTCACGTATACTGACGCTTCCTTCCCGGCTTTCCGCCGTTTTTTTATATGCATTTACCATATTGCCATATCTGCCTGTCTGGCCAGCGCCGGAACTCTCCCTACGCCTCCGGTTGACTGTGTGAGTCCCAAGTCCCTTCCCGCCAGAACCGAAACTGCCTGGCGCATCCATATACAAGCCGGAAGTCCCGTTTCCCGCCAAACCAACCGAAGAAGCTCCCGCAGCCGTCAAACCAGGCAACCCTGCGCTGTTTAAGCCAAATCCATAGGCCCCTCCCAGGCCATAACCGGATATCCCCTCCCCTGCCATGCCTAGCCCATACAAATCCGCCCCTATCCCTGACGCGCCAAGCCCATACAGCCCTGCCCCTATCCCCGGCATGCCAAGCCCATACAGGTTTGCCCCAGCCCCGGAC
>CAJTQO010000029.1 GCA_910578405.1 uncultured Lachnospiraceae bacterium | reverse complement strand
GGGTTTTTCTAAACAGAAGGTTTTCTGCTGTTGGCTGGGTCCGGGTCGGCTGTGAAGGCCATCCATGGCCTGCACAGCCTAAAATGGCCTTCCATGGCCATTTTCCCCTTGGCTGTCCTTCCTTCTGTTAAGAAAAATCTCCATCCAAAACGATGCCCCAAAAAGCAGCCAGGCGCCCGCTAAACCCAAAACCGACAGACTGGTGGCTGGTGGAATGGGGGTTGTTATGCGGGATTGGAATGGATTGCTGGGGATTTGTTTCATATAAGGCGGTGGCTTTCCGTATGGGGTTTGAAATGGAGTCTTCTTGGAGGATTGTTTTGGTGGGCTTGAAATGGTATCTTCTTGAAGAGGGTTTGGAGAGAGCTTGAAATGGTATCTTTTTAGAGATGGCTTGGGAAGAGCTTGAAGTGGTATCTCCTTAGAGAGGACTTGGGAAGAGCCTGAAATGGTATCTCCTTAGAGATGGCTTGGGAAGAGCTTGAAATGGTATCTCCTTAGAGATGGCTTGGGAAGAGCCTGAAATGGTATCTTTTTAGAGATGGCTTGGGAAGAGCTTGAGATAGACTCTTCTTAGAGATGGCTTGGAAAGAGCTTGAAATGGTATCTTTTTAGAGATGGCTTGGAAAGAGCTTGAAATAGACTTTTCTTAGAGATGGCTTGGAAAGAGCCTGAAATGGTATCTCCTTAGAGATGGCTTGGGAAGAGCTTGAGATAGACTCTTCTTGGGGCGGTCTATGTAACCTGAATTTGGCGCAATTATCACGCAATGTGGGGCGGGCAGATGTCGGGAATGAATTTTTAAACACGCTCTGGGAGAAGGGTATGGTATGGTTTTGTTTGGGTTGGATGTGGCTATGGGGGATGAAATGGTGTGGGAGGGAATCTGGGATGTGTCAGGATGTGGTTATTTTTCATATTGACGTGAATTCGGCTTATCTTAGCTGGAGCGCTTTGAAGAAGCTGGAAAGTGGGGCTAAGGTGGATTTGCGGGATATCCCTTCCATTATCGGTGGGGATATGGAGGCTAGGCATGGGGTGGTGTTGGCTAAGTCTATCCCCGCCAAGGCGTTTCATGTGACTACCGGGGAGCCTATCGTTCATGCGTTTCGGAAATGTCCGCATCTTGTTATGGAGGCGCCGGATCATGCGCTTTATCATCGGCGTTCCAAGGAGTTGATGGGGTTTCTTTCCAATATCTGTCCGGATATTGAGCAGGTGAGCGTGGATGAATGTTACATGGATTATACTCCGGTGGCTGGCCGGTACGGCAATCCTGTGGCGGCCGCCACTCATATGAAGGACAGTATTTTGGAAAAGTTCGGGTATACTGTCAATATCGGCATTTCGGATCGGAAGGTGTTGGCTAAGATGGCTTCCGATTTTAAGAAGCCTAATCTTGTCCATACGCTTTTTCACAATGAAATCCGGGAAAAAATGTGGGGCTTGCCTGTTTCTTCGTTATATATGTGCGGCCGTTCCAGCGTGGAAACGCTGCGCAAGCTGGAAATCCTTACAATTGGCGATTTGGCGCAGGCAAACAGGGATATCCTGGCTTCCCATTTGAAGTCCCATGGCATAACGCTTTGGGAGTATGCCAATGGCATAGATGCTTCCCATGTGGTGACTGCCCCTGTGGACGCAAAGGGGATTGGCAATTCCATTACGTTAAAAGAAGACGCCTGCACAAAGGAAGAGGCATACCGTACGCTGTTAAGCCTGGCGGAAAGCGTGGCTGGAAGGCTGCGGGAATCTGGGCTGTTAGCCGGAATGGTCAGTACGGAAATTAAATACAGCAATTTCCGCAGTGTATCCCATCAGGCTACCCTGGCTACGCCTACCTGCACCACCAATGCGGTTTATGAAATGGCTTGTCGCTTATTCGATGAATTGTGGAACGGCGCCCCTATACGGCTGCTTGGAATCCGCACTTCCAAGCTGGCGAGCCGGGAAGAGCCAATGCAGTTAAGCCTCTTTGACTTAAATGTCGCACAAAAAATCCAGCCTCCCTCTGAAAAGCAGCAGAAGCTGGATTGTGCCCTCGATTCTATCCGTAAGAAGTACGGCGCCGGCTCTATCGTGCGCGGCAGCCTTCTTTCCCCTAAAAAAGAAAACGGGGAGTAGAGCGTTTGCATAGATTTGGAAGAAAGCCATTGCCAAACCTTACTTCTTTCTGACGCTGTATCCGAAAGTCCCAAGGCTCTCCCCCAGCGCCATATAAGAGCCATGAGAATAGACAATGGGTTTTGCCCATTCAAAATGGAAACGGTTCTTTTTGTCCATGTATTTTTCATCGGCATGGACAGCCACTACCTTGGCAAGGAACATATCATGCGTCCCTAACGCTTTCTGTTCCGTTACTATACATTCAATATTCACCGGGCTTTCCGCAATCAAAGGCGCTTTTACAAACTCCGCCGCCTCTGCGGTCAATCCCATTTCTTTAAATTTGTCCACCTCCCTGCCGCTGACTACACCGCAGTAGTCCGTAGCCCGCGCCAGCTCCTTTGTGGTCAGATTAATGACAAATTCTTTCGTTTCTTCTATCATTCCATAGGAATAACGTTGCGGCCTGACGGAAATGGATACCATGGGCGGGTCGCTGCAGACCGTGCCTACCCACGCCACGGTAAATACGTTTTTCCTGCCCGCACGGTCTGCCACGCTTACCAGCGCCACAGGCAGGGGGTATAACATATTGCCTGGTTTCCAGCTTAATTTCCCCATTTATTTTCCTCCATCCCTTCCTCTTTTTCCGGAATTTCCGACATCTAGCCGGCTCCAGTCTATGTCCGGTTCCGCCAATCTCAAACGCCCATCCACTGCATCGCTAACATAATCAGATTCCCTGCCACCGCAACCAGGGTGGCTATATGCAAAATCATCATTTTCTTATTTCTGGCAGCGGCCTGACGGTTCCCCTCCGCCAAGGCCTGTGCCTGTTTTTCCGCTTCTTCCACTACCACTGCCTGTACATTCCGGTATACCTTAACATTTTCTTTGTGTACAAATTCATCGGACTGGCGGAACAATTCTTCCGTCTTTTCCCGGCTCCCCGTCAGCCCCTCTTTCACTTCTTCCAACAGACGGCGTATTTCCTCCTCCTGCTCCTGCCATTTCTTTTGCGTCTCCTGATTGCTCTCTTTCATTTCCTGCAAAAGCTCTTTTACTTCGCTGCTGCCGCTGCCCATTTCCTGGAGCAGTTCCTTCACTTTGCCGTCATTTTCTTTCATTTCCTGCAAAAGGCTATGCACTTCCCTGTCGCTGCCCAGTTCCTGCAGGAGGTTTTGCATCGCATCGTTGCTTTCCTTCACTTCCTGCATAATCGCCTGCATTCCGCCGCTGCTGCCTTTCATTTCCTCCAGCAATCCTTGCATCCCGGTGCGGTCGCCTTTTATTTGTTGCAGCATCTGCTTTATTTCGCCGCTGCTGCCCTTCACTTCCTCCAACAGCCCGTGGGTTTCATTTCCACTGCGCCTTTGCGTCTCCAGCAGTTTCTGCGCTTCGACTCCCCGCTCCTTTAACTCGTCCAGCAGTTCCTGCAGTTCTTCGCCGCTCCCGCCAAAACCTTGCGCATCCTCCCTCGTCTGCTCCTGTATATTGCGTATCTTTAACATGCCCTCTTCCGTCAGGCTCTGTATATAAAGGGTACTCTTTTCCAAAAGCTTCCCCAACTGGGTGGCGCTTTTTTCCAGAGAGCCTTTAATCTGACGGTTGCTGTCCTCCAAAAGCTCCTTTAGTTTCTGCTCATTTTCCGCATTTTTCAAATTCAGCTTCCGCATTTCCTTCATGCAGGCGTCATATTCCGCTACCTGAGACTCCAGTTTCTCTATCTGCGCCGCATCCGCTGCCGTATTTGCACGTATCGCTTCCTGCGCCCCCAGTTTCTGTGCAATCTTGTCCATAAAATTATCCATTTCCAATCCTCCAACTATACTCTTTCCATACTGGCCCCTGCCCTTTCCCTCCCGGTTATGCTTGCGGACAACTGCCAGACGATAACAGCTCTCTTCTTATTCGCCCTTTGGCCTTTTCTTTTATCTTATCATCTTTTATCACTATTTACAATGATGGAAATAAACCGATTTCCGCATGGTTTCCATATGGTTTCCTAGAGCGTGTTTCAAAATTGCTTTCCCCTAGATGTGCGTTACAGTTTGTGGGAGATTTGTGCCAAATTTATGAGGCGTAGTGGGCTACGTTGATTAAATTTGGCGCAAATATCATGGAAAGTGGAGCGTGCAGATTGGGGGAAAGAATATTCAAACACGCTCTAGAACGTGTTTCAAAATTGCTTTCCGGCAAATGTGCATCACAATTTGTGGGAGATTTGCGCCAAAGGAATTGCGTATCACCTGAATTTTGCGCAAATCTCAGGCATTGTCAGGAATGAATGTTCAACACGCCTTAACGGACAGGCTTTGAAGCCTACCCGAAACCCTGGCTGCAGCGCCTTAAATGCGGCTTATGTAAACAATATCCGTTTGCGGCCAGCCTTATTGCACCTTATTCCATATTCCATTTGTGCAATTTGTCCAAGTTTTGTTAATTTTTTCCTTCTACCTTATAAACATTAACGATATTTTTACACGATGTTCATATTTTGTTCATAATGCATTGCTATACTAAATTTAGCAGTTGAGAAACAGTTGATTGGTTTTCATTACACATATAGATAAATTTTTTCATAATAGCCCAGATGCCGAAAGGTATCTGGGCACTCCTCGTTTTACCAATAAATAATTGCCGCATACAAAAATTGACCTTTGGCTCTGCCTGCCGGGATAGGAAACGCCCGTTTGGGAAATGGCCAAAGGTCAATTTATTATAATTATCACCTGGAGGCAAGCGTAAACTGCCCCACCAGTTCTTTCAGGCAGGCCGCCTCAGCGGAAAGCTGCTCGCTTGCAGCCGCGCCTTCCTCCGCAGTGGCGCTATTGCTCTGCACCACAACCGAAATCTGGCCAATGCCTTCCGAAACCTGCTCCACCGATTCCGACTGCTCGTTGGATATCACTGCAATATGGTCGATAGCGTCAACCACAGACTGGATGCTGTTTACAATGCCCAACAATACGTCCGCAGTGCTTTGGGCAATTTCCGTGCCAATATGTACGGCATCCGTAGAATGCGCAATCAGCTCCGAAGTATTCTGGGCCGCCTGCGCGGATTTGCCAGCCAAATCCCGGACTTCCTGCGCCACAACGGCAAATCCTTTCCCCGCGCTGCCTGCCCTGGCCGCTTCCACGGCTGCATTGAGGGCCAGTATATTGGTTTGGAATGCAATGTCATCTATCGTCTTAAGAATCTTTTCAATTTCCTCAGAGCTGGTCTGAATCCTCTCCATGGCCTCTACCAGATTCTGCATTTTCTGGTTACACAAAAGGACTTCCTTGCCGGTTTGGCGCGTCTGGCTTCTGACGTCCGACGCCCCGTCCGCCGTGCTTCTCACCTCTTCGGAAATGATTTTGATGCGCGCTGCCAGTTCCTGCACCGAGCTGGCCTGTTCGGTCGTCCCTTGGCTAAGCGTCTGCGCGCTGGAGGAAAGCTGGCTGCTGGCATTGGCCACTTCCTCCGCCGAAGAATTAACCTGACGCATTGCGCCGCTTAGCTCAATCCGCATATTGCGCATGGAATGCAAAATATCCTGGAAACTTCCGACGTACACTTCCTCATGCGCCGTATGGACGTCCAGATTCTGATTCGCCATTTCATTGAGCAGGTAGCTGATATCTTTGATAACGGTGCGAAGCCCCTCCACCAGCATTTCGGTTGACCTGACAAGCATACCGGTTTCATCCTTGTTGGCAGTCTTTGGCATTGGCGTATCCAAATCCCCTTCCACCAGCAGCTTCATCCGGTTTACGCAAGCCTTCATAGGTTTGCCGATATGGATGGCCAGAGCCATAGCCACTATCACGGAAAGCAATATGGAAACTACGATTACCACAATATTAATAACCATCGCATCCCTGGTGGAGGCGAGATAATTAATCTGCGGCGCGGTCACTGCAAGGCTCCAGCCGTCTGTGCCAGGAACAGGGGCATAGGCCGCAAACATTTTCCTTTCTCCGCTCGTATAGCTTCCAAACCCGTTTTCCCCCTGGCGCATTTTGACATGAATCGCTCCCAGCTCCTTAAGCGTCTCGTCGCTTTGCGCCTCCGCTTCAATATTTTGAACGGTAATGGTATCCATAGTAACGTCCGCAATGGTTTCACCCGACTTGTTAATCATATAAGCCCTGCTGTTTTCGCCAATCTGGATAGCCGATACAATATCGTTCAAAAAAGTTTCCTTAGGCACAAAATATACAACGCCCACAATGGATTTCCCATAGTTTCCCCCGGAATATAAAGGCGCCGCCACCATAATGGAAAATTCCCCGGTAATCTTGCTGATTAACGGCTCCGATACATAAACATTCCCCTGCATGGCCTGACGCACATATTCCCGGTCCGAATAATCATTTCCGTCAAAAATACTGATTCCATCCGCTCCTACAATATTCCCTCTCTGGAAACCATGCATGGACACTCGCCCGTCAAGGATGGACTGTTTTTCTTCCACCGAAGTCTCCGGGTCGGACAGCTCCGGAATACAGCCAACCTCCATAACGACGTTCTTATATGCCTCCAACTCCTCCTGCACGCGTCCTGCCGCCAGGACTGCCGTCTGGCCCATCATCTGCTCTACCGTGGACATGGTATTGTGGTAGTTTAGCGAAATGCTTAAAGAGCCAGATGCGACCAATCCAATCAAAACAGTGAGAATAAGACATAAATTGATTTTGGTTCTAATACTTTTCATTTCCCGTTACCCCCTGCTCGTATAGCCGGACTATGAGATATCCCGTTCCACATATCCAGCCGTCCTTAAATGATATTATGACGCCATTCATATCAATGCCATTCGCTGAAAACCCCACAGCCATACAAACCATAAATCCTACCGTATGGACTATGGCGCAGTTCCCTGAGTTAGAACTTTTATTCCCTTAAAGCGCGCCCGCTTTGTATGGGATTAAGACCAGGCGCCAGACCATTTCGCCGGTCATTCGTCCACGTTTTTGACCATCCAAACAGTCTGTCTTAATCTCCTGCAAAAGGAAACGCATACCGAACCCATTCCAAACAAATGACATTGATGGAATACCGTAATTATTATAAAAGTTATCCGTCCCGCTTGTCAATGACCATCTGGCTTTTACCGGCCCTCTTTTACGTCCCTCTTATCGTTTGCCTTCCATTCCCCCTCCAATAAAAAAGGCATCCGCACGCCCAACCGCGCCGGAAGCCTTTCTTTTTTGCTTTCTTTGATTTTGCTTTCTTTGATTTTACCTTCTTTGTCTCTGCTTTCTTACATTTCCTTATCTTTTTGTCCCTTTATTTCTTTTTTCTTTATTTCCTTATCTTAATCTTATGCGCAAAAAGCCCCTGCCTGCGCTTCCTGCGCTATCCCTGCTGTCCGCACTGTATCCTGTGAACCTGCTGCACCTGTTCATTCAGACAGAGCATTCTGTCGTCCAACTCCGAAACCATCCTGGCGCACTCTACCAGCTCATCCCGGATATGGTCTGGCGCATTCCCTTCAAATTTATAATGGATTTTATGCTCCAGGCTCGCCCAAAAGTCCATGGCAACCGTCCGGATTTGTATCTCCACTTTCGTATCCACAATACGGTCTGACAGATACACCGGAACCGTCACTAACATATGGTAGCTTTTATATCCGCTGGCTTTTGGATTTACAATATAGTCTTTGACCGATATCACCCGGATGTCCTTCTGGTTGCTTATCATATCCGCTATTTCATAGATATCCGAAGTAAAAGAGCAAATAACCCGGATGCCCGCAATGTCATTGACATATTTCACCATATTCTCAATGGTCGATTCGTAGCCATGCCGTTTCAATTTCTTTACAATGCTCTCTGCCGTTTTAATCCTTGATTTAATATGCTCTATGGGATTGTACCTATGTACATGTTGGAACTCGTCATTTAAAATCTCCAGTTTGGTGGCTATCTGCTTTAATGCAGAATTATAAATTAATATGACCTCTTTCCAATTATCCACATCGCTATCTCTTTCCATTCTCAGTTCCATTTCTTTCGCCTCACTGCCGCTATCCCGCCGCCATTGCCAGGCCGCGGAAATCCGTCCATATAACATCCGAAAACCGCCCTTTGCTTCCCTGTGCCATATACACAAAATATAACCTAAATATGTATCTCTTAGCGTTAAGGGAAATCAGTGGCTAAACGATACCTCGCTACTTCAATATTATATCACACATTTTACATAAATGTGCATTTCCTACAATTTTTTAATTATTTTTTAATTTTTATTGTATATTTATTCATATTTTCCCCGGCGCCTATGACATTCTCCAAACATAAAAAAGCAATGTCCAATGGCTTTTCTACAGCGCACTTTATATATATATGCAGCGATGGGAAATATATGCTATAATAAAAACAGGAATTCTAAAATATAGGACATATTTTAGAATTCCTGTTTTAAGATTCTAATTTTATTTTATCTCAACAACAGGAAGGGAGCACACGATGTTTCGGTTATGGGCAAAAATTTTTACAGACAACCATTTAATAAAAGACACGGTAATCTGCGATGACAGCCAGGATACAAGAACCCATAAGGTTTTCCGGGCGCTGGATGAAGCCATTTACCAGTTCGACCTTGGTAAGCCTATCTGGCTGGACGCTACCATTGCGGAATTTCAAAAACATGATAAAGCCCGTTTTACACAAGACAACTTTGTGGAAACCATAGATTTTGACTATCTGGAAATCCATGTGATAGAAGAAGACTAAAAAACGCCGTCCGGCGCTTCGCCTTACACACGCTGCATGGAAACCTTCCCGGACAACTGCATATTTTGGTTGACATCTCATATAATAAGTGGTAGTATCAAAGCACGGAATACGTAGTTTTAATTACTACATATAAGGGTTTTGATATATTTCATTGATATAGGGAGGTATTATTATGCAGATAACGATTCGTGAACCAGGAAGCGCCATTACACATTTTATAGGAATGATGCTGGCTGTCTTTGCCGCCGTCCCCTTGCTGGTCAAATCAGCCACTGCGCCGGACGCCCGCTGTCTCGCCGCCATGGCAGTCTTTATGTTAAGCATGGTATTGCTCTATGCCGCCAGCGCCACCTATCATTCCCTGACGGTATCGGAAAAGATTATAAAAGTTTTCCGCAAGATTGACCATATGATGATTTTTGTGCTAATCGCAGGCTCCTATACCCCCGTATGCCTCATTGTCCTGGGCGGCAGGCTGGGCTACACGCTTCTTGCCGTTGTATGGGGCATCGCTATATTAGGCATCGGGGTCAAAGCGCTCTGGATTACCTGTCCCAAATGGTTTTCCTCCATCCTTTATATTTCCATGGGATGGGTATGCATCGGCGTCTTCGGCCCTTTATGGAGCCTGCTTCCCCGTGCGGCTTTCCTCTGGCTGCTGGCAGGGGGTGTTATTTATACCATTGGCGGCGTTATTTATGCTTTGAAGCTCCCGCTCTTCAATTCCAAACATGCAAATTTCGGTTCCCACGAAATTTTCCACCTGTTTGTTATGGGCGGCAGCATATGCCATTTTATCTTTATGTATCTGTATGTGGCTTAGTGCGTGTTTGAAAATTGCTTTCTGGCAGATGTACGTCATAATTTGTGCGAGATTTGCGCCAAAGGAAAGGCGTATCACCCGAATTTGGCGCATATATTACGCAAAGCAGGGCATACATATGTCAGGAATGCATGTTATACACGTGCTAGAGCGTGTTTGAAAATTGCTTTCCCAAAGATGTGCGTTACAGTTTGTGGGAATGAATATTCAAACACGCTCTAGAACGTTAAAGCCCGGCAGCGGCCAGCTTCTCTTAGAAGCCGGCCGCTGCCGGGCTTATTTCCTTTTGCGGCTTTGCGCCATTTATTTTTGCTCCACTGTCTTTTCCGCCCGCTTACTCCTCATACCCATTCGGATTGTTGCTCTGCCATCTCCAGGAATCTTCACACATTTCTTTCATTCCATATTGCGCTTCCCAGCCCAGCTCTTCTTTCGCTTTCTTCGCATCCGAATAGCAGGTGGCAATATCGCCCGGTCTGCGCTCCTTAATGGCATAAGGGATTTTCACCCCGGTAGCTTCCTCAAAATTCTTTACCAGGTCAAGCACACTGTATCCTTTCCCGGTTCCTAAGTTATAAACGCACAGCCCGGCCTTTTCTTCAATCTTTTTCAGCGCCTTCACATGCCCTATTGCCAAATCCACCACATGGATGTAGTCCCTTACCCCGGTTCCGTCCGGCGTATCATAGTCATTGCCGAATACGCCAAGCTCCTTTAATTTCCCTACCGCAACCTGAGTCACATAAGGCATCAGATTATTGGGGATTCCGTTGGGATTCTCCCCAATGGTTCCGCTCTTATGCGCGCCGATGGGATTAAAGTAACGGAGCAAAATCACATTCCACTCCGGGTCTGCCTTCTGCATATCCATCAGAATCTGCTCCAGCATGGATTTCGTCCAGCCATACGGATTGGTGCATTGCCCCTTCGGGCATTCTTCCGTAATGGGAATCACCGCCGGGTCGCCGTACACCGTCGCTGAGGAGGAAAAGATAATATTCTTTACCCCATGTTTGCGCATAACGTCCACTAACGTCAAGGTGCCTGCAATGTTATTTTCATAATATTCCCACGGCTTGGCCACCGATTCCCCCACCGCCTTTAATCCGGCAAAGTGGATGCAACTGTCTATCCGCTCCTTTTCAAAAATCTCCTCCATAGCGGCCCTGTCCAAGATATCCGCCTTGTAAAACGGAACCTTCTTCCCTGTAATCGCCTCCACCCGTTCTAATGATTTCTCACTGGAGTTGCTCAAATTGTCCGCAACCACCACCTCATACCCTGCGTTTTGTAACTCCACAACCGTATGGCTCCCGATATATCCTGCGCCGCCTGTCACTAAAATTGCCATGTCCTACCTCCTTTTTTCATTGAAACCCTGCCCTGTCGCTATCTTTAGTTTACTCTAACGCAGATTTATTACAAGATTTTAATGTTGTAAATGGCTGTCAAAATGTTAAACCGCTGGTCACGCGCCCTACCATTTCGCTTACAGTTCAATCCCATTCAGACGGCAAAGCTCTCTGGCGGATTCCACCGAATCCACGCCCGTGGGATTCTTAATGGGCGCAAACTCACGGCTGCGTTCCACCTCATAAGGCAGGCAGTTATCCACTTGGTGAATCATATCCAATACCAAAGTTTCATATTTATATCCGTTTGGCTTGTCCGGCTCCACATATTTCCCGTTCTCATCCAGATAGGGAATCTGCTTTTCCACAATATGCAGCGGCAGCTTCCCATCCACAATTTTCTCCAACACCTTCTCGTTGAAAAGGTAATTTAAAATCACGCCAAAATTATAAGCCAGTTCCCCGTCCTCATTTTTGGCTTCTTTCATTTCGTCCGTCAGCTCATAGTATTCCACAATGGACGGCCTGCCATCCTCCAGGCAGAGCGCGCCAACCCCTTCGTCCGGAGACGCCTTCTTCACCACCTTGGCCCCTGCCACGCAGCCGTTTGCAATGGTCGCTCCCACAAAACACGGATCGGCAATGCGCTGCAGGACATTGTCCACGGCAAACACGTTAAGCCACTCGATGCCTGTCTTGCGAATCAGCCCTAAAAGCCCTTTTTTATTCATTGTGGAAAACCATCCGCCGTTCCCGTTGGGCGATGTGGCAATCTTGCCTTTTTCCTCCATATAAACTTTTCCCTCATAGTCGGAGGCCGGAACCATATCCTGTATAAAGAAATGGACGTATTCCTTTTTATAACCGAAATATTCCATTTCCTCAAAAAAATCCACGGTCATCTGATGGTTCTTGTCGCTGGTCATCACAAACAGATGGAACCATGCATCCGCCTGCCGCACCACATCCATCATATTTTCCACCAGCCGCTGAAAAATATACACTTCTTTTGTTATGCCAATGTCATACATCCCCTTTGGTTCATCCGAGCCCAGCCTGGTTCCCATTCCGCCAGCCAAAAGCACCGCCGCCACTTTCCCCTGGCGAATAGTCTCTAAGCCAATGGCCGTATACTGTTCCCGGTTCTTTTCAATCTGTTCTAACTGCATTGCGGCTAACGGCGTAATCTTTCCTTTTTTATTTGTTACATTGTCCCTGCAATATTTTAAATTGCCAAAATCCGTTTCCTCTATCTGGGCAAGCAATGCCTGTTTCTCTTCTTTCGTCAGTTCCCCATAGTATTTCAGCACATGAAGCTGCCCATACCGCTCCAGCTTTTTATAAGCCTGTTGATAATCCATTTTTCCTCCTATTCCAGTTCCGTATCGGCATTAAGAATAACGCCATATCAACCCTATGAATATACCTCCCCACCTTGTTTGCTATTTCCACTTATCATAGCAAATTACCAACTCAGACGCAACCACTTCCTATCATAATCACGAAAATTCCCCTGTCTGCGCAACTGCCTTCCCCGGGCGGAAATTACCGTTAGGGCTATGGGTCGCAAATCCCCCTTCCCTGCATACCTTAATCCTAAGACACGGCTGCTGCCGCTTTTTTCAGAGGGCCTCCATGACCATATACACCGTAAAACCCGGCGACTCCATTGACACGATTGCCGCTTCCTATCACATAGCCGCCGATACCATTATCTATAACAACCAACTCTCTTACCCGTACCGTCTGGCCGTAGGGCAAGCTCTTTTGTTAAGCGCCGGGCCATCCGCACAGGAACGGAAAACTTTGTTTACCGGAGGATATGCCTATCCTTTCATCCGTCGGTTTACCCTTACAGAAACCTTGCCTTATCTTTCCAACCTGTTTATTTTCTCCTATGGGTTCACGGTCGCCGGAGATATCATCCCTCCCGCTCTGGACGACTCCTGGATGATTGCGCTTGCCAGGGAAAAAAGCGCTGCCCCCATCCTAACCCTCACTCCCTTTGGCCCGGACGGAATGTTCAACAACAATCTGATTTCCGTTCTTGTCAACGACATGGAAGTGCAGCAAACTTTTCTTAACAACCTGTCAGACGTTATCCTCCAAAAAGGCTTTGAAGGCGTGGATATTGACTTTGAATATGTTCTGGCAAAAGACCGCATCCCCTTTTCGCAGTTTGTGGCAAATGTGCGCGCCCTTGTCAACAGCCTGGGCTACCCGGTATCGGTGGCCCTTGCGCCCAAAACTTCTGACAACCAGCCGGGCCTGCTCTATGGGGGGAAAGACTACAGACTATTGGGAGAAGCCGCCGACTCGGTGCTGTTAATGACCTACGAGTGGGGATATACCTATGGCCCTCCCATGGCAGTCGCCCCTATCCACAAGGTGCGTGAAGTGGTGGACTATGCCCTAACCCGCATCCCAGCGGAAAAAATAAACCTCGGCATTCCCAACTACGGCTATGACTGGACGCTCCCCTATGAAAAGGGCGTCAGCAAAGCGCGCACCATCAGCAATACCGAGGCCATTGAAATAGCCATCGCATACAATGCGGTTATTCAGTTTGACCAGACCTCCATGTCCCCCTACTTCCGGTATACGTTGGACGGCCTTACCCATGAAGTATGGTTTGAAGACGTCCGCAGCCTGCGGGAAAAATTCTCCCTTATCCAGGAATATCATTTAAGAGGCGCCGATTACTGGCAGATTATGAACCTGTTTCGCGCCAACTGGCTTCTGCTGGCGGATACCTTTTATATCTCCCGCCAGCTTCCATAAGCGGGTAAAGCCTCCTTATGCCTCTTCGGAGCGGTCTTCTTCCTGCAGACGCATCCCTGCCGTGCTTGTCACCGGAAGGGAAAATACAATGGACTTTGCTTTGCTCTGCATTCCTGCCTGCTCCATAATGGCCTTCATAATGGCGTTTTTATCCTTCTTCTTGGTCACTATAAATATCATTTCCTTTTCCGCTGCAATGGACACTCCCAGGAATTTTTCCGCTTTCTCCATACCAGTCCCTTTGGCATGGAGGACTGTGCCGCCCCCGGCCCCCACTTCCCTCGCCGCGTCCATCACCAAATTGTTGTAGCCCTGGTTGGCTATCACAATAATCAGTTCATATTCCGTGTCCTTCAATGCAGTTTCCTCCTCCTTTTCGAAATCCTGCCCCATCAGCATAAACTGCAGCGCTTTTTTCCCTCCCATACTGGAAACCGGAATCAAAAAAGCTATCCCGGTTCCCGGCACATCTATATTCATCTCTTTTTGCAGGCCCTTCTTTAAATCTTTCCAACGCTCTCTTGTCACAATGGAAAGCATAACCGCCTTTTCCGTAGCCTCCAGACCGAAATAGTCCAGAATTTCGCTGTTAGCGGTTCCCGTCCCTAATAAATTTAAAATCAAATCCTGGCCATGTTTTTCATAAAAGGAATGCATCTTGGAGCCAATGCTCCTGTTTGCAATCGTTACCATCATATATACTTTGCTCATAACTATTTCTTCCAGTTCCGCATCCGCCCATTAAGCGCCTATGCCGCAGCCTCCGGCCCTTTTACCCAGATGCTCTTTCTATTTTCATTCCAAGGTTCCACCAATATCCGCCTTGTTGCCGCCTTCTTATCAAAGTTCAATAATCTCATCATCGCCAAGCAGTTCAAACGCAGCCTGGGCGCCTGACGTTTCCGCCGCCAGACCTCCAATCCCTGCAGGCCGTCCCAGCCTTGCGGAATGAATCCGGCTTGCCAGTCCCAACACCTGGATGGTGATAAGCGGCGTCATGGCTACCATAGCCACTACGCCAAAGGCATCCGTAACAATATTCCCTCCAACGCTCACACAAGCCCCCGTAGCAAAAGGCAGCAGGAACGTTGCCGTCATCGGCCCGGAAGCCACGCCGCCGGAGTCAAACGCAATGGCGGTAAAAATCTTCGGCACAAAAAAGGAGCCAAACAATGCAATGGCATACCCCGGC
Source organism: uncultured Lachnospiraceae bacterium (assembly GCA_910578405.1). GTDB lineage: Bacteria > Bacillota > Clostridia > Lachnospirales > Lachnospiraceae > Kineothrix. The sequence goes on along the minus strand of CAJTQO010000029.1, from coordinate 29,113 downwards.
ACAATAAACCAGAGAATCGAAACCCCCGTCAGCACACGCACCATAGCTAACCCCAACGATACCGCCACGCCTATGGAAAGGCTCATCTGCATGGCATTGGCCGATACCGCCCCGGACGTAATCTCTTCCACCTGCTTTGTCAGCACATAGACCGCAGGCTCCGCCCGTACAATAAAATAGCCAATCAGCATACCGATAGGCGCAATCACCCAGCGGTACGGAAGCGCCGCGATGACCTGCCCCAGGTAATTTCCGGCAGGCATAAAGCCTACGTTCACTCCGGTCAGGAAAAGCACAAGGCCCACATATGTATACACTAAACCGATGCCGATACGGATTAGCTCCCTTTTCCCGATTCCTTTAAAAATAAGAAGAAAGATTCCAAAGAAAAAGATAATCGGAAAAATAGAGATTGCCATTTCCTTCATATAAGTGGGAAACCCATGGGAAAATAACTGCCATAGTTCCACGGAAGTGTCAATATCCGGCACAGACGGCGGCTCATAAGCGCCTCCCTGCGGATGGTAAATTAACCCAAGCGCAAGCACGGACAAAATCGGGCCGATGGAGCAAAGCGCCACCAAACCGAAACTGTCATCCGACGCATGTTTATCGCTTCGGATGGCGGAAATGCCAACGCCCAGCGCCATAATAAAAGGCACGGTCATTGGCCCTGTGGTCACGCCGCCGGAATCAAAGGCGACCGCCAGAAAATCTTTTGGCACAAACATGGCAAGCGCAAAAGCTATTCCGTAAAAAACAAGCAGCATAGGGGACAACGGTATGGAAAATAACATACGCAGCAAGGCAATCACCAAAAACAGCCCCACCCCGCCTGCCACTGCCAGAATCAGCGTCATATTGGGAATAGACGGCACCTGTCCCGCTAACACCTGCAAATCCGGCTCGGAAACCGTAATGATTAACCCAAGGATAAAGCCAAGGCACACCATAACCGCCAGGTTCTTTGACTTCGTCATGCAGGTGCCGACCCGGCCCCCCATAGGCGTCATGGAAAGCTCCACCCCTAACGTAAAAAACATCATCCCTACAATCAAAAGCACTGCGCCTGCCAAAAATGCCAGCAAAATGCCCGGCGACACCGGCGCTATGGTAAAACACAACGCCAGCACAATGCCAATAATGGGCAGCACAGCCTCCAACGCTTCTTTTAACTTCTCCTGCAATTTTGTACGATACAATTTCAAGTTCCCACCATCCTATCTTTATCCGCGTTCTTCCAACTTCTTATATCCACGCTCCGGCGCAATGCTCTTATATGCCGGACGGATGATTTTGTCCACATTAATCAATTCTTCCAGCCGGTGCGCGCTCCAGCCCACAATACGCGCCATGGCAAAAATCGGGGTGTACAGCTCCAACGGAATATCCAGCATACTGTAAACGAAACCGCTGTAGAAATCCACATTGGCGCTGACGCCCTTATATATATTGCGGCTTTCTGAAATAACTTGCGGAGCCAGCCGCTCTATCATGGAATAAAGTTTGAAATCCTCATCCCGCCCTTTGTCCAAAGCCAGCTTTTCCACAAACCCTTTGAAAATAATCGCCCTTGGGTCAGAAATGGAATATACCGCGTGGCCCATCCCGTAAATCAGCCCCCGTTTATCAAAGACCTCCTTATTTAACATCTTAGACAGATAATCTTTCACCATATCTTCATCGTTCAGGTCTTTCACATGCTTCTTAATATTGGCCATCATCTCCACTACCTTGATGTTGGCGCCGCCATGCTTTGGCCCTTTTAAGGAAGACAGCGCCGCTGCAATAACAGAATATGTATCCGACCCGGAAGAGGTGACTACCCTTGTCGTAAAGGTGGAATTGTTGCCGCCGCCATGTTCCATATGAAGCACCAGGGCAATATCTAACACCTTCGCTTCCAGCTCCGTATATTTCATATCCGGGCGCAGCAGCCGCAGGATATTCTGCGCCGTGGACAGTTTTGCCTCCGGTCTGTGTATATACAGGCTGTCGTCCCTGTCATAATGATTGTACGCCTGATAGCCATAGACGGAAAGCATAGGAAAGACGCTAATCAGCATCATACACTGGCGCAGTACATTGGGGATGCTCAAATCCTCCGCATGTTTGTCATAAGAAGCTAACGTCAGCACACTCTTTGTCAGGGAATTCATAATATCTTTGCTGGTCGCCTTCATAATTACGTCCCTTGTGAAATTCGTAGGCAGCGTCCGCATCATGCCAAGCATCTCCTTAAACTCAGACAGTTCCTCCTTATTGGGCAAATCTCCATACAAAAGCAGATAGGCAATTTCTTCAAAACCAAACCTGGCTTTATGCTCAAACCCCTTAACCAAATCAATCACATCATATCCCCGGTACAGCAACCGTCCCTCGCACGGCATCCGTTTGCCGTCCACCATCTCCGAAGACTTAATCATGGATATATTGGTCAATCCGGTCAGCACGCCCTCGCCGTTCATATCGCGCAGGCCCCTCTTTACGCCATATTCCCCATATAACCCGGCCTCTATATTGTTATTTTCCACACAGACGGCTCCATATTTGCGTGTATAGTTTTCCACCATTTCCTTCTTGCTGTTCTTCATTTATATCCCGCTCCTTTCCTTCTTACTTGCTGCTTTCCAATCTTCTTATTTGCCGCTTTCCGGGCCAGTCTCCTGTCCTGGACGGTTCCTGCCCGCTTCGCATTCCAAGGCTGTTTCTCTCCCTTTATCGCCTGGCATCCCAACCATATAAAGCAGGCAGACATCCCTGCAAAAGCTTCCGGTTTCCCTTTCTCTGCCTGCGGACTAACCATTTCCATCCTGGCCCGTCGGCTCTGCGCTTTCCCCTTTCCCTGCCTTTGCCAGCTCTGCGGTAATATTGCGGGCAATCTTCCTGGCCACCTGGCGCATCACCAGCCGCTCTTCTTCTGTAATGCCCTGGTAAATCGTTTCCATCAATTCCCGCCTTAGCGCCAGCAGTTCCTTGCAGACCGGCTCCGCCTCCCCGGTTAAGCATAGATGGACGCACCTCCTGTCCTGTGCATCCGGCCTGCCTGTCAGATAGCCACACTCCGTCAGATGCTCAATGGCCCGGGATATGTTCGCCTTGGAAAAATACTTCACCTCCGCAATATCCCTGGCGGTATCCTTCCCCCCCTCTTCCAGGAAAAGAAGAATCTCAATCTCGATTTTATGCAGCCCGTATTTGGCCGTAATCAGATTGCTCATCTTCTCATAAAGTTTCTTAAAATGCTGCCCATAAAGCAAAGTTTCAAATTCCGTGTCCACAGCCAATCCCTCTTTTTCGTTTATATTCGAACCGTCAACTTTTGAACTGTTTACTTCTAAACTATTTTCTCACATTTTTTTACCCCTGTCAAGGCAGGGGCATTAAAAATTCTATAAATTTTCCTCTTCGCGCCGACGCTTCCCCTGCGCCGTCCTTTACTGTCCCAACAGCCCCTTATCTTCCAGAAACTGCCGCGCCACTTCCTTATCTTCCTTCCCGTTTACTTCCACCTCATAATTCATCTGCTGCATCTCTTCTTCCGAAATCAATCCGTTTAGTTTTTCCAATACCCCTTTTAATTCCGGATACTTTTCCAACGCATCCTTCCTTACCACCGTACCGGCCTCAAAGGTTTCAAAAAATGACTGGTCATCGGTTAACAGCGACAGTTGGTTGGCTGCAAGCTGCGCATCCGTTGTAAAGGCATTGACCACATCCACTTCTTTATTTTTCAGAGCCTCATATTTCAACGCAATCTCCATCTGCACCGTATCCTGAAACTGCATATGATATGCTTCGCAAAGCCTTGGATAGCCTGTTTCCAGTTCGATATAGTCCGGGTTGCCGCCGAAAACAAGCTGCGGCGATGCAGCCGCCAAGTCTGAATACGTGGACAGCCCATACTCATCTGCGGTTTCCTGCCTTACCGCCAGGCCATACGTATTGGAAAATCCATACAGCCCCGCCCAGGTAAGCCCCATTGCCCCATACTCTTCCTGCAGACTGGCATAAAGCTTCTCATCGTCTTTCTCCATTTCTTCCTTCTTTAACACATTCAGCCATGCCGTCCTTGTATATTCCGGGTATAAATCAAATTCCCCTTTGGTCAGCGCCGGATGGATATTGGTTGTTCCGCCGCCCACCCCTTTCGTAATCTCCACCTGGTAATCCGTCTCCGCTTCAATCAACTGTGCGATGATTTCCGTCAGTATATACTGCTCCGTCATAGGTTTGGAAGCAATTTTTATAGCCCCTTTCTCCCCACACCCGTACATGCCAAACGCCATACACGCCAGAAGCAGCCAAATCACTCCCTTTTTCAAAAGCTTTTCCTTTTTACCCTTGTATCTCATTTGCTTTTCCATCCTTTCCCAACCTTTTCCTATCCCTGTTTTCCTCTTTTTATCCTTTGGGCTGTTTTCCGCCCTGCTGGCTCCTATTCCTTTTCCTGTTTTTTATCCCTTGGCTGTTTTCCGCTTCCTTTCTCTTCTGGCCCCTTTTCCGCCCTGCTGGCTCTTGGCTCTTTCCCGCTTTCTTTCTCTTTTCGCTCTTTTTTCCGCCCTGCTGGCTCTTGGCCCTCTCCCGCTTCCCTTATCTTTTGGCTCTTTTTGCCGCCTTTCTGGCTCTTGGCCCTCTCCAGCTTCCTTTCTCTTTTCGCTCTTTTTCCGCCCTGCTGGCTCTTGGCCCTCTCCCGCTTCCTTTCTCTTTTGGCCCTTTCCCTGTTCTTTTATCCCTTTTCCCATCCCCTGACTGCTTCTTGCGTTTTTCTTTCCTTAATCCCTGACCGTTTCTTGTATCCTCTGCCTGACTGTCTCCGGCTGAATTCACCGATAAAGCAGCCGTTTTACAAACCCGTCCCTTGGATGTTCCATCAATTCTTCCTTTGTCCCTTCCTGCCAGACGCCGCCATCCTTCATAATCAGGATGCGGCTCCCCAACAGGAACGCTTCCCCTATGTCATGGGTAATGAACACTATCGTAACCCCCGTTTTCTTCTGCAGCGCCTGCAGTTCCTCCTGCAGCCCTTTGCGGGTAATCTCATCCACCGCCCCAAAAGGCTCGTCCATCAGTAAGATATCCGGGTTGGCGGCCATAGCTCTTGCAATCCCCACCCTCTGCTGCTGCCCCCCGGACAACTGCTTTGGGAACCGCGCCGCCACCTCCGGCGGAAGCTGTACCATATTTAACATCTGCTCCGCCAGCGCTTTCTTTTCCTCTTTTGCCATCTTCCGTTCCAGGCTTGGCACATAACATATATTCTCTTCCACCGTCATATGGGGGAATAACTTGGCGCCCTGAACCGCATATCCAATATGCCTGCGCAGCGCCACCAAATCGCAGTCCGCCAGCCGTTCCCCTCTCACTGCCACTTCCCCTTGCGTAGGCGCCACCAGACCGTTTATCATCTTCAAAAGAGTGGTCTTCCCACAGCCCGACGGCCCTATGATAACGAGAAACTCCCCTTTGCCCACCGTCAAAGAGACATGGCTCAATACTTTATTCTCCCCATATCCTGCCGAACAATCCCGCAGTTCAATCACTTTATCCAATGCCGTACCTCCTGTTCGCCATCCTCTCCACTTTGGCAAGCAGCCAGTCGCTAAACAAGGCAAGCAGCGCAATCAACAGGGAGCCAGCCGCTGTCAGCGTCATATTGTAAGTGGTAATGCCTCTGTAAATCGCAGCGCCCAGGCCGCCCGCACCGATAAAGGAGGCAATGCCTCCCATGGCAATAATCATAACCACCATATTGCGGAACCCACTAATCATAACCGGAAGAGCCAAAGGAAGCCTGACTCTGAGCAATGTCTGTCTCCCGTCCGCCCCAAGGCCCTGCGCCACCTCCAGGATGCCCGCATCCACATTGACCAACCCAGTGTAAGTATTCCTTACAATAGGAAGCAAACCATACACAGTCAGCGCAATCACTGCCGTCTTGTTTCCAATGCCTGTAAAGGGAATCAAAAATCCCAGAAGGGAAATGGATGGTATCGTATAAATTACATTAATAATCCCAAGAACCACCGAAGCGGCCCTCTGCCGTCCGCTAATCAGAATGCCTATAAGGATGCCAAGCGCCCCTGCGCAAACCACTGCCGTCAGGGATATTCTGATATGCTCTGCCAGGCAAGTCAGGAAAAACTCCCGCCTGTCCCATAATATTTGAAGCATCTGCATCTCCTTTTCCTCCCTTCTTTCCGTTATTCCTAAATAACGCTTGGGAAACTCTCCCTTCCCTTTGCATTTGCGGCTGATTTTCCGTCAAATATACCCAACTTTCCCGCCTGCTATGGCAGCGCCTTACCCATTTGCGTGCATCTGGCAAAAAATCACCTCACAATTCAGGCAGAAAAGCATTCAAAAGCACAATTTAGGAACAAGTGTTCTGACTCTATTACTATAAAACATATATTCTTTTCTGTCAATAACTTTCTGAAAAACGTATGGGAAATCTTTGAGCGCCATAGAGAAGACAGCAGCCGCCACCGCCTTGCGGCTGTAACGGCTGCTGTCTTCTCTATGGCGTATGGCCTTGCGGCCCTCCATCCATACTGTATGCTATCTTTGTACCCTGGCGCCTGCGCCGCCCATAATGGCTTCCACTTCTTTCTTGCTTGCCATTGTCGTATCGCCCGGCGTGGTCATGGCTAACGCCCCGTGGGCTGCCCCATAGTTCACTGCCAATTCGGCATCCCCTGTGGTCATCAGTCCGTAAACCAGCCCGGAAGCAAAGGAATCCCCGCCTCCTACGCGGTCCATAATCTCCAGACCTTTGTAATCCTTAGCTTTGTAAATCTCCCCGTCCGCCCAGCAGATGGCACTCCAGTCATTGACGGTAGCCGTCTTAACTTCGCGCAGCGTAGTGGCCACTGCTTTGAAATTCGGGTAAGCTTTCGCCGCCTCATTAATCATTTTCTTATAACCGTCCAGGTTCAACTCTTTCAGGTTCTCATCGTTCCCTTCAATCTCAAATCCCAAACATGCCGTAAAGTCTTCTTCATTTCCAATCATAACGTCCACATATTTGGCGATTTCCTTATTCACTTCCTGCGCCTTAGCCTGTCCGCCGATTGCGCTCCACATGGACGGACGGTAATTCAAGTCATAGGAAATGATTGTTCCATACTTTTTGGCTGTTTTTAAAGCCGCAATAACGGTTTCGCAAGACTGTTCGGAAAGCGCCGCATAGATGCCTCCCGTATGCAGCCACCGCGCGCCCAGCTCCCCAAAAATATACTCAAAGTCAAAATCCTCTGGCGTTGCCTTGGAAATCGCCGTGTTGGCACGGTCTGAACAGCCCACTGCTCCCCGGATGCCAAAACCACGCTCGGTAAAATTCAGCCCATTCCTGCAAATCCGGCCGATTCCGTCTGTTTTCATCCATTTGATTAAGGAAGTGTCCACGCCGCCCTGCATAATGAAATCTTCCATCAGCATACCCACTTCATTGTCTGCAAACGCGGTGAGAACTGCGGTATTTAATCCAAAACATTTACGCAGGCCGCGGATTACATTATACTCCCCGCCCCCTTCCCAAGCGCGGAATGACCTGGCGGTGCGGATTCTGCCTTCCCCTGGATCCAGACGCAGCATTACCTCCCCCAGTGAAACCGCATCATACTTACATTCTTTTGCCGGTTTTAAATTCAAGTCCATCCTTTTATCCTCCTGACATTTTCCCGTTTTCTGCGCCTTTGCGGCCATACCGTCCGCTGCCTGCAAAGGAGCCTGTTTCTAATGTTATTCTACCATGGCTGGAAAATTTTTTCAATAATCCAAATATGCCCCCTTCATCGGGCTGGCTGCATGTTCGCTGAACAGTCTAAGCACGCCTTTTTGATACTTGGGTTTTCTTGGCTTCCAGTTTTCCCGCCGTTGTGCCAGGATTTGAGCCACTTCTTCCGGCGTTTTCTCTTCCCCATGGATGCCCACAATATTTAATTTCCGCTCCATTACGTCTATTTCAATCAGGTCGCCTTCCTCCACCAAAGCGATTGGCCCGCCGTCTACCGCTTCCGGGCTGCAATGGCCAATCACTGGCCCTGTGGAAGCGCCGGAAAACCGTCCGTCTGTAATCAGGGCAATGCTCCTGCCTAACTCCTTGTCGCTGCTAATAGCTTCCGAAGTGTAGAACATTTCCGGCATACCGCTGCCCTTTGGCCCTTCATAGCGGATAAATACCGCGTCTCCTTTTTGCACCTTATGCTTCAAAACCGCATCCAGGCATTCCTCCTCGCTGTCAAAGGGCCTTGCGCGCAGCACTGCCTTAAACATTTCCTTCGGGCAGGCCGTATGCTTAATGACAGCTCCCTCCGGCGCCAGGTTCCCCTTCAATATGGCAATGCTGCCGTCAGTGCCGATGGGATTGTCATAAGGAAGGATAATATCCCTTCTTGCCACCTTTACCCCATACCGCTTGTTAAAGTCCTCCAGCCACTTTTCACAACGTTCATAAAAACCGTTTTTCTTTAATTCCTCCAGGTTTTCCCCAAGAGTCTTCCCGGTTACGGTCATTACATCCAGATGCAGATGGGACTTAATCTCTTCCATAATGGCCGGAACGCCGCCCGCATAGTAGAAGCACTCCGCAGGCCACTTCCCGGCAGGCCGGATGTTTAACAGGTAACGCGCCCCTCTGTGCAGTCGGTCAAAGGTATCTCCTGTTATTTCAATCCCAAATTCATGGGCAATCGCCGGAATATGCAAAAGACAGTTGGTGCTGCCGGAAATCGCCGCATGTACCAGAATCGCATTTTCAAAGCTTGCTTCGGTCACAATATCGCTGGGACGCATCCCAGGCATCGTCGCTAACTTCACCGCCTGTTCCCCTGCCTGTCTTGCATAATCCAGCAAATCCGGGCTGGTGGCAGGCATCAGGGCGCTGCCAGGCAGCGCCAGTCCCAATGCCTCCGCCATAATCTGCATGGTGGACGCCGTGCCGATAAAAGAGCAGGCGCCACAGCTTGGGCAGGCATTGCACTTTGCCCAGTTCAGCTTCTCTTCATCAATTTCCCCCCGCTGGAATTTGGCGCTGTACATGCCAAGCTGTTCCAGAGTAAGCATCTCCGGTCCCGCATTCATTGTCCCGCCCGGAACCACCACTGCCGGGATATCCACTCTGGCCAGCCCCATCAGGTTGGCAGGCATCCCCTTATCACAGCTTGCCAAATACACGCCTGCGTCAAATGGAGTGGCATTGGCATGAATCTCAATCATATTCGTTATCATTTCACGGCTGGCCAGGCTAAAATTAATCCCGTCCGTCCCCTGGCTTTCCCCATCGCATATGTCCGTGCAGAAATACCGGGCGCCATGCCCGCCGGACTGTTCAATCCCTTTGCGCACCTCTTCCACCAAAACATCCAAATGCCCGCTTCCCGGATGGCTGTCGCCAAAGGTGCTTTCAATCATAACCTGCGGCTTTTCCAAATCCTCCGGCTTCCATCCCGTCCCAATCCGCAGCGGGTCTAACTCCGGCGCCAACTTACGCATTTCCTGACTTTTTAATTGCATACCTTCCATCTCGTTTCCCTCCAAATAAATATCAAATACATCCTGCCAAACCATACTGCATTGTCTGCAAATCCTTCCCCTTTTCCCCATATGCCCCATATATGGCATATATAATAACCCTTTCCCCATGTAAAAGCAAGGCCATTGCCGCAGCGCAGCATTTCCGTCCGCAAATCCGTCTGTAAAAACACTCCCTGCCGCCTGGCCTGCGCCAAACCATTTCACCAATGCAGCTCCCTGCCTAAGCCATAGACTGCCCTGGAAGAACGAATCTTATTTCCTGCGTTTCTTTTATGAAACGTTAAAATTAGGCTGCTTTTACACTACGTTAGTTTTATGAAACATTAAAGTTACGATAGACTACTTTTACGCTGCAAAGAAGGAAATAATAAAAGCCACCAAAAATCCGGTTCCGCCCACCAGCGTTTCCATAATCGTCCATGTTTTTAAGTTTGTTTTCTCATCCAGCCCGACCAGCGACTTTACCAGCCAGAACCCGGAGTCATTAAAGTGGGAGCAGACCGTCGCGCCTCCTGCCACTGCCGCCGTCACACAGGCCAAATAAAGAGGAGACAGTCCGGCAATCCCCGGCATCGCTGACACAATGCCTGCCGCCATAGTCATGGCCACCGTTGCAGACCCTACGCAAATCCTAACCAGGGCCGCTACAATAAACGCCACCAGCACAAGCGGAAGGTTGGCCGAGGACACTGCATTGCCGATTACATCGCCCAGGCCGGAATATTGCAGCATATAACGCAGCACGCCGCCACATGCCGTTACCAGTAAAATCAACCCTGTTGGCTCCAATGACTTTGTCATAATCTTTTCCAGTTCCGGCAGGGAATAACCATGTTTTGTCCCTAATGCAAACATTGCCACTATAGTCGCAATCAGCAATGCCACAAAAGGTTCCCCAAGGAATCCAAACACTGGCTGCACCGGCGCAAGGGCCGGAACCACCCCGGCAACGGAATCCAGCACAATCAACACTAAAGGAATCAAAATAATGCCTACAATCAGCCCAAAGCTTGGCAGCTTGGACTCATCAAAGTCTTCCTGGTTGGCTACATGTTCCGGCACCGGAATATTGTATTTTTTCCCACAGTAAGCGCCCCATACCGGCCCTGCCACAATCATAGAGCAAATGCCGCAGAATACGCCTACAAGGATTACCCATCCAAGCTCCACATTCAGCATCGTCGCCACCAATACCGGGCCTGGCGTAGGCGGAATAAAAGCATGGCCAACCGCCAGCCCTGCCAGCAAGGGAATGACATAAAACAAAGAAGAACGTTTCGTCCTTTTCGCCAAGGAAAACGCCAGCGGTATCAGGATGATTAACCCTGCGTCAAAAAATACCGGCATGGCGATAACCAGCCCCGTAATGCCCAGCGCCCATGCCGCCCGCTTGTCGCCAAACTTATTTACCAGCGTCACTGCGATGGACTGCGCTCCGCCCGAGGCTTCCAGTATAGCGCCGAACATAGAGCCAAGCCCCACCAGCAGCGCAATCCCTTTTAACGTGTTTCCAATCCCGTCATTCACGGCCAGAATAATGTCCTCAAAAGGCATCCCTGCAATCAGTCCAATGGACAAAGCCCCCAAAAGTATGGAAACCATAGCGTGAATCTTAAATTTAATAATCAATACCAATAAAATAACCAATCCCAAGATTGCCGCAATAACCAGCCTCGTAGGATCTAATTTAGCCGCTTCCGCTGCCATATCCTTTCCTCCCATTCCAGTTCCGAATGCATACCCCTCAAAACCCTCTCCTCCAGAGAAATTTCTCTCCTTAATGCATGGACAGAAATTTCCCTGCGTTTTGAAACCTATGCATTCTGTTTCCAGCTCCGAATCCATACTCCTCAAAACCCCATACACGGGGAAGTCCTGTCTTTAATGCATGGACAGACCTCTCTCTACTTTTTGAAACGTACGCATTCTGTTTCCAGCTCCGAATCCATTCCTTCCAAAATCTCTCCCCACAGGGAAATTCCTGCCCTTAATGCCTAGACAGACCTCTCCCTCCGTTCTGGATTATATGGATTCTGTTTCCAGCTCCTGCTTTTCTTCTCACATTTGGTTCTCTTTTTGTATTTTATATCTTTTTTTCCGATTCTATTCTTTTGTAACCTTTTCCTTCTCTCTTATGTAATACCTGCTCACAAAATACATCAGACGTCTTATGTTTTATATATTTATTTTATATAAACTGTATTTTATAGTCAATACATCAGATGTTTATTCCTTCTTTTCTCTTTTTTATACAAAAAAAGGGCAGATTTTCATTTGAAATCCTGCCTTTTTTGTATATTTTGCTGAATCATTTAAAATTATGCCTCTGTCTGCCATCGCATTCCTGCCATTGGTCCGCCCTATTCCAGGGAATCCCTCTCCTTCACCATCACCGGAACAGGCTAACGTTAAGCGCCAGCCTGGGCCAAGAGTAGATTTCAGGCAGCCCTTACGCTTTCTTGCTTTCCAAATATTCTTCGTAAATCTTCATAATCCGTTGTCTGTTATAGGTCAGATGCATGTTCATGGCGCACCTTGCCCCCACGGTATCCCCTTTGATAATGGAATTGGTAACAGCCCGGTGGGTTTCCAACGTTTCCTTCATCAACTGCCGCTGGGTTAGGTTTACAAATGTCAGGACTGCCGTATTAATAATCGGAATGAGGACTTCCACTACCCGGTTCCCGCTGGCTCTGGCTATACAAGTATGGAACTCCACATCCTTTTTGGCATGGTTTTTCCCACTCACATATAGCCCCTCCACTTCGTCACATAACCGTTTTAACTGCCTTTTTTCATCCGGCGTAATATGCTCACATGCCAGCGCTGCAATCTCCGGCTCCAGCATCATGCGTACATCCAAAAGCTCCAGCGCCAGCTTATATTTGTCCCCCAACTTGGCCAGCCCCAAGGGGTCTTCTTCCAGCGTCCTGGTGCTGACCACATATGTTCCCGCGCCCCGGCGCACCTCCAGCACCCCTTTTGTCACCAGCCCTTTTACCGCCTCCCGCACTGTACTCCTTCCTACGCCAAACATTTTTGCCAATTCATATTCATTGGGAATCTTTCCCCCTATTTCCACCGGCTCATCCAGAATGTAGTTCATCAACTCCTCTTCCACTTGCGACCCCAATAATTTTCTGTTCATTTTCTCAAACTGGTACATTCCGTCCCCTCCTGCCCTGCCGCCTGAAAAAAGAACCGGACTGCGACAGTCCCTCACTCTATCGCATCAGGGATTTCCTTAACTAAATTTTATCCCTTCCCGGCTCCCGTACAAATTATGGGAATGCAGGACGAATTTCTTCAAAATTTTCCACATGTCTGCCCGTCCCCAATGCTGGCGCGCCCGGTTGATGGTAAAGTACGCCCCTCGTCCACCATCCAAACCTGTCCATTCGCTCTTAGCTTCCGCCTATCTTATCTCTACCCTCTCTGACTCATTCCTCCTGGAGCATGTTTAAAAACTGCTTTCTGGAAGATTTGCGCCAAAGGAAGGGCGTATCCCCTGCATCCGCTCCCGAACCTTGTACGCCAAATCCGGCCTGTTCGTAATCACAGCCGTCACGCCCGCACGGAACAATTCCTCCAAATCAGCCTCCTCATTTACCGTCCACACCCGCACATCCAGCCCGGATTTCTGATATTGTTTCAAAAAGTCCGCCATTTTCACATGATACAGCGCCGGATGCAGCCCCTGCACCCCGTTCCCCTGTGCATAAGCGGCCACATCCAATATCACATCGCTAAACAGGTAGGCCGTCCTAGCCTTTGGGGCCAGTTCCTGTATCCGGCTGATGCTGTAATGGTTAAAGGATGAGTAAATAATCCTTTCTTCCATCCCCTCTTCCTTTACCAGCCTGACCACCTTTTCTTCCATCTGCGGATACCAGTAAATCCCTGTTTTCAATTCAATATTCAGCTTCATCTCCCATGGCCGGAGTAACTGCAGCACATCCCGTAAAGTGGGAATTCCCTCCCCCTTGTACCCTTCCATTCCATGGTCAAAGGAAAACGCTCTCAGTTCCTCCAATGTGTAACTTCCCACAGCTCCTTTTCCATTGCTGACCCGGTCAATGGTTTCATCATGGATTACCACGATTTCCCCGTCTTTGGTGAGCTGCACATCCAGTTCAATCCCATCCGCTTTCTGCTCCTGCGCCAGCCGGAATGCCGCCATTGTATTTTCGGGGGCATACTGGCTCGCCCCCCGGTGCGCAAAAATTTCCGTATGCATGTTTATTCCTCCGTTCCCACGCGTTTCAAGTCCAACCACCCTTCGTTTGTATCAAAGCTATATCTCATCTCCACCACTACGCCTGTCCCGTCATAGGGCGCCAGATCTATGTCGCCGGATGCAATCAGATTTCCCTCATTGTCCAACGCCTCCAGACGCCAGATCGTCTGTTCTTTTTCCATAACCAAGTTCACCAGGTTATATACTTCCAGCCCGTTGTAAGTCTCCGGGTCATCCGTCACCAGATTGACGCGTGTCTCCTCTTTCGCCGCATTGTAAAAATAAACTTCATAAAATGAAACTGTGGTCATATTTTTCAGCGTTACCGACGCCTGGCAATATTCCGTCTCCTCCGCCTGCCCTGCCGTTTTCTCTATATCCGCATAAATCTCCTCATACTCCTCCATCAGCCCCTTCATCTGTTCAAGCAGGGCATCCAGTTCTTCCACTTCCATCCGCCCCACATCCAGTTCCCCCATTTCCTTCACCTGGGCGCTTAACTGTTCCAACCGCCCGTCATACTCCCCGCTCTCGCTCTTTGCATACAACCCCACCACTACATTATGTTCGTCCACTAGCTGTGCATACTTTGTTTTACAGGCATCCACCGCTTCCTCGTTCTGCCTGCCGCATCCGGCGCAGAGCGCTGCGCTTATCATTAACGCCAATAATATGCCACTCTTCCTCTTTTTCATATCCTCCCTCTTCCTGTATCTAAAATACCTCCCGGATTCCTCCGGCAGCCTATCATATTGCATATAAAGCCATCATCCTGCGCCATTTCCCAAACCCATCCCTTCGAGCTTCCAATGCCAGAACAGGCTGCAGCCCCTGCCAGAGCAGGTTTGCAAATCCACTCCTGACATCCGCCAGAAAGCAATGTTCAAACACGCTCTAAAACCTGGCCAGTTCCGATATCATCATAGGATTGGTAATGCTCTCCCGGATAAAATCGTTATACCTTTCGTTCCACTCGTCCGTCCAGTGATTCCTCTCCATAATTCCCTGAATCTCCCGCAGCACATCCACTGCATGAGCGCAGTCCTCTTCTCCCCCAAGCTGTCCCAAATAGCGCGCTTCCGCCCAATACGCCTCCACAATTTCCTTTGGGTGCGCCGCCGCCAACTGTTTGCTTATCCTGTGTTCCGCATCGGCGTTCCCTTGCGTAAACCGCTCTGTCCCTGCCAGATATTCCAATACTTCTTTCGTCTTGCCGTTTTCCAGACAAAGGTCAACGTAGATTGCCGGCTCCCTCTCTTTAATAGCCTGCAGCGTCTTACCCTCTTCCGCCGCAAAGTCCTCCCCGCTCAGTTCTTGCCGGCAGACTGCATACCATTTCCCCAGTTTCTTACAGTCCGCGCAGGAAATCAAATCCAGAAGCATTTCTTTCTTCTTCCCGTAATTTTTCTGCTCTTTATAATAGCCATATAACAGTTCCGTAATAAAATCCTTATCCTGCTTTCTGGCGGAAGCCTTTTTATACAAATCCTCCAAACCGCTTTCATCTTTCCGCTTTGCATAGTGGCTAAAAAGATACTCATATATTTCATACAGCCTGCCCTGCGCCTTTTCCAACCCTTCCAAAACCGTTTTCAGCGCAAGCTCAGCATCCCCCTGCTTTTTATAACGGTTTGCCAATGCCATATAATCTGCACTGTTGACCGGATTTTCCTTTGCCTCTTCCGGCTCCTTCCTACCCTTATTGTTCTCCATATAAAGCTCCGAAGCATAATTTTTATAAAAAGGGTTTCCATAATCCGACAGAAAGTCCGCCACGTAAATGCGCTCTTCCTTCTCCTTGCACAGCCTAAGGGCCATATCCACCAAAACATCCGTCAGCCCGCTGTTATCGGAAGCCACCTCTTCCAGAACCCCATCCAATATTTCTTTCCTTACGTCCCAGGAAAACTCTCCTTTTCCAAGCAACGTCTTCATGGCGTCCAGTTCCTCCCGGATGCTGTCCTCATCGCTTGACGAACCGCCGCCGCAGGTATTAAACATGGCTATGACTGGCTGCGCCTCCCCCCAATGCTGCAAAAGCTGTGCTTCCAGGTTCTCCCCGCCCCCCGTCACAGCGTTCTTCCCGCAATATTCCTCCATCACCTTGCGTGCCGAACCGCTGGCCTGCGCCATCCGGCCCACCAACTGCAATAATTCCTCCTTTTCCAGTTTCCCAGCCAGTTCCATTAACTTCTTTTCATCCATTGTTTCAACCTTCCTTATTTGATTATTCTTTTCCCTTTGCATTCGCTTTTTTATTATAAAATATCTTCCCCCGAAAAACAACTGCTGCAAAGAGGCAAATCACTTTTTTGCCGCGCTTCATAAGACGCAACAATTGCCATCTCACCCCGTAAAGCGGCTCATGGCAGCAATCGTCATCTCACCCCGTAAAGCAGGTCATGGCTAATTAGATGTATTCAAAAGGGAAAAGGAAAAGCACAATCCAGACGGAACCGGCGATACTGTCAAGAAATATTGGTGAGTTAGCAAGGAACCTGATATAATGAGGGGAAACGCCCATCCCGGGCAGGAAGAAAAATGCACATCAGCTACAAACCTCTCTGGCACACACGGATAGAGGGCAACATAAGAAAAGAAAATTTAAGGCTTGTCGCCGGTCTTACCACAAATATAATTGCCAACATAGGGAAGGGAAAGCATATATCATATTTTTTTCTTAGAGGGCTTGCGTATCTTTCGCAGAGCCTTGCCCCATTCGGTTTGTAAAAAACATGGCGCCTGGCTTTTGCCAGACACCATGTTTTTTTCCTACTTATCATATAAATGGCACCGCACCACATGCCCGTTGCCCATATCCTTTGCCTCCGGCGCCTGTTCCTTGCAGACTGCCATGCATTCCCTGCAGCGGGTATGGAACTTACATCCCTTGGGCGGATTGGCCGGGGAAGGGATATCCCCTTCCAGTATTGTCCGGTTAATTTTGATATCCGGATCCGGCATCGGAATGGCGCTGAACAGCGCTTTCGTGTAAGGATGGAGCGGATTCCCGAAGATATCCTCCGTACTCCCCGTTTCCACCAGTCCGCCCAGATACATCACGCCGATGGCGTCGGAAATATGCTCCACCACCGACAAATCATGGGAGATAAACAAGTACGTTAAGTTCCTCTTCTCCTGCAGCTCTTTGAGCAGGTTGATAATCTGCGCCTGAATCGACACATCCAGAGCCGATACCGGCTCATCGCAGACGATAAATTCCGGCTTTAACGCCAATGCCCTGGCTATGCAGATACGCTGCCGCTGTCCCCCGGAAAACTCATGGGGATACCTGTCCTTATGATACTCCTGCAGGCCGCAATCCAGCATGACCTGCGTAATGTAATCATTATACTGCTCCTTTGACACAAGATTGTGCTGCCGCACAGCCTCGCCGATAATCTCTCCGATAGGCAGCCGGGGCGACAGGGAAGAATACGGATCCTGGAAAATAATCTGCATCTTCGTCCGCAGTTGCCGCAGTTGTTTCTTATCCATCCCGTTTACATCCGTTCCGTTAAAAAGAACCGTCCCTGCCGTTTTCTCAATCAAACGCAATATGGTGCGCCCGGTGGTGGACTTCCCGCAGCCGGATTCCCCCACTAACCCCATGGTAGTCCCCCGCCTGATTTGGAAGGACACATCGTCCACCGCTTTCACGCTTCCGGTTTCTCCGCCGAAAAAGCCGCCTTTAATGGGGAAATACTTTTTCAAATGGGACACTTCCAGTATATTTTCCTCCTGGTGCGCCAGCCTTTCCTTGTCTTCACTTGCCATCCTGCGCGCCTCCTTCCTTGCAACGGTAACAGCTCACCACATGGGTGGGGGATACCTGGTAGGCCCTTGGATATTCGCCCTCGCACCCTTCCACACACATCTCACAGCGGTCTTTAAAATAACAGTAATCCGGCATATCCACCGGGTTTGGCACGCTGCCCGGAATGCTGTACAGCTTGTCTATATGCTTGCCCACCACCGGTTTGGAATTCATTAACCCAATGGTGTACGGATGCCTGGGGTCTTTGAAAATCTCCTTAGCCGTCCCCTTTTCCACCACGCGCCCCGCATACATAACCACTACATAATCCGCCATTTCCGCCACCACGCCCAAGTCATGGGTAATCAGCATAATGGAACTGTTGATTTTATCCTTTAAACTGCGCAGCAAATCCAACACCTGCGCCTGTATCGTCACATCCAGCGCCGTAGTAGGCTCGTCCGCAACAATTAACCTGGGACTGCAGGCCAGAGCCATGGCAATCATTATACGCTGGCGCATACCGCCGGACAGCTCGTGGGGATACATCTGGTATACCCCTTCTTTATTGGCGATTCCTACCATATCCAGCATCTCTATCGTACGGGCCTTCACCTGCTCTTTGGACATTTCCGCATTGTGCAGCCCAATCACCTCATCCACCTGGTCGCCAATGCGGAATACCGGGTTTAAAGAAGTCATAGGCTCCTGGAAAATCATGGACATATAATTTCCCCGCAGCTTCTGCATCACCTCCGTCGGGGCATTGACCACATTGTAAACCTTATCCCCTGTGTTAAAACGGATTTCCCCCTCCACAGTCTGCCCGGAGGGCCGCTGCACCAACTGCAAAAGGGACAGGCTGGTGACGGATTTCCCGCAGCCGGATTCTCCCACAATCCCTACCGTTTTCCCTTGCGGCACATCAAAGGATACGCCGTTTACCGACTTCACCGTGCCGATATCGGTAAAAAAGTAGGTATGCACATTGTCAAACTCCACACAGTTGTCCGAGTTCTTCATCTTTGTCACATATTCCGATTCCGGTATGTTCTTCCGGTTCCTCTTCTGCTCCATCTCTCTGGTAATTTTGCGGTTCTTCCTGGAAATCTCCCGCGACTCCTTCGCGGATATATAATTTGCATTCTTTTTCTTTCCTGCCATCATAACCCCCAATCCTCCTACCGTTTCATCTTCGGGTCAAACGCATCTCGCAGGCCGTCACCGATAAAGTTAAAGGCCAGCACCGTCAACAGGATCAAAAATCCGGCCGGAACCCATACAAACAGGTAATTTGTCATTACATAAGAATCGTTTACCGCATTGATAATGCTTCCCCAGGAAGCCGCCGGGTATTTAATACCAAGCCCGAGGAAACTAAGCGTCGCCTCTGCCAGAATGACATCGCCAAGCCCCATCGTGGCAAACACAATAAGCTGCGGTACCACATTCGGCACCAAGTGCTTGAAAATCCGCCGCCCTACGCTAATGCCCAGCGCTTCCGCCGCCACCATAAATTCCTGCTCCCGCAATGACAGAATCTGCCCCCGCACAATACGGGCAATTCCCACCCAGCCGATGGCGCTCATAATCACACACAGCATATAAATACGCACCGTAGGGCTGGCTCTGTAATGATCCATAATGGAGCCAAGGATTAAGTATAACGGCATGGAAGGAATACAATAAATGACATCCACAAGACGCATCAGCGTATTGTCTACCCAGCCGCCGAAATACCCTGCGACGCCGCCCACGATTACGCCAATAAGCACTTCAATAATTACCACCACAAAACCAATCAGCAGGGAAATGCGCCCGCCATACATAAGCCTGGCTAACAAATCCATCCCGTTGGCGTCCGTCCCCAGCCAATGCTCCCCAGACGGTAAGGAATAGGTGTCAATAACCCTGGTTTCCTGGTTGCGGGAAATCAAATACTGCCCGCTCTTTTCCGACAACAGATACGTATCCTCCACACCCGATGCATCCGTATAGGTAAAGGAAGCCGTCCCGTCCTGGATGGCCAGCGCCACCGCTTCTTTAAAATCCGGAGCCAAAAACACGCCGCCCACCACACTGTTGATATTCATATTGGAAATGTAAGCATAGTCCGAACCGTCCGCCGCAAAGACCATGGCGGCTTCCTCCCCCTCTATTTCCAATGTATAAGAAGAGCCGTCGGCCTCAAACTCACCGCCATTCCCACTCATCGCCAGCAAAGCGTTTTTGCTGAATTGGTAGGACAGCTCCGTATCGGCCGTATATGGGGTAAAAGACAGCTTGCAAATCACTGCCAGCTCATTCACTTTATAAAGCAACTCTTTGCCTGTGGCGTCATCCACAATATAAGCCGTGCCGTCATATTCAAAATAATTCTCCCCGGCAGCCACCGCGTCTTTATGTTCCGCAGACTTCATGGCCCTTGGATTTTTCGTCTCCTCCGCGCCATAGACAAGATAGGAATCTCCCGCCAGAGGGCGCAGCGCCAGAGAACCTCCGCCTCTGGTTTCCACCACTTTCTGGTTTTTCGTCACTGCCAGGATGGATTTGGAATACAAATCGCTTGGAACCTCCGCCCCTTCCTCCTGGTAAATCATATAATCATTAATATAAGTGGCGCCGGCGTAATCCTTTTTCATTTCCTCTGTAGTATAAAAAACCTGGCTCTGCCCGTAGGGGTTCACCATGCCGCCCACAAAGGAAAACAGGAACATAAAAATAATAATCACCATGCCGATAATTGCCAGCCGGTTGCGGAAAAACCGTTTCAGCACCAGCGCACTTGGAGAAAGCACTTTGACACGCTGCGTATCGTCTAACTTCATATGTTCCACTTTCGTATTTTCTTCGTTAGCCATGTCCTTTCTCCTTTCTTAATTTACCCTGACGCGCGGGTCTACCACAGCATACAGAATATCCGCAATCAGGTTCCCTGCCAGAATCAGCACTGCGCTAAACAGCATATAAAACATAACAAAAGGGATGTCCCCCAATACGATGCACTGGTATGATGTATAGCCAATCCCCGGAATCTGGTAAAGCGTCTCCGTAATCAGCGCCCCGCCAAACAGCGCAGGAAGCGTCCCGCCAAGCAATGTGATAATCGGGATTAGGATGTTACGGAAAGCATGGTGGTTGATGACTTTGCGCTCCGGCAGCCCCTTGGCCCTTGCCGTGCGGATATAATCGGAATTCAGCACCTCCAGCATATTGGTCCTGGTATAGCGCATCAAAGAACCGATGCTTACGATAGTCAGCGTAATTACCGGCATAATCATATGCTTTGCCATGTCCAGAATCTGCCCCATCGGGCTTAGCTGCTGGTGCATCCGCCCCACAATGCCATATAAATCCAGCCAGTTCAGTTTAATGGCAAACACCCATTTCAATATCGTGGCAAAAAAGAAACTGGGCAGGGATATGCCAATCAGGGCAATCACCGTAATCGAATAGTCCGTCAGCGAATACTGCTTCCTTGCCGCCGCCACCCCGGCCGGAATCGCTATGATAATCTGCAAAAGGAAAGAAGCCAGCGACAATGCAAAAGAATACCAGATGACACTGGAAAATTTCTGCAAAACCGGCTGGTTATAATTCCAGGAATCCCCAAACTGTCCGCGGACCGCTTTGGAAGCCCATGTGAAATACCCCTGGATAATGCCGTCGTTTAAACCATACGAGGCATTGAGCTGCTCCAGCCACTCTTCATAGCTTTTGGCTCCGGGCTTTTGTGACAGTTCCATCGCCTTTGTCTCTACGAAAGAGGCAGGCATGCAGCGCATGATGCCATAGATAATCATAGATACAAAAAATAATAGAACGATGGAGATTAATACCCTTTTTACTATAAATTTCTTCATCTTCTACCTCCGTCCATCCGCGTGCAGCCATGCCTGGTGCCGTACGGATTCTTTTTCTTCGCTTCCAGTCCGGCGCACAGCCGTTACGGCGCCTTTTTTCCGTAAAACAATGTGTGAATCCTATGCGTAATGCCTATGCATTCCATTCCCCAATGACTGCAAAGGCATTTCGCCAAAAGGCTTTCCTTCCCCTTACGGCAAAGCCCTCTTGCGAAATGCCTCTGTATGGGAAAGCCTACCGCCGCTGCCGACCGCAGGCTTTCCCGAAACAAAACCATAAAACACATCCCTTATTTTACTGCCAGTTTTTCAATTTCCTCACGATACTGCCAGTAAGAAGTTGCATCTTTTACAATGCTGTCCGGGTCAATGCGTTCCGCACTGTATGCCGTCGCTTCCTGCCTCTGGTAAACAGGGATTTCCACTGCATAATCCACCACGTAATCCAGGGCTTCTTTATAAACTGCCTTGCGGTAAGTCTGGTCTGTGCTGGTACGGCCTTCCATTACCAGGTCGTCCAATTCCTTCTGGTAAATCCGGTAATGTTTTGCGCTTCCGCCTTCGCTGTGGTAAATCTGGAACATATCCGGATCCGGCACTGTAGACCATGCCGCACACCACATATCAATGGTTCCGCCGTTGATGCCGTCCCACATCTGGGAAGAATCGGAAAGGTCATTGATGGCTAAGTCAAACCCAATGCTCTTTAACGCGTCGGACGCTGCGGTCAGGATACCGAACGAAGGATGGTCGCCCTTCCCGTCGCCGGGGATTACTACGGTAACGCCCATTCTGCCGCCTGCAGGCGCCGCTGTCAGCTTGCCGTCCGTTACGGTATAGCCTGCCGCTTCGAAATAGCCCAAAGCCGCCTGCAATGCCGCTGCGTATTTCTCGTCTTCGTTCATGCCGTCGGCGTAAATATCATTTCCATCCACATCCACAGAGAATGCCACATGGTAATCCGCATCCGATTTCTGAGGCGCCGCCCAGTTCGTATTGGAAATCGGGTAATTTATAACAGAAGCCGCTTCCCCATAGTAGGAATCAATAACTACGTCACGGTATACGGCAATCACCGTTGCGATAGCCTTACGGAAATTCTTGGACGCATCGCTGGCCGGGTCGTCTCCCACCAGCATTAACTGGGAGTTCATGCCGATATAGCCATAGCCCCGGTAGTCCACCAAATCCACCATCACCTTGTCGCCTACCAGTTCCCCGTTGCTGTTTTCACCCTGAATCTGCGCCAATGCTTCTTTGGAGATGGACGGCTGGGATATGTCAATGGTTCCCTGCAGCACGCCCGGAAGCTTGTCCGCTTCGGAAGTGGTCTTCCACTGTAAGTATTTCGTCACCGGAGCCCCTTTGAAGTAATTTTCATTCGCTTCCATATAAACTGTCCGGTTCTCATAGCTTACAAATTTATAAGGGCCTGCCCCCATAGGCTGGGTCGTCTTCGCCCTTATCAAAGAAAGGTCGCCCTTCGGGAAGCCAAATTTATTGTTGTCATAATCATACTGGGCAGGATCCCCATAGTAGTGCAGAGGCGACACATAAATTGACAGGTCATAAATAGCCGGCGCGCTTACTTCCGTCAACACCACACGCACGGAATTGTCACCAAGCTTCTGGATGCCGCTGACATTCGCCACGGAATCCCCCGTTTCCACCGTCACCTTATAGCTGTCATCTAAGAAGGTAAACAGCCCGGAATCTGCCGCTTCCGTATCAGACAATGTCTGATAGTCCGCATCGTAGCTGACTACCAGTTCGTTCCAGTAATCTGCCAACGTGGGAGCATCGCCATCCTTCAACGTCCATGTAGTATCCGTTGCGGAACCTGTGATGGAGCCATCGTCATTCAAGGTGGCAAAACCCCAGTTCACCATACCGTTGGACACTTCGTCCAGCCCATCCTCCACATAGCCGGAAGCGATGCAATAATCACAGATACTCTTGGCAAAAGCCTCGCCTGCCGCCGGGAAATCCGTTTCAAAGAACTTCTTCTGTTCGTCTTCGGAATAGAAAGTAAAGTCCGTATTGGCCTCCCCTTTGGACAGCATCAGCTCATACAGCACCGTGGAACCGCTGCGGTATTCCTCCAGCCCCTGGATAGGCAGGGAGTATACGGAGTGTCCCCCATCATAGGACGGATCCAGATATACATAAAAGGAAAAAATAACGTCGTCAATATCCAGCAGCTCACCGTCTGCAAATTTCACATCGTCGCGGATGGTGTAATCGTAAAATACGGTGCCGTCCTCATTTTCCGTCACTTCACAGTCCGCAATGCTGGTGTACGTATAATCCGTGCCATTGTACTCCCTTGTCTCCCCTTCGATGCCCTTATAAACAATTTCTCCCTTTCGGTCTGTGGTCAGCAGACCTGTGGTTGTCAGCAGCCATACATCCTCATCCGGCACTGACTCGCCGAAAAACGGGCTGAACTTCTCACTCACATCATCGTGGCCGATAACAATCGGCGCATCCGCATTGCTGGCAGAATCCGTTCCTTCCCCGGTTTCTCCCTCAGCAGGCGTTTCCGTTTCTGCCGGGGCTTCCGCCGGCGTTTCGCCTTCTGCAGGCGTCTCCGTCCCTGTCGATTCTGCGGGCGGATTTTCCGCAGGTGCATCATTGGAGCCGCCGCAGCCTGCCAAAGAGCCTGCTACCATAGCTCCAGCCAACAAAGCGGCGAAAAACCTGCTTTTTGTTTTCCGTTTCATAATTTACCCTCCTTAATCAATCTATGTTTCACCTTGGTTTACGTAAAAAAGAACAACTTTGCCTCTTTTACTTCTCCGCCAAAAGGAAAAACCGTATTTTTGCTGCCGTTATTCCAGTTTGCTTTCCGATTTTTCAATCCGCAGCCCCCCGTAGGTCTTATTATAATACGCGCCGTATAAAAAAGCTGCTGCCAAAAACAGGATATGGCAGGACAGGTAGAGCAGCTCCCTCCCCATCCGAATCTCCCCATGATGCAGCAGCATATACACTGCATCCAATACGGCGCTAAACGCCGAAAGCGCCATTGCCCCTATGCTGGAGCGGCGCATCCTGGCCAACCCTGTCTCATACTGCGCTTTCTGCATCCGCACCGGGTCGCCCCAGGAGCTGAACACACCTACAAACAGATAAGCCAACGGCAGGAATATAAACAGATACGGATATACAATCCAGAACGTGCGGGAAGAGTCCTGGTTCACCATCCCCGCCGCCACCTGAATCAGCATAAGCGCTGCGGCAAACCCCAGGTTGGCCAGATTGGATTTCCTCTTTCCGGCCTTGTCCAAAGGCAGCACATAATAGTCCCCTACATAACAGATATCGTCCACTACCCTGCCTTTGCCGCTTAGCCTGACAAACTGTGAATAATCGTCCTTAAATTGATTTCTTAACATGCCGCATATCCTTTTTGTCGCTGTCGTCTCATCCCATATTCCATCCATACCCGGATGCTTCGGTTAAAAAAATAAAAAAAGCGCCTGCGAACTTCTATGTCCACCGCACTTAGCCTATATTAGTGAGTACATTTGTTCACCCCAAATTTGACACAAATATATAAAACTCTTAGTATACAATTATACATAAATCATAATATTTGTCAAGCTGGGGGTAACGAATATCTGAAAAATCCGTTACTTTCCACAACGCCTTCCAAAGCGCGCAAACAGAGGCGGCGACAGTAAGCGTTCCTTACCGCCGCAGCCCCTGCGCCAAATGGGACAGTTTCCCAAAATCCTGTTTTTTCTAAAGCCGGCGCCGTAAAAGCCTAAAGCCCCGCCTTTATCACCCGCTTACTCCATTCCCGGAGCTATAATGTATTTCCCTTTTGCACGCGCCGCAGGATCTCCCAATATTTCCTGCAGTTTCTCCAGTCCGTACACCCCGTAAATCATGCTTTCCACATCCAGCCTGCCCGAATCAATCAAATCCAGCGCCCGCTTCTGTGTATACGGGTTGATGTAAGACGCTTTCAGTTCCAGCTCCTTTTGGAAAATCTGGAATGGTTTTACGGAAATCGTTTCATCCGGTTTGGTCAGCCCAAACATCATTACCACCGCTTTGTTCCCGGCAATTTCGATTGCCTGCTCTATGGTGGAAGGACGGCCTACGCATTCAATTACCGTATTTACCCATGTCAGCCCGGCTTTTTTCAAGCCTTCCTTCACATCATCGTGCAGCGGGTCTAAGCATACATCCGCCCCAAGCTTTTTCGCCACTTCCCGTTTCTCCGCCACCGGCTCTAAAAGCGCCACCCTGGCCGCTCCCTCCAGTTTGGCAAGCTGCAGCATCAAAAGGCCGATCATGCCGCCCCCTATCACCACTGCCTGGGAACCCGGGCGGATGCCGCACATGTCGATTCCGTGCAGGCAACATGCCACCGGTTCCGTCATAGCCCCCTGCTCAAAAGAAGTGTTTTCCCCCAATTTATATACCTGTCTCTCATTCACCGCGCAAAACTCCGCAAAGCCTCCGTCCATGGTGGTGCCATACCCAATCATATGCTCACAGTAATGCGCCACCCCGTTTCTGCATGGCTCACAGGCCCCGCAATAGCAGTTCGGATCCACGCATACCCGGTCGCCGGCCTGATAAGCCGTCACTTCCGCGCCAACTTCTTTTACAATGCCGGAAAACTCATGGCCCAGTATGGTTGGCGGCGTCACCTCCGCCGCCCCTTTGTCCCCTTCATAAATATGTACGTCCGTCCCGCATACGCCGCATGCCTTCACCTGGATTAAAACATCCTTTGGGCCAATGACAGGCAGGGCTCGTTCTTCCACCCTTAAATCATGTTTTCCGTAAAACACTGCACTCTTCATTCTTTTCCTCCTTTGCGGCATCCCCCTGCATTCGCGCCCTGGCGTTTCAGGAATGCCATCTTTTTACTCCCTATTATAAACAAAAACAATAGGATAATCAATGGCGGGCGCAAAAACCTCAGAGCGCATTGGGAAGCGCCGTTACTGTCCACTCCGTTCCAGCGACAGGTAAAAATCCATGCTGAATTTTTACTTGCAATAGATACGTTTTCGTCAGTAACGAAACGCCATCTCTGCCTTCATGGTTAAAGCCGGAATTTTCCGGTTGCGCCGTTTAACCTGTCTACAATCCCATTGGCATCCTGCAAGGAATCATTTACAGAATCGGAAATTTCCACCACATCCTGGACGCGCTCCGCAATATTGGCCGTCCCCTTTGCACTCTCCTGGGCGGCTTCGGCTATCTCGTCCAGGGAATCCATAATATTATTGATGGATGCCAGCAGTTGCTCTGAAATCGCGCTGAAATCCGCAACCAGGGAATCAATTTCCCCTGCGTCTTCGTTGTAGTCATTTGCAATTTTTTCAAACACGCCGACGCTTTCCATCACTTCGCCGTCTATAAACGCTAACAGCGTCCCAGCGTCTTTGGCCAGACTGCCTACCGACGCATTGACCTGTTCCGTCACCTTTTTGATATTTTCCGTGTTCTGTTGCGACTGCTCAGCCAGCTTACGAATCTCATCCGCCACTACGGCAAAACCCTTTCCGGCTTCCCCTGCCCTGGCGGCTTCAATGCTGGCATTTAGCGACAGCAAATTGGTCTGGGTTGTTATTTCCATAATGGATTCCGCCAGTATGGAAATCTCGGAAACTACCTTCACTTTTTTCAGCGCGTCCTGCAGGCTCTCCTCAATGGCCCCTTTCTGCCGCACCAGGCTGTCCTGGCTTTCCAAAGCCGAACGTTTGGCCCCAGCCGCCTTCTTATGTATCACCTCTGCGCGCCCTGCGCCTTCCTGCGCCCGCTGCGCGATATTCTTTGCCGCATCTTCAATTTCCTTTGTCATTTCATGGATGCTTGTAGTGGAAGCCGCCGTTTCCTCCATAGAGGCGGAAAGCTCTATGGTCGTTGCAGACACATCTTCCACTTCTGTGTTCAAATGCGTCATATTCTCCAAAATCCCATTGACGCTTTTCGTCGTCAAATCGGTTTCCTGCGCCACATCGCTGACAAGCCCGCCGATGCCTGTCCGCATTTTTTCCAGAATTTTGCACAACTTGCCAAAATCGTCCCGGCGCTTTAACACCGCCTCCTCCACTTTGACGGAAAAGTCCCCTTCCGACATTCCCTGCAGGGCTTCTCCCACATATTTTAACGGCTTTGTAATGTTCAAAATGGCAGCAATCAGATAAAGCACAATAACTATGGCAAATGCAGCGCATACCGAAAGATAAATCTGAATCCTCCGGTTGGTAAACAGATTCGCCGTTTCCGTGGACGCGGCAATCTGCTCCTCGATATTGTCTATATAATTGCCTGTGCCAACCACCCAGTCAAACGGTTCAAAATATTGGGTATACGCCCGCTTCGGCATAGGCTCGTCGCCGCCTTCCTTGGGATACAGATAATCGCAGAAATAACTTCCTTCCGCTACCGCCCCGCGGATAAAATCCTTCACCATTTCATACCCTGTCACATCCTTAACGTCCAGACGGTTAGTTCCTTCCGTTTCACTTCCCAGCAAAACCACGTTTACTCCGTCCGACTGGTCTATCCAAAAATACCCCTCTTCCCCGTACCGCAGCCCTCTTACCTTTTGCGCGGCAAGCCTCATCCCTTCCTCTCTCGTATAGATACCGGCGTCAATATCCGCTTGATAGCTTTCCAAAAGCGATATTGCCTGTTCTACCTGCTGACGGATGCTGTTGTCATAATCTGTGCGGATATTCGCCTCTTCCTCCTGCAAAACCCTCTCATCAATGGCCCGCATACTGCTGATTGAAAATTCCACGCTAAATACCATGAATATCACAACCATGACCCCTATCACCGTCAATTTCACTCTAACACTCAAATTCTTCATCCCTTATCATCTCCCTTCGGCTTTTATTATAACACCTTGTAAACCGAAAGCACAATTCCTTTGTGTGATGTTACAATTGAATTTCACTGCAATCATCCAAAGATGCGCCGGATGAAATATCCCTCTTGTATCAGTAATTCCAATACAAGGGCTTCCCGTTCCAACATAGTCTGCCTGAAATCATCCAGTATGGTTTTTCTGTTTACATCTATTGCAAACTGCGGCTCCAAAAATGCAAGCGTAAAACCTTCTTCCTCTTCATATGTGTCCAAATCCTGTTGCTGCAAATCCTCTTTCACGCAACATAGGAAATAATAATTATCCTGTATAAAAATATCCTCTTTTGTGCCTTTCTGGACTCGATGAACCTGACCATATTCCTGAATAGAATTTTTAATAACGCATAAACCTGTTTCTTCTAAAACTTCCCTTATCAAGGCGTCTTCCATGGATTCGGCAGCCTCTATGCCTCCACCCGGGAATTTGTAATAATTATATTTCTTACTATGCACCATTGCTATTTTGCCGTCTTTAATGATGATGGCTCTTGCGGAAGGTCTGCGAAAAACACTCCCACCAGAAATATAATCTTTTTTGTCCATTTCAAATAAAATACGCATTTTTCCATTTTCCTTTCTCCCATATCGGCAAAACGCTCTTTTGCCTTAGCATCTTTTAAAAATTTCCAATTCCTCTGCTTTCCGCTCCCTGCCCTTTTCACCCTATCAGCCCATAAATTCCTCCCTTTTTCGATTGATAGATTCACATAGTTTACCACTTTATGTTGTCCGTGCTATTTCGTGAGATTATTGGTTTGCACTAGAGCGTGTTTGAAAATTGCTTTCCCCAAGATGTGCGTTACAGTTTGTGGG
>CAJTQO010000028.1:6217-44254 GCA_910578405.1 uncultured Lachnospiraceae bacterium | reverse complement strand
GTTTCGCACCATTGCGTCGTTAAAATTTCTAGACGATGCCACCGCATCGCCGTCGGAATTTTGCCTAGCGCTGGCACGAACCATGCAGCCCACAAACCTAATTTCTGTCTGGATGGAATGCTAGAGCGTGTTTGAAAAATCATTCTGTCATCTGCACGCCCCATTTTGCGTGATATTTGTGCCAAATTCAGGTTACATAGCCCGCTATGCGCCCTTCCTTTGGTAGAGCATTCAAA
The DNA here is from genome assembly GCA_910578405.1 of uncultured Lachnospiraceae bacterium. GTDB lineage: Bacteria > Bacillota > Clostridia > Lachnospirales > Lachnospiraceae > Kineothrix. The sequence continues at coordinate 44,018 of CAJTQO010000028.1, read as the reverse complement.
CTGTGACGCACATCTGACAGAAAGCATTTTTCAAACACGCTCTAGCGCCGTTGCGTCTGTTTTGAGCGAAAGCGTGTCTGGATGGGCTCTATGGTTGGCTCCATTCCGGAAATTTAAGTTAATGGCATGGAAAGGGAGCTGATGGTTTTTGCCGGAAGCTGGATGCGTATAAGCCGGCCATTTATGCGGATGGCGTAAGAGGCATCCTTTTGCCCGGAGTTTTGCAGCACGGCCACAAGGGAACCGTCCGGGTTTTTTACAGCGGTCAATTCCACGTTGCTGTCACAGCGGGAGAAGCCGATTCTTTTGGCGCCAGGCAGGATATATCTTGAAAAGTGACCGATGTAGTCAAAAGTGAGAAGTTTCCGGTATGTCCCGTCTTCGTTGGCGCATACCGGAGCGCCGAAGCCGGAGGAAACATGGCGGGGGCCGCCGTTTTTGTCTACGCAAAGGTTCCAGTCAATCCAGCGGTTCATTCCGTGATTCAGGCCGCCAATGATATCGTGTCCATAGGCGGCTGCGTCTTCGTATTCCACTTCGGCAACGCTGGAACCGCCGTCCATGCCAAGCAGAGCGGCAAACATGCTGGCCTGGCCGGGAGGGTGGAGGGCGCAGCATTCGCTGCTCATCAGTTTCATATCCGGGAACAGGTCATGGGCAATGCCAAGGGATTCGAAATGGTCGCCGGAATACCAGTGGAAAGCAATGCCGTCAAGCATCCTGGCTGTTTCTTCATCAATGATTTCCTGTGCAAATTCCACTACGCGTTCTTTGTTGTGATCCCAGATATAGAGTCCAATGCGGCCAGCCAGCCCGGTTTCTTGGAATACGGGATATAAGCAGTCTCTTAAAAATATTTTTTGCTCCTGTGCGGTCCAGACGCAGCTATCCCAATTGGTGGCGGCAATGGTTTCGTTTTGCAGGCTCATCATAGTGACCGGGACGCCCTCGTCTAAATATGCCTGCACATATTTGGCAAGGTAGACGGCCCAATCTTTGTAGTGTTCTTTTTTCAGGCTCCCGCCGTTGCACCTGGATGGCGTTTCGTAGTCCACTTCCGGCAGGAAAGCGGCCATCATGGCTTCGCCGCCATAGACGGAAGCGTCATTTTTCGGTTTTGCCGGAGGCGTTTTCCACTGCTTTGGCGGGGACCAGGGGCTGAGCAGGACTTGGAAGGGCTGTGCGGTCATTGCCATGGCGTCTTTTAACATAGGGAGCATGTATTTCCGGTCGCGTTCAATGGAAAAGGCGGTAAAATCCGGGTCGGCAATGGGGTCGGCCACTGCCTGGTATTCTTCCAGGGAATAGTCGCAGCTATCCATATGCATACGCAAAAACCGGTAGCGCTGCCCGTTTTTCCCGAAATGGTCTTCTAAAAATCGTTTTTTGCATTCTTCCGTCATTTTGGAGTAAAGGTATCCGACGGTATCGGTCAATGCGCCGCCGAAACCTTCGATTTCCTGATAGGTTATTTCAGGGTAAAGGTTAATCACATGGGATTCCAGATGTTTGGCTTCCTCAGCCTCCGGTGTGACGGGCAGGATACGTTCCTCCACGATTGCCCTGCCGTTGACTGCATAGGTAATGCTCTGTTTTGCTTCCATAAAATCCTCCGTTTTTTGAATAGCTCTTTGTGGTTTGGCCGTTTGGCGTTTCGTTTTTGACAATTAGAGTTCGCTTTAACTAAAGTTTGTTATGCTTTTGGTTTACTATATTTTCAGTTTACTATAATTTCCGGGCAAAAACTTATAAAATCCGGGCAATTCTTTCCAATATCCGGTCAAAAGGACGGTTTGGAAGGAAGGATTCCTTGATGGCGCATAGGCGGTTTGGTATAATGGCCTGGAGCGGGGATAGGGGCGCGGCCCAAACGCCATCCGCCGCATAATGAAAACTTGTATTTGAACAACGTCATTAACTTAAGTTTCCGGAATGGCGCCAAGCAGGAACCCCATCCGGACACGCTTTTGCTCATGAAAGACGCAATGGCGCTAAGGCGTCTAAATATGGCGCCTTAGCGCCATTGCGTCTTTGGATGGTTTGCACTGGAGGTCTATGGTTTGAGCCATTTTGCAAGGCTTAAGTGAATGACATGGTGTATTGGAACGGTTATTAAGCGTTGGCGGCAGGGGAATGGGGAAGAAAGGGGCAGAAAGGAAAATCTATGGGCGGGTATTACGAAACAAAGAAAGTGGCGGATGTGTTGGGGCTTCCGGTGACGGTGGCGGCGATGAATGTGATGGTAAATGGGGTACACTGGCATGACCATCTGGAGATTCTGTTGTGTAAAAAGGGAAAACTATATGTGCGGGTGAATGGAGTGGAGCATCGGCTGGACGAGGGGGATTTCCTTACTGTGAACAGTGGGGACAGCCATGAAATTTACGACGGGGAGCCTGGGAATTTGCAGATTGTTTGTTCTGTGGATAAGGAAATGCTGGGGGATATGCAGGATAAAAAGATTTGTTGCGCAACGGTGGGGGACGGCGTTTTGGATTGCGAAAGCGGGGAGGTTCGCCGCGCTGCCGCAGGGATGGGACTGCCGGAGAAAACGCTTGTCCGTCAGGCTTTGTCGGAAATGGCTTATCTTAGCGTTCCGGATGCAGGAACGGAAAAGGAAATGGGCGTTTGGAAAGGAAAGAAAACGCAGCGGGAGAGCCGGGAGGAGTTATGCCGGATGCATCCGCTGCGGCAGGAAGAGAACTGGAACCGTTACCACATGTATATGTACCAGCTTTTAACGGTTTTGGTCAGGCATAAAGAGGAAGGGGAGAAGGGGAAGCATAAGAAGCATGAGTTATTAAACGCTTGTGTTTCTTATATCCATACGCATATGGGGGAGCCGTTGGATGCGGCTGCGCTGGCAGTTGAAATGCATGTAAGTGAATCAACGGTGTATCGTGTTTTTTCAAGTCAGATGGGGATGCGGCTGAACCAATATATTGCTATGCTGCGGGTAAATGCAGCATGTAGGTATCTGGAAGAGTCGGCCAATAAGGTTACGGATATTGCATATAGCTGTGGGTTTACCGGGCTGAGTAATTTTTACCGGGTGTTCCGGCTGTATGTGGGGATGACGCCAAAGGAGTACCGCAGTTCCAGGCGGCATGTGGGGACGAGGATGATGTTTTGGGAGCCGGATATTATGAAACTGAACCGGTATCAAAGCTTCGATGAGCTTGGGATGGAAAAAGAGTGGCTTAGAGAGCCGATGCCTTAACGCCGGGCGTAAGGCCCTTGTTTGCATAAGCCCTTTGACCGCCCGGGCTGACATTCTGTCATTGCTTGGGAATTCCGGGCGGGTGGGGCAATGCGGAAATGGCGTATGCCTGTGCGCAGGCGTTATTGCCTTGCGGGCTGCGGCATAGTTTTCGCCGCCTGTGTCTGCGGCTGGCGGTAGAGCTGCCAGCCCATCAGCACAATCCAGACGTAGGCCAGGGTCTTGGGTATCATAAGCATGCCAATGACCGGGGCGACGCCGCTAAACAGGACAACCGGCAGGTAGAAGCCGAAAGAGAGGCCCACCGCCAGAGGCATATGGCGGAATACAGGGTCGCCTGTTTTTTTCGTTTCCTGCGCAAAAAGAAGGATAATCAGGATTCCCATAACCGCAAAAGGAATATTGCGCAGTATTCCGTACCGGAGGGGCTGGCGGTAGGTCAGCCACTGGTTTTGCGGGAGCAGGCAGAGTGCAATGCGCAGGATGGACAGGCCCCACATGGAGATAGACAGGGTTTTCCTTCCATGAATCTCATAACGGCTGCGCCAGATATAATATAAAATCAGGTAAAAGATTGTCATGGTAATGGATGTGACGAACTTTCCGAATCCCAGCGCCGCGGCATTGGCTTCCAGCCCGGCAGTCCAAAGGGCGTAAGCGCGCGGAACCAGATGGAAAGAATCTCCGGCGCCAAGCAGAGCGGCCATGCATCCTGCCTTTTTCACCAGAGGGTCCTTTCCGCGAAAGAGCATGGTAAGCCCGGCAGTCAGGGCAAAACAAAGGTATAATACGTCAAAAACGGTTTCGGCTATTGCTTGCGGCATAAAAAATCCTCCTATTTCGATTGGTCTTTATAAATAATGCGTCTGATAAGCGCAAAGAAGAAAGCCAGGTCAGACGGCCCTGCTTTCAGCAGCAGGATAAGGTTGTGCAGGACAAAACGCACAAACTGTTCTTTGGTAAAGGATGCGCCTACTCCCTGTCCGTCGGCAAATGGTTCGCTCCAGACATCGGCGCATATGTTTTTGTCTTGTTCCAGGCATTTAAGCAGGATGGTTTCCAGTGCAACCTGCATGGAAGCCATGCGCTGCTGGCCTGTGATTTCCGTGCTGCCCAGGCTGTGCATAAGTTTCCCGGCGGATTGCTCAATCCGTTCTTTAAGGAAGAGGAAAATTTGCTGCAGTTGTCCGCAAAAGGAGTCGGCGGTGAGCGCAGCGTCCATTTCCAGAAGCGCCTGCTTCCAATATGCTTCCGTCAGGGCGAGTAGGAGTTCGTCTTTGCAGGAAAAGTAATTGTATACAGTGCCTGTCGCCACGCCTGCTTTTTTGGCAATAGAGCGGATGTTGATGGCGTCGATTCCTTCATTGTCTGCGGTTTGCCGTGCAAGCTCCAGCAGGGTATCCCGCAGTGTGTCGTCTTTCTTTCTCATTCTGTCCCTTCTTCTTTATTTGTGTGTATCGTTTTTTATTGTGAACATGTTCATTTATATAATAGAGCAAGGAAAGCGGTTTGTCAATACTTTTTTGAACGTGTTCATAAAAGTGCAGACGGTAAGCAGAGGTATTGTTGGGACAAAACATAAACCGTTCGCAAAGGACGGATAGCATATCATTTTTCATTGTATTCAGAATAAATCCCATATAATTGTCAGGGTCAACGGTTTCATTTACCGCAGAGTAAATCGGGAGGGAGATTGCAGTAAACGGGAAGACATGCAGGAATGTATATTTTTATAAACGGGAGTTCTCCTGATAATTTACATGAAATAAGCGACCCCAATCGTTGACAGGGGCGGAGCCATTTAATGGTTTATTGAGTTCCAGGATATGCGCCTCAAATAAATCGGAAAATAAATTCCCGTCCCTGTTCCGCAAATTTACCCTTTTCTTTTCATATCTAACAATATTTTTTTATGCTTTCTGTTTTATGGAAAAACCGCGAACGGCCGGCAAGGACTCCGGTATGGGCAAAACCGGATTCGGATAAAACGATAGATAAAGCATAATTGGATTTTCTTATTCTTGCAACCTTGTTCAGGCGTTTTTCTAAATGCGCTTTTTTACGGATGGGAAGAGCGGAAACGTTCCCTGTATTCCCGGGGCGTGCATCCATAACTGTTGTAAAAAGTTTTAGAAAAATAACTTAAATGGTTAAAACCGCAGGCAAAGGCGATTTCCGTAATGCTTTTGTCTGTGGCGTCAAGCAGGTTGCAGCTCACTTTTAAGCGGTATGCATTTAAGAAGTCCATAGGCGTTTGCTGCAAATAATGTTTGAAAATGCGGCAGCATTTGCTGCGGCTGACATGCCCGGCGGCGGCAATTTCATCTAGCGAAAGTTTTTCGCTGTAGTGTTGGTACAGGAAGGATACAATGTCTTTCTGTGTTTTTAAATCATCCGGTATTTGCTGGTTGTCCTGGCTGGGAAACAGTAGCTTTTTCTGTAAGAGCCTGCCCCACAGCATCTGCATTTGGGCAATGGCTTCCATTTCATATCCTTCTTCTTCTTTTTCCTTTAAGGAGACAATTTGCGAAAGGGACTGCGCCGCTTCTTCCCCGCCTTCCGTGCCGGAGGGAAGGCACAGATATTCCAGCCCGCAGTTTTCCAGGATGGGCGTAACGTATTTTTTCTGCAGGATTTGGTTGCTGCAAAATAAGGAAGGATGGAACAGGATGCAGGAAAAGCGGCAGTCCTGTTTCTGGAAGGAGTAGCCATAATGCATTTGGCGGGCATTGACCATAAGGGAATCGTTTTCTTTTAAAAGCAGCCGTTTGCCATTGACATAATAGGACATCCGCCCTTCCAGGATATGAATCCATTCGATATCGTCATGCCAGTGGCAGGGGGCGCTCATATCCGGATAGAAAGACAAGAGGGAAGTGCGGATATATAAGGGAACGCCGGCCTGTTCATATTTTACCACTTCTGAAAAATCCTGCATAAGTTCTGTGATTGCGGTTTTCATTTCTTCCTCCGATAGCGAATGATAGTGCAGCGTTGCATAAGACTGGCGTTTTAATGGTCTGGCAATACGGCTTCTTATTTTACGCCATCCCCGAATTGTTAATGCCATGAAAAGGAAAACTATGGCATTAACAATTCGGGGATGGCGTAAAATAAGCGGCGCTGGGATAAGCGACGCCAGGACGTGGCTGATACGATAATTATAATAATCTGCAACAATCGTGTTAGTTTTTATAAAAAGGAGCTACTAGAATGATATCATACAAAAGAATGAAGGCGCAAGAGGGAAAAAGCATGTATTGGCGGCGAGAGAGGGGATAAGTTACTGTTCATTCCGTTCCGGTAACAGGTAAAAATCCATGCAAAATTTGCTTCGCAAATGGATTTTTACTTGCAAAACAGTAACGGGGATAAATCATTTCCTGTCCGAGGGGCCGGACGCGCATACAGGGACAGAAACTGGCGCTGCGGGTTTCCTGCCGGAGGTGAATCCGTCAGCATAAAAGGTTTTGGGAGGTATTTTCCATGGAAGAGAAACAAGAAGAGAAACAGGATTTTTGCAAACAGGATTTTATGAAAAAACTGATGACCTTGGTGTTTCCCATAGCATTCCAGCAGTTTATGCTGGCTCTTGTCAGCGCGTCAGACGCTCTTATGCTTGGGGCTTTGTCCCAGGACGCTCTGTCAGCGGTTTCTCTGGCGGGCCAGGTGGCTTTTGTGGAAAGCCTGTTTTTGGCGGCGATGACTATTGGGCTGTCCATGCTGGCGGCGCAGTATTGGGGAAAGGAAGATAAGGCGGCGGTAGAGCGGATTTTTGCCTATGTGATGAAACTTACCGTTGGCCTCTCTATCGTCTTTTTCCTGTCAGGGCTTTGCATCCCCAGGACGCTGATGCGCATTTTTACCAGTGAAGAGGCGCTTGTGGACGGCGGGGCAGTGTATCTGCGCTGGGTGGCGCTGTCCTTTTTGCTGACCGGGGTTTCGCAGATATACTTATGCATATTGAAAAACAGTGGAAAGGCGGCCAAATCCAGCGTCATCAGCTCTGTAAGCGTGGCAGTCAATATAGCGTTAAATGCGGTTTTTATTTTTGGCTTATTGGGCTTCCCGCAAATGGGCATAGCAGGGGCGGCTCTTGCCACTGTGTCAGCAAGGGCAATGGAAGTATTGTGGTGTGTCCTGGAGACGGCGAAAAAAGACAGCATCAAGCTGCGTTTCGGGAATCTGCGCCGGGATGACAAAAGCCTGTGCCGGGATTTCTGGAAATATACGTCCCCTGTCCTTGGGAATGAAATGGTGTGGGGTGTGGGTTTTACCATGTATTCCGTGATTATGGGGCATCTTGGTTCGGATGCGGTGGCGGCGAATTCCATTGCCAACATTGTGAAAAATCTGATAGCCTGCTTCTGCATGGGCCTTGGCGGCGGCGGGGGCATTATGGTAGGCAATGAACTGGGGGCGGGAAGGCTGGAGACTGCAAAGGAATATGGCGGGAGGCTTTGTCGTCTGGCCGTAAGCTGCGGCATAGTTTCCGGTGCGCTTTTGTTAGCCCTAAGCCCATTTATCCTGATGGCAACGGACTTAAGCGGCCAGGCAAGGGAGTACCTGAAATGGATGTTGGTGATGTGTTCTTACTATTTAGTTGGAAAGTCTGTGAACGGAACGACCATTGCAGGCATTTTCTGCGCCGGAGGGGACAGCAAGTTTGGCTTTCTGTGCGACACTGTGACAATGTGGTGCGTCACCGTTCCATTAGGTTTGCTTGCGGCCTTTGTTTTCCGGCTCCCGGTTTTAGCGGTTTATTTTATTGTCAATCTGGATGAAATTGTCAAACTGCCCGCCGTATACAAGCATTACAAACAATATAAATGGGTACGGAACCTAACAGAATAATTACGCATCTGCGCCTTTGACAAACCGCCTGGATTATATTACCATAAATAAAAAATTACAGAACTGGAAAACAACATCGAAACAAAGAACCGCCGGGAAGAAATTGGGGACGCGTGAGCGTCAGGAAATTCTTCCCTAAGAGGGGGCGGTTATTTGAGTAGATGCGGAACTGGAATAGGAGGAAAACATGACAAACAAGGAGCGTAGGGATGCCCAGATGGCATACATTTCGGACGAAAGTATTTTTGAAGAGCAGATGGTTTGCAGGAAACTTCTGCAAAAACTGAATTTTATGGATCGTTCTGATTTTGAAGGGATTGGGAAAGTGGTAAAGGAGCTGTTTGGGAAGTCGGACGGTGCATTTTTGAATCCGCCGTTTTACTGCGATTATGGAAAACACATTGAGGTGGGAAAGAATTTTTTTGCCAATTACAACTGCACCATATTGGACGTAGCCAAAGTGAAGATTGGCGATAACTGTCAAATGGCGCCCAATGTGTCGATTTATACGGCTGGGCATCCGGTTCATCCGGTCAGCCGCAATTCGGCTTATGAATACGGAAAAGAAGTGACCATTGGCGATAATGTATGGCTTGGCGGGAACGTGGTGGTCTGCCCTGGCGTTCATATCGGGGATAATGTAGTGATTGGGGCCGGAAGTGTGGTGACGAAGGATATCCCGGACTGGTCAATTGCCGCAGGCAATCCGTGCCGCGTGATTCGCAAAATTACGGATGCGGATAAAAGGAAGCTTTTTGGCAATGAGGAAATTGATGAAGAAGCATGGAATGACATTGTGTCGCGGATGCAATTTTGAGCGGGGAGCCGTGCAACGCCTCCGGTATTTGATAGGCTGCCATACATTTGGAAATCCGTTTCCCAAAACAATGGAAGCGGCACAGAAAGCGTTTCTGTCAAAGAGTGAAGGGCAGTAACGGAAACCTTCCTAAGACAAAGCCCTTCCAGTCAAAACGGACAAAGTAAGCCAAGACAGCGCATACCGCCCATACCGCGTATTTGGGCTGTATGCGCTGTCCCTTTTTGGATGGGCGTTCCATCCATGCCTTCCTATGCAACGATGCTTCTGTTATACGATAACTATACGATAACAGACACTCCGTCATCGTCATATAGGTCATAGTCTGCATTTTCATATCCAAGCATTTGTTTTGTCTCCATGCGGATTTCCTCTACGCACTGCGCCGCATCCACAATAGGAATGGCTTTGCCTTTGCGGATGAAAAGCGACGCTTCATTTAATGCGATTTTGACATAATGGTGGCCTTTTTCCAGGATTTCCTTATGGATATGGCCATCCGGCAGGAATTTCACGAACATCATTTCTTCCGGCAGGTATACATAACGGCCATTGGCGTTTTGCGTGTATACAGGGGCAATCATGATTTCATGGCCAAGCATAAGCTGGTCTTCCACTTCACAAGCCATCTCATCTTCCGGATAGTCAAAGCCTAACGGGCGGAAATACATATCGTCATGCAGGGCCGCTTTCATAAATTCACTGTATAAATAAGGAATCAGCCGGTAACGCACTTCAATTATGTGGCGGAAATTTTCCGTGTTTTCAAACTGGTAGCACTCCTGCAGCCTTGTCCCCATTGCGGCATGGTTGCGCATCAGAGGGGTGAAGACGCCAAAGGCCAGCCAGCGCAGCAACAGGTCTTCCGTTGTATTGGAGCCAAAGCCGCCCAAATCCGCCCCGGTGTACAGGAAGCCGCACATATTTAACGACGGCATCATTTTCAGGTTCAGCAACAGGTGTGACCACCAGGATTGATTGTCGCCAGTCCACACGCCGCCATAGCGGTGCATACCGATATAAGAGGAGCGGGAGAACATCAGGATACGTTTTCCCGGCGCAATCTCTTCAAAGGCTTCCGACGCGGCGCGGGTCATATTGTAGCCAAACAGATTATGCACTTTGTCATGCCGAACCTTTTGTCCGTTCACATTGTGGTAGAAGCGGCGGTAGTCCTCCGGGTTGTTGGACAGGGAGTGGATTTTGCCCTGCAGGCGGAAAGACTGGAAAGGGTTGGAAGCATCTTCCCCCATGCCCTTTTCCAGGAATTCTTTTAAAAACTGGGTGGTTTCTGCCAGCCCTTCTTTGGAATAAAAGATGGCAGGCTCGTTCATATCGTTCCAGAAACCATCAATTCCGGCATCGGTCAGCCTTTTGTATTTCAGGCCGAACCAACGGCGGGCTTTTGGGTTTAGCATATCCGGGAAGTGGGTCATGCCCGGCCATACGGCAGCCGCAAAGTCCGTGCCGTCTTCCCGTTTGCAGAACATGTTCTCCTTCACGCCCTCTTCATAGACGTCATAACCCTCTTCGATTTTAACCCCAGCGTCAATAATGGGGATGAGATGGATTTTTTTCTCTTTCATCTCGTCCACAAAAGCTTTAAAATCCGGGAATTGCTCCTGGTTTACGGTAAAGTCCTTGTAATCCTGCATATAGTCGATGTCCATGTAGACCATGTCGATGGGGATGTTGCAGTTGCGGTAGCCGTCGGCGGCTTGGCGGAAATCCTGCGCAGTGCGGTAGCCCCATCGGCTCTGCCCAAAACCGAAGGCATATTTGGGCGGGATATAGCTCCTGCCGATAATATGGCGGAACTGTTTTACAATATCGTAAGCGCTTTCCCCGGTTATGACATAGAGGCATAGGTTAGCGTCCCCGCAGGTGACTGCCATTTCGTCCCGTTTGGCATAGCCAATGTCAAAACGGATTGTGGAAGGATAGTCAAAAAACAGGCCAAAGGAATCTTTCCCTTTCCGGCTGACTACAACGAAATTGTGGGCGCCATAGAGGGATTCTTTGCTTTCCGTATGGTTGGGGTCGTCGGTACAGTTGCTTACATAGACATAGCCCCGTTTGTTGATGCCCCGGTTTGCTTCCCCGAGCCCGTAGACAAGGTCGGTTTCTTCTAAAGACAGCGTAAAGCGGAAGCCTTCGTCTGTCTGGATTGCGCCGTATCCGGGCATGCCCGTTTCGGCGGGCAGTTGCTGTGTAACGGCTTCTGTTTCAAAAGGCGTCCCAAAAACATATTTGCGAATCATTTTTTTCTCCTTTCATTTCCGGGAGACGTGTCCCTGTTTTTAACCTGATAGGAAATTTCATCGCAGACGTAGGTATCCGTAAGCGCGCATACTGTTTGCGTTGTAAATTTACGCATAGGGAAACCAAGAGAGATTGCCGGCAAAGCATACAGGCGCCCGATGCGCGGATAGAGAAAAGGAATCTTCTCTGCCCGATGAAAGATTCCCACAGAATAATATCATTATTTTATTTCATTTTTTAAATTTTGTAAAGAGGAAGTAGGAAGCGCCCTGTCAGAAGAAACGTGTGCGGAAAGTCTTATATCGGCTGCCAAAAACGAAGGGCGGTCAGCGCCGGGCAGACCTTGGCTTGCCGGGCGCAAAGGGCGCGTATATATGGCGAGACGGATAAACATAGCGGGCGCAAAGGGCGCGTATGCATGGTGAGACGGATAAACATAGGCTGGATAACTTACGGCCAGGCAATGCCTGTCTCTATGGATTCCTGCTCCCTGTTTGTCTTTTCCCGGTATGCTTTCGGCGTATATCCGGTCACTTTTTTAAACAGGCGGTTAAAATAGTAGACATCGGAAATGCCGCATTCCTGTGCAATGGTTTTCACTGGCAGGACGGTGATAATAAGCAGTTTCTTTGCCTGTTCCATCCGCTGGCGGTTTACATAGTCCGTTAGCGGGACGCCCATTTCTTTTTTGAAAAGGGCGGATAAATAGCTGGCATTGACAGACAGCCGTTCAGACATCGCTTTCAAGCCAAGGTCGCCGGCCAGGTCTGCGCTTATATAGGCTAACACTTTTTGGGTCAGGAGGGAATAGTCCGTGCGCCGGTGCGTTTGCACAAGATGACAGTAAGTGTGAATCATTTGCAGCATAATCGGATAGCACTGTCCCTTGGCTGTAATCTGCTCAATCTTGCGCACGTGCTGGCTGGAGCGCTGGTCGATATGCATGGGATGAACGCCTGCTTCTTCCACTTTTTTACGCAGCAACGTATTGAATGCAAGCGTATAGTCCATGAAATCCCTTAAACTGCAGACCACTTCCTGGGGAGAGAAACAGGAGCAAAGCCTGGCCGCCAGTTCCTGCGCTTTTTGTTCGTTCCCCTTGGATACGGCGTCCAATACCTGGTTTTCCAGGGCATACCTGACTTCAATCATAGGCAGGCTCACCTGCGCCGTGTCTGAGGCGTTCTGATACAGCCTGTGCGTCTCATACCATTTATCCATCGCGTTAAAATCTATAAATTGGATATTATATTTTTCTTTTCCCCAAATATTATCCGCAAGAGTGGTAAAAATATTCTGGAACAAGTGGACAGCCTGGAAAGAGGGAAGATGGGAGTAATAATTTTTCAAAATATGGTGTGACTCTTTTGGTATCCCCATGTTCCGGGCGATATCCAGGAAGGTTTCCTGGCTGATTTCCTCTAACAGGACAGGGCCGCACAGCATGAAAGACTGGCTTTGCGGCAGGCCCAAAACGCTGTAGCAGCAGTGGAATGTGTCTGCAACATAATAGATGGTTTGGGGCATAAGCTGCGCAAACCATTTGTCCAGGGGCATTGCGCCTGCGCTGGCGTTTGGCAGGGAAGCCCGCAGCCCGCTGTCCAGCCAGGTAAGGTTGTCATAGGGCGGAGCGATAAAATGGACAGGGACGTTGACGTTTTCCAATAAATTTTGGATAAAGCGAATCATAGTCTGGTTCATAGCGCAATACTCCTTTTGCCGTGCGGTGGTTCATGGCTTCGTCTGGTAAAAATAGTGCAAAAAGAAACAAAAATTATACATTGTAGATAGTTAAAGAAACAAATAGTATATTTATTATACAATTTTTACAAAAAGAAATAAAGGGGTAAAGAAAAATTATAAAAATTAAATAATAAGGGGAAGACAGGGAAAAAGACAGCTTGTGAAAAGTGGGGATGGGGATATAAGGGTAAAATGCAGACATAGGGATTCTTTGGAAGATAGATAACATATACCGGCGCAGAGCCGGAAAAGACAAGGAGGTATGGAATGAGACAAATTGTGAATCTGAACCGGGGCTGGAAGTTTACGCAGGAAAATGCAGGGCTTCCGGCGAAGTTCCCTGAGGAATGGAGCCAGGTGGATTTACCGCATACATGGAATGCGGTGGACGGCCATGATGGGAACGGTTCGTATGACAGAGGCTGTTATTGGTATGCGAAGCGGTTTGAGACGCCGAAGCAGCCTTTGGACGGCGGACGGGTGTTTGTGGACATCCCGGCTGCGGGGCAGCAGGCAACGGTTTATGTAAATGGGAAGGAAATCTGCTACCATGAAGGAGGATATTCCACTTTCCGTGCAGACATTACCGAGCATTGCCTGGAAGAGGGCGAGAACCTGTTGGTCATTGCCTGCAGCAACGAAAATAAGAGCAGCGTATACCCGCAGTCGGCGGACTTTACGTTTTATGGCGGGCTGTACCGGGGCGTAAATCTGATTAGCGTGCCCAAGGAGCATTTTGAGCTGGAGTATTGGGGCTGCGACGGGATAAAGGTTACGGCTGTGCCTTGTCCATGCGGCGGCGCGGAATTTGAGTTGGAAACCTGGGTGGACAATGCGGATGAAAACTTTACGGTACTGTACCGGATTTGCGATGCGCAGGGGAAGGAAGTGGGCTATACCGTACGTCCGGCAGATAATACGGCGGTGAAAATCTATGTGCCGGACGTTACTTTGTGGGATTGTGAGCATCCTTACCTGTATACGGTGACAGCCATTTTGCAAAGAAGGAATGAAGCGTATGACGAAATTGCCGTGCGCGCCGGCGTGCGCAGCTTTTCCTGCGACCCGGAGAAAGGGTTTATTTTAAACGGCGTTGCGACTCCTTTACGCGGCGTGAGCCGTCATCAGGATATGCTTTATAAAGGGAATGCGCTAACGAAGGAAGACCACTATGCGGATGCAAGGCTGATTAAGGAATTGGGCGCAAATACCATCCGTCTGGCCCACTATCAGCATTCCCAGGATTTTTATGATGCATGCGACGAACTTGGGTTTATCGTATGGGCGGAGATTCCGTTTATCAGTGTTATGAACCCGGACCCGGCGGCGCACCAAAACTGCATTACCCAGATGAAGGAATTGATTTACCAGAACTATAACCATCCAAGCATTTGTTTTTGGGGCGTTTCCAATGAAATATTGATTGGAGGCATTTCGGAGCAGTTGGTGGAGAACCATAAAGAGCTGAATGCCCTGTGCAAGGAGCTTGACCCCACACGGCTGACCACCATTGCCCACGTTTCCATGACCCCGGTGGACAGCCCGGTACACAATATTACGGATGTGGAGAGCTACAACCATTACTTTGGATGGTACGGCGGCAAAATGGAAGACAACGGGCCGTGGCTGGATCGTTTCCACGAAACGCATCCGGAAATCTGCCTTGGGCTTTCCGAATATGGCTGCGAAGGGATTGTCACTTATCATGGGCCAAATCCGGCATGTAAAGACTACAGCGAGGAATACCAGGCGCTCTATCATGAGCATATGGCGAAGGTGTTGCATGACCGTCCATGGATTTGGTCAAGCCATGTCTGGAATATGTTTGATTTTGGCTGTGCGGCCAGAAACGAAGGCGGCGTGGCCGGACGGAACAACAAGGGCTTGATTACCATAGACCGTAAGACAAAGAAAGACAGCTACTATGTGTACAAGGCATACTGGAATAAGGAGCCTATGGTGCATCTGTGCGGCAAACGGTATGCGCAGCGCGCCGGGGAGACGACGGAAATCCGCGTATATTCCAACCAGCCTACGGTTTCCCTTTTTGTCAACGGAAATCTGGAACAGGTGCAGACCAGTGAGAAGGTATTTGTGTTTACGGTGGCTTTGAAGGATGGGTTTAATAGCATCCTGGCGGTGGCAGGGGAATGTAAGGACAGCATGACGCTGGAAAAAGTAGATGCAGAACCGTCCATTTATGTGCTGCCAGAGGTAAATGAAAGAGCGGAAGGCGTGGCAAACTGGTTTAAACTGGTTGGAGATATGGATTTGAAAGCTCCTATGGAATTCCCGGAAGGGAAGTACAGCATCAGAGATACCATGTCGGAGCTTGCGGAGTGTCCGCAAGCAATGGAAATCGTAACAAAGGCAGTGAAGCTGGCCACCAATATGACCATAGCCCCGGGAGTTGGCATGTGGGATATGTTAAAGAATTCCACACCGGAACGGATGGTAGGGATGGCAGGAGGCATGATGCCGGAAGGGTTTGCAGAAAGCCTGAATGCACAGTTAATAAAGATAGACAAAATACAGAAATAACGGAAAAGTAAGGAAACAAGGGAATACAAAGGACTCTGCCGGGCAGCCCCCTTAAGATGGGGCGGCCGGTATAGGGAAAGGAAGGTGTGTGACTGGAAAGCAGAGCCTGTGCGTAATTTCGAATGGGGTGGAAGCCCTTTGAGGAATCGCGCAGGAGGAGAATAGGAGGATTGTTACATGGCAGGCAAGGCGGAAACAGAGGCGGCCCCATTTGGCTTCAAAGATAAATTGGGGTATATGTTCGGTGACTTTGGCAATGACTTTACGTTTATTTTATCATCCAGCTTTATGCTTAAGTTTTACACGGATGTAATGGGGATTGATGCGGCCGTTGTAGGTTTGCTGATGATGGCGGCCCGTTTTGTGGACGCGGTTACGGATGTGACGATGGGGCAGCTTGTAGACCGTTCCAAGCCGGGGAAAGGCGGGAAATTCCGGCCATGGATTAAGCGGATGTGCGGGCCGGTGGCAATTTCTTCTTTTCTGATTTACCAGTCCGGGCTGGCTGGGCTGCCATATGGGGTAAAAGTGTTTTGGATGTCTGTGACTTATATTTTATGGGGCTCTTTTTTCTACACATCCATCAACATTCCGTATGGCTCTATGGCGTCGGCTATTTCCTCTAAACCGGAAGACCGGGCTTCCCTGTCTACCTGGAGGACGATAGGGGCTACTTTAGCGGGTCTGGCAATCGGGGTGGGAACGCCTATGTTTGCTTATGTGACAGTCAATGGGAACAGTGTTTTGTCCGGGCCCCGTATGACTATGATTGCAGGGTTTTTCAGCATCCTGGCCGTGATTTGTTATCTGCTTTGCTTCCGGCTGGTGCGTGAGCGTGTGGAAGCGCCTGCCAATCAGGAAAAGCTGCGGCTTGGGAAATTGCTGAAAGGGCTTGTCACTGACCGGCCGCTGCTTGGCATTATTGCGGCGGCGATTGCCCTCCTTCTGGCGATGCTGACCATGGGCGGGATGGCAGGGTATGTGTTCCCGAATTATTATGGCAGTCCCAAGGCGCAGTCGGTTTCCTCACTGACGGGGAGCCTGGCAGTGCTGGCGGTATGCGCCCCGTTTGCGGCGAAACTGTCTGCAAAAATAGGAAAGAAAGAACTGGCGTTTTGGGGCTGCCTGTCATCGGCGGCGGTATACCTGGTCTGTCTGGCGGTGCATCCGGCGAATCCTTTTGCTTACGTAGCGTTTTTCACGTTGGCTTATATTGGGCTTGGTTTTTTTAATACGATTATATGGGCAATGATTACAGATGTGATTGATGATGCGGAAGTGAGAAATGGGGTTCGTGAGGACGGGACGATTTATTCGGTATATTCTTTTGCAAGGAAGCTGGGGCAGGCGCTTTCCTCCGGGCTGACAGGCGCATTGCTGACTTTCATCGGGTATACGCAGGCCACGGCCTTTGACCCGGTGGTTACGGAGCGGATTTTCAAGCTTTCCTGCATCGCCCCGATGGTTGGGTTTAGCTTGGTGGCTGTTTTCCTTTGGTTCCTGTATCCGTTAAATAAGGCGAAAGTAGAAGCAAATGTAAAGGAACTGGCAAGGCGGCGGGGGAGATAAACGCAGCGGGGCGTAAGGCGTTTGCGGGAAGGCAGTATGGCCGGAAGGCGTGCGTTAGAAACGGGGCTGCAAACTATCCGGGGCCGCTTGCATTGGTGATGTATGGGTCGTTGGGAAAGGGGTGTGGTAGGAAAAATGGCAGACAGATTTATGGCATATACAAAAAGAAGCGATTTTCTGGTATGTGTGGACAGCGACGGCTGCGCCATGGATACGATGGACATAAAGCATATCCGCTGCTTTGGCCCTTGTATGGTGGAAGAGTGGGGACTGGAAGAGTGGCGGGAGGAAATACTAAACCGCTGGAACGAAATTAACCTGTATACAATGACGCGCGGGGTAAACAGGTATAAGGGGCTGGCAATGGCGCTTTCCGAGATTCGGGAGAAATACTGCGGGATAGAGGATTTGGACGTACTGAAAAAATGGGTGGAAGAAAGCCCGGAGCTGTCCAATGGCGCTTTGGAGCGTGCCATTGAGGAACATGGCAGCATTTGCCTGAAGAAGGCGCTGTCCTGGAGCATTAAGGTCAACCAGTCCATAGACAGGCTGCCCCAGGAAGACAAACGGCCTTTTGACGGGGTGGCGCAGGCGCTGGAGAAGGCGCACAGGGATGCGGACGTGGCAATTGTGTCCAGCGCAAATTTGGGAGCGGTATTGGACGAATGGGATTTGTACGGCCTGTTGGAATATACGGATGTAGTGCTGGCGCAGGATGCGGGGAGCAAAGCGTTTTGCATCGGAGAATTAATGAAGCGCGGCTATGCCCCTGACCATGTGCTGATGTGCGGGGATGCGCCGGGGGATTTGGATGCGGCGGAGAAAAATGGCGTGTATTATTACCCCATCCTTGTGCGCCATGAGAAAGAAAGCTGGGAAGAGTTTGTTTCGCAAGCGCTTCCGCGGTTTGTGGCCGGGACGTATGGAGGCGAGTACCAGCAGGAGAAGCGGAGACAATTTTTGGAGAATCTGGGCCAGTCGTGACAGGGACGGGGCGACAGAAGTAGGAAGCATAAAACACTATCCGTGCCGGAAGCGGCTGAAGGAACTTTAAATACACAGGCGTTAGGGTTTAGGCGCGGATGCGCAACGGGAATGGAGAGAACATATGGTAGATATGAAAGCGAAGCCGTTTTATTTAACGGACGAAGACTGTAAATGGGTGGAAGACACGATAGCGGGCATGACACTGGACGAGAAAATCGGGCAACTATTTTTTAATATGGGTTCCTCCCGTGAGGAAGATTACCTGAAAATGACGGTGAACGATTATCACATCGGAGGAATCCGTTATAATCCGGGCAAGGCGGAGGAAATATATGAGCAGAACCGCATTTTACAGGAAAACAGCAAGATTCCGCTGATTATTGCATGTAATACGGAAAATGGCGGCAATGGCGCATGTACGGACGGCACGATGATTGGCTCACAGACGAAAATCGGCGCAACCAGGAATACGGACTATGCATACCAGCTTGGCTATATGTCCAATAAGGAAGCGGCGACCATTGGCTGTAACTTGTCGTTCGCCCCGGTCAGTGATATTATGTATAATTGGGAAAATCCGGTAATTGGCTTAAGGACCTATGGGAATGATCCGCAAAGGGTTGCCGATATGGCCAAAGCGTATCTGGAGGGCGCCCATGCCAATCCGGGCTTTTGCTGTGCGGCGAAGCATTTTCCGGGGGACGGGCTGGATTTCCGTGATCAGCATGTGGCGAACAGCGTGAATACCATGGACTGCGAAGAATGGGACAAAACGTTCGGGATGGTTTACCAGGCGCTGATTGACAACGGACTGGAAGCGATTATGGCAGGGCATATTATGCAGCCGGCCTACGCAAGGCATTTTAACCCGGAGATTACAGACGATGAAATGATGCCTGCAACCCTGTCGCCGGAACTGATTCAGGGGCTGCTGCGCGGGAAAATGGGCTTTAACGGCATGGTGCTTACGGACGCATCCCACATGGTAGGACTGACCTGCCGCATGAAACGAAGCGAAGTCCTTCCGACGGCCATTGCCTCCGGCGTGGATATGTTCCTGTTCTTCAATGAAATGGATGAAGACTTTGCCAGCATGAAACAGGGCTATCTGGACGGAAAGATAACGGAAGAACGTCTGGATGAAGCGCTGCACCGCATTCTGGCATTAAAGGCGCATATGGGTCTGCACAAAAAAGCGAAGACCGAACTCGTGCCGCCCAAAGAGAAGATGAAGGAAGTAATCGGCTGCAAAGAGCATGTGGATATGCAAAAGGAAATCACCGACCATGCGATTACCCTTGTAAAATACAAAGACAAAGATGTTTTCCCGCTCACGCCGCAACGGTACAAGAGGATTATGATTGTTTATGTGAAAGGGCTTTCCGCTCCAGGGCTTGGCGCACTGCGGGCTCCATCCACCTCGCCTGCGGAAAAACTGCGTGACAGACTGATTGCGAAAGGGTTTGAGGCGTTTATTTATGAAAGCCCCATCGAAAAGATGATTAAAGAAGCGCAGGCAGGGAAAGCGCCTAACTTCAACGCATACTTTGCAGGAAAGACGCCAATCAAAGAATTTAGGGAGAACCAGGATTTGATTATAACCATGGTAGACATTGCCGGAGGGTTCCAGCCAGTGGCGCGTCCTTCCTTTGGCATGACAAAAGGCGGCGGCGAGATACCGTGGTATGTATTCGAGCTTCCGGTGGTCGTAGTGGGAGTGCAGCATCCATTTGTATTAGCGGATATCCCACAGGCACGGACATACATCAATACCTATGACAGCAATGATTATACGCTGGATGCACTGGTAGAGAAAATGATGGCTGGGGAAGAAGCTTTCGTAGGACAGGATCCGGTGGATTCCTACTGCGGAATCTTTGACACCCATATTTAAGGCGGCATTTACACAGATACGCAACTGAAAACAGTATACGCACCCAACATGCCCGGAAGGATTTATGGGAGCGAAGCGCAAGACGTGTTACGTCTGGAAATCGTTCCACGTAAGAGGGCATGTGGGGAACGGATACGGAACTGGAAACAGTATAAGTACCCAACATGCCCGGAAGGTTTTATGGGAGCGAAGCGACCAGAAATACTTCCACGTAAAGGGGCATGTGGGGAACGGATACGGAACTGGAATAGGAGGGACTTATATATGCAGATGACCTTTCGTTGGTATGGAGAGGGGAATGACAGTATTACGCAGGAAGACATCAAGCAGATACCTGGCGTGACCGGGTTGGTTTGGGCGCTGCACAATAAGCAGGCCGGAGAAGTATGGGAAGTGGAGGAGATTGAACAAATGCGCCGCCAGATTGAGGGGCATGGGTTTAACATGGACGTGGTGGAGAGCGTAAATGTCCATGACGATATCAAAATCGGCCTTCCGACCAGGGACAAATATATAGAGAATTACAAAACAACTTTAAAGAACCTTTCAAAATTTGGGGTAAAGGTAGTTACTTACAATTTTATGCCTATTTTTGACTGGACAAGGACAGACCTGTTCCACCCGATGGGGGACGGCTCCACCTCGCTTTTTTATGAAAAGGCAAAAATACAGCAGGATTACAAGGAAATGGCGGATTACATCTTAAAAAACCTCAATGGCATGTCATTCCCTGGGTGGGAGCCGGAGCGTATGGCAAAACTGGATGAACTGTTTGAGGCATACCGTCCGGTGACAAAGGAGAAGCTTTGGGAGAATCTGAAATATTTCTTAGAGGCTATTATGCCAACCTGCCGTGAAACCGGGATTAAAATGGCAATCCATCAGGACGATCCGCCATGGGATATTTTTGGCCTGCCCCGTCTGATGGTAGATAAGGAATCCATCGGAAAACTGTTGACTATGGTGGATGACGAGCATAACTGTCTGTGCCTTTGCTCCGGTTCCCTTGGCGCAAACCCGGACAATGACGTACCGGACATTATCCGGACTTATTGTGACCGCATTGCGTTTGCCCATGTGCGGAACGTAAAACATTTCGATAATGGCGACTTTACGGAAGCTTCCCATCGTGACTGCGACGGCGATGTGGGGATTTTGGAAATTATGCGGGCTTATCATGACTGCGGTTATGAAGGCTATATACGGCCGGACCATGGCCGTCATATCTGGGGGGAGAAATGCCGCCCGGGCTATGGCTTGTATGACAGGGCGCTTGGCATTATGTATTTGTGGGGCTGCTGGGATATGTTAGAACGGGAAGCCGGAAAAATTTAAGAAGCCGGACAGTAGGAAGCCGGGGGAAGAAGCGAAAACGCCCCGGAACTATGCGGCAGGCGTTACATTCCGGCCGGAAATGGCGGGAGTGCGCCCAGGAACCGTTTTAATGGCTTGAGGATATGAAGAGAGCGGAACGCAACAGGAAAAACAAGAGGAGCTTTGGAAGAAAAAAGAGAAAAGAAAGGATGGGGATTCTTATGATGGATTTACCGTTGAAAGTGGATTTTACCGGGAAAGTGGTAGTGGTAACAGGTGCAGGCGGCGTGCTTTGCGGCACAATGGCAAAGGCATTTGCCCAGGCAGGAGCCAAGGTGGCGGCTTTGGATTTGAATGAGGAGGCTGTAAAAAAACTGGCGGACGAGTGCAAGGCGGAAGGCTTGGTTTGCGAAGGATACAAAGCAAACGTATTGGAGACAGAGGCTTTGATGAAAGTCCGTGAACAGGTGCTGGCAGATTTAGGGCCTTGTGATATTCTGGTAAATGGGGCGGGAGGCAATAATCCGAAGGCGACGACCGACAATGAATACCAGCATGAAGCGGTGGAAGGGCAGAAAACATTCTTTGACCTGGATGCAAACGGAGTGGATTTTGTTTTCAAGCTGAATTTCCAGGGAACGCTTCTTCCTACCCAGGTATTTGCAAAAGATATGGCGGAACGTAAAGCAGGATGCATTTTAAATATATCTTCCATGAATGCCTACATTCCGCTGACAAAGATTCCGGCTTACTCCGGCGCAAAGGCGGCAGTGTCCAACTTTACCCAATGGCTGGCGACCCACTTTGCAGGGACAGGAATTCGCTGCAATGCCATTGCCCCCGGATTTTTGGTGTCCAACCAGAACCGTGCGCTTTTGTTTAACGAGGATGGAACGCCTACTGCCCGTTCGAAAAAGATTTTAAGCGGCACCCCTACCGGGCGCTTTGTGGATAGTGAAGAATTGTTGGGCGGCGTGTTCTTCCTTTGTGACGATAAAGCGGCCAGTGCAATTACCGGCGTTGTTTTGCCCATTGACGCGGGATTCTCCGCGTATTCCGGCGTATAGTTTTTTGGAATGCGGTATAATTTGGAATGATTTCAGAAACGGCATAGCCTGCAGGCTATGCCGTTTTTTTCTAACGCCGCAGGGACTGGTTGTAATTTGCCTACCCGGGCAGTATAATGAATGAAAAGCCGGTCAAAAAACGAATGTCAGGAAAACGAATGTCAAGAATGCCAGGAAAACGAATGTCAAGAAATCGGGCAGACCTTGTTTTAAGAGGATGATAACAACCTGGCGGACGGACGGGACGGACAGCGGGCAGGGAGGAAAGAGAATATGAGGTTAGAGGCAGAGGCAAAGGGAAAGTCTGGAAAGGGCAAATGGGACGAGAAGAAGTAAGAAAGGCGGTGCAGGCGGCGGATGGCGCACGAAATCAGCGATGAAACGATAGAAAAGATTGGAATTTTAGCGAAACTGGAATTGTCCGAGGAAGAGAAGGAAACGGCAAAGGCAGATATGAGGCGGATGTTGGATTATATTGATAAGTTAGGGGAACTGGATACGGATGGAGTGGAACCAATGTCGCATATATTTCCACTGCAGAACGTGTTTCGTGAGGATGTAGTGACAAACGGGGACATTAGAGAGGATATTCTGAAAAATGCGCCCAGCCAGAAAGGCGGAATGTTCGCAGTCCCCCGCACATTTGAATAAAAGAAGAGGGAAAAAGGAGGCGGCGAACGGGAGTGGTTGCGGCGCTGGGACAGCAACGGCGCAGGTGAGGAGCCAGAGAAAAGCCAGGCTTGCTATATAAGCCGGGTTTTTCTGTGTGGAAAAAGCGCCGAACCGAAGTGGTTGCGGGACTGGAATAAGAAAGGGAAACACGCATGGAGTTATGGAGGATGTCGGCTTTGGAGCTGGCAAGGAGGATAAAGGCGAAAGAGGTATCGGTTGCAGAGGCGGCGCAGGCGGTATTGGAGCGCATCGAAGAAAAGGAGGAGTTATATCATTGTTATATAACGGTAGAGCCGGAGGCGGTGCGAAGGCAGGCAAAGGAGCTGCAAAAGAGGATAGACAACGGAGAATTTACAGGGCCTTTGGCCGGGGTTCCTCTGGCAGTGAAGGATAACTTGTGTACAAAAGGGATGCGGACGACTTGCGCTTCCGGGATGTTAGGCAATTTTGTGCCGTTTTATTCGGCAGAGGCGGTGCGGAACGTGGAAAAAGCAGGGATGCTGCTCGTTGGGAAGACGAATATGGATGAGTTTGCCATGGGTTCCACAACGGAGACTTCCGCTTATGGCGTGACAAGGAATCCATGGAATCCGGAGAGGGTTCCAGGGGGATCTTCGGGCGGCTCGGCGGCGGCAGTGGCGGCGGGGGAGTGCTTTGCGGCGCTTGGTTCGGACACCGGAGGCTCCATCCGCCAGCCGGCGGCATATTGCGGAGTGGTGGGAATGAAGCCTACTTACGGGACAGTGTCCAGGTATGGGCTGGTGGCGTATGGCTCTTCTTTGGACCAGGTTGGGCCAATCTGCAAAGATGTGGCGGATTGCGCGGCCCTGCTGGAGGCGATTGCCTCGTATGATGAAAAGGATTCCACTTCCCTGCGTAGGGAAAACACGGACTTTGCTTCGGCCTTGAAGGAAGATGTGCAAGGGCTTCGGATTGGCGTTCCCAGGGATTATTTTGGGGCTTGGCTGGACGGGGAAGTGAAAACGGCGGTAAGGAAAGCGGCAGAGACGCTGCAGGAAAAAGGGGCGCTGGTGGAGGAATTTGATTTAGGCTTGGCAGAGTATGGGGTTGCGGCATACTATACAATAGCGGCTGCGGAGGCCAGCTCCAACTTGGAGCGGTTTGATGGGATTAAATACGGCTTTCGGGCAGAAGGGTATGAGGGATTGCATGATATGTATAAGAAATCCCGGTCGGAAGGGTTTGGGGCGGAAGTGAAGCGCAGGATTATGCTGGGGACTTTTGTGTTAAGCTCCGGGTATTACGACGCTTATTATTTGAAAGCGTTGAAGGTAAAGGCATTGATGAAAAAGGCTTTTGAGAAAGCTTTCGCCCGGTATGAAGTGATTCTTGGGCCGGTGGCCCCGGCAACGGCGCCAAAGTTTGGGGAGAGTCTGGCAGACCCGCTGCAGATGTATTTGAGCGATATTTATACCATTTCCGTGAACCTGGCCGGACTTCCGGCGATTAGTCTGCCCTGTGGGAAGGACAGCAAAGGGCTGCCTGTTGGCTTACAGTTGATTGGGGATTGTTTTCAGGAAAAGACGCTGCTTCGGGCGGCTTATACGTATGAAAAGGCAAGGGGGGATTTTGGTTTGCCTAAAGAGGCAGCGGAAAGGGAGGGTGGCAGCCATGGCGAAACAATATGAAACAGTGATTGGCCTGGAGGTGCATGTGGAACTGGCGACGAAAACAAAGATATTCTGTGGCTGTTCCACGGCATTTGGAGGCGCGCCGAACACCCATGCCTGCCCGGTCTGCACAGGTATGCCGGGGGCGCTGCCGGTGTTAAATAAGAAGGCATTGGAATATGCGGTGGCGGTAGGGCTTGCAATGAATTGTGAGATTACC
This sequence comes from uncultured Lachnospiraceae bacterium, assembly GCA_910578405.1. Classification (GTDB taxonomy): domain Bacteria; phylum Bacillota; class Clostridia; order Lachnospirales; family Lachnospiraceae; genus Kineothrix. Next base: position 19,227 of record CAJTQO010000028.1, on the reverse strand, counting down.
AGATACTGCAAATTTGACAGAAAGAATTATTTTTACCCGGATAATCCGCAGAATTACCAGATTTCCCAGCTATACCTGCCTATTTGCAGAAATGGCAGCGTGGAGATTGAGACTAAGGAGGGGAAGAAGCAGGTGGGCGTCCACGAAATCCATATGGAGGAGGATGCGGGCAAACTGCTGCATGGGGAAAACGGACAGGAAAGTTTTGGCATGGAAGGATTAGGGGAGGGGAATTGTTCGCTGGTGGATTATAACCGTTCCGGCGTGCCGTTGATTGAAATTGTATCCGAACCGGATATGCGCAATGCACAGGAAGTGATTGCCTATTTGGAAAAGCTGCGGATGATTCTGCAATATCTGGGGGCTTCTGACTGCAAGCTTCAGGAAGGGTCTATGCGTGTTGACGTGAACCTTTCCGTGCGGGAAGCGGGCGTGGCGCAATTGGGGACGAGGACGGAGATGAAGAACCTGAATTCTTTCCGGGCCATAGCCAGAGCCATTGAAGGGGAACGGAAACGGCAGATAGAGCGGATGGAAGCCGGGCAGGAAGTGGTGCAGGAAACCAGGCGGTGGGATGACGGTAAAGGGGAGTCTTATGCCATGCGCGGCAAAGAGGATGCGCAGGATTACCGCTATTTCCCGGATCCGGATTTGGCTCCTGTGGCAATCGGGGAGGAATGGCTGAAGGGCATCAGGGCGGCGCAGCCGGAACTGCGCACGGAAAGGATGGCGCGTTACAGGCAAGCGTACGGCCTGCCGGACTATGACCTTGAAATTATCACCGGGACGAAACGCATTGCGGATTTCTTTGAGGAGACAGTGCGGCTGTGCGGACAGCCGAAAAAGGTTTCCAATTGGCTGATGGTGGAGACGTTTCGTCTGTTAAAGGAGCATGGCATGGAGCCGGAGGAGATTCGCTTTTCCCCGGCAAACTTAGCCAAACTGATTCGGATGACGGACCAAAGGGAGATAAACGGCACGGTGGCCAAAGCGGTGTTTGAGGTGATGTTTGAAAAGGATATCGACCCGGAGACATATGTGGAGGAAATGGGGCTGAAAACGGTAAACGATGAGGGGACGCTGCGCAGGGCGGTGGAAGAAGCGCTTGCCGCTAACCCTAAGTCTGTGGAAGATTATTATAAAGGGAAGGAGAAGGCGGTGGGTTTTCTGGTGGGGCAGACGATGAAGGCCATGAAAGGTAAGGCGGATCCGGGGATGGTAAACCGATTGGTAAAGGAGATGCTGTAAGGGTTTGCCAAACGGACGGATAAAGGGTAGGCTGTTTGGGGCAACAACAAACCGGACAGCGCACAGGCAAGGCGGCGGGAAAACGGAAACCGCCGGCAGGACACGGGGTGCAGGGGGAGGGGGGGACGGCGATTGCGCAGAGGGAAAATTTTTGATGAAATGTTTTGGGAATATGGTATAATATGGAGGCGAAGGAATCCGTTATTTAAAGCGTTCCTTTTAAAAGGCATAGAAATAAGGCAATGTCATTCACTTAAGTTTTCCGGGACGGAGCCAACTTGAAAAGCTTCAGTGAATGATAGGGAGAAATAAGGAGGTTTCCATGGACACGTTCCGGTTTATTTTCCAATACATAAAAAAGCATAGGCGCCAGTATGGCGCCGGCATTCTTACACTGTTTGTAGTGGACTATGCCAACCTGTTTATCCCGAAACTGACAGGGACGGTCACGGACGGGCTGGCGGCGCGCACAATGGATTGGGACGGGGTGGCATCCTGCCTTGTCTCTATTTTTCTCTTTGGCGTTACGCTGGCGTTGGGGCGTTTCCTTTGGCGTTTTTTTATCTTTGGGGCCTCCCGCTCCATTGAAAAGGAACTGCGCAACGATATGTTTGCCCATTTGGAGAAAATGAGCGTGGAATACTACAATGAGCATAAGACAGGGGATTTGATGACCCGTTTTACCAGTGATTTAAATGCGGTGCGCATGTCCATTGGCCCGGCGGTAATCTGTGTGTTTGACGCATCGGTAATGACGGTTATGGTGGTCTGCCAGATGATGTATTATGTGAATGTGAAGCTGACTTTGCTTGCGGTGGCTCCGATGGCGCTTATCTGTGTCGGGGAGATTTATTATGGGAAAATCATACATAAGCGTTTCTTAAAACGGCAGGAGGCGGTTTCGGACTTGACGGATTTTGTGCAGGAAAGCTTTTCCGGCGTAAGGGTAATCAAAGCTTTTGTCAGAGAACGCGCCCAATTGAGGGCTTTTGCAAAAACAAACCAAAATTCCATGGAGAAGAATCTGAATGTAATCCGCCTGCAGGCAGTGGTAATGCCTCTTTTGGATGTAATAATCGGATTGTCCGTCTTGGTTACGCTGATATACGGCGGGTACCTGGCATTGGTGGGGGACATTACGCTTGGACGTTTCGTGGCCTTTAACCAATATGTGAATATGCTGGTCTGGCCAATGTTAGCGTGCGGCGACGCCATCCATATGTTTTCGCAGGGCTCGGCTTCCATCCGCCGCATCCAGGAAGTTTTTAATGAAAAACCGGAGATTGCAGACCAGGAAGGCGTGAAAGAAACAGAGGAGAAACAGGCCATCCGCGGGGATATTACCCTAAACCGCCTGACGTTCCTTCACCGTGGACAGAGCGAGCCTACGTTAAAGGATATTACCCTTTCCATTCCGGCGGGGACGACCCTGGCCATTATCGGGCGGACAGGGAATGGGAAATCCACCTTGGTCAATCTGCTTTTGCACCTTTACAATACAAAACCGGGAATGATACAGTTAGACGGCAGGGATATCAATACGATTCCGTTAAAAACATTGCGGGAAAACATTGCTTATGTGCCGCAGGATAATTTCCTTTTTTCTGATACATTAAAGTCCAATATTGCGTTTGGCACGGACGATTGGGATATGGAGGATCTTGTGCGGGCAACCAAGGCCGCCTGCATCCATGAAAATATTGCGGCGTTCCCGGATGGGTATGAAACCATTGTGGGGGAACGGGGCGTTACCCTTTCCGGCGGGCAGAAGCAGCGCAGTTCCATTGCAAGGGCATTGATGAAAGATGCGCCCATCCTTATATTGGATGACGCTTTATCGGCAGTGGATACGGATACGGAAGAACACATTTTGCGCAATCTAAAGAAAAACCGGGCAGGGAAAACCACAATCTTAATTGCCCACCGGATTTCCACCATCCAGAATGCGGATGTGATTCTGGCGTTGGAGGATGGGGAGGCGAAGGAAATCGGGAACCATGAAACTTTGATGAAGAAAAACGGGATATACCGGAGCATGTTTGAGCAGCAGCAGTTGGAAGCGGCCATTTCCGAAAGACGTGCGGCATTTGATGGGAAGCGGGCTTTGGACGGCAGGGAAATGGTAGGGAGGGTGCAGGGATGAAAAGGCTGTTTACCTATTTAAAACCGCATACATGGACAATGGCTGCCGCTACTTTTCTTGTTTTGCTTATTATTGTGGTGGAACTTTACCGTCCGATTATCATTGGTGATGCTATTGACCGTTATATCAACGGTTATTATACGCCTTATGTTGAAGCAGAGGCGGATGAGCCGGGGGCGGTGGCATATAGGGAGATTTATCTGACACGTGCGAAAGGGACGGTGGCGCAGACTGTTGTTGGAAAAGACATGGCCAGGCCGTCAGGCATGGACGGTTCAGCATCCATACAGCCGGAAAAGAGCCAGGTAAAAGAAGAGGGCGCATATTATCAGATTTTTCTTTATAATGATAAGTATTATATGGCAGAGCGTGTGACGAAGGCGGAGTGCGAAGCGCTGGAAAGCGGCGGCTATGATTTGTTTGGCGATTACGTGGAGCAGGGGGCGGCGCTGCTTTCCAGAGAGGATTTAAAGGAATTGCGGCGGTTTGATTTTACAGGCGTCCTGGCGGCGGCAGGGCTCTACCTGCTGATGCTCTTATGCGGCTTTGCCTTAAATGCGGTGGACACATGGATGCTGCAGAAAATGGGGCAGAGCATTATATACCGGATGCGGGAGGAGGTATTCGGCCATATCCACAGCCTGTCGCTGAGTTTTTTCAATACCACTCCGGTGGGAAAGCTTGTTACCCGTGTTTCCAATGATACGGAGGCGGTAAACGAACTTTTTTCCACTGTTTTGGTAAAGTTGTTTAAGAATGCAGTGAAGATAATCGGCTATGCGGCAGTGATGCTGTCCATCCACGTACGGATGGCGTTGGTTTCGTTTTTGCTTTTGCCGGTGGTAATGGCGCTGACTTTTTTCTTCCGTGCCATGTCCAGAAAGGCTTACCGGTTGACAAGGACGAAAATCACGGAGTTAAACACATTCCTTTCCGAGCATATTTCCGGCATGAAGCTTATCCAGATTTTTGTGCGTGAAAAGGAAAAATACGAGGAATTTGAAAAGAAATCCGGGGAACTGTATGCCGCCAACTGGAGGGAGGTAATGACTTTTGCCATTTTCCGTCCATCCATTTATCTGCTTTCCGTTCTTGCCATGATGGTGGTTCTTGGGACAGGAAGCGCCTCCGTACTCAATGGGACGCTGTCTTTGGGGACTTTATTTATCTTTATCAGCTATATTGGCTCTTTTTTTGAACCGATTCAGGAACTGGCGGAACAATTTGGCACGCTGCAGTCCTCCCTGGCGTCGGCGGAGAAACTGTTTTCCATTTTGGATGAAAAGCCGCAGATTGTGCCGCCGCAGCATCCGGTGGAAGTGGAGGTGCGGGGGCGGATTGAATTCCGGCATGTTTGGTTTGCCTATGAAAAAGAGGATTACATATTAAAGGATGTCAGTTTTGTAATGGAACCGGGGCAGAAAATTGCTTTTGTAGGCGCCACCGGGGCAGGGAAGTCGTCCATTTTGAACTTGATTGGACGTTATTATGACATACAAAAAGGGGAAATCCTGATAGACGGCGTGGATATCCGGCAAATAGACACGGATACGCTGCGTGGCGCCATTGGGCAGGTGCAGCAGGATGTGTTTATTTTCACCGGGGATATGAAAAGCAATATTTCCCTGAACAATGAAAAGATTTCCTTAGAGGAGATTCAGCGCGCCGCCCGGGTGGTAAATGCGGATTCGTTCATCCAAAAGATGCCTGGCGGTTATGATGAGCCGGTGACGGAACGGGGCAGCACCCTATCCGCCGGACAGCGCCAGCTCCTTTCCTTTGCCAGAACGCTGGCCTATAATCCGGCCATCCTTGTATTGGATGAGGCCACGGCCAACATTGACACGGAAACGGAAAGCATGATTACGGAAGCGTTGGAAAAACTGATGGAAGGGCGTACCACGATTATGGTGGCGCACCGCCTGTCCACCATCCAACATGCGGATAAGATTATTGTAATGCATAAAGGAAAGATACAGGAAGCAGGGACGCACCAGGAACTGCTGCGCCAGGAGGGGCTTTACAAAAAACTGTATGAGCTGCAGCTTATGGACGCCTGAATCCGAATGCGGAACCGGAAAAAAGCAGCATGTAAGAAAAAAAGGCCCGGAAGGATTTCCTGGAACGAAAGTGAGAGGAAATGCTTCCAAGGATAGGGGGATTTATTTCAGAAATGAGGAACTGGAAAAAAACAGCATGTAAGAAAAAAAGGCCCGGAAGGATTTCCTGGAACGAGAGTGAGAGGAAATCTTTCCAAGGATAAGGGGATTTTTTTCTCACATGCGGAACTGGAATAAGAGGAAAGTCAGAAATGTCAATTGAGCGGGTAAAGGCGTATTTTAGAACATATGGAATGGAAAGCAGGGTGCAGGAATTTGATGTATCCAGTGCGACCGTGGCGCTTGCGGCTGAGGCGCTGCATTGTGAGCCGCAAAGAATTGCGAAAACGCTATCCTTTATGGTGGATGGCCATGCCGTGTTGGTGGTGACGGCCGGGGATAGGAAAGTGGACAACCACAAGTACAAGGCGCAATTTGGCGCGAAAGCGAAAATGCTTTCACCGGAGGAAGTGGAAGCCTTGGTAGGCCATGCGGTAGGCGGCGTTTGCCCCTTTGCGGTAAAGGAAGGCGTAGAAGTATATTTGGATATATCCTTAAAACGTTTTGAAACCGTTTTTCCAGCCTGCGGCAGCTCTAACAGCGCAATCGAACTTACGGTTGCGGAGCTGGAAGAGCATTCTGCATATGCCGGGTGGGTGGATGTATGCAAGGACAAGAAGTAGAGCGTGTCTCCAACCCAAGCGTTGGAATCCATAAGCCGGAGCGTAAGTGCAAGGCAGGGCATAAGGAAGGACGGCGGATCCGTATGTTATAAACATGGCGTTATCGAAAGAGGAAAGGTTGTGTGTTGGCATGGAAATGCTCTATGATAAGGACATCAGGGAACCCCTGTTTGATTTTCTGGAAGAGGTTTATGGGAAAATCAGGATTTTGGAAGAGAAAATGATGGGAAGGTCGAGGGCGGATGTAGTAATGGTGACGCCGGAGCTGCTCTATGGAATTGAGATTAAAAGCGATGCGGACAGTTATGCAAGGCTAAAGCGGCAGGTGAAGGACTATAATTTATATTATGACTGCAATTATGCGGTGGCAGGGACAAGCCATGCCATGCATATCGGGGAGCGCCTTCCTGCATGGTGGGGGATTATCACCGTGGAGCTGGAAGGGGGCAGGCCCGATTTTTATATTTTGCGCAGGCCCCTTCCGAACCCGGAGGTGGATTGGAAAAGGAAAATAAGCATCCTCTGGCGGCCCGAACTGGCCCATATCCAGGAACGGAACGGCTTACCCAAATATAAAGAAAAAAGCAAACTCTTTGTGCAGGGGAAACTGTTGGAAAAAGTGCCAGGGGACGTATTGCAAAAGCAGCTTTGCGACGAATTGTTTGAAAGGGATTATACAATAATTGGAGAACAGATAAAACAATTTCGCAGGCAGAACGGGAGTGAGGGAAGACGGGGAACAAGAAAAAGAAAGAGGAAATCAAGGGAATGCCCACAATAAAAACGGGCAAGGACATAGGCGGTGTTGCTGCTGTTCCTTACCCGGGAGGGGTGATGTTGGCATCCAGGATGCATTGTAAAGTATAGTTGCTCATTTCCGACAGGGGCATATTAAAATCAGCCTCATCAAACAGAAGGGCAACCGCAAAAAGGTTTACGGTATATTCGTTGACCAAGTTGGTGTCCTTAAAATTACTTTTATTGGCATGATTAAAAACAGCATGTCCAAGCTCATGGGCGCATAGCACATTCCTGGAAACCTCATCATAGTTGGCATTAATTAAGATTACTTTTAAACCGCTTTCAAATTTGTAAGTGTTGGCTTTTAAATACTGCGTTCCTGTGTTGACAAAGCCTACATCATACTGCAGTTTACGGGCAATCTCCACTGCGTCCGTAGTCTGGAAAGAATTTTTCAAAACTTTCGCATACATAATAATACTTTCTTTTGTCATAGCATTGTTCTCCTTTGTACTTTGTCATAAGTATAAAATATATGTTGGTAATTGTCAATATATAGTAGAAAAAAGGGGGATTGTTCCATATTTTGGCGAGGCTGCGCAGCGCTTTCCAAACCCGGCAGGAACCCTTGAAGACACTGGGAAAGCGCCAATTTATGTGATGGCGGAAACGATATGGAACGTGAAAAAGATAGAAAATGGCTTGTCACATTCCCCCGTTTGTATTAGAATAAAGAAGAACATTTACATATTTTTTTTAAGGAGGTATTTTTATGGATGCAGGTGTTCAAATGGTGGCATTAGGTTTTACAGCGGTTATCGCTATCGTGCTTGCGGCGTTGGCTTTTGTCAATTTCCGTAATTTTAAGAAAAGGAACGATATGCTCAACCGGGCGCATGAGATGACGGGGAATGCCAACGGGTATATTACGGATTTGGAAACCGTTTACCGTAGGAACCGTTCTTTCCGCTGGAAGAATGAAATTCCCGTGATTACATACCGGGTGGATGGCAGGGACTATAAGGTTAAGATGGATTTCGCTGAGAAACGGGCTGGACAGTACAGCTTGGGCGGCAGCTACCATGTCTGCTATATTCCGTCCGACCCTTCCTGTAGTATTGTGGAAGAGTTCCGTAAACCTCTGCAGAGCAGCCGTACAAGGGCGTTGGTTGGAACTGTGGCGCTTTGTTTGTTCGTCTTTAATTGTGTATGTGGCATAGTGATGCAGCTTGGCACACTGTTTATGTAGTAAAAAGCCGTCGGTAAATCCATTTGTGGAAGGATATGCCGGCGGCTTTTACAATACTTCGTTTTGCGGCGTTTTTTCACAAACACAATATGCCTGTCTTTGCTTTCTGTTTTCCATAAGCGGTTCCTTTTTGCTCCTTTCCTTTTCCTGCCTGTTATATTTCACAAAGCGGTTTTGCGAAGGTTTTATCGGTTCTTTTCCAGTCATTTTATCCATGTTCGGATTGCTGATTGCTATTCGGCTTTTCCATAAAAAACAGCTTTGGACAATGAAGACGTTTTGCTATATGCCTCAAACGCTCATGCGGTTTTTCTGCATGGGCGTTTGCTGTCCAATGCCTTTTGCAAAGTTGTTCCCTGCAACGCTACACAGCGCTTTACGTGATGCTTGCGCCAAATTCATGTGATACGCCCTTCCTTTGGCGCAAATCTCCCACAAATCTAATTTCTGTCTGGATGGAATGCCAGAAGGAAGCTTCTTGATGGTTCTTTTGCATAAAATACAATAAATGCTTGTAAATAGAAAAATAGCATAAAATTTCTTTCTTAAACATCGAGCGGGGAAGCGTGTCTGTGTATGGAATTTTGTGTTAAAAAAGGGCCTTTTCTTGAAAAAATTGGAAAAATATGGTAAAGTTTAACACATATTGCCACAAAAGGGAGGGCTGACGCTATGAAACGTGAATATGAATCCCAAGATGTCTATGAGGCATTCCAGAACCGGCTCCGGCTCATTTTTCAGGAATTTGACAATATATATCTATCGTTTTCCGGAGGCAAAGACAGCGGGCTGTTATTGAATATGACGCTGGATTTCCAGCAGAAATATTACCCGGAGAAGAAAATCGGCGTTTTTCACCAGGATTTTGAGGCGCAGTATACCGTGACCACGCAGTATATAGAGCGCACTTTCCAACGGCTGGAAGGGAAGGCGGAACTGTACTGGGTCTGTCTGCCTATGGCCACAAGGACGGCGTTAAGCAACTATGAAATGTACTGGTACCCATGGGACGACAGGAAAAAGGAAGTATGGGTGCGGGATATGCCCAAACATGATTACGTCATTAACCTGGACAAAAACCCCATTACGACTTACCGTTACCGGATGCACCAGGAAGATTTGGCCAAGCAGTTTAGCAGATGGTACCGGATTTCCCATGGCAACAAAAAGACCGTATGCCTGCTTGGGATGCGGGCCGATGAGTCTTTGCAGCGATACAGCGGTTTTGTCAACAAAAAATACGGTTATAACGAGGAATGCTGGATTAGCAGACAGTTTAAAAACGTATGGTGCGCTTCCCCGCTGTATGACTGGGGGCAGGAGGATATCTGGCATGCCAATTACCTGTTTGACTATGATTATAACCGCTTATATGACCTGTACCATATGGCAGGGCTGAAAGTGTCCCAGATGCGTGTGGCTTCTCCGTTTAACGATTATTCCAAGGACAGCCTGAACCTGTACCGGGTGCTGGATCCGGAAATCTGGGCCAAGCTGGTGGGGAGGGTGCAGGGAGCCAATTTCGCCTGCATTTACGGGAAGACAAAAGCCATGGGATACCGGAATGTCTCGCTGCCGGAGGGGCATACGTGGGAATCCTATACCCGGTTCCTTCTGGACACCCTGCCTATCCGTTTGAAAAACAATTATGTGAAAAAATTTAACGCATCCATTAAATTCTGGCATGAAAAGGGCGGCGGCCTGGAGGAAGAGACGATTCGGGAGCTGGAGGAGCATGGCTATCGGATTAAACGCAATGGCGTTTCTAATTATACGTTAAATAAAAAATCGCGCATTGTTTTTGTGGAAAAAATCCCGGACAATACAGACGACATCAAATCCACCAAAGATGTGCCAAGTTGGAAACGGATGTGCTACTGTATTTTGAAAAATGACCACATCTGCCGCTTTATGGGGTTTGGAATGAACCGGCAGCAGCAGAGGAACATTGACATGATTAAGCAGAAATACAAAGGTTTGGAGGAGATAAACAATGAAGCCTAAGAGCCCGGTTTACAACGTAGTTGCAGTGCCTGTGAGCAAGATAAAACCTAACAGCTATAATCCCAATGCGGTGGCGCCGCCGGAAATGAAGCTGCTTTACCAGAGCATCAAGGCAGACGGCTATACGATGCCCATTGTCTGTTATTATTCCAAAGAGGCGGATGAATACATTATTGTGGACGGATTCCACCGGTACCGTGTTATGCTGGAGCATGAAGATATTTTTGAGCGGGAGGGCGGGATGCTTCCGGTGTCGGTGATTGATAAGCCCATCGACCAGCGTATGGCCAGCACAATCCGGCATAACCGGGCCAGGGGGAACCACAATGTGGATTTGATGAGCAACATTGTAAAAGAACTGCATGAAATCGGGCGTTCGGATGCATGGATTTCCAAACATTTGGGCATGGATAGGGATGAGATTTTGCGGCTGAAACAGATTACCGGACTGGCTGCGCTGTTTAAGGATGTGAAATTCGGACAGGCGTGGCGCCCGGTAGAGGAAGAGGGGGATGAGGAGGAAGGGGAATATGGGGCAGAGGGGGATTGGGAAAACATATAGAGGGAAGGAAAGGCGGATGCGGCTGGACGACATAGAGGGTAAGAGGGAGCTGGTGATACCAAACGATGGCCTGCCGTTTAAGATGTTTGTTTTTGAGGGGAAAAACGGAAACTACCGGGTGACGAAGCATTGGCATGACACGGTGGAGTTGTTCGTGGTGTTTGAAGGGGAAATAGATTTTTACATCAATGCTTCTTACTATGGGCTGTCCAGCGGGCGTTTCATTATCGTAAATTCCAATGAAGTCCATTCCATTGACGTGCCAAAAGAAAATTTTACCATAGTGGTGCAGATTCCGCCGGAAGAGTTTGAACGGTTCCGGGACGGGGAGTATATGCTGTTTTGCCATACTTGCGGCGGATACAAAGAACAGGACGCCCAGTTTGTGCGGCTGGTGCGCCGGATGTACACTGCCTATGCGGAAAAGCGGTATGGCTATGAGTTAGAGGTGCTAAGCGATTATTACCGGATGCTGCACTGTCTGGTGACACAGTACCGGGAGCGGGATGTGGATGAGGAGCTGGCAAAGAGGAGCCGCCGGATGCAGAAACTATATAAAATCACATCCTATATCCAGGAACATTACCGGGAGGACATGAGGCTGGAAACCGTGGCGGGCGTCTTTGGCTTTTCCCCGTCCTATCTGTCCCGCATTTTCAAAAAATACGCCAATGTGAATTATAAGGCTTATGTACTGAATGTGCGGGTGGAGTATGCGTACAAAGAATTGTTGAATACGGGGCACTCTATAAATAAAATTGCGGAAAACTGCGGTTTCCCGGACGGCAGGAGCCTGACCAAGGCTTTTACGGCACGGTTTGGGATTACTCCGGATAAATACCGCAAGGAGATGTGGAAAAGGGGATAGGATTGTTGGCAGGCCGGGCGGCCTGCTTTTTTGGCGTGAAAAGCATTCTGAAATAAAAATACACATAATATACAGATAAAATACAAATAAAGATTGAATTTAACATAGATTATAGTATAATAGAGAGAAGAAAGCCAGCGCCATAGTGTGCCGCCGGAGAAGAAAGAATAGGCAGGCAAGCGGCCGGACGGTGGGAAGGGATGGGGATAAGTTATGGAAGGACAGGAAATCGGGAGTGTCATCAGTGAATGGATGCTTCAAAAGCAGAAGGATGCCAACAGGCAGGTAAGGGACTTTGCATACGGGAAATACCGGGAAGCCCATCCGGCGCAAGACGGGGAAGCCAGGCGGCAGGAGGAATTGTTTGCCCGGCGTGCCGACGCATGGGAACGGAACGGACAGGCATTTGAAGAATTTGCCGGAAGCTTTCAGGAGATTCCGGCGGCGGAGCCATGGCAGGGCGCGCAGATGTTGGACAATGTAATTGTGGAACTGGAAATGGATAGGGAAGAGCAGTATCGTTTTTTAGCCAATGTGAAAATGCTTATTTACGACCGTGCCACACAGTTGCTGGACGAAAGGGCAGGAGGGGAACTGCGGGACGTTTTGGAGCAAAATTATGAAAAGGAATGGGAAGCCGCGCAAAAGGGAATCGGGGAAAACGAGCTGCAGGCTATGTTTGCGGAAACGGTTTCCCTTATGGGATATGCAGGGATTGGCTATACGGATGAAACGCGCGCCATCCTGGCAAAGACAGGGGCAGGCAGAGAAGCGCGCTTTGCATCCGTGGCTGGGGAAATGAAAAAGGATTTGCAGTTCTTGGCCAGCTTCCTTGTGACGGAAATGGCGTTAAGGAAATCGGATGGCCAGTTTACGCCAAAAGAAGAGGAAATCATTGCCCGGCAGATGGCGCCGGTATGCGTTTCCTGCGTTTCCATGGCAGAAGAGGGAGGCGACGTTGGGCTGATTATGAAAAAGGCGCAGCTTTACTTTGGGCGGCTGTTGGCGAAAGAGGAAGGGAACCTGCGCGCCGGGAAGCTGTTTGCGGAGCTGGCGGTAGTGTTCGTGGCGGCGAAAGCCGTGTTTTTCCTGCTGAAACTGGCAGTGGCCGGTGTGACAATCAAAATAGGGATGGACAGTCTGTGGGCATATTGCAGGGAAAAGCTGGCGTTGGATACGGAAGAAATCAACGGGTTTGCCCGGATTCTGCAAGGCTTTGCAGGGAAAAAGCAAAAGCAGGGAAAGCATGGGCGGGAGTGGAGTCAGGAGCCGGAGAGGGAAACGGACAGGGAGAGGGAAACGGAGTGGGAAGATGTTAAATGAGTCATTTATGTTCACCGTAGGGATGCTGGCGGAAATCACAGGCGGAAATAAACAGTATATCAGCAAGAAAATAAAGAAAATGATGGACAG
>CAJTQO010000028.1:0-6207 GCA_910578405.1 uncultured Lachnospiraceae bacterium | reverse complement strand
CCCGGAGATTTCCCTGCAGGCGGTGTTAAAATCCAACAAAGAAGGGTACCAGATTTCGGAGGAAGAGGTATTGCGCTGTTTTGACAAAATCACTCCGGGGATGCTTAAGGAATATAAGGAGCAGTACCTGGCCATGGAACCTGCGCCGAAAGTGAAAATGCTGACGAAAGAGGAAAGCGCCCCGGCCTCGCCCAAGTACCTGGAAAAGGAAAACGAAGCGCTGCTGGAGTGGAAAGTCCAGTTGGCGGCAGCGTCCCCGGACAGAAAAGAAAGCCCGCAGATGCGGGAATACCTGATGGGGGAAATTGAAAAAATCAATGGGCTGAAGAAAGAAAAATTAAGGGAGTATGTGATGTTGGAACTTTTCCTGGAAAACTGCGACCGGATGGTGGAAGATATCCGCAAAAGGCTGGGGGCCTGGCAGGATGCAAAAGGACAAAGGGAATGACGCGCAAGAGGCATAGGAGAGGCGGCAAATGATTTTGGGATGGCGGAGAAATTTGCAAAATAAGAAAGAGACGGCAATCAAAAACGGGACAAGGCGCCGGACAGGCCGGGATGGCAGGCGATGCCGGCGGCGCTGGCCAGACAGAAAGCGGGAGAGGAAAGCGATGGAGAAAAAAGAAGAATTTATTATGGACAGAAGGGCCAATATCCTTGTGACGGGGGGGAGTTCCAGCGGAAAGACCGTGGCGGCGTGTAATACGTTTTTTAAGATGATTGGCGGCGTCGGTACGCAGGTCGCATTTGACCTGGTGGCAAACGGTGAAGCGGCCGGAAGCGATATCAGCTATTTTGCGCAGTTGTACAGCGGAATGGTAAGGGGAAAGCTGCCGGTGGGGAATACGGAAAACGATATCTATGAGATGGCTTTCCGCAGAGACAATGAAAATATCTGCCAGATTAGCTGGATGGACTACAGGGGCTCGCTTCGGACAAGAAGGAGGGGGGAGGACGAGGAAAAATGGGAAGAATTCCTGGCTATGTTAGAACATGCCACCCTTTTTATTTACATTATCTCCGGAGACGTACTCAATGATTATATATCCATTCAGGACGGCAGCGTGGAAAACGCAGTGGAGAAGCGGGAAAAGGAAGTGGATATCGCCGTGGAAGTGGCCAATATTAAGACATTGATGGAAACGGCAAAAAGCATCCGTGAGGATGCGGCGGACACCCCGATTTTATTTTATGTGACCAAATCCGACTTAATCAAATACGATGATGACGAGCGCAAATTGGACAGTCTGCTTTCTTTTTTGAAGGCGCATAAACTGCTTGAGTCCAATCATAAAATTATGGGATGCCATTCCACTTTGGGCCGGGATTTGAAACTGAGTGAAGACAATGAGATTATAGCCGGGTTTGAGCCGGAGGGGTTTGAAATACCGCTGATGCTGACGGTAGGTTATGCCATTTCCGAGTCCGGGCGGGAATGGGAGGAAGCGGAAAATGCCAAACTGGACGCCGCCATTGCCAATTACGAGGTGGACATTATGAAGCATAACCAGGAAAAGGGGAGAATCGACAACCAGTTCCGAACGAAACTTTTCGGCATATTGAGGAGGGAAAGGGCTGTCCTGAAAGAACTGGAAGGACAGATTGAAGAGGCCAGGAAGCAGAAAGGGGAACTGGAAGTGAAAAAGGCGCAGTTGGAGCAGGAAAACAGGCTGAAACAGTATGCGGGGGATATTTTATATTACATTGAAAAGGAAACGAAGGGAAAATATGCCTGCGGCATTGGCAGGGATGGGGAGAAGATATCGTTAAAGGATTTTTTCTAAGCGGTGAAAGGGTTTTGGGAAGTTTTGTTTTGGGGACTTTGGAAGGTTTTTTTGGAGCGGCCGGAAGGCTTTTGGCGGAAAGGATGGAAAAGTGGCGGCATACGGCTGGATTTATGCAAATGCGAAAATCAGAGGGGATGGAGGGGATTATCTTGTCCGGCATTGCAGCCCCGGATTGGAAAAATATAAAGGGATGCTTACGGCGATATCCAGAGATATGCTTGCCACCACCAAAAGGTATGGGCAGGCGGAGCGGCAGGAATGCTGGCTTTTTGGCTGTCTTGGACAGGGGCGGCGTCCTTTGGTGGCAATGGCCGGGGAGCAGGAAAGCATATTGGGGACGCCCCTGGCGGGAGGGGGGTTCCGGAAACAGTATTGCGTCTTGGCCTGGGGGCTGGAAGGGGAGGAGGCAAATTTCTGCCCAAGGGATAGCCGGATATTTGAGCCTTTGAAAGATATTTTGCGGGAAATCCAGGGCGTAGGAAAAGGCGCGGCGGCGCAGGCGCAGGGGATGGAAAGCGCGGAGACGGGAACCGCCCTAGATTTCCGTAACGGGCCAGGGGCGGCCGGGATGTCCCGGCCATTGGAAGAGGACGGTCGCGGCGCAGGCTGGCAGGCGCAGAATCTGCAGGCGCAGGAGACGCGGGAGGAAGGGGAGCGTCAAGAGGCGTGGGAAGCGCATGAGCGCCAAGAAACGTGGGAGTTTCTGGAGGCGCAGAAGGCGCTGGATATATGCGATAGGCATGGAATGCCTTGCAATATAGTAAGAAGCGGCCTGCAGGATGAGGCATTGTGGGAAAGATGCCTTAGAGCTAAGCCGCCCAGGTCGGTAATGACAGGGATTTTAGGCGTGGAAGAGGCGAAAAAGCTGCTGGATTTTTTTCCGGAGGGGATTGTGGCCGTAGCCGGGGATATGGAGCCTCAATATTATTCTGCCGCCCCGCACAGCGCCGGGAAATCCGGTATGCGGAAACAGGGCGAACCGAAAAGTGGCAGCCAGGAAGAAAGGATGTGCATAGGGCCGGATGGTTCTGTCATTCTGTCGGCCAAGTGGACGCAAGATAGCGGGAGGCAGGCCAAGCCGGAGGACGGAAAAGAAAAAGGGGAAGAAATCTTAGACGGCAGAAGGAAGAAGGAGGGGCCCTCCCCAGGCGCCAGCGCATACACAGCAGGGGAAAAAAGCCGCCGCCGGAGCCAAAAAGCGGATAAGAAGCAAGCGTTTGTAAAAGAGAAAGAGGAAAAAGAGCGCAGGCAAATTATAGAATGCGCGGAAAGATGCAGGAAAGAACTGGAGCAGGAACTGCTGGCAGCCATTGGGGAAGCGGTAGGGCGGATGCAGCTTTCGCCCGGTTTTTCCAACCAAATCAAAGCGTTTGGATGCATGTATTTGTGGAGAAGCCGGTATTTGGGGCAAAAGACGATAAAAACCAGAAACGAAATTTTTCACTTCCTGGAAACATGGAGACAGGAAGTGAAAAACAAAAACGGCGCCATCCAGGCCAATAAAATAGTGGCAAGCGAGGTGGCGGGGCTGATGGAACGGAGGAGATAAGGGGGATGGCCGTATATGGATGGATTTATGCAAACGCACAAATCAAAGGGGATATGGGGGATTACCATATTCGTAGATGCGATACCCAAATAGCAAAATACCAATCTATCCTGACCACCGTATCGAGAAGTATGCTTGCAGTGACAAAACGGTATGGAGAGGCGGAAATGCAGCAATGCTGGTTTGCCGGGTTTTTAGACGGCGGAAAGCGGATGTATGCTTTGGCGTTGGCTGGAAAGCAGGATACGCTTTTAGGGGAAGCTATGGCAGGAGGAGGCTTCCGTAAACAATATAGCGTCTTTGCCTATGTGTTTACCGGGGAAGATATCCGGCTTTATGAAAGGCGGCAGGCTATATTTGCGCCGCTGTTTGAGAATCTGCGGGAAATCCAGCGTTTTGGCAGAAGGGAATGGGGGAAAGATACGCAGATTATATGCGATTTTTCCGCTTATGCCGCAGCGGGCGCGGCAGAGAGGCCGGCCAGACAACGGCAGGACGGCGGTGTGCGGACGGCGCCAGCCCTTCAACCGGGGCGGGAGAAGGAAAAAGAAAAAGAAAAGACGCAGCGCGATATAGGGCAGACAAGGGGGCGGATTGCAGAAAGCACAGCCGCTGCAGATTGGGAAATATGGGAAGGCAGTTTACAAAGACCGGCGGCGACGGGATTGCTTGGCGTGGAAGAGGCCAGGAAAATACTGGCGGTTTTTCCGGATGCAGCCATTACAATGGTAGGCGCCGCAGGGGAGATAGGGCGTGCGGACGCCGGGAAAAGCAAAGGGCTGAAAGAACGGTTTGAAAAGGAAGATGAAGAAAAGCGTAAGCGTAAGCAGGAGCAGGAACGGTTAATGCAAGAAGCCGAAGAAAGCAGGAAGCTGTTGGAAGCGGAAACTTCCCGGACAGGGAGAGGGGCGGCTAAGACGGGCGGCGGCATATGGAGGATGCTCAGTGCGTTTTGCTTGCTATTTTGCGTTATGTGCCTGCTTCGCGTAATTTCAGGGACAGCGTCCGGCGGGGCGAATAACGGCGCGGCGATTGCCGCAGCGGCATTGTTTGGCGTGGCAGGATTGTTTGCGGCGCGAAACGCTTATGGAGGAAAAGACTGATGTATGTG
Source organism: uncultured Lachnospiraceae bacterium (assembly GCA_910578405.1). Lineage (GTDB taxonomy): Bacteria > Bacillota > Clostridia > Lachnospirales > Lachnospiraceae > Kineothrix. The sequence goes on along the minus strand of CAJTQO010000028.1, from coordinate 1,760 downwards.
GCAGAGGAAATGGCGGAAGAGATTTATCAGGTTTATGCCAGCGGTAAGAATGGAATTGTGTTAGAGGCGGAACACAGGCAGGAATGGGAGCCGGTGGTGGACATCCTGCAAAAGAAATATTTTACCGGGGGCATCGCCCCGTTGGCAATTCGGTATGGGGAAAAGGAAGTTCCCGGCAAAACATCTTTTGAGCCGGCGTTATACCAAAGGCTCCACATCCTGCGGCAAATGCCGGAGGATTCCTTGGGGCTTGGGAAGGTAGCCCGGGGCAGTTACCTGGCCATTGCCCTGGAAAAAATCAAGGGGCAGAAAGGGCTGGAACTGCTTGTCATTGAAAATTATCATTTGTTTGACCGGGAAAACAGGGAAAAGGCTTTGCTTGCGCTGTTAAGCCTGTTGGAAACGGGAGCCGGGAAAAGCGGGCTGCTCATATTGCTCACGGTCAGCCATTTGGACAACCTTCCGGCAGAGCTATTCCCGTACGTGCATGTCATACGGGGGAGGAAACCGGGAATGGAGGAGATTCAGGATAGGTTAGGGCAAATTCTGGCTGCAAAAGGGTTGGGGATAGGAGAGCGTTTTAAGCGGGAAATCGTTTCTTACCTGCAGGGCTTCCAAGGCTTTGAAATCGAATATTTGCTGGAACGGGCAGAACGGAACTACGGCGAAGATGCATTTGACGAAAAAAAGAAAAAAATATTAGAATTAATCGGAAATGAGAAAGTAAAGCTGCTGGAGCGCGACCGGCTTTTGGAATGGAAGATGGTGGAACATGTGGATATGGCCAATATGGAAAGGATTGGCCAGCATCTCCATGAAAGCGGCATGATTATGGGAAGGCTGGAAGACGCTGTCCAAAAGGGGGTGGCGGTGCCGAAAGGCATATTGGTGATGGGGCTTCCCGGCACGGGGAAATCCCTCTTTGCCCAATATGCGGCGGCGGAATTGAAGATGCCTTTAATCCGGCTGGAAATGGGCAGGATGATGGGAGGCCATGTGGGGGACAGCGAAAGAAATCTGCGCCTTGCGCAGAGGCAGGCGGAGGAAATGGCGCCCTGCATCCTTTGGATGGATGAAATTGAGAAAGGGTTTGCCGGAACCGGAGGCCAGGGGCGGGAGGAAGGGGCGTACCTGCAGCGGATGGCAGGCGGTTTTCTGACCTGGCTGCAGGAAAAGAAAAGCTCCTGCTATATTATTGCCACAGCAAACGGCATAGACGGGCTGCCGCCGGAATTTTTCCGGAAAGGGCGTTTTGACGAATGTTTTTACACTTCCATGCCCTCCGAAGCCGAGCTGCGCAAAATCCTGAAAGTCCATCTGATGAAGCCGGAACGGGCGCATGTGGAAGCTGAGGCCGATGGGGCAATTGACGAAGTGATGGGACTGGCCGTGGCCGAAAAGCGCTTTATGACAGGGGCGGATGCGAGCGCGCTGGTATCCAATGTTTTCCGGCGGCTGTACCTGGACTTTGAGAGCCAGGCGGCTTTGACGGATAAAACGGCTTATGACCGGGCGAACTTAAAAGCCGCCATGGTGGGGGAATTCAGAAAAATCAAAGTATTCAGCGAAACGAACGGGGAAGAAATCGCAAGGTATGACAAAGCGTCCAAAAAGTCCAATTTTGTTCGGGCCTCCGATGCCAGCCAGGGCGGGAAGACACGTTACGACAACCGTCTGGAAGCGTTTATTGCAATGGAAACGGAAAAAGCGGCTTTGGATTTGTGAACCGCCTGTTTCGCACCATTGCGTCGTTAAAATTT